>NZ_JBMVQY010000004.1:0-544725 GCF_049537125.1 Limisphaera sp. VF-2
TGTGTTGGCCGGACAGGCGGGCGACGATGGTCTGCCGTTGGTGCCGGGACAATTGACGGCGTGGTGGGAACTGGTCAGTGGGCCGGCCCCGGTGCAGTTCAGTGCCACCAATGCACTGGTGGTTGAAGTGGGCTTCAGCGAGCCGGGCGTGTACGTGTTCCGACTGGTCGCCAGCGACGGAGAACTGAGCGCAACTGATGAGGTGGCCGTGACGGTAGAGCCGCCTCTCCCGATCAACCAGGCCCCTGTGGTCGATGCCGGACCGGATCAGACGGTGCGACTGCCCGGTGGGGCTGTGTTGGCCGGACAGGCGGGCGACGATGGTCTGCCGTTGGTGCCGGGACAATTGACGGCGTGGTGGGAACTGGTCAGTGGGCCGGTCCCGGTGCAGTTCAGTGCCACCAATGCACTGGTGGTCCAAGTCGGCTTCAGCGAGCCGGGCGTGTACGTGTTCCGACTGGTCGCCAGCGACGGAGAGCTGAGCGCAACTGATGAGGTGGCCGTGAGGGTAGAGCCGCCTCTCCCGATCAACCAGGCCCCTGTGGTCGATGCCGGACCGGATCAGACGGTGCGACTGCCCGGCGGGGTTGTGTTGGCTGGACAGGCGGGCGACGATGGTCTGCCGTTGGTGCCGGGACAATTGACGGCGTGGTGGGAACTGGTCAGCGGGCCGGCCCCGGTGCAGTTCAGTGCGACCAATGCGCTGGTGGTCCAAGTCGGCTTCAGCGAGCCGGGCGTGTACGTGTTCCGACTGGTCGCCAGCGACGGAGAGCTGAGCGCCGTCGACGAGGTGGTGATCACCGTGCAATCGGTCACTCCGGGGAACCGTGCGCCGGTGGTCCGCGCCGGGCCGGACCAGACGATCGAGGTCACCGAAGCAGCGGTGCTGGTAAGCCGGGTGGAGGACGATGGCCTGCCCTTGGGGGAGGCGGGACTTGTTTTCCGGTGGGAAGTGGTCACCGGACCGGGCCAGGTGGAGTTCAGCGCTCCGACGGGTCTGCACACGGAGGCAAGGTTCAGTGAACCTGGCGAGTATGTGCTCCGTTTGGTCGCCTCAGATGGCGAACTCGAGGGTGCGGACCCGGTGACGGTCCTGGTGTTGCCGGCTCCTCCGCCGGACCAGTACGGCCTGGTATGGGAAGCGGAAGACGGCGTGGCGCAAGGCAGCCTGGTGACGCAGCAGACGGGCGCCTCCGACTCGCCCACCAACGCAGCGGCCTACGTTCAGGGAGGCAGTATCGGTTCGGGCCAGGTGACGCATACGGTGCAGGTGCCCGACTCCGGGACTTATATCGTATGGGTTCGTGGCGCCACCGTGGACGGGACGGCTGCGCAGGTGTTCTTGTCCGTGGACGGAGGGGGCGAGATCGCCGGCCAGCTGCAACCCTCGGGGGCGCAAAACTGGGAATGGATGCAATTGCGCGTAGTGCCCACGGGCGGGTTTTACGCACCGCCGGGTGGGACCCTGCCGCCGGTTTCCCTCTCCTTGAACGCGGGTGCGCGGAGCGTTTCGATCCGGCTGATGGATAACCGACTCCGGGTGGACAAGGTTCTGATCACGCGATCGGCCGAGTTTCAGCCGGTGGCTCCGGGAGCCGTCCCCTTGGAACCGGTCCGCTTCGGCGTCGTGCGACAACGTGGGGACACCATGCGCCTGGTGTGGGAGGCCACCCCCGGCGCCGTCTATCGGCTGGTGTATAAGACCCGCTGGGACGATCCGAATTGGCAGATCGCTTCGCCTGACCTGATGGCCACGGGAACCGAGCTGATTTGGAAGGACCAGGCCGACCCGACGGTTCCGATTCGGCTCTACCGGGTGCAGCGGGTGTATTGAGCCCGGGGCGGGTCGCCTCTTAAAGATTCCGAGCACTACGGGCCGTTCCCCGGGGTCGGATCCGGACGCAGTTCAAGCCGGTTCCAACTCGCAGACGTCCAGTTTCACTGCAGCCGCCTGGCCGATGAAGTCCAGACGCAGCAGCACGATGTTGGGCCCGTAACGCTCCTCCACCCATCCCTCCAGGCCGCGGAGGGGGCCACTCTTGATGATGACCCGCGTGCCCTTCCCGATCTTGGGTGCCAGGCGCACCTCGCACCCGGCCTGCAGGGCAAACAGGATCTCTTGCAGCTGGCGCTCGAACAGCTCCTGATCGAACACATCGAGCAGGTTGGCCACGTAGTCGCTGGCCAGCACGGACCGACGTTGGTCCCGTGTCAGCCTCAGGAACACGTAGCCGGGGAAGAGCGGCTTTTCGAAAACGACCACTTTGCCGCGGTACCGATGGGCCGAGGGTACCAGGGGCAGCGTCGCCTCGACACCTTCGCGGTCGCAATGTTGTTTGAGTTTCTTTTCGCAGCGGGGCCGGGTGTGGGCCACCACCCAGGGTTTGGGTTCCACCGGTTCAGGTTGGGCGAATCAACGCTTCGGGGTCAAGGCTGCCGGGGATGGCTCAAGCGCGCAAGGCGCACCGGGAAAGCTCGGTGTGAATGGCTCCGCCGGGTTGAAGCTGGCTGCGGTACAGGATGACGACATCGACGGACCACGATGCCCTTGGCAGGGAGGGCAGGCGGACGAGGTGTTTCGCCAGCCCCTGCCGGGCGGCGGGGCTGCCCTCGCGAACCCGTGCCAGCGTCAGGTGGGCGACGAAGGGTCGGTCTTCGGTTTGTCCCCAGGGCCGGGTCTCTGCCTGGATGCGTTGCTGGAGCGTGCTCAACCGCGTCACCTCCCCGCCCAACCCCGCCCACAGCACGCGCGGGCGCTCGAGGGAGGGGAAGCAGCCCAGGTTTTGAAAGGCCAGGGTGAACGGCGGCACCGACGCGCAGGCACGCTGGAGCGCCTCCGTCAGCCGTGACACCTCCTCGCAGGCCACGTCGCCGAGAAACCGCAGGGTCAAATGCAGTTGATGCACAGGCGTCCACCGAAGGCCTTCGGGCAAGCGGCGTTGAGCGGACTGTTGCCAACGGTGCCAGTCGCGTTGGAGCGGCTCCGGAACTGACAGTGCGATGAATAATCGCCAGGCAGTGACGAAATCCCCGGCGGGCAGAGCCGTGTCGGAGTTGGCCATGGGCGGGTCGTTCAAACCAGGGGTTGACGCAGGCGGTCGGGGTCCACCTCCACGCCAAGGCCGGGCCCTTGGGGAACCCGGGCCTCGCCGCTCTCGACGCGGATGGGCTGCTTGAGGATAGAGCCCTGTAGGAACTGCGGCCCGTTGAGGGCGGCAGGTCGCTGCAGGCCGTGGGCCGCGTATAGCTGGAGACAGGCAGCCAAGGAAAGGTCCGGGTCGGTCAGACCGCTGCCGAGCCACAGCAGGCCGGATGCTTCGAGCAACTGGATTTGGCGGCGTGCCTCGGTCAATCCCCCGCACCGGGCCACTTTCATGGCTACCCCATCCAGCAGGCCCAGCCGAATGAACTCCTCCAGTTCCACACTCGAGACGATGCCTTCGTCCATCAGGATGGGCAGGGCGCCCTGTTGCCGCAACCGTCGGTAGCCGGTCAAGCGGGCCGCCGGCAGGGGTTGCTCCAACACGGCCACACCCACGTCGGCCAGGCGCGGCGCCACCTCCAGCGCCGTGGATTCATCGTAACCCCCGTTGGCATCGGCCCACAAAAACCCCTCCGGGACGAGGCGTTTGACCAGCCGGCACAGTTCCAGGTCGAACCGGGGATCTGGCGCAACCTTCACGTTGAAGTGTCGGTAGCCCGCGGCCAGGCCCTCGGCGATGGTTTGTTCCGCTTCGGCCAGCGTGCGCACGTTCACCGTCCAACTGAGTGTGAGGCGCTCGCGTGTGGGGCGGCCCCACTGTTGGGCGGCGGTCTGACCCGTGATCCGTCCCCGCAAATCGAACAGGGCCAGGTCCACGCCCGCTTTGCAGATGGGTTGCCCGGTGGAAAACGACGGTGCGATGATCCGGTTCATCGCAGCCTGAATCGCCTCCGGGTCGAACACGTCGAGGCCGATCAACTCCGGCGCCAAATAGTGCTCGATCGTGGTCTGCACGGTCTCGAGCGTTTCATAGCTCCACCGGTGCAACGGAATGCTTTGACCCCAGCCGACGGCTCCGTTGTCCGCGGTGATTTTGACCACGACCGACGGACGGCCTCCGGGCCGCCCCTTGGGCCCCTCCAGGAACTTGAACCATCCCCGGGTGGGATACACCACGGGGAACGTTTCGATGGCGGCGATGCGGATACTCATGGTTCAGCGACCGGCCCCGATCGGGAGCCGTGGCTTGCGCCCACCCGGGCGCCGTCGGTTGCTGGAGTCCCAGCCATGCATGGCGCTTGTTATTAGCCGCGGCATGGGCACGGGTCAAATTCGGGCGGGGGGACGGCTCCGGGGCAAAGCTGGAACCCGTCGGGTTTGAAGGCCAGGGGAACACGATGTAGCCGGGCCGGCCTCAGCCGGGCGCCGAGGCTCCTGCCCGGGCACCGTCGAAGGCACCGGGCGCGGGCGTGTGGGGATTGCAGGGTCCTTGTACCAGGGGCTTCCATCCGCCGGCCTCTTGGGCCGGCGAAAACGCCGCGTGGGTGACGAGCCGAAAGCTTGCTCCCCGGAAGTGGGTGCCCCACTCTGGGGGGCCACGTGCATGACGAGTCGTGAACGGTTTCTGGCGGCCTGCCATGGCAAGGCGGTGGATCGTCCCCCGGTGTGGTTGATGCGGCAGGCGGGGCGGGCATTGCCCGAGTACCGTGCTTTGAAGGAGCGATATGGATTCCTCGGACTGGTACGGACTCCGGAGCTGGCCGCCGAGGTGACGCTGCAGCCGATCCGACGCTTTGGTTTCGACGCCGCCATCCTGTTCAGCGACATCCTTGTCGTGAACGAAGGCCTGGGGCAGGCCTACCGGTTTCGCGACGAGGGCGGGATCGCCATGGAATTCGCCCTGGAAGAGCCGCGGGATTTGCAGCGGCTCGAGCCCGGCCGGGTTCGCGAACGCCTGCAATACATCGCCGAGGCATTACGACTGCTTCGCCGGGAATTGGGGGATCGGACGGCTCTGCTGGGTTTTGCGGGGGCACCTTGGACGCTGATCAATTTTGCCCTCGAAGGTGGCAGTGCCGATTCGTGGGATCGAGCCAAACGCCTCTGGTTCGAGGACCGTCGTTGGTTCGACGCATTGATGGAGCTGTTTACGGCGGCCGTCGGGGAGGCGCTGTCGCTGCAGATCGAGGCCGGCGTGGACGCGGTGCAGTTGTTCGACAGCCTGGCGGGGGAACTGCCGCCGCGACTCTACCAGGAAGCCGCCTTTCCGTGGCTGCGCCGCCTCATCGAGCGGGTGGCGGGGCGGGTGCCGGTAATCCTGTTCGCGCGCGGGTTTCATGGCGACTGGTTCGCCCTGGCCGACCTGGGTGCGCAGGTGATCGGCGTGGACTGGCAGGTGGACCTGCCCGTCCTGGCGCGTCAATGGCCGGCTTCCGTGGCGGTGCAGGGCAATCTGGATCCGTTTCTTCTGACGCTGGGGGCCGACATCGTGGGGCGTGAGACGCGCCGACTCCTCGAGGCCATGGCCGGTCGGCCCGGCTACATCTTCAATCTGGGCCACGGTGTGCCCCCGAATGCGCGCCTCGACGCCCTGCAGGCCCTGGTCGAGACCGTTCAAGGATTTGCAGGGGCCGCCGGCTCCGATACATTTCGTCGATGACGATGCTGCATGTGGACCTGGATCTGGTGCGAAAGTACAACGTGCCGGGTCCGCGTTACACCTCGTTCCCGCCCGCCAATCATTTCCGGGAGGGCATCCCCTGGAGCGAGGTGGAGACCCGCATTCGTCAAAACAACCAGACGGACCGGGACCTGTCGCTTTACTTTCACATTCCCTTCTGCGAGACGCTGTGCTGGTTTTGCGGCTGTACCACGGTCATCACGCTGAACCACGACAAGGGCCGGGAGTACGTCGAGACGCTGGGTCGCGAGGTCGCTCGCATGGCCACCCTGTTGAACCCGCGCCGGCGCGTGGTGCAGCTCCACTGGGGGGGCGGCTCGCCCACGTTCCTGCGACCGGACGAAATCCGGCGGCTGGGCCAGATCATCCATCAGCATTTCCAGTTGGCGCCGGATGTGGAGGCCGGCGTCGAGGTGGATCCGCGCCGCCTGACGCGCGAGCACCTGGTGGCGTTGCGCGAGATCGGTTTCAATCGCGCCTCCATGGGCGTGCAGGACTTCGATCCGCGGGTTCAACAGGCGGTGCACCGGATCCAGCCGAGGGAACTGACGGAGCAGGTGCTGACCTGGATGCGCGAGCTGGGCTTTCAGTCCATCAACCTCGACCTCATCTACGGGTTGCCGCACCAAACGGTCGAATCCTTCAACCGCACCCTGGACATCGTCCTGGAGCTGAAGCCGGATCGCCTGGCCGTCTTCAGCTATGCGCACGTGCCCTGGATCAAGCCCGCCCAGCGGATTCTGGAAAAGCAGCGGCTGTTGCCCACCCCGGAAACCAAATTGCAGTTGCTGAAGCTTGTGATCGAACGACTGACCCGCGATGGCGGCTACGTCTACATCGGCATGGACCATTTTGCTCTGCCGCAGGACGAGCTGGCGGTGGCCCAGCGGGAGCACAAGCTGCAACGCAACTTCCAGGGCTACAGCACACGGGCCGGCGCGGACATCTACGCCTTCGGCATGTCCAGCATCTCCCAGACGCCCGACATGTACTGGCAGAACCAGAAAGAACTCCCCGCTTACGAACGGGCGGTCCACGCCGGCGAAGTGCCCCTGCACCGGGCCTATTTCCTTACGGAGGAGGACCAACGGCGCCGGGAAACCATCATGCGCGTGATGTGCGATCTTTCGCTGGACTACGCCGCGATGTCCGCCCGGCTGGGAGTGGACTTCGAAAAACATTTTGCCGCGGAGCTGGAGGCACTGGCTCCGTTGGAAGCCGATGGGTTGATCCGTCGGCGGCCGGGAGGGTTCGAGGTCACCGATACCGGGCGCCTGTTCATCCGCAACATCGCCATGTGCTTTGACAACACCCTGCCTCCGCCCGAGCAGCGGCGACACTCGCGCACCATCTGACCTGGTCCCGCCGCGGGGGCCGGGGCGGAACAACCGCGCCTCAGTTGGCACTCAGGCGGTAGAAAGCCCGCGCTGCACCGGTCGGTGCCGAGACCTTCCACAGATCCGGGCCGGACACCATCCCGAACACCGCGTTGGTCACCTCGCTCCACGGCCCCTGAGGGGTGGTGGCCGACCAGAGGCGGTAGATCACGCCGGTGCGCGGATGCGTGACGCGGAAGTTCACTTCGAAACGACCGGCAGCCACCGCGGGACGTCCCTCGAACCTCAGCAACATCGGGGGCAAGGGCTGGACCTGTACTTCGCGCACCGGGCCCCAGGGCAACCATCGGCCCGGCAGTTGAGCCCGGACCCGGAGCAGATAGGCCCCCGCCTGGTCGGGCCGAAACACAAAGGCCGGTGCTTCACCCGTTTCCTGCACAGCCACGAGCTGTACACGATCGGCCCCGGTGAGGAGGATGTCGTCCAACAGCCACCCGACGTCGCTGCTGGTCTGGTAGTAGTACGTGCCGCCCAAATAGTCGTAAGCGAACCGCAGCCGGACCGCGTGACCCGCGAAGGCGGCCAGCCCCAGCGTCACCGTGCCAAACACGGGATCCCCACTGGTGCCCGTGCCGGCCCGGGACCAGAGATCCGACCAGCTCCGCCCGCCGTCGATCGAGATTTGGACCCGGGCCACCTGATTCGTCGTGGCCCAGCCGAGTCGTGAGGCGAACCGGACCTGCGCATTGCTCCGCACCCAGAACACGGGCGTGAGCTCGAGGACTTGAGCCGATGGCGGGGTCGGATGCGCGAAATGGAAGGCGTAAGTCCCGGACGAGACCCGATCGGTGACCCGCGGGTTGTACCCGGGGGAGAAGTTGAAGCTTACCTGACCGAGGTCTCCTTCCGCGCCTTCCTGGAAGGTGCCCGACAACAGCCGGCTGGTTTCCCACTGGTAGTTGGTGGCGCCGCCGACGGTACCGCAGAGGTACCGGTTGTCGTTGGTGAGCGCAGCCACGTCCGGCCCGGCGGGTTGGGGCGGGGTGTACAAGGGAACAAAATCGACTTTGACGTTTGCCTGGGCCGCCACGGTGGCGGTGGCTTCGTGGCTGAGTCCCGGAGCGCTGAAGTGAATTCGATACGTCCCGTTGGTGGTTACCGGGATCGCGTAGCCGCCGGAAGCGGGGGTCAGGGCATACCACGAACTGCCGGCTGCGGTCACCAGGACCCCGCCGATGCCCTCGCCCACATCGTAAAAACCGTTGCCGTTCAGGTCGTAGTAGACCACGCCGGTGATCAGGGGAGTTGCGCCCTGCCGCGTGGCGAAATCCTGCGTCACCACTTGGGGCCCCACGGCGGCGTTGGTCAGGTTCACGACGCCGATCCCCACCTCGCGAAAGGCGGCGTGGTGGATGTTGAGACGGTGTCCGGGGGGATCCTGCATGCCGCCGGGACCGTTTCCCCAGTCCACTTCGAAGCCCGCGTATCCGTGGAAGACGGACTTGGCATAGGCATAAACGTTTTCCCCGTACGTGGACCAGAGGTAGCCCGCCCGCGTGATGCGGTCGCCCGGATTGGTGCCGTCGGTGCCGATGTGGCCCTGAAAAGCGTTGGTGGCCATGTCCCGGGCGTGCGCGCGCGCCGCAGCCAGGAGTTGCGCGTTCATGGCCAGGGGCGGCGTCGGAGGCAGGGACGCAAGGTCGGTCTGGAACTTGTTCAGGTCCACATTGAAAAAGGTGTATGCGTTCCGCACGTCGGGGTCGGTGGTGGCGGCCAGTCGCACTGCTTCGGCGACCGGATTGGCGCGGGCCCGGTTGATGAGCTCCAGGTAAAGTTGTTCCTCATCCGTGGGATCGCCTGAGGGCCAGAGCGTGGCGCCGGGCGGCGGTTGCGGCGGACCGGGCTGGGGACCGTGCGCGGGCGCGATTTCAATGGGAGGTGCGGGCGGGGGCGCCTGCGGCACGGTGGGTTGAGCGAACCCGGGCTGACCGTGGCCGCAGAGGAGGCCGATCGTCACCACGGCGAAACCGAGCGGAATGGAACCATATCGGCACTCACCCCTCCGCCCCAGCGGGCCAGGGATGAGCGGTGCAGGCTTTGCGGCCCGCGATTGAAAGTTCGGCTTTCGGGGTGGATTCACAAGCCTTCCATTCAGACTGGCGGTGGTGGCGCAGCCGGTGATTCAACGGCCCAACCTTGGCCTCGGAACGGAGGCGCTGCAAGTGACTTTTGGTTTCCGGTCCGCGCCGAATCAGATCCGCCCTAATCTTTCAATCCGCGGAGGTCCACTTCCCAGGCTTCGTCGGCCTTGAGCATTTCCTCCCAGGTCACCATGCCGCGGCGGTAGGCAGCCGTGCGGCCCAGGATGGCCGTCAGGTTGCTGCGCACGCTGGGCGCCACGGTGGGGTTGGAGAAGTCGCCCTCGACGATGCTGCGATGGAAGGTGGCGATGTTCAACACGGCCCCGTCGGTGTACAGATTCCCCAGCTCCCCGCCGTTGAAGAGGTCGTCATCCGCGCGCACCAGCACCCGCCCGAAATAATGGGTGTCCGCGTAGCCCTTGAACCCGTAGACCCGACACATGATGTCGTCGATGCCCGAGCCGACCTGTTTGGACAGGAAACTCACGAGCAGGTCGCCCGGGAAGTAGAACACGCAGGCGAAATGATCCCAGCAATCGCCCACGAAGTCCCGCTTGCGGCCGCCGGAGCCCCAGGCCCAGAGCGGTGCGGCGTCGAGAAACCACGTGGCCACGTCGATGGCGTGGATGTTTTGCTCCACGATGACATCGCCGCTGAGTTTGCGGTCCACTCCCCAGGCACGGAGTCGGACCTCGGGGTTGTTCGGGTCGCTGCGCAACAGCCGGTCCATGTGTTGCCAGGTGGGCCCGCAGAGGTAGCTGGCCTCCCCGTTGACGAGGCGACCGATCATCCCCTGCTGTACGCGGCGGACGGCCTCCTGGTAGGAGGGATGCGCGCGCGTTTGAAAATCGACCAGGAAACAAAGGCGTTTCTCCGTGGCACGTCGGCCGGCAGCCTCGATCCGGCGGCAGCCCGGCACGTCCACCGCCACGGGCTTGGCCAGGAAAACGTGTTTCCCGGCTTCGACGGCATCCGCCGCCTGCGCGGGATGAAAATAGGGCGGCGTTTCGATGACCACGGCATCGACCGGCTGTTCCAGAAGCCGCAGGTAGCCCTTCAGACCGGTGAACCGCGCAGTCTCGGGCACGCCGAACTTCTGGCCGGCCTGCGCGACTCGCTCTGCGAAATAATCCGCCACGGCGGTGATGCGATACCCGCCGTGTTTGAGGAACAGATCGCCGATCCACAGGCCGCGACCGCCGCAGCCGATCAACCCGAGCCGGATGGCGCTGTTGGCCGCGGTGCTGCGGATCCAGTTTGGCTGGATCAGGGTCAACCCGGTGACCGCCGCGGTGCCGGCCAGAAAGCGGCGTCGGCTCAGCCCCGGGGTGCCATTCGGTACCCCGGGTTGCGCACCACGGGGATCGGAGGACGTCGGTTGCGGGGTCTTCGGGCCGGGGAGATCGGTGTGCGTGTTCATGGTTGCTGGTCAAGGTTGGCCGGCGGCCGACCCGGCGTGCGGGCCATGCTCACGTGCGCGTCGCGCCGACCGCAGGCGGTGTGTGCGAGAACTTGCCACGGGCCGTCAGCATCAACAAGCCTCCGATCAGGCCAAACGGCGCCATGAAGTAAAAGTAGTTCCCCAGATCCCGGTCCAACAGACGGCCCAACAGCATCCCCGCCAGGCTGCCGCCGAAGTACTGAAACGAGTTGATCAAGCCGAGGGCGAACCCGGACATGCGACGGCCTCCGATGTCCATCGGCGCCGCGCTGCCCAGAATCGAATGCGTCGAGTTGGCGGTGAACGAAATCAAGACCAGAAACACAATGGCGGCCGTGACCCCGTGAAATTGAGCGGCCAGGAGGATGATGGAAGTCTCCAGAAAATAAAGCAGGGCCGCCACCGGCGCGCGCCGCCCTTTGAAAACCGTGTCGGAGAGATACCCGGCCAGCAGCGATCCCGTCGAAGCCATGAACGGGATCAAGAAGGCCAGGAACTGGAATTCGGGAGACCGCAGGTCCACGTGATAAAGATCCTGCATGTAGCGCGGGAACCACTGGTCCACGGCCTGCCGCACCGCACCGGTGCAGGCGTACGCCAGGGCCGTGATCCAAACCACCGGCTTCGTGGCAATCGTCAGCAGAACTTCCCGGAACCCCGCCCGCACATCCGCCCCGGCCGGAGCCGTTTCCCGGAGCGGGCTCGCAGGCGAGGTATCCGGAATTACTCCGGGATAGCCGGCCTGTTCCGGAGTTTCCTTCACCCAGATCGCCACGGCCACCGCTACGACGGCACAAATCACTGACGGCACCCAAAACAGCCAGCGCCAGTGCAGCGGAGGGACCTGGAGCAGACCCCATACACTGAAGCCCGCCAACAAGGCCGGCCCCAGGGTGAATATGCCGAACCGCCCCAGGTTGATCATGAACCCAAAAATGCCGGAAAACCGACCGCGTTCCCGCCGCGCAAACCAGGCGGTGTTGATTTTTACCATGCCCGGGGCCCCGAAGGACTGCAGATACCCGTCCAGTGCCCGGATGGCCACGAACAAACCCAACATCCCCAGGAAAGAGGCGGCGCCGAAGCACAGGTTCATCACCACGGTGCCGGCGGCGCCGATCAGCATGGCCCGTTTGCCCCCCAGGCGGTCGGCCAACACCCCGTTGATGATCTGGCCGAACGCATAGGCCAGCAGAGCCGCGCTGATGATCTGGCCCACCTGTTCCCGACTGAAACCGAACTCTCGACTGATTTCCGGATTGGCCAGGGAGAGGTTGTACCGGCACATGTAAAAGCTCGTGTACAACAGCCCCAGCCAACCCCAGTTCCAACCCCGGCGGAGGCGAAATCCCCGGGGATAGGACGGACGCGTGGATTCGTCGATGGTTTCGTGACGCATGCGATACCTGGTTCCGCGGCCGCCGCGGACGGCGCGTCAGCTAATCAGAGCCTCATGCCCGGGTCAAAAGCATTCCCACCGGCTGCGTCCATGCTCACGTCCGGGCGGCTCGCCGCCTGTGAACGCGACGCCTTCTGCAGACTTCCCTCTGCAGCGGAGGGCAGAACGCGCCCGGGGGAGCCTCGCTCCTGCACTGCTTCGGCAGCCTCTTCGGTCACCCGGAGCCGCGCAGACCCGGGGGCCGGGACACGGTCCCGCCTCGCAGCCGGTTGACGGGATCCCTAGAATGGCCTCCATGAACGTTCAGGTCGCCGTGCTTTGCGACGCCGCCACGGATGATCATGGCAAACTGAATCTGCTCGGCGCCTTCGACACGATTTGCGCCGTGCAGATGCCGGCGGTTCATCCCCAGTGTGCCGTGGCGCTCCGTCTGACCTTCACCACCGCCGATGAAGGGCCCCACCGGCTGAAGCTCATGTTCATGGACGCCGACGGACGCGCGGTCATGCCGCCTTTGGAAATCGGCTTCGAAATCGCCCTGCCGGAAGAAACGCACTTCGCCACGCGCAACTTCATTTTCAACCTTCAGCAGGTTTCCTTTCCCGCGCCCGGCCTCTACGCTGTGGACATCGCCATGGACGACCGCCCGCTCACGAGCATTCCCCTGCAGGTACGGCTCTTGCCGGCACATCGGACGCCCGGCAGTTGATTGCATCGGATCGGTTGGGGCCAACGAGGTGACCCGGCGGAACCGTGCAAGGCGACGGCGAAGCACGACGATGCGGTGGGCCCAGCCACATCCGTGAGCCCCGCACCAAGGCGCCAACGGCACGGCCGGCGCGCGGAAGACCGTGGCCGGGCGGTGCCTGCCGAGGCTCCTCGAAGCTCGACGCCCTCGCATCTCGTGGCGCCGCGAACGGTTGGACGGGCAGGGGGTGTTTCGGTTTTTCAGCCCCCGATTCAAGCCTGCCTCGGAGATGCTGTCTTCCCTGGGCCTTCCCATGCCGCGCAGGCCCGAAGTTCCACCGAGTTTGCAAAGGTGTCCACAAGCTGAAATCCGGGGGACTGCGGATCTGCGCCCTTGGGAGCCCACCAGCGGTCTCGGGGGGGAGCGACAAGCCTCCCAAGCGGCGCCGGCATAGGTTCCCACCACCGCTATCAAAAGGTTTCGCCCTTCGGCGCGCCGTGGGCCTGCCCCAATGGGGCGTGGAGGCACCTGCCCAGGGCCGCGCCTCGGGCAACAGGATGGCCTCGATACCGGGGGAAGGTGGCGCTTTCAGCGCACCGTATGAGCGCCCCCACGGGGCGGGAATTCGACAGCCCAGGGCAACGCCCTGGGCTCACCGGGTCCCGCAATTGACCCCGCCCGGTAGGGGCGCAACTCGATGTCGGAGACCGGGGCCTCGCGATGGGGCCCTCGAGTTGCACCATTTCAGGGCGGGGCGGGTTTTGGGGCACCGAATAACCCTGGGGCGCTGCCTCGGGTTGATGAATCGAATGCGCCTTTGACCCACCGTGCTTTCGGAGCGCTGCCCCGAGCCGGGGGAGCGGAGGCGCCTTCGGCGCGCGGATTCGCCCGCGCATTCCGTGGACAGCGGAGGGGGCAGTGCCGTTTTAGAAGCCGGATTCAAGCATCCCAGGGGAATGCCCATTTCCCTGGATTCTCCCGTGCCGAAGCCAGCCCGAAATCCCAGCGATCTCTCAGGTCTCTCCACACTCGAAAATACGCCGACGCGGGCAACCCCGGCCATTTTCCAAGATTGGCCGCGCCTCGATTCTGAGTTACAAGCGTGCCCATGCGCATCGAGTCGCTGCACATCGGGATGCGGGTGCGCCATCCGCAATACGGGACCGGCATCGTACGCTCGTTGAACCGGGCGACGGCAGAAATCGAGTTTTCCGACGGCACGCGAGCGGTTTCGCCGGAATTGGCGGGGTTGGAACCAGCCGAGCCGCAAGCCACATTGACCGGGCTGGATCTGCCGTTACGCCAACTGGTGGCCGAGGTGGCGACGGCCACGCTCCAGGCCATGGGTGTGTCGGGACCGGGAGAAACCCGGTTTCTCCTGGCCCGCCGATGGCACGGCGGCCGCATGGTGCTGCATCCCGCCGACCCAACCCTGCAGACCAAGGAGGTGCCATTGGACGTCTTCTTCCACAAAATCGTGCTGATGCGAAATCAGCTGCGGGTGCTGGAGCAAAAGATCAACAGCCACGAACGCCTGACGGATGCCGAGAAAGTCGAGCTGCAGGAATACATCACCCGCTGTTACGGTTCCATGACTACGTTCAACCTCCTGTTCGCCAACAAGGAGGACCAGTTCTGAGTCGGCTTGATCGGCGATCGTGATGTCCGGTCTTCCCGGGACGCCGCTTCAAGCCCGGTGGTCGTCACGCTGAAACGCGGCAGCGGCTCTACCGGACTTCGATGCGAGAGGGCAGGGGCACCAGCCGCACTTGCCGGAAATGAATCTCGCCTCCTTCGGACTGCAAGCCAATCGGTCCGGCGGCCCGGGTGACGCCGCGCGCCTCGTTGACCAATTTGCCATTGACCCACACGGCGTACACGTCGTCCCGGGCAAGGATCTCCACCAGGTTCCATTCGCCCGGCGGATTTTCGGCGTCCATGAGTTTGCGCACACCGCTGATGTCACCGGCCACAGGGTTGCCCCGGGCTTCGAAGAACCGGGGCTGACCTTCCGCCACGCGCATGCCCTGCAGGCCGAGGACGTCCCCGGCGCTTCCATGGCGGAGCTGCACCTCGATACAGCGCGGCAGCGGCCGATCCGGAGGCTGGATCCGGGTCAAGATGCCACTGTTGGACGGTTCCTTGCCCGGAGCCCAGCGGTATTCCACGAACAGGCGAAAGTTTGTGAACCGGTTCGTCGTGCGCAGGTAACCGGTCGGCTTCCCCTGGCAGATCAGAATTCCGTCGCGCACGGACCAGACCGTTTCCCGGCTTACCGTGGGATCCTCCAGAACATGGGTCCAGCCGGCCAGGTCCCGACCATTGAACAGGGCAAGGCCCTGGGAGGACGAGGTCGGGGTTTGGCAGCCGACAGTTCCGAACCAGAGTCCCAACAACAGACCGCCCAGGGCGGCCGCACCGAACAGAGAGTACTTCATGGGCTTGGCAGGGCGGGCCAGCCCGGTTTCAGAAGCGGTATTGGAGGGTGGACGCCACCCAGTGGGCCTCGTAATTCCGCGACTGGCCGAAGGTTTCATCGCGGTGATGAACGTAGCTGTAGCGGAGGCTCAAGCGCAAGCGCATGCTGAGCCGGCGGGTCCAGCTGCCCGTGATCCCGTGTTCCTCCACGCCCACGCCGAGCAGCAGGCCGTCGGCCCAAACATCGTCGAAGTTGTCGGCCCGATAGTAGAAATACCCTGCGCTCAAATCCGAACGATCGTCCAGGACACACAGGGCGTTGACATGGGCCATCCAGTAGTTGTTTTGCGACGCCAGGAGGGCCCGGGTGACCTCGTGGGCCGGAGTTTCGATCCGGCTCCAGACACGGGTCCAGCTTCCCTGCAAGGTGAGGCGTGACCACGGGGTGTAACTGATGCTCTGGTTGACAATGTGGCTGGTCAGGTCGGCGGACTCGCGTCGGCCCAGGCCCGAGACACCGTCCGGTTCGGTGTCCACCCGGGTTTGCTGATACTCGTAGCGGGTGAGGAGGCTCAGCCGGGTCCACGGCCGCAAGGTCAGCCCCACATGCCCATCCCAGGTTTCGAAAGCGTGGAAGGTGAGATAGGCAGGGTACCGGTTCAGGCCTGCATTCGGGGTGCTGTCATCCTCGTGATCGTAATCGTACTCATGGCGTTTGAAATACCCGCCGGCCTCCAAGGTGGCCCACCGCGTGGCATACCAGCGCGTGCCGACGGCGTATTTTTGGAACCACCGACGATCCTCGGTCTCGCGCTGGACCGGGGCCACGCCGGTGCCGCCCACGAGGCTGAGCCCGCCGGTTTCCTCCAGATTCCCGTCGCCCTGGGTCCAGTCCCCCACGGCGTACCATACCCAGTTGGTGAACCCGGTGTACCGGATTTCGAGTCGTTCCCGCACATCGAGCAGTTCTCGCTCGGACTGCGCAGCGAACAGGCTGCCGGCCCGGCCCTGCGTGCCCCATCCCCGGGAATCCGCATCCCAGTCCATGCGCTGGACACGCAGTGAAGGCACCAGGGTCCAGGCCCGCGAAGGTTGCGCCATGAGGTTGAGGTTCAGGACGTGCTCGTGCTGTTGCGCACCTCCGGTCAACGTGGTGTAGCCGAGGGGGTAACCGGGCACGTAGCCGACGTCGAAATCCGAGCCGTAAATGCGGCTGCCGCTGAAGTCGCTGTCCAAGTGCGCATACAGGTAGCCGGTCGAGAGAAACAGGTTCTTGCGCAGCCACGTTTCCGTCCACGCATGCGCGCTGAACAGATCGTATTGAGTGCCCTGGCGGTCGGTGAGCTTTCGTTCCACCGGTTCGCCCGGGAACTCCAGGACCTTGCGTGCGTTGTCCAGGTCGGCGGTCTCGTAACGGAGGCCCAGTCCCACGTCGGTTTTCTTGATCCGATGGGTGAGATCCAGCTCGAACCGGTCCACGCGCTCGTCCAGATCGTAGAAGGCCGGCGCCACTCCGAGAGTCCGAGCGGGATCCGCGTCGGAGGGATGGGCCATCCCCCACGTGGTCGTGTCCCGCAAGCCGCTGCGGGTGAGGTGCTGGTAGCGGAAGCTGGCCCGGGGCAGATTCTTCAAACTCAGACTGGCCTCGATCCCCAGCGTGGTCCGGTCCAGGCCCCATGCCTCTTCGCCCGGGAAACCGTACCAGCGCCCGGAGGGGCCGTAGCCGCCTCCGGCGGCGTTGGACCAGAGGCGGGATTGTTCGGCGTACAGACGCAGGGACCACACCTCCTCCCGGCTCAAAGCCAGCGACAATCGGTAATCCCGCTCGTCGAACAACGCGCGACCGTCGAGGCTCAGCTGCGTGTTCTTGGCGATCTCAGTCTGGTAATGCAGGTCTTGGATGCCGCCGAAGAGGCCGTCCCGCAACTGGTGGCGACTTTGCGCTTCCCCGCGGTTGCCCCGGGTGAACAACCCGCCGAAGGCAAACTCGATCCAGTTGTTCAAGCTCTCGGTGCCGCCTTCGAACCACTCTTGCGGCGACAAGGTGCTTGCCTCTGCCGAGGCCGCCTCGCCGGTCTCCTCGCTGGCCCCGGATGGCTGGGTCGCAGGGGTCTCCGGCTCCGCGGCGGAGTCGGCCTCCGCCCGGGAGGCGGCTCCCCACGCAGCCGCCGGGACCATCGCCAGGCTCAGGCCCAGGGCCGTGCTCCACGACCAGTTCCCCGGACGCCGACGCTTCCCACGGAACGTTCTCATGGCACCTCAAAACCGCAGCGACGAATTCACCCGCGACCCATGCACGGCCTCGTGACAGCCGGCCGTCCAGCACGTCCCCTGGCGAACGCGCGTCGTATGGTCCACACCCCCGATCCGCAGCACGCCTCCCTGGACCTGCTGGAAGTGGCAGCGCAGGCAGAGATTTGAATCCCGCGTGACCAGCAGCTTGGGATGAATGCTGCCGTGCGGGGTGTGACAAACGCTGCAACCCTCGCGCAACGCCTCATGTTCGAAGACAAACGGACCGCGCTGGGCCGGGTGGCACTCCAGGCAGGTCTCCTCCGCGACCCGCAACTGCGTGCTGCCCCCCTTGTGCGCCAGGCCCTTGTGCGGCGGATGACAGTCGGTACAGCTCATGCGGCCCTCGGGCAGCGGGTGATGCGAGGGCAGATTGAACTGGGCACGGACGTGGCCATGGCATCGGTAACAGGCTTCCTCCACGGCTCGTGCCTGCGGCCGTGCCGTCCAGGGATGATCCCCCGCCGGCGCGGGACGACCCGCGCTGAAACTGTACGGAGGCTTCACCTCGCCCCCGGATTCCACGTGCAAGCTGCCGGGACCGTGACAGGACTCGCAACCCACGCTCAAGGCGCGTGGTCCCTCGGCCATGAGCCGCGCATGATCCGCCGTGACGAAATCCCGCACGATTTCTTCATGACAGGTTTCGCATTCCTTGTTGCCCACGTAGGTGGCCCCGGGCACCTCCGGCAGCACGACCACCGATCGGTTGACCGTTCGACAGGCCAGCCCGGCTGCCATCAGCCCGCTCAAGGCCACCGGCAACCAGAGCCAGCTGCGCATCAGCCGGCGCCAGGGCCGTTCCACACCCGGCCCGCCATGTTGTCCTGACTGCTGGTGCCCCGGGGTAGTCATGGTGGGTTTCCCGTGTCTTCAACCTTCACGGCCGCGGCGACGGCGGCACGGGTCATGCCCAGTTCTTCCGCCACCCACTGCAGCGCCGTGTCCAAAAGCGCCGCGGTGTGGGGTCCGTGGTGGACTCCGTAACTGCCGTCCTGCACGACCAGATACAGATTGAATCGCGCCTTGCGAATCCGCTCGGGAATCCAGCGCTGCTCGTCCTGGGCCGGGTTGGTGCTGCTGCGCGGACCCTGCACCTGAGCGACCCCGGTCGGATTCGACAGTTTCCCGGGAACGGCATATTCCCAGGCCAGGGATCCGTACTTGCGGAGCGGTTCCGGTGCCCTCGTGATGGCCCAGAAATCGAGCGCGGCCTTCACCCGCTGAATGTGAAGCGCCACCGAAAGCTGCGTGAACTCCACCAGGGTCCCGGGCTCCGGATGGCAACTGCGGCAACCGTCGTAAGATCGCACCGCAAACGTATGCCCGCTGAACGCCGGATGAGCCGCATCGGTACCGCCCTCCGTGACCATGTGACAGCTGACGCATTGTTTTTCCAGCCGCGCATGCGTGGCGGGGACCGGTGCCTCCGACCCGGCCCACAGGCCCGCCGTGCCGAGCAGCATGTTGTACTGGGGCGAGTAGTGCGGCGGCCGCGCATTGCTCGTCCATGTGGCCCCGCGCTGGTTGTGGCACTGCGCGCAAATCTGAACGTCGGGGTTGTAACTGCGACCAAAATCATCCCCGGGCGCCAGGGAATAATCCACAAAGGAAACGAGCGGATTGCGGAGTTGGGCCGGATGCGGCGTCTTTCGATGCGGGTCGTGGCAAACAACGCACGTGATCGGTTGGTTGGCGTCCCCGGCGACGGTCAGGGCGGGATCTTCCCCGCGCAGCAGGGCCATCCGGGACGCACCGGAGTGGCATCGGCCGCAGCTGTTGATGCGGCCGGGCGGGTTCATGTCCTCTGTGACAAGGGCATGCCCGGACTCGGCCCATTGTTCGAAGTGCGGCTTGTGACTGTCCTGGTTGTGGCATCCGCCGCACATTTGCGCGGCCAGTTCCACGCGGGGCCGAAACACGGGATCGGTCTCGTTGGCGGCGTGTTGCGCTGCGGGGCCGTGACAGCTTTCGCATTGCACTCCGCCGAGATGCGGCGTCTGCGTGGCGCTGACAAAACCGGTCGGCAGCCCGTGGCCCACCGTGTGACAGGGCAGACAGGCGGGGTTGTTGGCTTGGCCGATGCGCTCCAGCGTGGCCAGCGCGCCGGCATGGCGGGTCTGCAGTTCCTGCGCATGGATTTCCTCGTGACAAACGGCGCACGCCTCGGCCCCGGCATACTGCGGTGCCGGGCCGACCACGCGGAAAAACGCATTACTGGTCAGACCGGTGATCGTGGCCGCGCGCAGATAATGGGTCGCCGGCCCCAACGGCCGCCAGGCCCCGTTCAGGTCCGTCCGATACTCGATCCGGTAATAGCCCGGCGGGCCCTCCCAGGTCAGTCGCAACCCGTTGGTCGTCAGCTCGACCCCCGTCAGGATGGGCAGACCCGGCATTCCCCCGCGGACCGGTCGGTTCAAGTGCGGCTGGGTCTGGCCGAACACCGTGGGAACCAGCAAGCCGATGGCGCACAGCAGCACCGCTCGGCAGCGGGGCCCGATGGAACGGCCGGCCTGGCGGTGTGCCTCTGCCCGCTCCGGAGAGGCTGCGCACCTTTTGTTGCCGTTTCCCCGGCCATGGCACGAACGGTTTCGGAGCGCCTGCCGCTCCTTTTGTCCCAGCCCGACCATACTCACCGGCGAGCCTAGTCCGCTGCGGCAGACCGGCCAAACCAATATTGCCGAACCCTTTCCCTGCGTTGCCGCGGGGGCCGTTCTTGGAACTTGCTGAAAGTTCGCGCCAGGTACTCCGGCATCACACCGGGTCCTGAAAAAAGAAAGCGCCGCGCGGCCCTGACGACCACGCGGCGATGCGAAACGAAGGAGGTGAGCCGGGTCAGGAAAGCCCTACCAGATATCCGAACCGCTGCTTGAATTGTTCGGGGCTCATCTTCACCACGGCGGCCAACCGCGCCAATTGGGCCACATCTTCGAAGTCGGCCCGCTCCAGCCGGATCATGTAGTGGAGGGCGCACTCATAGGCTTCCCCGTCCACATTGACCTTGCGCACGTTGAACCGGCCGGTTTCCGGATTGAGCATCTTGTCGAAGGGCAGCGGCACCATCTTGCCGTCAATGAAACTGATGATGGCGCCATAGTTGGCCGCTTCGGGCGAAAGGATGAATTTGATGGCTCCGTAGCCCAGGTCGCGGGTGTACTCGGCGTCGAAGGGAATGGGATCGGCACAACGCAGTTCGTAGCCGAGGTCCTTGTCGATGAAGGTCATCTTCAACCCCAGCTCGCCCAGGCGCGAGGAAAGGACGTCCTTGATCAGGCGGCCGAAGGCGATTTCGCCCAGGCGCAGATGGCCGTGGTCATCGCGGATGACCTTGCCGTAGCGTTCGAGCTGACCGCCGGGGACCGCCTGCATCAGCCCTTTTTCGCCCATGGCCTCGATGAGCCCCTCGGCCAGCACCACCAGACCATAGTGCCGGCCCATGGCGCGCCGCTTGATGATCGATCCGATGATGATGTCGCACACCTCTTCCACCGTCACCGGCCGACCCCGGAATTCCTCCGGGATGATGGTCAGTGTGGCGGCTGCCGCCTTGCCGATGCCCAGCGCCAGATGACCGGCCGACCGACCCATGCTGACCACGATGTACCACCGGGAAGTGGTTTGGGCGTCCTCGCTCAGGTTCCGGACAATCTGCACCCCGTAATGCCGGGCCGTTTCGAAGCCGAACGTGGGGGTGGACCCGGGCAGCGGCAGATCGTTGTCGATGGTCTTGGGCACATGGGCGACCCGGATGCGGCCCTCGGCTCGACGGTACACCTGGCTGGCCGAAAAGGCGGTGTCGTCCCCACCGATGGTCACCAGCGCCGTCACCCCCAGCTTGTTCAGCACGTCCAGCACGTTGTGCATGCTGGTTTCCGACTTGGCCGGATTCGTCCGCGCCGTGCCGAGGATCGAGCCGCCGCGCAGGTGGATGTGCTTGACGTCGTCGATGGTCAGTTTTGTGTAGCGCTGGCTGTCGCCCTCGGCCAGGTATTTGAACCCGTCGCGAAAGCCGATGACCTCGAATCCCTGGTTGATGCCTTCGATCGTGGCCGCCGCGATTACCCCGTTGATCCCCGGGGCCGGGCCGCCGCCCACCAAAATGCCGAGTTTCCCTCGCTTCACGCTGTTCGCCATATTCGTTCTTCAGTTTCCTTGATTGTGCGGGCCCCAACAATTCACAAAACCTTGGCCTTTCGACCGGGTGCAGGCCCGCCAGCCGGTCAGTGTGCCAGAAATCCGCGGCGCGTCAAAACAACTTCCAACCGGCACCGCCACCGGGAGCATTTCAGTGTTCGAGCCCCGGGGATTCGAGAATCCCGGGAAAACCCCGGCCGCTCCGGGGTCCCCAGCCCCGGGGAGGCCCGAAATGCCGGCGAGCTTTGGGGTGTCGACAACATGGGGCCTGACACCGGGCCTGCAGTGTCGGGGACCGTGCCCGTGCCCACGCCGCAGGCGACCACCCTTCGAGCGAGCTTCAGGAGGATTCATTCCGACCCACGCTATCGAGGGTCGTAAAGGGTTTGCGCGTTCGGCACGTTGCGATGGCTGCCCCGATCGGGGCGGAAATTCACCAGCCCGGGGCAACGCGCTGGGGAACCGGGTTCGCACAATTATCCTGCCCTGAAGGGGCGGCATTCGGTGTGGCAGACTTCGGCCTCCGTGATGGGCGTTTCGGATTGCGCCCTTTCAGGGCGCGGCGGGTTTCGGGGACCCATGAGTTCCCGGGGCGTGGCCCCGGGCTGGCGAATGGGTTGTGCCTTCGGCCGTGGAATGGGCCCGCGGGATCGGGGGACATCGAAGGGCGCATTTCCACTTTACCGCCCAGGCTTCAGGGATCGCAGCGAAATGCCCTTTTCTCTCCGCTTTTGGGTGCCGAACATGTCGCGAATGGCGCCGAACTTTCGGGGATGTCCAAAACCCGAATGCGCCGCCGACAGTCCGCTTGCCGCGTTCTACTTCCCTGTGCCGGTTTCCCGGCTTTCCCGTCCGTGGTTCCTCCGTCCGATGCCGGACTTCAAAAAGCCACATCTCGCGATCGCGCCAAATCTCCAGCGCCCTTGGCCGGACGTCACCGCTGCGGTCCCGCCTCTACGGGCTCCTCATGACCGACCCCGTGCCCTGGTT
The DNA here is from genome assembly GCF_049537125.1 of Limisphaera sp. VF-2. Classification (NCBI taxonomy): domain Bacteria; kingdom Pseudomonadati; phylum Verrucomicrobiota; class Verrucomicrobiia; order Limisphaerales; family Limisphaeraceae; genus Limisphaera; species Limisphaera sp. VF-2. The sequence continues at coordinate 22,504 of NZ_JBMVQY010000004.1, forward strand.
GCTGGCCCATTGACGGGCGCCAGCGGCCAGCCCAGATTGGGGGCGACGCCTATGCAAACCGTGCTGCCATCCGAGTTCAAGAAAGGCATGGTGCTCATGCTCGACGGGGCACCGCATGTGATCGAGGACCTGCACATCGTTGGGACGGCGCAGACCAAGCACAAAATGCATGCCCGGCTGCGCCACCTCCGTACCGGCCGGTTCCTCGAGCGCACGTTCACGGACATCGAACGCGTGCCCGTCGCGGAAGTCCAGCACCGCACCGTCCAGTACAGCTACCAGCAGGGGGACCAGTACGTTTTCCTCGACTCGGAAACCTTCGAGGAACTGGTTCTCACCGCGGATCAGGTGGGCGATCGCAAGGTCTTTCTCAAGGAAAACGAGGAGTATCGCGCCCTGTTTCTGGACGGCAAGCTGGTGGACATCGTCCTGCCGCCGCAGGTCACGCTCACCATCACGGAAACGGCACCCCCCATTCGCGGAGGATCCGATTCCACTTGGAAGCCCGCCGTCCTCGAAACCGGCCTGGAGATCATGGTCCCCTTGTTCCTGGACAAAGGGGAGCGGGTGCGGGTGGACACCGCCACGCGCAAATACGCCGGCAAGGAAAGCGACAAGAAATAACGGCGGTTGCCCGCGGGAGGATTCCAGCAGCCGGGCCTCAGGGCTTCGCGGTGGACAGGGCCGCGACGGCGGCAGCGGCTCGATGCCGGGCCAGATTCCACGCCCGCCAGTCGCCCTGCGGTTGCTGTCCTCGCTTCAAGAGACGACCGGACAGCCACTCCCGATCCCCGGGACTCAGTTGATCCAGGCACGCCACGATGGCGGGCACGGCATCGGCGCTCAAGCGGGCGAGATGCTCCAGATCCAGGGAATGGCCCCGCGTCGCCCGCGCCAGGTTCACCCGCGCCACCCATGCGTGGGGATTCATCACCGCCAGGGCCAGGAACGTTGCATACGCGAGCACGATCGCGCCAAACAGAAACCGCTCCGCCCGATCCCGCAACACCGTCACGGCAAACCATCCCAGCACGGCGGCAATCCAGACGAGGACCGCGGCCGCATACAACCGGGTCTCCGTCAGCCCGAAATGCCGGATGTACAAACCCAGACGCAGCGCGGCTGAAATCATGAGGATCGTGACCCACAACATCAGCGGTAGCGCCAGACGGCGATAGACCTGCAACGCGTGAGTTCTATCCCGGCTCCGTACACTGTCGGCCAGCCACAGTACACCCAGCACCAGGCCCGCAGTGATCACCAATTCGAAGAACCCATGCCGCGCGTATTCGGCCAGGGTCAAACCGGCGGTCGCCAGCACGGTTTCCCTGCCGCCGAACCAGAACCGTGCCTGCACACACGCGTGGAGCAGCAACAGGAGATTTAACGTCACCAGCGGCAAGGCCCAAGAGGCCGTTCCCAGCCGGGGAACCGGCGGCAACCAGGGTTCCTGCCGCTTCACGCACCCGGGGAGGCCGAATCTGGCAGTGCCGAGATAGCCCGTGGCCAGCCAGCCGAGGAACAGAATCACGAACAGATGCGAAACCAGCGTCTCCCAGCGCCATTGCAACAGGGGATCGGTGAACTTCGCGAACAGGGGGTCCCCGGCGCGCAGCAGCGCTCCGAAAAGCAGCAGCACCGCAACGGAGAGCAGGCCCCCCACGAGCCAACTTCCCACGCGGGCCGTCGGAATCCTCCGGGCCCGGCCCGGCTCGGGCTCCTCGGGAGGCAACCACACCAGCAGGGGTTGCAAGAGAACGCCCGCGATCAATTCCGCCGCGCCGCCCAGCCCCGGCAGCACACGCAGCTGCGCAAGCGGTCGCTGGGCGGTTTCGATGCCCGTCAGGAGCAGAGCCCCGAGAAACCCCAGCGTCCCCCAAACCAGGAGCGGCTCGGCGTCGCGCCACGCCCACATGCTCAGACATGCCAGCCCACCGAACAACACCCATGTCCCCGGTAGGCGGAGTCCTTGTCGGGAAAGGCGATTCGTCGTCAGCACCACCGCAGCAGCCAGGGCCAGACCCCACAAGAACACGCCGCAACCCGGGGGTTGACCCCGGAGCCACCAGTCGCCCAACAGGCCGAGCACCAACCCGGTCCCCACGATGCGGTGCGGCGTAGCTTGGTTCATGCGTTGTCAGCGATCGGTTCCGGGCCTGGTTTCGGCTCCCCCATGACCGGGATTGTGACGCCGGTTCAGTCATTCGACCCGGACCCGCGTGTGCCCGTTCAAATCGGACGTGGTCTCAACGGGCCGCCCACGGCCTCCGGACGCGCAGAAGCCCGGCCCCCGAGCCTGCTCGACAGGGCGGTGCCCCTGCACAGGTCCGGCAGTGCCCGTCTCCCGGCGAGCGACCGTTCAGTGACGGAAATGGCGGATGCCCGTAAACACCATGGCCATGCCCCGGGCGTCGGCAGCGGCAATGACCTCGGCATCCCGCACCGAGCCCCCCGGCTGGATGGCGGCGGTGGCCCCGGCGTCCGCGGCGGCCACCAAACCATCGGGGAACGGGAAAAACGCATCGCTGCAGACCACGCTGCCAGTCAGCGACAGTCCGGCTTCGCGCGCCTTCCAGACGGCAATGCGGCTGGCGTCCACCCGACTCATTTGCCCGGCCCCGATACCCAACGTGCGGTCGGGTCCGGCATACACGATGGCGTTGGACTTGACGTGCTTGACCACCCGCCAACCGAAGCGCATCGCCCGCCATTCCTCCTCGGTCGGAGCGCGGCGTGTCACCACTCGCATCTCCGCGGGGGGCGTGGGGCAGGTGTCGCGTTCCTGGTGCAGGAAGGAACCAAATCCAACGCTGCGGGTTTCCCATTCCTGTCCGGCCGGTGCCGGTCGCAATTGTCGGAGCAGTCGCAGGTTTTTCTTCCGTTGGAGCAGCTCGAGAGCCTCCTCCGTAAAGCCGGGCGCCACGATGACCTCGCTGAAAATCTCCGCAATCGCCGCGGCACAATCCCCGTCCAGAGGACGGTTTACGGCGATGATGCCCCCGAAGGGGGCCTGTCGGTCCGTGGCCAGTGCCTTGTCCCAGGCCTCGCGCAGCGTGGCTCCCTGGCCCACCCCGCACGGGTTGGTGTGCTTGAGAATCGCCACCGTGGGTGGATCGTCGGCAAACTCGGCAATCAACGCCGCAGCCGCAGTGAGATCGAGAATGTTGTTGTACGACAGTTCTCGCCCGTGAAGTTGGGCGAAATACTCGGAGAACCGTCCGTACAGGGCGGCGGCTTGATGCGGATTCTCCCCGTAGCGGAGCCTTTGCACCCGCGGGGCAGCGATCACCAAACGCTCCGGCGGGACCGCGGGCGCTCCGGGCGCGCGGTTTTGCTCGGCCAGCCAGGCGGCAATGGCGGCATCGTAAGCGGCGGTCCGCGCAAACACCTTCTCCGCCAACTGCCGTCGCAACTCCGGAGTGGTCTCGCCCCTCGCGCGCAACTGTTCCGCCACACAGTCGTAATCCGCCGGGTCCACCACCACCGTCACGCTGGCATGGTTCTTGGCGGCGCTGCGCAACATCGCCGGACCCCCGATGTCAATGTTCTCGATGGCCTCCGCGAACGTCACGCCGGGACGCGCCACGGTCTGTTCGAACGGGTAGAGATTCACCACCACCAGATCGATGGGAACGATGCCATGCCGGGCCGCGGTGGCTTCATGCTCCGGATGGCCACGGAGGAACAACAGACCCCCATGCACCTTGGGGTGAAGCGTTTTCACCCGGCCGTCCAGCATCTCCGGAAACCCGGTGAACTCGCTCAACTCCGTCACCTTCAATCCCGCCTCGCGCAACACGCGGGCCGTGCCGCCGGTGGAGACAAGCTCCACGCCCAGCTCGGCCAGAGTCCGGGCGAACGGAACCAGACCCGTCTTGTCCCAAACCGAAAGCAATGCGCGTTGAATGCGTCCCATCGTGCGCCCCAGACTTTGGCAACGCACGGGCCGCGTCAACCTTGGAATGGATCCCGGCCAAACGGCCTGCGTGCCTCCAAATCCCAGTGGTCCAAGACCTTCAACAGCACCCACAAACGCCGCATAACCACGTCGACTTCTCTCGCAACCACTGCCTGTTCTGCTCGGTCCTTCTCCCCCCGGGACCGACTCTGTCTGCGCCAACGCCGCGGCCTGCACTTCCCCCCGAAGCCGCCCGCAGCACGGAAATCCGTTGGCCCTCGCTGACCACGCCACCGCCGCGGGGGAACGCGCCGCCCGGAGGACGTTGAGGAGGGGACATTCGGGCCTTGGACTCAGACTTCCTGCCGGACCGCAGACTTTCATGCGTCGAGGACCTGCAGGCTTCGGGCGGGCTCCCGCCGCGGTCGCGTGGGACGCAGACCGGCGCCGGGGCGCCCGGGGAAGAAGCCTGCAGGGCACGACGACAACCCCCGCGGAGCCCAGGGAAACAAGCCCTCGGAATCAAAGGGGACGATGGGGACTCGCAGGCGAGGCGGATGAGGTCGAGGGACGCCGGAGACGGAGCGAGCAGTGTCTGGTACGTGCGGTGAGAGCGCCGCTCCGAGAATGTGTCCTTCAGCCTCCCCTGCGGCACAGTTGGCGCGATCTGTTTGGGTTCCGAGGGCCCCGCTGGCGGACAGAAAGGCAGTCATCCGACCCTCCCGCATTCGAGAGCCGCACGTTGCGGTGGCGCCGGACTCCGTAGTCCTGCCGGGGCCCGGGACGGGACTCCAGGAGGGACAAGGGTCTCCGGTGGGCAACCTCCATCCCACAAGGACGGGTTTGGGAGAAATGGAATTACCCCGGGACAAGAGCCTCCAGGGGTGCGCGAAAACAGTTGGACCGGCAGGGGCGTGCCGGGTCGGGTTCGCTTCCACCCACGATGGCGAGTGAGGGCCCGGAAAAGATCCGTCTCCCTCCCGCCGTTGGTTGCGCGGTGTTTGAGAGACCCGGACTTGCGCAGCCCCCGTCCTTGCTCCGCAGCCCGCAGATCGGGCCCAATCGTCGCCCCCGCTCTTGCCCAGGGCCCGGCCGGACGGCAAAAAATTCAAGCTGCCATGCACAAATTCAGGGTGGCCCGGCGCGGGAAACCGCGTACTGTGTTATCAGAAAACGTGACTTTGTAGAGAACCAGCACCATGTGCCGAATCGATATGCGAACCAGTTTCCTCCGTCCATCCGGCCGTCCGGGAGGTCCCGGCGCCCCGGGATTCACCTTGATCGAACTGCTGGTGGTCATTGCCATCATTGCCATTCTGGCCGGCATGCTTTTGCCGGCGCTGAGCAAGGCCAAGGACCGGGCCGTTCGCATCGCGTGCAACAACAACCTGCGTCAGATCGGCATGGGCGTGCACATGTACGCTGGCGACAACGATGACCTGCTGCCCCAGGTCAACTGGCCCCAGGGCCAGAACCCGTGGCAGACCTACGAGGCCTGCCGGGTCGTGCCGGGCACGGCCACCTTGAGCCGGGGGCCCTACGCCCTGGGCAGCCTGTTCTTCTCCAAGGTGGTACCGGACGCGAAAGTCTTCTACTGCCCCAGTGGTTCCAAGGTGAGCCCCATCTGGACCTACGAATACTATTCGCGGGATTTCCCCTGGCCCTCGACGCCCAAAGACTCGGGCGACGACAACGTCCGGTGCGGCTTCAATTACTACCCCCAGCGGACGACGCTGGAACTGGTGGCCCGGGGCGTCTACCTGCCGGCCCTGGTGTACGATCCGGAAACGCGTAACGTCGCTCGGATGAAGGTCTCGCACATGGACCCCACCAAGAGCATGTCCACGGACCTGCTGCACAACATCAATGCGGCTGCGCACAAGGACCGGGGTGTGGCCGGCATCAACGCGCTTTTCGGAGATGGTCACGTGCGCTTCCAGACCGCCCGGGCCAACCCGGCGGCCTTTGACCCGGCCATTTGGCAAAACCTCGGCAGCGACGCCTTCAACTTCCGCCGGCTGATGTACCTCTGGCAGCCCTGAACGAGGATGCCCCGGATTCGGATGAAACGGCCGAATGATGTTCTGCGGCCGTGTCGGGGCGGCTGTACGGGCCGTTTCCCTGAGCTCGATCTTGGAGCAGAACCTTTTTGACGCTGAACACTGTTATGAAAACGTGCCTCCTTACTCCTGGTTCTCACCCTGTTTGCGACATGATCCGTCCCTCACCCGGTGCACTCTCGTGGTGGCGGACCGTCCGCCGTGCATTGGCCGTTCTGGTTGTGCTTGGCCTGGGGCACCCCGCCCCCGCTGCGCTGATGCGTACCAGTCAGATGGTCGGTTTCAGCAGCGGCAACCTGGGTCTGGTGGGGACCACCGAAGGCTGGAGTGGCTCGACGGCTAATGTCACCGTGACCGCCGGCAGCGGCAGCCTGGACGGCACCGCCCTGGGGCTGGTCCCTTCCGCCGGCGACAAGGCCGCTCTCTCCGCCACCGCCAGCACGACGACCTATAATCTGTTCGCGCCCCAAACCGGGGTTTTCCCCGCCAACCGAACGACCAACGTCTATTACTCGTTTCTTTATCAGTTCAACAACGCGGCCGACGTGGACCCGGCGGGCGAAACGATCGTGCAGATCAACCGCCAAAACAGCGGCACCGCCTACATCGTGCGCGCCTACGCCCGCTCCGTGGGCGACCGACTCCAAATCGGCGTGGCCAAAACCAATGGGACCGTGGCCTGGGCCCCCAAACTGATCCCGGTCAACACGCCCACCTTTGTGGTCATCCGCCACCAGATCATCGCCGCCGGAGACGATGTCGTGGACCTGTGGATCAATCCCGACCCCTCGACGCTCGGGCAACCGGAAGAGAACGTGCCCCCGCCGCACGCGACCGCCTTCGACGGCACCGAGGACACCAGCAACACCGGCCCCGGCCGGTTCTACCTCGTATCCGGCGCCAATGCCTCGTTTGACGAACTCCGCGTGGCCACCACTTGGGCCGAGGTCACACCAACCCCGTTGCTCTGCAATCCCCCCGTAATCCTCGAACAACCCACCAACATCGTCATCACGGCGGGCATCAACGTCACCCTCACCCTCACGGCGGACGGCACCGCTCCCACCTACCAGTGGCAGGTCAGCCGCGACGGCGGCCAGACATGGTCCAACGCCACGGCAGGAGTAGGCATGACCACGCCCGTGTACACCACGCCGAACCTTCACCTGGCGGACAATGGCATCCAATACCGGTGCATCGTGACGGTGGCCTGCAATAACAGCTCCGTCACCTCCCAGGTGGCCACTGTGACCGTTCTGCCCCCCGTGCCCACACCGCCCGGGTTGGTCCTGCAGGACACGTGGGCCGACGGCGATCGCGTCACCGGGCCGGTCAGTCCCTCCAACTCGGTGTGGTTCGCCTCCAGCACCGGTTCCCTCATCTTCTTGGACGGCCTCCTGTATGGCCAACCGGCCACCGGCAGCTCCCGTCTGTGGATTGGGTACTTCACCGATGACACGGAAACGAACCTGCCGGTGCACCTGGAGGTGGGCCGGAGCCTCAAGGTCACTTGGCGCTGGAACAGCTCGCAAATCGTGCCCAGTGGCGGGAACCTCCGGGTCGGTCTGTTCGATTACGCCGATGGCGGCCAGCGGGTGACCGGGGACAACTTCGGTTCCGGCAGTGCGGGGAACGGTCTGAACGTCCGCGGCTACATGGCCGTCATCGATTACGCACAAACCTTTGGCAGCGCGCCCATCAACCTGCGCGCCCGCACGGCCCTCGGCAGCGCCAACTTGATGGGATCCACCGGCGACTACGCCCTCAGCATGGTCACCGGCCCAACCAACGCCGTGGGCCAGCCGGCCTTCCAGGACCTGGTGAATTATACGCTGGAATTCACGGTGACCCGATTGGCCCTGAACGAGGTCGAAGTGTCGGTGACCATCACCGACGGAACGAACACCTGGAGCGTCAGTGCCCGCGACAACGTGTATGCGTATCACCGATTTGACGCGTTTGCCATCCGGCCCAATTCGCTGGAGACCACGGCGTTCGACTTCCAATTCCTCGAGTTCAAGGTGGAAGTGCTCCAGAGCGCAGTGGCCCAGCCCATCCCGCTGCGCTTCGGCCGGCAGGGCAACAACCTGATCCTGAGCTGGGACGATGCCCGTTTCGTCCTGCAGGCGGCGCCTGCGGTGACGGGGCCCTACACCAACGTACCCACGGCCAGCAGCCCCTACACGCACACCCTGGGCCCGGGCGCGCTCTACTTCCGGCTGGCCACCCCATAAACGCGATCCGGCTCGGACCACTGTCCGATTCTCCGAGGCTCGTACGGCCCCGGGACGGCGCAAAGCCGGTGAGCGCTGTCCCGGGGCCGCGGTCTTGCCTGACGCCGCTCCGCCAGCCCCGCTGGCGCAAACTGGCCGTGCCCGCCGCGGCAAAAGCGCTTGGAGCCATCCGGCCTTTTCCGTAGAGAAAAGGCCATGCAACCACAGGCGCCCCAAGAGCACTGGAAGAGCCGGCTGGGGTTCATCCTGGCCGCAGCGGGTTCGGCCATCGGCTTGGGCAACATCTGGCGATTTCCCTACCTGACCGGCGAGAACGGCGGCGCCGCGTTTGTGTTGGTGTACATCGCCGGGGTGATCCTGGTGGGACTTCCCCTGTTTCTGAACGAGCTGGCCCTGGGCCGACGGGGCGGGCGCGACGTGGTGGGTTCCTTGCGCCTGCTGGCGCCCCGGTCGGCCTGGCCCCTGACGGGTTTCCTCTGCCTGCTCTGTTGCTTTGTTGTGCTCAGTTACTACTCGGTCATCGCCGGTTGGGCCCTTGCGTATGCTGTGGCCACCGCGGTGGGCGTCTCGTTGGACTTTGCCGGGTTTGCGGCGTCACCCGGGCCGGTGCTGCTGAGTTTTGCCGTGTTTATGGCCATGACGGTGGCCATTGTGCAGTCCGGCGTCAGCCGGGGCATTGAACGTTGGTCGCGGTTGCTCATGCCGTTGCTGTGGTTGCTGATGGGCGTGGTGTTGATTCGAAGCCTCACTCTTCCCGGCGCGGAGGCCGGCGTGCGTTATTATCTGCAGCCGGACTTCAGCAAGCTCGATGGGCAGGTGTTGCTGAAGGCCGGAGGTCAGGTGCTTTTCTCGCTGGGCGTCGGCTGGGGTCTGCTCATCACGTATGCGGCGTATCTCGATCGCTCTCATCCACTGCCCCGTGCAGCGCTCTGGGTTGCCGCGTTGGACACAGGGGTGGCCCTGCTGGCGGGCTTGATGGTGTTTCCTGCCGTGTTTGCATTTGGTCGGGATCCGGCGGGCGGGCCGGCCCTGACCTTCCAAACCCTGCCGGCGGTGTTCGCGCAGATGCCCGGGGGCGCGATGATCGGCACCCTGTTCTTTCTGTTGCTGGTGGTGGCGGCGTTGACCTCCACCATCGCCATGCTGGAAGTGCCGGTGGCCTGGTTGATTTTCGAAAAAGGGATGCGCCGCGCGGCTGCCGCCGGCTGGGTGGGTGCTGCGGCCTTCGTGCTGGGGATTCCGTCGGCCCTCTCCACGGGCGGCAGCCGGTTCTTTTCGGAGCTCCACCTGGCCGGCCAGACGGGGTTCATGGACATCCTGGACCAGGTGTTCGGGACCGGACTGCTGTTGTTGATCTCGCTGCTGTTGAGCCTGTTTACCGGGTGGCGCTGGACGCCGGAGGCGGCCGCCGTCGAGGTGGCTCAGGGGGCCCCGAATTTCGTGGCCGGGCGCCTGGGCCGGTGGCGGGTGCGGATCTGGGGGTTCTTCCTGCGTTGGTTCTGTCCGGCCGTGATCCTCGTTTTGCTGGGACAATGGATGGGAAGCATCCTGCGGTAGGGTGGGGGAGGCCCGGATCCTGCCTGCCCGGGTTTACCGCGGGAGCGGTTCAAGCCGATCGGCCGGTCGGAGGGCAGACGCAAACACTTCGCCCCCGTTGCCGGAGCGAGAACGAAGACGGGGCGGACCGGCTCGTTCCACGCGCAAGGTAAAGCCCAGGCCGTTGTCGAAGGGCTCGACCGTGCCCGTCACTTCCAGTACCGGATACCGGACCGTGGCCGGTCCGTAGTTTCGGTAGGTGGCCGCAAACAATTCCGTCTCCACCATCCCGGTCCAGTCGGCCAGCGTCAGGAATTTCATCGGTTCCCCGGTCGCCTGATGATGCACGCGTTGTTCCACCACCAGGCCACAGGTGGTCACCCGTTGCCCCGTGTGCTCGCCCAGACGCGCCACCGGACAATACGTGTCCCATGCCACGTCGGAGTAGAGCGCCAGCGGATGGGCACTGACCGGGAATCCCAGCCATTCCAGTTCGTCGACCAGACGCTCGCGCAGCCCGGGCTCTTGCAGGCCCCGGTCGGGCTCCGGAAACCGGGCGGCATCCGCTTCGGCTCCGGGTTGCAGTTCCGGAAACAGCCAGCCCTGACCCGGCTGACCGACCCGGACGTGCCGGCGGATGAGCCGTTGCGCTTCCCAGAACTGGGCGGTGCGGGACATCGGCCAACCATCGAAAGCCCCCACGCGAATCATGGCCTCCAGCTCTTCCGGCAGCGGCAGCACCCGCCGGTAAAAATCCGCCAACGAGGCAAAGGGAGCCCGCGCTCGTTCCTCCAGCAGCCGTTCTGCCGTGCGCTCCGTCAGCCCCTTCAACCGTGTCAACGGCACCCGGATGGCCGGGTGTGGCTGCCGCACCACTTCGAATGCCGGCCCCGGGGCATTCACGTCCGGTCGTACCAACGGGATGCCCAGCCGATGACACTCCAGCACATAGACCAGCGGATCGTAGAAGCCCTTGCCATGGGTCAGGACCGCGGCCATGAACTCCGCCGGGAAATAACACTTCAACCAGGCGGATTGATACGCCTCCACCGCGTAGGCCGTGCTGTGCGCCTTGCAAAACGCATACCCGGCAAAACCCCGCACCATGGCCCAGACCGCGGCAATGGTTTCCTCGGCATGCCCGCGCGCCCGGGCCGAGGCCCAGAATTCCCGTCCGATGGCCTCCACCAACGCCATCTGACCCCGTCCCAACGCCCGCCGCAACTGATCGGCCCGACCCGGCGGCAATCCGGCAAACCGCTCGCAGATCAACAACACGTGCTCTTCGAAGATCACCAGCCCCCATCCATCCTCCAGGCATTCTGCCAGCGCCGGATGCGGATACGTCACCGGTTCCATCCCCTGATACCGCCGCGTGAACCGCACCTTGTTTTGTTCATTGGCCGCCCCCGGCCGAATCACGCTCACCAACGCGATCAATCCCTCGATGTCCCGCACCTGACTCATCCGGCACAGCGAGGTCATGGCCGGAGACTCGATGTGATGCACCGCCCGGGCTCCGCCCCCCGCGATCATCGCCCACACCCGCCGATCGTCAAACGGCGCTTCGGACACCTGGGCCGGCCCCTCCGGAGCCCGTGCCCGAAGCCCCCGGGCCGCCCCACCCCGCACGGTGAACCGCTCCAAATCCACCTGCACCCCCTGCGCCGCCAGCCGGTGCTTCACATCCCGCATCACGGACAATCCGCCCTGCGCCAGCAGATCCAGCTTCACCAGTCCCACCGCCTCCACGGCGTCCATGTCCAGATGCGTGGTCGGCCAGCCCTTGGCCGAGCGAAAGGTCGGCGTCAACTCCCACATCGGTTGCCGGGACAACACCACGCCGCACGGATGCATCTTGGGATACCGCGGCAGCCCCTCCAGCGCCGCACCCACCGTGACCGCCGTGCGCCAAGGTTCCTCCTCCAGCGGCAGGTCCCGGCACTCCGGCAACGCCCGCAATCGCGCCAGCCAGGTTTCCCCGGCTCCGTGGTCTCCGGCTGGTGCCAACGGCCCCCCGCCGTCGTCTCCCGCGCCCAACGTCCAGGGAAACCGCTCCGTCACCCGCCGCACCGATTCCTCCGCCACCCCCAACACCTTGGCCACCTCCGCCACGGCCGCCCGCGCCCGAAACGTGGAAAATCCCCCCACCACCGCCGCATGCGCCGGACCGTACCGCTCCAGCACCCATTCCACCACCTCGTCCTTCCGGTCATGGGGAAAATCCACGTCGATGTCCGGCAGCTTGTGCATCTGCATCCGCTCCAGATTCAAAAACCGCCGGAAATACAGGCCGAACCGCACCGGACAAACATTGCTGATGCCCAGGCAGTAACACACCAGCGAATCGGCCGCGCTGCCCCGCGTGATCCATTCGATGCCCCGCGCCCGGCACTGCTCCAGCAAATCCCACACCACCAGGAAATACTCCTCGTAGCCCACCGCCGCGATCACGTGCAGCTCCTCCTCCACCCGGGCCCGCAACTCCGCCTCGCTCACCCGCACGCCCCGCGGCGTCCGCGCCCCGCCCCGACCGTACCGCCGCCGCAACCCCGCCTCCACCAACCGCCGCAAAAATTCCCGGGGCGAACTGCCATCCGGCGGCACATACGCCGGAAACTGCGGCCGACCCCGCGGCAACACAAACCGGCAACGCGCCGCAATCTCCTGCGCCGCCTCGCGCCAACCCGGACAAGCCCGACCCAGCACCTCCATCTCCACCGGCGACCGGAAATGAAATCGCCCGCCCAACCGCTTCTCCGGATGCACCTGCCGCAACAACGTGCGCGTGCGAATCGACTGGAGCACGTCAAACCGCAGCCGCTCCTCCGGCGCCCCGTAATGCACCGGCGGACAAAGCACCCGCCCGGCCGAACCCTGCCCCCCCGCACCGCCCTCGGCCCGGCCGGACGCCGCAAGATAAAACCGGCCCGGAAACCACTCCGCCCACCGCGCATCCGCCGAGACCGCCACCAGCCCCTCCGTCCGATCCCTCAACTCCGCCGCACGCCAGTTGCGCCGCTGCCGGGCCACCACACTTTGTCCGCAAATCGCTTCTTCGCCGACCGGCTCCCGCCAGCCCGCCGCTTCTCCCCCTCCGCTTTCCGCACCCGCCCCGGCCCCACACGAGCCCGCGCCCGCCTGCGACAGCAACCGGCAGAGGTTGGCATATCCCTGCGCCGATTCCACATACAGGATCAGCGGCGCCCCCTCCACGCGCAGCTCCACGCCCAGAATCGGCTGAATGCCGGCCCTTTGCGCCGCTTCGGTAAACGCCATGGCCGCGTGCAGATTGCCCCAGTCCACCAGCGCCACCGCCGGACACTCGTAGCGTTGCGCCCACGCCACCACCGCCTCCGGCGTCAACGTCGAATCCAGAAACGAATAACAACTCCGGACCCGCAACGGCACATACGGCGCCGCGCGCACGGGAACCTTTCCCCGTCGCACCGGCTCCGCCGAAGCTTCCCTCTGCGCACGGCACACCCCGCCTTCCGCCGGCGCACTCCCGCACCCGATGAGCCGGATGCGGGCCGGCGGCTCTGCCGGGCCGGCACACTCCCGCCACGGTTCCCGCGGCTCGGGCTGCTCCCGCAACAGCAAATCGTGCCCCCGCAGCAACACCCCCCGCCCGAGCCGCTCCCGCAACTCGTCCACCGCCCGGGCCAGTCGCGCCCGCGCCGCCAGCCGCTCCGCCGCCTCCGTCAGCGGCAACAGACCACTCCACACCCCGTCATAGACCTGCGAAAGCTTCAACACCACCCGCCGCAACGCCACCCGACGCCGCCATGCCCGCTGCAACAATCCCTCCAGTCGCCCGTACACCTCCGTTTCCAAATCCGTGGGCTCCTCCAGACTTTCCCCGGCCTGATCTTCCGCCAGATCGTGATAGACCACCTTCACCGTCAGGGTGCGCACACTCCGGCCCTCCGCCCGCAGACCCGCAAACAGGGCATCCGCCATCCGCCGCAACACCGCCCGCGCATGCGCCTCGTCCGTGCAGTCGCGCTCGAAGGTGTGCTGCTGCTGATAACTCTGCTGGGGCAAACTCCGCGGCACCAGCGGCCGATCGTCCCGGCCCTGCGCAAACCGGTGCAACTCCCACGCCATCCGCCCCACCAGCAATTCCAACTGCTCCGGCGGCGTCATCGCCACATGCCGAATGAGACTCAGCCCGGCCGCCCGCAACCGCGCCGCCGTCTGCGGCCCCACCCCGGGCAACCATTGCACCGGCAACGGATGCAGAAAGGCCGCCTCCCGCCCCGGCGGCACCGCGCAAAAGGCCCCCGGCTTGTGCAGCTTGGCCGCAATCTGACTGACCAGTTTGCTGGTGCCGATGCCCTCGCTGACCGTCAGCTTCAACGCCTGCCGAATCGCCTCCCGCAACCGCTGCGCAATCTCCACCGCCGACCGCCCCCGCTGCGCCGTCACATCCAGATACCCCTCGTCAATCGACGTCTGTTCCACCTCCGGCGTGAAATCGTACGCATACGAAAACATCCACTGCGAAAAACGCTCGTACTTCTCGAAATCCCCCGGCAACACGATCAACGGCGGACACAACCGCCGCGCCAGCGCCGTCGGCATCGGCGTGAACACCCCGTACCGACGCGCCTCGTAACTGGCACTGGCAATGATGCCCCGACGCTGCCCCCCCACCGCCACCGGCCGGCCCCGCAACCGCACGTCCGCCGCCTGCTCCACCGAGGCGAAAAACGCGTCCGCATCCAAATGCACAATCCGACGCCACTCCATGACCCCGGTTCCCTTCTGCCGTGGCTCCTCCGCCCTTTTCCGGGCTCTCTCCGCCGCCCGATCCCCGGCCCGCGCCGGCCCCCCGACCTCCTCACTTCACCTTGCGAATCAGCGCCACCATCACCCCCTGAATCACCAGCTCCTGGGCCGGAATCAGATCGGGATACTTCGGATTCTCCGCCCGCAAACACGGCTTGCCCCGCACCATCACGAACGTCTTGAGCGTGCTCTCGTTGTCGATGAGCGCCGCCACCACGTCCCCCGGACGCGGCGTGCGCCCGTGTTCCAAAATCACAATGTCCCCGTCCAAAATGTGCCGGCCGATCATCGAATCCCCCCGCACCTCCAACGCGAACAACCGCGGATTCGGCCGCAACTCCAGCCCCAGGGTCCCGATGTCCACCGACACACACCCGCGCGCCTCCTGCACCCGATCCGCGGCAAACCCGGCCGGAATGGAACCGTACAACGGCACGTGCACCAGCGGCCGACGCGCCCAACCCGCCGCACACACCCGCAGCGAACGCGCCCGACGCGGTTCGGCCGTCAACACCCCCTTGCGCCGCAGCGCCCGCACGTGCGCCGCCGCGGCGTTCATGCTGCGAAACCCGAAATGCGCGGCGATCTCCCGCAACGTGGGCGGTGTGCCGCGCTCCTGCTGCACGGTCGCCAGATACTCCAGAATCTCCCGCTGTCGCGGCGTCAACACCGGCATGCTGTTCATATGCACAACTGTTCAAACGAACAGTATGCCCCGGCCCCCCACATCGTCAAGCCCGGCCGAAAGGAAGACCTCCCGGTCGCGGGACGGCCTCCCGCGACCGGTCTTGAGGCCCGTGAATGGGCCCGGGGGCAAGCCGCGCCCGCGGCGGTTTCCGAACACTCCGGCTGAGCCGCGCTCCGGTGCCCCGCCCAGGTGCCGTAAAAGGCAGCCCTGCTGAGGGCGCTTTTCCATGTGTGAGCCCCGGGTTCGAAAATCCCAATGGATTTTTCCCCCGGCCTTCCCGTGCCGGGGACGCGCGAAACGCCGCTGAACTTTCGGGAGTGTCCAAAACCTGAAACACGCCCGACGACAGACCTGCGGCGCCGGGGCCCGCCTGCGCCAACTCTGCAAGCGACATCCAAAAGCAGCCCTGCAAATTCGTTCCCACCCATCCCATCCGAAGGCCGGAAAGGTTTCGCGCCTTCGGCGCGCCATGGGTCCACCCCGGCGGGGTGAGAAAAATCCACCAGCCCGGTGGCCGCCTTGGGCAACAAGATTGCACCCATAAACGGACGAACGGTTGCACCTCCGGCGCATTGCGCGTCCGCCCCAACGGGGCGGAATTCATCAGCCCGGGGCAGCGCCCTGGGGAATTGGATCGCCGCAATGCATCGTGCCCTGAAGGGGCAGGACTCGGCACGGTCACCTGCCCGTCCGTCGCGATTGGGATCGCGGAGTTGCGCCCCTTCAGGGCGCGGCGGGTTCGGGGGCCCCCGAGTTCCCGGGGCGTTGCCCAGGGCTGACGAATCGATGCGCCTTCAGCGCCTGAAATGGGCCCGTGCGATCCGGAGACATCGAAGGGCGTATTTTGGACTCGGGAATCGCAGAGAAATTGCCCTTTTCTCTCCGCTTTTGCGGGCCGAAGAGGTCCAGAATTGCGCCGAGCTTTCGAGGTATCCGAACCCGGAAATGCATCGCCCTGCCATGGAAGGCGGCGGCGATGGTTGCCCGCCGATTCGTCCTGGTCTAGATTCGGCGGCCCGAATGAAGCCAAAGGACCGTCAACGCCCCCTGCGCGTCGGGTTGATCTCGCTGGGGTGCGCCAAAAACCTGGTGGACGCCGAGGTGATGCTCGGCACCCTGTTGCAGGACGGGATCGAGATCATCAACGATCCGGCCCGCGCCGATGCCCTCATCATCAACACCTGTTCCTTCATCGACGCGGCGCAGGAGGAGAGCGTGGACACGATCCTGGAGTCGGCGGCGTTTCGCGAGGCGCACCGGCACGGGCAGGCGCTGATCGTGGCGGGGTGTCTGTCCCAGCGGTTTCGCACGCAGTTGCGCGAGTTGTTGCCGGAGGTGGACGCGTTCATGGGGGTGGACGAGGTGCCGCGGGTGACGGAGATTGTGCACCAGGCGCTGGCCCACCGGGCAGCCCGGCTCGACGCGCGCCCCACGGCCCCCGCGCGGGGTCGGGCCCGGGCCGTGCAAGAGGCCCTGGCACGTGCAGTGGCCTCACAGGCACCAGCCGGGGATCGCGCCGGGGCTGCGAATGCTTCGGCATCTTCTGTGCCGCCCCCGGCGCCGGTCGCCGTTCAACCCCGACCCCAGTACATCCCGGATTACGCCACGCCGCGGTTTCGTCTGACGCCTTCCCACTACGCCTACGTCAAGATCGCCGAGGGCTGCAATCATCCGTGCAGTTTCTGCATCATCCCGCAAATGCGCGGCAGCCACCGGAGCCGGCCCATGGACGACATCCTCCACGAGGTGCGCGCGCTGCTCCGCCAGGGGGTGCGGGAGATCAATCTCATTTCCCAGGACTCGACCTACTACGGATTGGATCTGCGACCCCGGCGGACGGGGGCGATTGCCGCGCCCGACCGGTTCCGTGCCGCGGTGCGCGAGCTCCCGCCCGAGGTGCCAACCCTGGCCCGCTTGCTGCGCGCGCTCAACGATCTGCCCGGCGATTTCTGGATCCGCGTGCTCTACACCCATCCGGCGCACTGGACCGACGAACTCATTCGCACCATCGCGGAATGTCCCAAGGTGGCCCGCTACGTGGATATTCCCCTGCAGCACATCCACGACAACATGCTGGAACGCATGCGACGGGAGACCTCGCGCGCCTACATCGAGGATCTGTTGAATCGCATCCGTGCGGGGATTCCCGGCATTGCGTTGCGCACGACCTTCATCGTGGGTTTCCCCGGCGAAACCGACGCGTGCTTCGAAACGCTGTTGGAGTTCATGCGGCGGGTGCGGTTCGAACGTCTCGGGGTCTTCCTCTATTCGCAAGAGGAGGGCACACGGGCCGCGCGCATGAGTCAGCAGGTGCCGGCCGAGGTGAAGGAACGCCGTCGACAGCAGGCCATGGCGTTGCAACGGCAGATCTGTCGCGAACACAACGCCGCGCTGGTGGGACGCACGCTGCGGGTGTTGGTGGAGGGCGAAGTGCGGGCACGGGGGCCGGTGCCGGCAGAGGTGCGCTCCTGGGAACACGGATTGGTGCGGGCCGGGGCCAACGGGACCTCGCTGGTGCCGGGTCGGTGGATGGTGGCCCGCAGCGAAGCGGATGCACCCGAAATCGACGGCCGGGTGTACATTCGAGGCACGCTGCCGGTGGGAGAGTTCGCCACCGTGAAAGTGGTCGGGCACACGGATTACGATCTGATCGCCCAGCCGGCGTGATCCCGGTCTGCAGAGCCAGCAAATCCCACCGGGGTCTCTCTCGCATTCACGGATTCCGCGGAAGGTGCGAGAGCGCCGGAACCTTTCCCGAGGGAACCGTGCCTGCATCGCCTGACTGCGCTTCCTGCCTGTTCGCCGGGGAACCACGCCCGTGAATGGCTGCCTGTGGCGAAAGCTCGGCCATGTGTTCGGTGAGATCGGTGGACCTCTGCAGTCGCATCCGGGTGGCTCCCCGTGATGGGCCCGACCCGATCATGACCGGGTTCGGGGCGGACCGAATTCGCCGTCGCCACTTCCCTTCGCAGGGCGTGGCCGGGCGCACGGCCCGAGTGGCGAGGGCCCCGGGCAAAAATGCCCGTTGATTTTTTGGGAGGGGCTGTGCATATATAAGGGCGTGAGTCGGGGCGTAGCGTAGCCTGGCTAGCGCGCTTGTTTCGGGTACAAGAGGTCGTGAGTTCAAATCTCACCGCCCCGACCACTTCTTTTTTCCCGCGTTTCGGCCGCGCTCGGGAAAGACCCCGTGTTTGCCCTTCGCTCCTCTTGCGCCTTCCGGAGGAAGCGACCGACCCGGGGACCAGGGGAGCGACGGTCGGTGGAATCCGGGCCGGAACCGCGGATGTTTGGACCCTGCCGGATGCTGCGGTCTCGAACGTGCCTCGGTGCGGGGTTTCCCTCCGTGCGGCTCGGGCCGGGATCGGCCCGACTGCACTGTTTCTGGTGTGTTTCCGGTTGTTGGACGCCCTCCGACAAACAGGCGGAATCGCGGGCATCGCGGGCACCGGAAAGCCGCAGAAAAGGGGGCATGTCCCCGGCTCGCAGGAATTCGGGGCTCAAACACGGAAATGCACCCGCCGCGGTTGACCGATCGCACGGGCCCGGCCCATTCAGACGCCGAGTGCGCCTTCCCTCCGCCAGCCTCTGGCAACGCCCTGGCACCATGGCGCGCCGAAGGCGCGTGCCATTCGCTAGCCCGGGCCAACGCCCCGGGAACTCGGGTGCCCCCGAACCCGCCGCGCCCTGAAAGGGCGCAACTCCGCGATCCCAATCGCGACGGGCGGGCAGGTGACCGTGCCGAGTCCTGCCCCTTCAGGGCACGATGCATTGCGGCGATCCAATTCCCCAGGGCGTTGCCCTGGGCTGATGAATTCCCGCCCCTTTGGGGCGGACGTGCAACGCGCCGAAGGTGCAACCGTTTGGGGCATCCTCGTTGCGCAACGCGGGCCCCGGGCCGGTGGATTGCCCACGCCCCGATGCAAAAGCCCGCACTTGACGCGGCGCAGAAGCGAAGCATCTTACCCGTTCCTCCGCACGCCAGGCGGTCCGGCCGGATCGGGAGCCGCCTGTTTTGGGGCGGGCTGCCCGGCGACCGGACGCCCGCCGCGAACCGGGGAGGAGACCGCGAATCGAATGCAGCACATACGCAACATCGCCATTATCGCCCACGTGGATCACGGCAAGACCACGTTGGTGGATTGCCTGTTGAAACAGTCGGGAACGTTCCGGCCCAACGAGGCCAAGGCCGCCGAGGAGCGGATCATGGACTCGCTGGACCTGGAACGGGAAAAGGGCATCACCATCCGCGCCAAGAACGCCGCCTTCCGCTACCGGGATTATCGCATCAACATCGTGGACACGCCCGGCCACGCCGACTTCGGCGGCGAGGTGGAACGCATCATGAACATGATCGACGGCGTGTTGCTGGTGGTGGATGCGGCCGAGGGACCGCAGGCCCAAACGCGGTTCGTACTGCGAAAGGCCCTGGAAGCGGGCGCCAAACCGATCGTCGTCATCAACAAGATCGACCGCGAAAACGCCCGTCCACAAGCGGTGCTGGATCAGGTGTTCGATCTGTTCCTCTCGTTGAACGCCACGGACGAGCAGCTGGATTTTCCCTACCTGTTCTGCTCGGCCAAGGGCGGTTATGCAAAGCTGCATCTGGACGATCCGAGCCAGACGATGGAACCGCTGTTCGAGGCCATCGTCCGGCACATCCCGCCCCCGCGGGCCCGGGCCAGCGACGGGTTCCAGCTCCTGGTGGCCAACCTGGATTATTCCGACTACCTGGGCCGGATCGCGCTGGGCAAGATCATGGCCGGTCGCATCCGCGTCGGCGAGCCGGCGGTCTGCCTGCACGGCGACGGCCGCGTCACCCAGGGCAAGGTGACCGCGCTGTTCCACTTCGAAGGGCTGAAGCAGGTGCAGATCGAGGAGGCCCCCGCCGGCGACATCGTCGGGGTGTGCGGATTCGAGGACGTGGCAATCGGGGAAACCCTGGCGGACAAGCCGGAGCGGGGCGCTCTCCCGTACATCCCGGTGGATCCTCCGACGATTCAGATGGATTTCGCCGTCAATGACGGCCCGCTGGCCGGGCAGGACGGCAAGCTGGTGACGGCCCGGCACATTTGGGAGCGCTTGCAGCGCGAAGTCCGCACCAACGTCGCCCTGCGCGTGGAGGCCACGGACGATCCCAAGGTCTTCCGCGTCAGCGGCCGCGGCGAAATGCAGATTGCCATCCTCGTCGAGCAGATGCGCCGCGAAGGCTACGAGGTGCTGGTTTCCCGGCCCGAAGTGCTCTGGAAGAAGGACGCGCAGGGCAATCTGCTGGAGCCCATCGAGAAGCTCTTCCTGGAAATCCCGCAAGAATGCATGGGAGCGGTCCTGGAAAACCTGGCCTGGCGGAAGGCCGAGATTCAGCATTTGACGCCCCACGGAGAACAGGTGTCCATCGAGGCCCTCATTCCCATGCGCGGGCTCATCGGATTCGAAACGGATCTGGTCAACATCACCCGCGGTCTGGGCGTCATGAGTCACATGTTCCACGAGTACGGTCCGGACCGCGGAGAAATCCCGGCGCGGCGCAACGGCTCCCTGGTGAGCATCGAAGACGGCGTGGCCACCGCCTACGCCCTGGACGCCTTGCAGGAGCGGGGTCGGCTCATGATCGAGCCCGGAGACCGCGTGTACAAGGGCATGATCGTCGGGGAGAACTCACGGGAGCAGGACATCCCGGTGAACCCCTGCAAAACGAAACACCTGACCAACATCCGATCGCAGGGCGAGGGCAAGGGCATCCAGTTGAGCCCGCCGCTGAAGCTGACCCTCGAACGGGCCCTCGAATACATCGGGCCGGACGAGTACGTGGAGGCGACGCCCAACCACCTGCGGCTGCGCAAAAAAATCCTGGACGAAACGCAGCGCAAACGCGCGGCCCAGCAACGGGTGGTCCGACTCCTCTCGGAATGAGTCACACAGCGGGCGTCATTCTGCTCCGCAAGAGACGGTCCGGCGCCGGGCACGTCGGCCCCCTCCCGGCGCGGGCCCCTTTGCGCGGATCCGGCCCGGCCGGTCCAGGCGGGTGTCACCGTGTGGACGGATCCCGGGCCCTGCCGACCGGCGCGGCCCGCGCTCGCCGGTGGGATCGAGCGGGAGCCACACAGAACCGGAAAACACCCGTCCACAGGGCCTTGCTTTGCCGAGCCCGAATACCGGCGCGTCACCCGGGGCCTGGGCGGATGCACAGGCGACGGACGAACGCGCCCCTCACACCAGCTTCTCCGGATTGAGCCCCTGCAGGTCCTTCGGCACGAATCGGCCGTCCTTGCGGATCAATTCCCCATCGAACCACACCTCGCCGCCGCCCCATTCCGGCCGTTGGATCAGCACCATGTCCCAGTGCACGGCGCTGCGGTTGCCGTTGTCGCAATCCTCGTACGCCTGGCCCGGGGTCAGATGCAGCGACCCGGCAATCTTCTCGTCGAAGAGGATGTCGCACATCGGCTGCAGGATGTGCGGGTTGAACCCGAGCGAGAACTCGCCCGTGTAGCGCGCGCCGGGATCGGTATCGAGGATTTCGTTCAGACGTTGCGTGTTGCTGGAGGTGGCCTCGACGATGCGACCGTTGCGGAACACCAAGCGGACGTTCTCGAATTTGGTCCCCGCGTACAGGGTCGGCGTGTTGAACTGGATCACCCCGTTGACCGAGTCGCGTACGGGACAGGAGAACACCTCGCCATCCGGGATGTTGCGCAGGCCGTTGCACATCTGGGCGCCGATGCCCTTGATGCTGAAGGTGAGGTCGGTGCCGGGCCCCTTGATGCGGACGCGATCGGCCCGTTTCATGCGTTTCCAGAGTGGGACCATGGCCCGGGCCATCTTCCGATAGTCCATGGTGCAGACGCGGAAGTAGAAATCCTCGAAAGCCTCGGTGCTCATGCCGGCGCTCTGGGCCATGCTGGGGGTGGGCCAGCGCAGCACGCACCACCGGGTTTTGTTGACGCGCCAGTCGAGCACCGGTCGGGTGGTGCGCGAGAACAGGGCCAGGCGATCGGACGGCACGTCACTGTTCTCGTTCATGTTGTCGGTGCCGCGAATGGCGATGTAGGCGCGCATTTTCTTGATGCGGGCCAGTTCCAGGTCCCGCACCAGCGCCGCGTGGCGGGCATCCGTCTCGCGCAGCACCTCGCGCGTGACCCGGCTGTGTCGCGTCTCCACGATCGGAATGCCGCCGGCTTTGCGCACGGCGCGCATCAGGGTGATGGTCATCTCGTCCGGGACATCCGTCACATCCAGCAGGACGGGATCGCCACGACGGACGCTCACCGAGTAGTTGACGAGCAACTCGGCCAGTTGGGTGTAGCGCGGATCATGCATAAAACCGGAACGTCGAGGACTCGTGGCCCCGCCGGGCATGCAGGGGCCGTCGGCTCTCCCCGTGGGCGGAGTGCCCCGCGCAAGAAAACTCCGCCCTCGACACTCTGGCAAACCGGAAGTTCATGAGCCGGGAGGCGAGTTGGTGGCCGGGCCGGGATTTTGGGGCGGGCTGCCGGACAGCGACGGCGGGAGGTCCGTGGGCGCATACCGTCGCACACCCCCGACCACCACGACACGGCCGGCGTTGTCGAAACTCAACCGGGGCCGACTGCCCGGGACGATCTCCCAGGTCTGGCGCACGGCAATCTCGCCGTCCGGTCGGATCACGTAGTACGCACACGTGGTCCGCCCGTTTTGAAACAGCAGATGCAGATTGCTGTCCCCGTCCAGTTGGGGTTGCGGATTCGCAAAGGACACGATCGGCCCCAGGGGCAGCACGCGGAGGATCTGCGTTTCCGAGGGATCGGTGATCCGCAGGTAAAGTCGGAGGTTCCGCTTGAGGTAGTTGGCCTCTTGCAGGATGTACTTCCGCATGACCGGGGGCGCGCCGGGCTCGGCCGCGGGCACGCCGAACTCCCGCTCCCACAGGCGCGCGCCGGTGATGATGTCGAACCCGACCGGCGGACTGACGAACTCCCGGTCCCAGGCGGCGATCCGGACCGTGGCCTGCATCCGGTAACGCCCCTGCCGGGTCAACTCGAAGTACGGCGCCACGTCGAGGCGCCGGGTCGCCCGCTGCGACGACTCCAGCGTGAACGGCCCATACACGGGCAGCTCCCCCAATTGCCGCACCACGCGGTTGCCCTGACCCTCGATCGAAATGCCCAACCAATCGTTGTCCTCGCCCAACCGCAGCGGTTGCCCGGAAAGATTGGTGATCCGCACCGCAACGGGTAGGGGTTCGCCCGGCAAGAACTGCTGTTGGTCCAGTTCGATCTCCACCGAGATCTGGCCGGCTGCCGACCCAACCATCGCCGCCAGAAGGCCCAGGCCCCATCGGAGCGACCACCACCGCCGCGGAGCCCCCGGCCCCGGGGTCGGATGCGCCGCATGCCCGCGACCCCGGCGATGTGCCGGGCTCGCCGAGCGGCGGGTGGGGAACCTGCCTTGGTCAACCATGCCCCCCACTCTAGTGCCCACTGCCGGGCTGACAAGGGACAAATGCGGGCGCCCGCCGCCTCCCGCGACCGTAGCCGCCGCCGTGAGGCGGCGGACCAAACCATCTTGCGTAGCCGCCGTCGTCAGACGGCGGACAAACTGGCTTGCCCCCGCACCCAGGCGATCCACCACGAGCTGCTCTGCATGCTTTCACCGGCGCCTTGGGTGGGGATCGATTATCCGCCGGCTTCCGCCGGCGGCTACGAGAAATGGTAGCCGCCGCCGTGAGGCGGCGGACCAAGACCATCTTCCGTAGCCGCCGTCGTCAGACGGCGGACAAAACCAGTAGCCACCGCGGCCGGCGGTGGACCATGGAGCAATCCGCCGATTCTCATCGGCGGCTACTGAGTTGGGTTCCGCCGACTTCCGCCGGCGGCTACCGCACAACTTTCCTCTTCCGACCTCCTTTTGGGGCCGGTAGGATCGGCCCGTGGCCTTCACGCCCAAAGGGAAGTTGCCCAAACTGGACCGGCAGCGTTACCGAGGGCACGCCGTGGTCTTTTGGACGCTGACCCTGCAAGATCGCGCGCAAGGATGGCTCACGCCCCGGTTTCATCTGGTGTTTCGGGAGATGTTACTGCACACCGCAGCCCGCTACGCGGTTTGGTGTCCGGCCTACTGCCTGATGCCGGACCATCTGCATGTGATCTGGATGGGGCTGCGGCTTCACAGCGATCAGCTCAACGCCATGAGGTTCTTGCGCCGGCACTTGGATCCGGCTCTGGGGGAGGGTCGGCGTTGGCAGCATCAGGCCCATGATCACGTGCTCCGGGAAGAGGAACGCGAGAGGGACGCGTTTGCCAGGACGTGTTTTTACATTTTGGAAAACCCGGTTCGGGCCGGGTTGGTCTCGTCGGCTGGGGAGTGGCCGTACAGTGGAGCGGTGGTGCCGGGATATCCGTGGTTGCATCCGTTGGGGCAGGGGTATTGGGAGCGGTTCTGGAAGCTGTATGCGGCAATGCGCCAGGCGGAGCCGCCACCGCCCGCCCTGCCGGTGTTGAGGGAGTCCCCCACCTCGTAGCCGCCGCCGTCAGGCGGCGGACCAAGACCATCTTCCGTAGCCGCCGCCGTGAGGCGGCGGCTCATGCGGCAAGGAATCTTGGTTGGGCGCACCATCCTTCGGCCACTCATGGGATCCGGGGAGTCTGCTCCCACGGGCGCCCTGCCACCTGAAAGGCGCCCTGCGCCTCGTTCAGGTGAAAATGATCTGCGCGCCGGCGGAGCGCTCGTAAAACTCGCCCACCGTCAGCACCTTCTCCACCTGCGGACAAAAGTCCTCGGGTCGAAGATGGAACATCTCCACCGCGGCCTTGCAGGCGAAGATGTGCCCGCCGGCTTCGTGAATCATCTGCAGGAATTCCGACACGGGCGGGATGTCGAGTTTTTCCATCTCCTTCTTCATCATGGCGGTGGCGAGGGCGGACATGCCGGGCAGGGCCCCCAACAGCGTGGGCAGCGGGACACCCTTGGCGTGCGGCACGCGCAGGGCCGGGTTGCCCACGGTGGCAATGCGCAGCTTGTCCTGAAAGCCTTTGAGCACCGCGTACAGCCCGAAGAAGGTGAAGAACAGATCCGCTTCGATGCCCTCCATCCGGGCGCCGTTGGCCAGGATGAGACCCGGATACACTCCGTCGAGCGTACCGCGGGAGACAATGATCGAGACCTTGCGGGGACGGTCCGGAGTCGAGTTCATAACGCCTCACATGGATTGCGGGGTTCCGCCACGGGGTTCAGACGCAACTGGTCGGTTTGGGCAAACCGGCGATGCGGGCGGCCTTCTTGATGGGGCCGTCCGGGAACAGCGTGTAAAGGTCTTTGGTGGCAAAGCCGCCGACCTTGTTGAGGCGACGCATTCCGGGCACGGTGCCGCGTTCCTGGAAGTCGCGTCGCATGAACTCCAGGACCTTCCAATGCGCGTCGGTCAGCTCCAGGCCCAGGTCGCGCGCCAGGGCCCGGGCGATGTCCGGATTCCATTGCGAGGGGTTGGTCAGGTACCCCTCCTCGTCCACGGTGACGGTGTGACCAGCGATGGTTGTCTCGGGCATAAGCGGGTGTCTCTTGCAGGTTGGTGTTGAGCGGGTTCAGCCGGCCATTTCCGGTTTGAGTGCGCCGGCGGGGATTTGTTTGCCCGCCAGCGACATTTGGTGATGCACAAACGGGATCGGCCGGCCCGGCAGCAACAGGTGCCAGTACATCCACAGGAAGGCCATCTTGCCCCAGTGATTCAGTCGGGATTCGCCCAGCAGCCGCAGCGGACCGAGGTACGGCAGCGGGAATCGGCCGGGCACGGGCTCCAGGTTGTAATTGAAGTCCAGCAGGATGGCCTTGTGAAAGCCGGTCTCGACGAAGCAGTTGGCGTGGCCGTCGAAGCGGGCGGGCAAGGGTTGATGGCGCGTGAAGGCCAGCAGGTTCTCCGTCAGCACCTCGGCTTCGAAATGGGCCACGGAACCGGCTTTGGAAGTGGGCAGGTCGGTGGCGTCGCCGAGCACGAAGATGTTGTCGTGGCCCCGCGCCTGCAGCGTGTGCCGGTCCGTGGGCACAAAGTTCATCTCGTCGCCGAGTCCGGACCGCTCGATGACCTCGGCCCCGAAATTCGGGGGCACGGTCACCAGCAGGTCGTAGGGCACTTCGCGGTCGTCCCAGGCGACCAGCCGATGGCGTTCGTTGTCCACGCGGGCCACGGCAAAGTCGGTGACCACCTGGATGCGTTTGCGTTCGAGCAAATCGCCCAGCACCCGCGAGGCGACGGGCTTCGTGAAGGCACCGGACAACGGCGTCACGTACACCAGCTCGGTGCGATCGCGCAGCCCCTGCGTTTGCAGCCACCAGTCCGCCAGAAAGACGAACTCCAGCGGCGCCACCGGGCATTTGATGGGCATTTCGCTGACATGCACGACGAGACGGCCACCCCGCCACTGGCGCAGGTGCTCCGTCAACCGACGCGCTCCATCGAAAGTGTAAAACTCGAAAACGCGTCGGCCCCAGTCATCGCCGAGCATGCCCTCGACCTGCCCGGGGACGGGATGGGTGCCCGTGGCGACGATGAGAACGTCGTAGGGCAGAATGCGTCCGTCGCCCAACACCACGCGATTGTTCTCGGGTTCGATGCGTTCCGCACGGGCCTCGACATACTCCACCCCGGACGGCATGAACCGGCGTTTGGGTCGGATGATGTCTTCCGGCTCGTAGATGCCGAAGGGCAGAAAGAGGAAGCCGGGCTGGTAAAAGTGCGTGGGATGCTCGTCCACGACACGAATCCGCCACTGGACCGGGTCCAATCGGCGTCGCATCCGATTGGCCATGATCGTTCCAGCGGTGCCTGCACCCAGGATCAGTAGCTCTTTCATACGTCCACCCGAACCGACCCGGCAGGGTGGGAAAGGTTACAAAGCGGCGAACGCCAGGCTGAAACGGGGCCCCTTCAAGATCCGCTTCGGACCCGACCGCAGCCGCGTGCCGCGCCCGGCCGGGCGGGGGGCAACGCAAAAGGCAGCTTGGGTTTGCTCGCCTGCCGTGACGGCGGCTTCCCGTTTGCAGAAGAGGTGGGAAGAGACCGCCCCGAGGACCACGCACAGCCGCCCGAGAAAAAGCCCCCAGAGCCCGCAGAACACGCGGAAGAGAAAAGCCCACAGATCACGCAGAATCTACCAAGTAACCGCCGACGGAAGTCGGCGAAACCCAACCCGCCAGCCGCCGATGAGAGTCGGCGGATTGCCCCGTGGTCCACCGCGTTCCCGCGGTGGCTACCATTTCGACCCCGTAGCCGCCGGCGGAAGCCGGCGGAATCCAATCCCGTAGCCGCCGATGGAAATCGGCGGACCTGGAAAAAGTATGGTAGCCACCGACGGGAGTCGGTGGACCGACTGGTGAACCACTGCGTTCCTTTACGAGACACCCGGGGAGCAGTCAGGCATTTCTCGGATCCCGGGTCGGCCGCATGAGGAAAGGCGGCAGACGGGCCGCTCCTCGGTGACTGGCCTCCTCATGATCCGCCGCCTTACGGCGGCGGCTACTATTCTCGTAGCCCCCGATGGAAATCAGCGGACCTGGAAAAAGTATGGTAGCCACCGACGGAAGTCGGTGGACCGACTCGTGAATCACCGCCCCGTTACGAGATGCCCACGGAGCAGTCAGGCATTTCTCGGATCCCGGGTCGGCCGCATGAGGAAAGGCGGTAGATGGACCGCTCCTCGGTGACTGGCCTTCTCATGATCCGCCGCCTTACGGCGGCGGCTACTATTCTCGTGGCCCCCGATGGAAATCGGCGGATCACCCCATGGTCCGCGGCGTTCCCGTGGTGGCTACCAGATCCGCTACTTCGGAGCCGCTGACCGAATTTGGTGGGCAGCTCGAGATCCATCCCCTTACCGCAGGCGCCGCCCGGTTGGGCAATGGCCGGCCGGAATCAAGGATTTTGTCCGCCGCCTCACGGCGGCGGCTACCCAATCTGACCCCCGTAGCCGCCGATGGAAATCGGCGGACCTGGAAAAAGCATGGTAGCCAGCGACGGAAGCCGGTGGGACAAGCCGCAAACTCGTGCCCGGCTGCGGTGACTGCCCTCGAGGACGGAACTCGAAATTCGGAGTTTCCAGTCCGCCGCCTCACGGCGGCGGCTACTGGAATAGATTCTCAACCTGCCGGATAGCGGGCTTTCCACGACTCGACGTCGGAAGAGCGGCCGGGTTTGGAGAATTTCTCGGGCTGACCGATCTCGCCCCGCGGGGTCCGATTCAGCTGAAACACCGGCGCGGCACTTCGTTTATGTGCGCCGGGGGTTGGTTTCCGTGCTTTTCCCCATCCGGCAGCATTCGTAGGCTGACCACGCAACGGGTCCAAGTGACGCAAGCCAACGTTCCGGGGAATGAATCAGCACCTGGGGACAATACCCGCAGCCGAGCAGGTCCGGCGCCGTAACTGGCGCCGGTGGCAATGGGCCCTCGTGGGACTCGGGCTGGTGGGCCTTCTCATCGCCGGACTGCGGCCCGAAGCCGCGCCCGTGGAGATCGCCGAGGTCACACGCGGCCCGCTGGAGGTCACCGTGCGGGAGGAAGGCAAGACCCGGGTGCGACATCGGTATGTGATCACCGCCCCGGTAGCCGGGCACCTCCGGCGCATCGAGCTCAAGGCCGGGGACCCGATCCGGGCCGGGGAAACGGTTCTGGCGGTGTTGGATCCGGTGCCCGCGGCGTTGCTGGATCCGCGCTCGCGGGCGCTGGCGGAGGCGCGGCGAGAAGCGGCGCACTCGGAACTGCTACGTGCGCAGGCCGCCCTGGAGTGGGCCCAAAAAGAACGCGCGCGGGTCGAAGCCCTGTTCGCCTCCGGTTCGGCCACGCCCCAGGAACGTGACACGGCCCGGTGGCGAGAGACGGACGCGGCGCAACAAGTGGCCGTGGCCGAGAGCCGATTGCGCATGGCCGAGGCGGAGCTTTCGCTGTTTCCGGCGCCCGGTGCGGAGAGCGGGGAAGGGGATGCACCGGTGGCATTGCGGGCCCCGGTGACCGGGTGCGTGCTCCGGGTGTTCGAGGAAAGTGCCCGCCCGGTGGCCGCCGGAACGCCCTTGCTCGAGGTGGGCGACCCCACGGATCTGGAGGTGGTCATCGAGATGTTATCCCGTGAGGCAGCCGCCGTGGAACCCGGGATGCCCGTGCGGCTGGAACAATGGGGCGGTTCCCATCCTCTGGAGGCGCGCGTGCGCCGGGTGGAACCCTCCGCCTTCACCAAGATCTCCGCCCTGGGAGTGGAGGAGCAACGCGTGCGCGTGATCGCCGACCTGGTGACGCCGCCGGAGGAGCGGCGCGGCTTGGGCGATCAGTTTCGCGTGGAAGCGGTGGTGGTCGTCTGGGCAGGGGCGGACGTGCTCAAGGTCCCCTTGGGTGCATTGTTCCGACGCGGCGCGGATTGGGCGGCGTTCGTGTTGGAAGGAGGGCGTGCCTGCCTGCGCCGCCTTCAAGTGGGCCACCGGAACGAACGGGAGGCGGAGATTCTGGGCGGCTTGAACGAAGGGGAACGAGTGATTCTGTACCCCGGCGAACGGATCCGGGAGGGACAACGAGTGCGCCCGGTTCAGATCGGTCCCTGAACGTCACCGCCGCCGGGCCGCGGCGGCTGGACCGCCTGTTGCCAACCGTAGAGAGCTGCTTCCAAGACTTCGGCCAGTCGCCGTGCCGCCGCGCGGGCGCGGGCCTGCAGCCGGAGCAGCCCCGCCCAGCAGCCGGGTCGCATCCACGCCTCCCGAACCAGGCGCCCGCGGTCCAGGGTACCGTCGCTGCGCACGTACCTCTGGAAGTCCAATGGCAGATCTTCTTGTGCGGTGTCGGAAATCGCCCGGACTGCGGCGCAGGGGATGCCGAGGTTCTGACACAGGGCTTGAATCGGGCCGGATTCCATCTCCACCGCGTCGGCGTGCGTGACCTGGAAGAGGGCGGCCTTTTCGGAGGCGGTGCGCAACACGTGTTCTGCCGCGCAGAAACGGCCCGGTCGGGCGCCCGAAGCATGGAAACGCCGCGCCCAGAAGGGATCGGCGGACGCGAACAGCACCGTGCCGGCCGGCCAGCGCGGATCGAGACCGCCGGCCAGGCCGCAGCTCAGCACGCAGGCCGGACGCTGCCGGGCCAGTCTGGATTGAATCGAGCGCCGGGCTGCTTCCGGGCCGATCCCGGTGAGGACGATCTCCACGCCCGGCAATCGCCCGAGCCGGGCGCGCAGGGGACGGGCTTCCTCGGGCAGGGCGAAGCACACCCACACCCAGGGGGCCGCAGAGCTCGAAATGGAGGGCGATGGTTCGGACATGGGGCAGGGCGGAAACAGCGAACGCACTCCGGAGCCACGCAGGCGAGGTCGGGACGCGGCGCCGCGCGGAGGCCGTTTACTTGATTCCGGCGAGCCGTTCGCGCCAGATCCGGTACAGCTCCACCGTGGCTCGCACGTCGCGCAAACAGTACTCGGCCACTTCCCGTGACCGCCCCTCGGCCAGCAGCGCGCCCACGTCGCGTCCCGTGACCCCGTGCGCCTTGGGCGAATCGATGCCGAAGGCCTTGCAATAAAAGTCAAGATTGAACCGACGGGCCGCGCCTTCGCGCCCGCTGACCCCGTAGAACGTCAGTTGCTCGGCCAGGTCGCAGTGCGGCGTGGTGGCGAAGCGGTAGCCGAGCCAGTCCTTGCGGCTGATGGGCACGTTCAGCAGGGCCGACCGCAGATAGAGAAACGGCACATCGAACGTGCGCCCGTTGAACGTCACCACCTCCTCGTAATGCCGCGCCACATCCCAAAAGGCCGTCAGCAACTCCACCTCGTCCATGCAGGGCACGAACTCGACCGGCCCGGCCTCGGCCTCCTCCTCGTAGTCCTCGGCCAGGAACAGGACCTGGCCTCGCAGGCTCTCGGCATTGAGCATGGCGATGCAGACCACCTGCGCCGTCAAGGGCCACAAGCTCATCTGCTGCTGGATCTCGGCCCGACGCGTCTGACGGGCGACCTCGTCGGGAAGACGTTCCGCCTCGCGGAAGAGAAACTCGCGCTGGGCTTCGTCGAACTGCTCCAGGGGCAATGCGGAAGTTTCAATGTCGAAGACCAGACAGGCCATGCCTCGACCGACCAAACGAAAACCAGGATGGGAGACCGGCGGCCACGGCCGCACGGCCTACCATCCTGGTATGGGTCAGGGGTTACTTCTTCTTGGCTGCTTTCTTCTTGGCGGCTTTCTTCTTCGCTGCCATGTCGGTTCTCACCTCCATTCCACACAGGGTTGACGGTTCAGCAGTGTGAGGACGGGAAAAGCCGTGGGGAGGATGGGAAGCTGCGCCGCGACGTTGTTTGCGTGATTGCCATCGCTGTCCACGGCCGCTTGTAAACAGAAATGTGGAAGGTTGGCAAATGTTTTTTGCGCGGCGACGCAAAAATCGTGCGTCACCGCGCGTGGCCGCGAAGATCAGGCGCCGAATTTGTCGAACATGCGCGCGTGCGCCTGCATCAAGCGCAAGAGGAACCGCGCTTCGAAGAGGCCGAGCGAGCCGTGGTTGGCGTCGTGCTCGGTGAAGCGCGCACGTTTGTCGGTGCCGCTGTAGCGGGAATGCAAGAGCACCGGCTGCGGATGCCATGAATGTCCCCGGACCACGCACGGGGTGGAATGATCCCCGGTGATGGCCAGCACGTCCGGTTTCTTTTGCAGCAGCACCGGCAGCGCGGCGTCCAGTTCCTCGATGGCGCGTTTCTTGGCCTCGAAATTGCCGTCCTCGCCCGCCTTGTCCGTGGCCTTGTGGTGGATGAAGAAGAAGTCGTAGCGATCGTATTCGGCCAGGTAGCGTTCGAATTGCTCGCGCACGGTTTGCGGGCCCTCCAGTTTCGTCATGCCCACGAGTTGGGCCAGACCCTTGTACATGGGGTAGACGGCCAGGGCGGCGGCGCGGAGCCGGTAGCGTTCCTCGAACCGCGGAATGTGGGGTTGATGGGCGATGCCGCGCATGAGAAAGCCGTTGGCGGGCTTCTCCCCGGCCAGCAACGGCAGGGCCGCCTGATAGAATTCGGCCACCAGTTTGGCCATCTTCTGCTGGCGCGGGTTCTGCGGATCGCGCGGCTCCGCCCTGGGGATGGGCAGGCCTTCACGGTTGGGATCGGCGTCGGTCAGGGGACCCTCCAGATCGGGCCCGCGGAAAACGACCACGAACCGATGTTCCTTGCCGGGCCGGATGATGACGCGGGTGTCCCCGAGCTGCTGGATGCGCTCCTGGAGTCGGGCGCAGAGACGTTCGCAGGTCTCGGTGGGGATACGGCCGGCGCGGCGGTCGGTGACAATGCCCTTGTCGTCGAGCGTGGCGAAGTTGGCGCGGGCACAGACATCGCCCGGCTGCAGGTCCACGCCCAGCCCCAGCGCCTCGATGACGCCGCGGCCGACCTGGTACTCGATGGGATCGTACCCGAACAACGCCAGATGTCCCGGGCCGCTGCCGGGCGTGATGCCCGGCGCCACGGGGATCATCCGCCCCAGGGCCGATACCTGCGCCAACTGATCCAGATTCGGCGTCTGCGCCGCCTCCAAAGGCGTCAACCCGCCCTGCTCCGGTGTGGCCACATCCCCCACGCCGTCCAGCACCACCAGCACCAGTTTGGCCCCCGTGGAGATCGTCAGTTGCGAGTACAAATCGTCCAGTCTCATGGGTCTCCTTCCTTGCTGTTTGCGAATTCCTGCATCGTGCGGGCTTCCAGCGAACCGGCCCGCCGTTGCCGGCCATCTTGCCGGGGCGCTGACGAACCGGTCAAACGCAATCGCCGCGCAACCGACAAGGCCCGTGGTGAGGATCGCAGAGCCCCGACGGCAGCTTTGAAGCCTGGAGGTTGTTGCGAACGATCGCGAGGTCCTCGGACTCGAGGTATGCGCTGTGCCGTGGGCCGCAGGGCGTGCCCTTCAGTAGCCGCCGCCGTGAGGCGGCGGACAAGCTTCCCGATCCGGCTGGCCATCGGCCAACTTCGTAGCCACCGCGGGAACGTGGTGGACCGTGGGGCAATCCACCGATTCTCATCGGCGGCTACCGAGCAGAGCTCCGCCGACTTCCATCGGCGGCTACGGGCGGAGGTAGCCGCCGCCGTCAGGCGGCGGACAAGCTGGCTTGCCCCTGCACCCAGGCGATCCATCACGAGCTGCTCTGCGGGCTTTCACCGGCGCCTTGGGTGGGATCGATTATCCGCCGACTTCCGCGGGCGGCTACAGGAGAGACTATCCACCGACTCCCGTCGGTGGCTACGGGCGGAGGTAGCCGCCGCCGTCAGGCGGCGGACAAGTTCCCTGATTCCGGCTGGCCATCGGCCAACCGGGCGGCGCCTGCGGTAAGGGGATGGATCTCGAGCTGCCCACCAAATTCGGTCGGCGGCTCCGAAGTAGCGGATCTGGTAGCCACCAGGGGAACGCGGCGGACAATGGGGTGATCCGCCGATTTCCATCGGCGGCTACCGGGTTGGATTCCGCCGACTTCCGTCGGCGGCTACGAGGTCGAAATGGTAGCCGCCGCCGGCAGGCGGCGGACAAGATCCCTGATTCCGTGTGGCCAGTACCCAACCGGGCGGCGCCTGCGGTAAGGGAATGGATCTCAAGCCGGCCCACCAAATTCGGTCAGCGGCTACGGAGTGATGGATCTGGTAGCCACCGCGGGAACGCGGTGGACCATGGGGGAATCCGCCGATTCCCATCGGCGGCTACCGGGTTGGGTTTCGCCGACTTCCATCGGCGGCTACCGGGATCGGCCCTTGGGGACGGTTTGTCGGCGACAACCGGCTTGTGCCTCTCTCTTTTCCGTCAGCGGCCGGCCCGGGCGTCGGCGATCCTCGGCGCCGGGCGGTCTCTGCGGCTCAGTGTGCCTCTCCTCCGCGTGTCCGGGTCGTTCTTCCTGACCGGCGCCCTTGGCAGAGCGGCCTCGGGAGGGGGTCCTCTGAGGTCCTTGGGGGCTGAGGGCGATGAGCTGTGCACGTGCGCGCGGGCGCAGGTCGTTGCGCGGCGCTTCTTGCAGGCTCGCGATTTTTGGTTGACCATCATCGCGGTTTTCTTTAATCCACCCCGGCCGTTTTCAAGACTTGGCAAGTGTCCGGGCCGAGGATTATGGTGGAGCGCTGACAAGGACTGGGCGTAATGCGAAGCGGAAAGTCATTCCTGGCGGTGGACTTCGGGGCCGGCACCCTGAAACTGGCGGAGTTCGAGGCCAGCGACTCCGGTGGGTTGCGCCTGAAGCAGTTCGGCTTCCGTCCTCTCGGCCTCCAGGGCTCCCAGGAATCCTCCCGTGAGCAGGTCAGTCTCAAGGCCCTTCAGGAAATCCTGGCGGAAAAGCAGATCAAGGCCCGTGACCTGAACGTCTGCGCCCCCGGCTTTCATGTCTTCTCGAAATTCGTGAAGCTTCCGCCGGTCGACACCGGCAAGGTCAGTCAGATCATCCAGTTCGAGGCACAGCAGAACGTGCCGTTCCCCCTGCAGGAGGTGGTGTGGGATTATCAGATCCTGGGCACCAACCCGGCGGGCGAACTGGAAGTGCTGCTGGTGGCGATCAAGTCGGACATCGTGGAAGGCCTGTTCCGCATCGCCGAGACCGCCGGGTTGAATTTGATGCTGACGGACGTTTCCCCGGCGGCCCTCTGCAACGCGTTCCGGTACAACTACGGCGATGTGGAGGAGTGCACGATGTTGTTGGACATCGGCGCCAAGACCAGCAACCTCCTGTTTTTCGAGAAGGGGAAGGTCTTTGCCCGGAGCATCAACCTGGGGGCCAACGCCATTACGCAGGATTTCGCCCAGGAATCGAAGCTGAAGTTCGACCAGGCCGAGCGGCTCAAGATTGCCGAGGGGTTTGTAAGCTTGGGCGGCGCCTACGAGGAGCCGGAGAATCCGCAGCAGGCGGCCATCGCCAAGATCGCGCGGCAGTTCATGACCCGGCTGCACATCCAAGTCAATCAGACCATTCAGTTCTACCGGGGCCAGCAGGGTGGGTCGGCGCCTCAACGACTGTATCTGGCGGGGGGCGCCTCCATCATGCCGTACACGGCGCAGTTTTTCGCCGAGAAACTCAACGTCCCGGTGGAGTACTTCAACCCGCTGCGGGCGGTGGAGATCGATCCCTCGATCAATCTGGAGGAACTGGCCAAGGTGGCCCATGCGATGGGCGAACTGGTGGGGTTGGGGCTGCGGAACGTGGTGCGGTGCCCGGTGGAGCTGAACCTGATGCCGCCCAGCACGTTGCGCTGGCAGAGTTTCAACCAGAAAAAGCCGTACTTCATCGCGTCGGTGTACAGCCTGGTGGTAATCGTGGCGGCGGTGGGCTTCCTGTTCTCGCGCCTGGCACGGGTCATGGAGGAGGACTTGAAGAAGGTCAGCGCCGACGTTCAGCCGCTGCAGGCCCGCGAACAACAGTTCAAACGCGCGTATGCCGAGCTGCGTCGGCTCCAGGAAGACACCGCGCAGATCAGCTCCTGGATGGAGCAGCGGTATTACTGGGCGGATGTGATGATGGAGTTGCGGCGCGTATTCATGACCGTGGAGGACAACACCAGGCGTCGCCTGGGCGTGGACACGGGGGTCTGGGTCGAGCGGTTTATCACGGCCAACCTGGCTTCGCGACAGCCCGCCTCGTTGGAAACCCCGGCGGAGGGTGATACCGGCGCGGCTGCCGCGCAGCAAACCACCACCGGCTGGAATCCGGAAATCGCCGAGTACTACCGGAAACGATACGGCATCACCATGCCGGGCGCACCCGCAGCGCCGACGACACCGGTGAATCCGGAGGCTCCTCCCATGCCGGCGGAGCCCGAAACGCCCCAGCCGGAGATGCCGGGAGCCGAAGGAACAACGGCTGCCTCGACCCAAAACACCAACGAAATCGCCACCGTGACCCTGTACTGCCGGGCGGTGGACCTGAGTCGGGTCTCGCCCTCGGCCAACACCGAACTGGCGATCGCCGTGTTGCAGGAGTTGCAAAAGAGTCCCCTGGTAAGCGCCGAGGGGACCCAGTTCGAAGGCACCATTCAGCCGGACGAACAGACCGGCACCTACACCTTTGGGATCAGTCTCAAGCTCAAGCGGCCCATGCGCATCTACTGAACTCCGCATGATGTCGACTCCCCATCGGTCCTCTTCTGTTTCGACCCGGCCCTCTTGCCGGAGTTTGGCCCCGCTTTTCGCCCGCCCGTAACATGGACTGGGTCAAACGCAATCTCTTTTTCATGATCAGCAGCGCGGTGGCGCTGGTGCTGCTGGGACTGGCGAGTTTCTACCTTTACTCGAGTCTGCGGCAGAAGAATCAGATCTTCGAACAACTGACCGCCCAATACCAGGAGCTGAACCGGCTGTACAACCTGGACCCGAATCCGGGTACGGAGCGGGTCAACAACATCCAGGCCGCCCGGAATCAACAGGCCCAGTTGCGCGAGTTTCTCCAGCGCACCTCCCGATACTTTGCCGCCCCGCCGCCCATCCCCCAGGTCACCGGGACCAACCGCGTCACCGCCGAACTGTTCACCCCGCAACTGTGGCGCACTTTGGACGAATTGCGCCGCACCGCCGAATCCGTGGGGGTCCAGTTGCCCGCCGAATACAGTTTCTCGTTCGAGGCGCAGAAAAACCTCATGCGCTTTGCCCCCGGGAGCCTCGATCGACTGGCCGTGCAGTTGGGCGAGGTCAAGGCCATCTGTGACATTCTGTTTGCCGCCAAGATCAACAGCCTAGATAACCTGCGTCGGGAACGGATTTCCACCGACGACTACAAGGGGCCGGCCTCCGATTACTTGGAACAACGCTCCGTAACGAACGACCTGGCGATTTTGACACCCTATGAAGTGACCTTCCGCTGCTTCAGCCCCGAACTGGCCGCCGTGCTCAACGGCTTCCACAGCTCGCCCTACTGCATCCTGGTCAAGGCGGTGGACGTGGAACCGGCGGGCCTGGGACCGCAGGTGGGGCCACCCGGCGAACTGCAAGATTTTTATCAGCAGCGGTACGGCCTGCCGCCGGGGGCGGGTTTGCCGGAGGCCGAAGCACCCCCGGTGACCCCGGCGTTTCCCCGTTATGCGCCGCCGCCTCCCACCGGCAGCGATCCCGCCTCGGTTTATGCACGTCGATACGGTATCCGGCCCGGCGGGGGAGGCGTCGATCCGTACGCGGCCCGGCGTTACGCACCGGAAGGCGGCGTGGGCCCCGGTGCCCCGGGCGCGGGCGGCATCCCGTATCGCCCATTGGGATCCGGACAGCCGGCGCTGACGCCACCGGCATTTCCTCCCGCCATGGGTGTGCCGGGAACCGTGCCCGGAACCGCTGGCGCAGGAACGATTCCGGCCGGGGGCGGAGCGGGAC
This sequence comes from Limisphaera sp. VF-2, assembly GCF_049537125.1. NCBI lineage: Bacteria > Pseudomonadati > Verrucomicrobiota > Verrucomicrobiia > Limisphaerales > Limisphaeraceae > Limisphaera > Limisphaera sp. VF-2. Next base: position 60,008 of record NZ_JBMVQY010000004.1, read on the forward strand.
GCGGCGGCCCGCAGACTGTGTTGGATGAAAAGCCACTCCGGGTCACCATGCTGTTGCACGTGGTGAAACTTTTGCCCCGGGAGACCCGACGCTGATGGACTGGCTGAAAAAACATTACGAGAAGCTCATTTTGGGCGTGGTGCTGGTGGTGGCCATCGGCGCGGTGGCCGCAGTGCCCATCCTGATTTCGCAAACCCGGAGCGAACTGGAAAACCAGCGCAACAGCATCCTGCGTCGTCCCATCAAGCCCTTGCCGCCGCTGGACCTGACGCCTCACGAAGCGGTCATCCAGCGACTGGAAGCGCCGCTGAACGCCGATTTCGGCCGGCCCCATAATCTCTTCAACCCGGTCCAGTGGCAGCGCACTCCGGATGGCCGCCTGATCAAGCTCGAGAAAGGCACCGAAGTGGGTCCGGAGGCGGCCGTGCTCGTCAGCACAACACCGTTGTATCTGATTCTGACGCTGGATTCGATCGGCCCGGTTACGGACGGCGTGCCTTCCGGGTATCTCATCGGCATCGAGCGCCAGGCCGCACCCACGCCCGCGGCGCGTCGGAAACGTCAAACCTTTGTGCGCTTGAACGAGAAAAAGGAGGATCTGTTCACGCTGCGCGAAGTTCAGGGGCCTCCGGACAACCCGACGGCGTTAATCCTGGAACTCAGCGGGTCGGGCGAGCGCATCAGCCTCAGCAAGGAAGAGCCCTATCGTCGGGTTGAAGGATACCTGGCCGACATTCGCTACGATCCGGAGAAGCGCTCCTTCACCGGCCGGCGCGTGGGTGACACGCTCACCCTGGGGGGCGAGGCGTACAATATCGTTGCCATCACCGAAAACGAAGTTGTAGTTTCCCACCGCCTGACGGGGAAGAAGACCACCATCAGAAAGCGAACCGAAGGATGATCCCTGACAGAAAACCGCCAGTCGGTGGGCCGACGCTTTGAGGCAAGCCAGTTATGACTCACGTCCACATGACCCGATGCTGTTTTGCAATCCTGGTCGCGACGGTGGCCGGTGGCATGGCGCAGCCGGCTTCCGACCCCGCGGCGGTGGCCGCGCAGGAGGCTGTTTACCGCCAGGCCAACACCGTTCAGTTGCGCCAAAAGCTCGCCGAAGCAAAAAACGCAGAGGCCCGCAAGGACCTGGCCACCGCAGCACGCCTGTATGAAGACGCCTGGGCGCTGGTCCAGAGAATCGGGTCGGGCATCCCCGCGGAAACCGAGGAGACCGTGCAGGGCCTGACCAGGGTTCGCATGACCCTGGCCCGCGAAGCGCAAAAGCGCGGCGATCTGAAAGAGGCGGATGTCCAGGTCACCCGGGTGCTGAAAGTCAATCCCGGGGACCAGGAGGCGCTTCGGTTTAAGCAGGCCAACGACGCGGCTCTCGCAGCACAATACCCGCGAACGCCCAACGAGGAGACGCTCCAGCGCGTGCCCGAGGTGCAAAAGGAAAAGACCGAGGCCGCCAAACTGGTCCGGGACGGCGTCCTGCTCTGGGAGCTGGGCAAGCTCGACGAGGCCGAGGCCAAGCTGAACCAGGCCCTGCGACTGGACCCCGAGAACCGTGCGGCTCCCTACTATCTGGATTTGGTCAAAGATGCGCGATATCGCCAAGCGGCCCGGCAACGGGAAGCCCAGGCCAAGTCGGCGCTGGTTGAAATCGAACAAGCCTGGGAAACGAAAGCCACCCGCGAGAAACTGCCCGTCCCCAACCCCTACGCCCGCACCAACCTGGTGCACGTGGGCCGCGGCCGGCAGGCCATCATCAGCAAGCTGGACCGCATTCGATTGGAAACCGTTTCCTATGACGGGCTCCCTCTGGAGGAGGTCATTCGCCATCTTTACGAGGAATCCAAGCGGCGCGATCCGGATAAACGGGGCGTCAACTTCCTCATCAATCCCATTCCCGAGCAGAGCTCCACGGCCGGACTGCTGGGCCAACCTTTGGCGGGGGCACCGGTGATCGATCCCACGACCGGCCTGCCCATCACACCGGCCGCTCCGCCGACCGAGCAGGTGGACGTGGGGCAGGTCTCGATCAAGATCGCCCCGCCGCTGACGGATGTACGGCTGGCCGATGTGCTCGATGCCATCGTCCGCGTGGCCGAGCGCCCCATCAAATACTCCATCGAGGAATACGCGGTGGTCTTCTCGCTGCGCGGTCAGGAGCCGCTGCGCCTAGAGACGCGCGTGTTTAAGGTTGACCCGAACACCTTCTATCAGGGCCTCGAATCGGTGGAAGGGACGCAGTTCGGCGCTTTCGCCACCTCGACCGGCGGCGGCGGCGGCGGCGCGTTTGGGGGCGGCGGATTCGGCGGCGGGTTCGGCGGTGGATTCGGCGGGGGCGGCGGAGGCATGACCCTGGGTACGGTGGTGCCGCGCGTCAACGTGGCCGGCGGAGTGAGCTTCGGAGGCGGCTTTGGTGGCGTGGGTGGAGGGGGCGGCCAGGCCGGTGCCGGCGGCGGTGGCCTCCGGTTCATTACCCGCACCAACTCCACGGCCGATGTGAGCGCGGCAGTCCGCGATTACTTCCTGACCCTGGGCGTGGACCTGAACCCGCCCAAGGCGGTCTTCTGGAACGATCGCGCCGGCCGACTGATCGTGCGGGCCACGCCCGAGGATCTCGACATCATCCAGGCCGCCATTCAGGTGCTCAACGAGGCCCCGCCCCAGGTCAACATCCGGACCAAGTTCATCGATATTTCGCAGGAAGACTCTCGTGCCCTGGGCTTCGATTGGTACCTGGGCAACTGGCTCATGGGCGGCGGCCGGATCGGCTTGCAAGGCGGTACCGCGCCCTCGTACGCCGGTTCGCCCAGTCAGGCCAATCCCGCTGGCACGTTCCCCGGCGTGTTTATCCCCGGCGGCTTGGCAGGTCAGCCGGGTGCCGGCGCGGGCCAACAACCCGGCGTGGGGCAACAACCTGGAGTCGGAGGGCAACCGGGCCAGGCGGTTCCCACCGACATCAACACTCTGATTCTGCCTGCGCCGTCCGATGCCCGAGTAACCTCGGGGCTGCGGAATGAACTGAACGCGCCCTCCGTCTTTACCCTCACGGGAATCTTGACGGATCCGCAGTTCCGGCTGGCCATTCAGGCATTGGAACAACGGAAAGGCGTGGAGCTTCTCACGGCACCCGAGGTCACCACCCTCAGCGGTCGCCAGGCCCAGGTGAATCTGGTGGACATCAAATCGGTCGTCGTGGGATTGAGCACCGGCCAGACCGCGGCGGGCGGTGCCGGCGGACTGGCGGGCGTGGGCGGCGCCGGTGCCGTCGCCGGACAGATCGGATACGACATCGCTTCGCTGCCGTTTGGGCCCACGCTGGACGTTCTGCCGGTTGTCTCGGCCGACGGATATACGATTCAATTGACCATCCTGCCCACGGTCACCGAGTTCATCGGTTATGATACCGAAACCGCCCGCCAGTTTGTGCCGCAGGTCCAGTCCGTGGGCGCCGGAGCCATCGGTGTACCGCTGACGGCGCAGCTCCCGCTGCCCATTTTCCGCGTCCGACAGGTCACCACCACGGCCATTGTGTGGGACGGCCAGACCGTGGTGCTCGGTGGGCTGCTGAGCGAGAGCGTCGCCAAGGTGCGCGACAAGGTCCCCGTGCTGGGCGACCTGCCCTTGCTGGGACGGTTCTTCCGCAGCGAATCGGACGCCAAACAGAAAAAGAATCTCCTCATCTTCGTCACGCCCCGGATCATCGACCCGGCCGGCAACCCGGTGCATTCGGACGACGAAATGCCGTTCGCGCAAACGGCCATCCCGCCGCAAACGGTGTCGGCGCAACCCTGACCGGGGCTTCGACGACAGGGAGGACACTGCGGATTGAAGCGCGACCGCGAGGGTCGGGCCCATGTCCGCGACACGAACGAACGTGGGGCGACACTGATAACGATGGGTGGGGCAGAACCACGGTTGCTGCTGGTGGACGGGCACGCGTATGCCTACCGCGCCTTCCACGCGATCCGCGATCTGCGGGGTCCGGACGGTCGCCCCACCAACGCGATCTTTGGGTTCATCCAGGCATTCGAGAAGTTGCGGCAACGGTTGCAGCCCAGTCACGCCGCCGTGCTGTGGGACGGCGGCCTGGCCGCGGAACGCCTCGAAGCATTGCCGGAATACAAGGCCCAGCGACCGGAAATGCCGGAGGCACTGAAAGTCCAGCTGGACTCCATCGTGGCCTGGCTCCGAGCCGCCGGGGTGGCCACCGGCTGCCAGGAAGGCGTGGAAGCCGATGATTGGATTGCCGCCCTCGCCCGCTGGGCCGAGGGCAAAGGCTGGAACGTGATCATCGCCAGTTCGGACAAGGATTTCATGCAACTGGTTTCGGACAGAATCGGGTTGGTCAACCCGAACGATGCCTCCGGGCGCGTCTGGACCGCGCAGGAAGTGCGCGAGAAGACCGGCGTGGACCCGCGGCAGATCGTGGATTGGCTCAGCCTGGTCGGCGACACGTCGGACAACATCCCGGGCGTTCCCGGCGTGGGACCCAAAACGGCCGCTGCGTTGCTCCGAAGGTTCGGAACGATCGACGCGATGTTGGATCGCATCGGGGAAGTGGAGCCGGAACGGATCCGCAACGCCGTGCGTGAGGCTGCCGACGTCGTCCGGCGCAATCAGAGTCTGGTGCGGTTGCGAACGGACCTGCCCCCCGGCTTTCAGCCTGCAGAGCTGGAATTGCGAGACCCGAATGTGCCCGAGCTGCGTCGGCTTTATCAGCAGTGGGGCTTTCGCACCTTGTTGGAACGGCTCGGAGACGAATCAGAGAGGGCGCAGTCAAACGACCCGCAAACCGATTGGTTTGCCGATCTGAATGGCCGGTTGGAGCCGCACGCGGTTGCGCCCGGCGGGGAAAAAGTGGACAACCCAACGAACCACTGATAAGAATGAACCGAGGCTGGTTATGGCTGCACGGATAACCCATCGGCGCCGCATCCAAGGCCTGCTGGGGGTGGCGATGCTTCCTCTCTGGGTGATGGCCCAGGGCGATCTCGTTTTCCAGGGCGGTGAGTTTGCCCTGACCGACCCCCTGCCCGGCGACCAGGTCCAGCCCGCTGTGGCCGTCGGCCCCATGGGCGGTTACATCGTCTGGGAGGACGAATTCACCGACGGCCACGGTCAGGGCGTAAGCGCGCGCCGCTTGGACGCCAGCCTTTCGGGCGTGTTGAGCACCTTCCGTGTGAACCAGACCCTGGCGGGCGACCAGAACCGGCCCGCGGTCACAGCCCTGAAAGACGGCGGGGCGGTCTTCGCCTGGCAGAGCGGCCGCGCCAGCATGCAGCAGGTCATGGCCCGGTTCCTTTCCCCCGACGGCCTCTGGTTGACGGACGAGCTTCAAGTCAACACCCACACGAATACGGGGAAACAATGGCCGGCCCTGGCCTGCCTTGCCGACGGCACCGTGGTTTGCGTGTGGGCCAGTTGGAATCAAGAGGCGGGCAATCGGCCCATGCAGGGTGTCTTTGGCCGGCGGTTCAGCCCCACCGGGCAGCCCCTGACCGGTGAGTTCGCCATCAACCTGACCACCCCCTACAACCAGCGAACACCCGCCGTCGCAGGTCTTGCCGACGGCCGGTTCGTGGTGGTCTGGGTCAGCGAACAACAGCGTTTCGAAAACAGTGTGGATGTTTATGCCCGCCTGTTCCGCTCCGACGGCACGCCGGTTTCCGGTGAGATCCTCGTGAATGCCGACACCAATGTCTGTGCCAATCCCCAGGTGGCCGCTCTGCCCGGCGGTGGGTTCCTGGTGATCTGGGGACAAAAGGACACCCTGGTGCGCAGTAACAGTTGGGACATTTGGGGCCGCGCGTTCGACGCCAACGGCAGCGGCGGCGCTGTGCGACGGTTGAACACCCACACCTTCGGCGATCAGTTCGCGCCGAAGATCGCGTCGGCCCGGAACCAGGCGCTGGTGGTGTGGACCAGTCTGGAGCAGGACGGTTCCCGCGAGGGCGTGTTCGGGCGCGTGCTCGATGCCAGCGGCCTGCCTTTGGGCGGGGAGATTCAGCTCAACACCACCACGCGAGGCCAGCAAATCCATCCCGCCGTGGCGGGTGACGGTGCCGGCCGTCTTCTGGTTGTCTGGAGCAGCTTTACCGGCGTTGATCACGGCTTCGACCTTCGAGCCCAGCGCGTCGCGTCGGCCTCCGAACCGCTGCTCCCGCTGGACCCGCCCGTGGTCAGTGTGCTGGGATCGAACGCGCTCTCCGTGTCCTGGGCGCCCTTGGCTGGTTTCCCGGTGCAGGCCTACGAGCTGTACATGAACGGTGCCGAGCCACCCCAGGCCACGGTGGTGACCACCCGGAATGTGGTCACCGTGTCGAATCTCCTGCACAGCACCACGTACAGCTTCCGCGTGGCTTATGTGTTGACGAACGGTCAGCGTTCGCCGCTCTCGGCGCCGGGAAGCAACACGACTTACGGCGTCTGGTCCTATGGCGGAATCCCCTCGGAATGGATGGCTCAGCACTTTGGAGCCGACCTGTGGTCCTGGCCCCGCCCGCAGGACGATGCGGATGGGGACGGTGCGACCAACTGGGAGGAATTCCTCGCGGGGACCGATCCGCGGGATACGCGCAGCGTCCTCCGGGCACGACTGCACCGGGCGCCGAACGGAATGTATTTGGAATGGAACACCCAGCCGGGCCTGGTCTATCAGGTCCAGGCCTCCGGCGGTCTGACCGGCTGGACAAACCTCGGTGGTCCGCGGTTTGCGCACGGGACGCGCGACAGCATGCTGGTCCCGGGGGGAGAGGCTGCCTTTTATCGGGTGATCCGACTGCGCTGAATTCTCTATGTGGCGCTTTTGCAAACGCTTGTGTTGGATGGGGCTGGCCCTGGGCCTGGCCGCCCGGCTCCACGCCTTCAGCCTCCTCGGGCCGGTGAATGAGGCCTACCAGGTTCCCACCATCGGCTACAACCTGGCGGCCAACGCGGACATCGGTGTACCCAAGAACCTCGGTGAGGAATACCGATGGAATCTGCCCGTGGTTTACTACGCTTACGATGCCTCCTTCTTGGACTATTTCGGCTCCAACGGGGTAGCTGCGATTGAGCAGGCCATCGCAGTTTTCAACAGTTTGAGCAATGTTTCGAGCTACAGCACGGACCTGTCGGAGTTTCCTTTGGAAGTCACCCGGTACAACTACCGGGCTCAGGCGTTGAGCCTGGCGGATTTGAAATCGGTGGCGATGCATTTGATTTTGGAGGAGTTGGGCCTGGCCGAGTCGGTGCGTTGGATTTGGTGTTTGCGGGACCGTTACCCCCAGGGAGGGGCTCCCTGTCCCTTCATGATTTATCACGTGATCCGACGGAACTTCGACCCCGTCACCTTTGAACCCAGCAGTTACGTGAACGGGGTTCTGTGGTCGTATTTCATCAACGAGATTTGCACGGGGCCCGATCCCTTGGCCGATGCGGTGGAGTACCTTGTGGATCCGCTGGCGCAGCTCAACTTGCCTGTCAGCGAGAGTCTCTGGTTTGACTATGGCGTCTACTTGACCGGTCTGAGCCGGGACGACGTGGGAGGCCTCCGGTATCTCTGGCGATCCAACAATGTGAATTGGGAAGCCATTACGCAGGACAGCATCCTCTTCTACACGAATTTTCAAACCGCCCAGATGCTTGTCAGCTCGAATCTCAATACTTTGGTGGCCGCGGCATGGACGAACGATGCCATAGCTCTCCAAGGGCTTTACCCGGGTTTGGTAATCCAGCAGACCGAGCCGGTGTTCACGACCGAGGTGACCACCAATATTGTCGCCTACTTCACGAATGCACCTTGGGCCCCGGCGCCCTGGCAAACCCTCGTGTTTGCCACAAATTATGTCACCAATTACGTGGTGCGGTACCGGCACACGTTCGGCAATGTGATCACCAACCAGTATTTCCCCTACACCTTGGCGACCGTGGTGACCACGAACATTGGGCCGTGCCAGAATCAGTGGGGTTACCCCGGCGGCATCTGTACCAACATCACCACGAACCACATTGTTCTCGAGGTGCCCTCCGGAGACTTCTTCATCCTGCCCACCAATGCGTTGTGCGGATACGTCCTGCTTTCGAATCTGCCCCCGATCCTCCAGGTCGTCACCAACCAGATCGCCCTGGCCACCAATCAAGTGGGGCAGCAATTCTCGCAGCAGGTCTTCACCTACTTCACGAACCACGCAATCGTGATCCATCCCGTCAGTTGCGAGACCAACGTGCCGATGAATCGACAGGGGATCGAACGGATGCAGTTCGTCCGGGCCGAGTACGACTCTTTGTTGGGGCGATTTTTCGAGCCCATCACGAATTACTACACCCTGCACGCGGTCACGAACAATCGGATCGTCAAACAACACATCCAGCGGGTGGTGACGGCGCCGGATTTTCTGTTTTATGCAGATGACTTGAACCTGAATATTGCCGTGCGGTCTTCGACCGCGGGCATTTTCATTGATACGAATGCGATTCCGGGCCTGGCTGGTCCGGGCCATATTGAACCCAACATCACCATTGGTTTCAACCGGGTGGGCCCCATGAACATCAACATCTACAGTCCTTTCCTCTTGTTCAGTGGATTGACGGAGCGAGTGGGTATCACGAACTTCATCTGGGGCAGCTTCGATGGAAGCACCAATCCGCCGGTGGTCTATCCGCAGAGTCTGAGTCTGCGGCAGCTCGAGGATATGATTTTGACCGCGCTCACGATCTCCCCGCTGGCCCTCCCTCATGGTGTGGTCGGGCAATTCTACCAGGTGACCTTCACCGTCACCGGCGGCGACCCCCCCTATACGTTCTCGCTGGCCGAGGACTCTCCCGGGTTGCCGCCCGGCTTGGACCTCGCCCCCGGCGGCGTGTTGCTGGGCACGCCGAGAACCCCGGGGACGTATGACTTCGTGCTGCAGGTACAGGATGCACAGGGCCGGCGGCGGTTGCAGCCCTATTCGCTGACCATTCGCCTATGATGAAACGCAAGTGGAGAGCCCGAAATTGGGCGGCCGTTTGGGTCTTGTGGCTGGGGATGCTGGTGCCTCCCGCGCAGGCTGCGGACGAGCTCTTCTTGAACAGCGGCGTGCTCCGGGCCGTTTTTCCGCCCGAACCCCTGCCCGTCATTGATGCGCGACGCGTGGTCAACCTGGGCATTCTGGCCCTGACCAACGCACTGCTTCCGGGCCCCATCGAGTTTCAAAACGTGCTGTTCATTACGAACCGGGGGCAGTGGTGGGGCAGCCCTGGCTACCGATTGGAGACCATTGACCCTCAGGGCAATCCCCAGCGGCGCATGGCGGCCGTGTTCCATAATGAGGGCCTGCTCCACCCCAACGCCGCAGAGGTGTCCACCGATCTTTGGTTGCTCGTGCAGGCGACGAACATCATCAACCGGGGCAGGCTGGAAATCGGTCCGTTCGGACAGATCAATCTAACAGGTCACAACCTGGATTTGCGCGGAGGCGAGTTGAGGTATGTCGAGTCCGGCGACACCAATTTTGCCCTGCGCACTTACGACATTTACTGGGGTTTCAATACCAATGCCCTCAACCCTTTCACAACCTTCAGTTGGGCTTTTGCCCCTCCGCTGATTAGTGACCCTCATTGGGTGACCACCTTGCAAGACATTTTTTATCAATCGATGTTGACCCAGGTCACATTACCTGCGGGGTTCGATACCCATGTTCAAATCAGCGACGCCGGCAACAACAACTTCCTCATACAGGCAGTTTACGTATACAACGCGTCGCTGGAAATCCAAACGGAGGTCCGAATGATCCCCAACCTCCGCGTGGTGCGTTGGAGCGGTTTGGTGACCAATCCGGTTACTCGGTTTATCCAGACCAACGAAGTCTATCTCACGGAATTCCTCACGCCAGAGAACTACAATTACAATCTTACCAATGGCTCGCTTTACATTGCATCTGTGAATCCCGCCGGGGCCTTTCGTCCATTCAACTTCGTCGTGAGCAGCGTCCCTCCGCCTTTTTATAATGCCATGCCGGTTGTCGCGCCGAGCGGCTATGATCCCACGTTGTTGACGATGGGCACGAACGCGACGCCGGAATCCACGAACTCCGGATACTTTACCAAACTGATTCCTGCAGTAATGCTGCCGTCTTCCAGCCAGATCGGCAGTGGATTTTCGAACGTTCTGGGACGCATGGAGTTGGTGGCCGGATCGGCCCTGGATTTGCGGGAGGCGCGGCTTAACGTGCCCAGCTATCTGCGGCTGGACGGGACGAACCATTTCGTGGGCAGCACGAACGCCCAAATCGAGGCCCCGTTCAGCGACATTCGGCTCAGCTCCACGAATGGTTTGTTGGAGATCCGGCATCTGCAATTACCGCGCGTACCCCGGATGGTGGGCGACCTCCGGGCATGGGTGGGGATGTGGACAAACATCACCGCGACGGGAGAGGGACTGTGGTACCGGGTGCTGATGATCAGCAACTACTTCGAGCCGAGCGCCGAGCCCATGATTCAGGATTTGGAACTACGCAGTCCCCGGTCCCCCTACGAGGTGCGCGTGGCGGACAAACTGAACGTCCTCCGGAGCGCATTGATCGACGCGGAACGCGTGACGCTTACTACGAATCTGCCGCCGGGGCGCGAACTCCCGCCCTGGCTCCTTGCGCCATTCCATCCGAGAGGCGAGCTGAATTTCCTTAGCAATACGATCGCTTGGGCCGAGAGTTTTCCCCGGCTGCGCTATCTGACCAACGAGGGGAACATCACGGTTAGCAATGCAGCCAGCCTCCTCGGGCTCCGCCGGCCGCCGTGGTCTCCGTCGGTTTTTCAGGAGCCGTATGAAGCCGTGATCAACAAGGGCAGCGTGGATGCCCATGGGCTCGAGATCTGGAGTCGTTTCGTCCAGAACGAGGGCGCCCTCCTAAGCTGGTTCGGTCCCCTGCGTATCCGGGCTGGCGAGATGCGGCTGGGCAGTCCGGAGACGAATTTGTTGGGGCGAATCGAGGCACCGCTCGCAAACGTGGAACTCGGGGCGGACGGAATCCAAGTGACCAATCACACAATTCAGGCTGGTCGGCGTTTGGTGCTGGGGGGCACCAACTATCTGGGAGATGCCGACACCACCAATAACGTCTTCACTGCCCGGGACGGGTTGACGCTGACCGTGCGGCCGGCGGCCGGAGATCTTCGGGGTACGACCATCACCAATTTCGCCCCGGCTTATGCCTACAACGTGACGGTATGGGCCGGCGAGGACCGCGGTGCGACGCCGGAGGGCTTCACCAACAATGCTGCGATCGGTCGGCTGCTCCTGGACGGGCAATTCGGGTCCGTCTTCCGGTTCCAGGGCCTGGGAGTCAGCAATGCGCTGTACGTGGACCAACTCATTCTCTTGAACTATGCGACCAATGAATTGAACAACGCGTTTGTGGCACTGGACATCGCGCCCAACCTGGTCGTTTATTACGCGGACCTGTGGGTGGGGAATCGACGGCTGGCTGAGCCCGTGGACTCGAGCCGGTACAACCAGGGGCGGCTCCGCTGGGTGCGCGACTACGCCGGCGGCTTTTACGGTTCCACGAACCTCGTCATCGGAAGCTTGGAAATTCGCATCAATGCGGCGCTGCGGGAATCCACGGAACTGGACTCGGACGGGGACGGGATTCCGAATGCCTTGGATCCGGTGCCGGTGTTGGTACCTGAGGCCGTCACTCCGGCGGATGTGCCCCTGACGGCGCAGTGGCAGACGGGCGCCACGCCCTTCGTCATTTTGACCTGGCCCTCCCTGCCCGGTGCCGTGAACACCGTTTACGAAAGTGCGTCACTCACTGCGCCGAATTGGCAAGTGGTCTTGAAGACGAATTTCGCGACGCTACCACTTCCGGCTGATGTGCCTTGCTGGGATCCCGCGTGTTGGACGAATGTCCTGCCGGGCCGGGCCGCGGTGCGAGTCCCAGTAGGTCCGCAGGGCCAGCGTTATTATCGGGTTCAGGTCGAACTGCCACGTCGCTAGAACGCCTTTTCTCGAGCTATGATCCGATTGAGTCGCATGCCTTGGAACAACGCTCGGACCGCGTGGCCGGTGGCCGCTCTGCTGGCCGTGGCATGGCTGGGAGCGAGTCACTTGGACGCCCAACCGGCCAACGACAGTTTCGCCAACGCCGAGGAGATTAGCGGAGTCTTTGGCAGTGTGACCAACGATCTGAGCCAGGCGACCGCCGAGCCGGGCGAACCAAATCACGCGGGTTTTCTACCCCTGCAAACCGTCTGGTACAAATGGACCGCGCCAAAGGGCGGGGAGGTCCAGTTGGACACGCTGGCCAGTCCGGGTGGCCCCGACACCGTTTTGGCGGTTTATACCGGGGAAACCCTGAGCAGGCTCCGGCAAGTGGCCGCTAATGATGATCTGCCCCCGCGGGATTACCGGAAGATCCCATATGGCACCTTGGGACAGACCGGCTTTCGGGTTCTGCTGGGAGCCCCAAGTGCAGTACGGTTCAATGCGCAAGTGGGCCGGACCTATTACATCGCCGTAGGCCTCAAGGCCTCCTTACTCGGTGCGGCGAGCGGCCAAGTGGTCCTGAGCTGGGCCTATCACCCCGGAGGCGTGTTTCGGTTCGCAACGGAAGACATTTTCCCGCAGATCACTCCCGAGGGCGTTCGGGATGTTCCGGTCTACCAGTGCTCGGAGTGGGAGGGACTTGCGGCGGAAGACGCAAGCACTCGGCAGACCTACTACCAGTTCGGTGTGCCGGGCGTCCTGGTGACCGTGACGCGGGTGGCAGGCTCCACGGGCCGTATGCTGGTGGATTACAGCACCGAGGAGATCCTCGAGTCCGAAGTGCTGGTGCCGGGGCAGGAGATTCCGGCCGTGGCAGGGATGGATTTCCTGCCGATCCAGGGAACGTTGGTCTTCGACCACGGGGAGATGACAAAGCGCCTCGTGATTCAGGTGCTTCCGGATGGCGGAATCCCCCAGACCAACCGGAGTTTCGCCATCGTGCTCTCGAACGCCCGTCCGGACCCATCGGAGAGCTCCGAGGTTGCACCGCCCCGGATCGACGGCGCGTTCGCCCGGGCGATTGTCCGCATCCTGGATGCCGATATCGATCCGGTCTGGGAACGCAATTTCCAACCCATCGGGACGAATGATCCGCCGGATCTCCTCTTCATGCCGACGAACCCGATTCTCAACTTCTATCGAGTGGCGCATCGGACCACCGAAGATGTGAACGAATATTGGAGCCAGGTTTCGATCTGGGTCACGCGGTCGGGGACAAACCGCGACAGTGTGTCACTCCGATATCGAGTGAACAATTTCCTAGGGGCCGGTGATCCGGCAGATCCTGCGGAGATGGATAACAACGTTTTTCCGCTGCAACCCGGCTCCGACTATGCCACCCCCACCCCCCCGGACGATCCGATTGGCATTCGGGGCACCAACTCGGACTTTGAGGTTACCGGGAACTACACTTTTCCCGGTGGAGGCAGCTTGGATTGGGGGCAAAATGACTTCCGTGACAAGGCAATTACGCTCACGATTACCAATGATCCGCTGACCGAGTTCAACGAAGACTTCCAGCTGTTCCTGTACCGGAATGTGGACAATCAGCCCACGCTGGTGGGGACGGTGAACCAAACCACCGTGACGATCCTTTTCGATGATCGGGATCCGCCGGCGGGCTCGGTGGACCAGTTCCACAATCCGGACTTCGGTGCCTCTATGGTGCCGCCCATCACCACGTCGCCGGCGAATCTGGCCGCCCCGGGCGCCGACGGGGTGGTTTACGACCTGACAGTTCAATCGGACAACCGGACAATCATCGTCGGAGACTTTACCTCGTATAACACCATCCGCCGGCCGCGGATTGCCCGATTGAACGTGGACGGCTCGTTGGATACCAGCTTCGATCCGGGAGCGGGCGCGGATGCGTTCATTCATGCGATTGCGCCAGTACCGGGCGGCCAATGGGTCATCGCGGGCGGGTTCAGTTCTTACAACGGACAACCACGCATGCGCGTGGCGCGCATTTTGAGCAATGGCGGGCTGGACACCTCGTTCGATCCGGCGGACGGCCCCAACGACACCGTATGGGCGGTGGCACCGCGGGCGGATGGCAAGGTGTACATCGGGGGCGCGTTCACGAGTGTGAATGGCATCCCGCGGCCTTATGTGGCACGGCTGAATCGAGATGGCTCCTTGGATACGAGTTTTGATCCGGGACCCAATGGCCCGGACGGCCCGGTCTGGTCGCTGGCAATCCAGATGGATGGCAAGTTGCTCATCGGGGGTGAATTCCGCACCGTGGGGGGTCTCGTGCGGGGAGGCATTGCCCGGTTGCTGGACGATGGACGCTTGGACATGAGCTTCGATCCGGGCGCGGGTACAGACGGAACGGTTTACGCGGTGCGGGTGCAGAGCGATGGCAAGATTCTGATTGGCGGTGAGTTTTCGCAAGTCAACCTGGGCCGGCGATACAACTTGGCGCGTTTGACCACGACCGGAGCCCTCGATGCGGATTTCGATCCGGGCAGCACTGGTACCGACGGGCCCGTGTACACCATCGCCCTGGCTGGTGCGAGCATCTACATCGGTGGCAGTTTCGATTCGTACAACGGAACGCCGCGTCGGAGCTTTGCCCGATTGAATCCCGACGGGACGTTGGACACTTCCTTTTTGGACACCGCTTACAACCAGTTTGCCGGGTTGTTCCGGGCGCGGTTTGCGGATCCGCGCGGGGTAGTGTTGGCGGCGGGGGTTCAAACGGACGGTAACGTGATGATCGCGGGTCAGTTCTCCAAGGTTGGCGGCGGGCAGGCCTCCCGGTTGACCCGTCCCGAGGCCAATGGGGATCCGAATCTCTGGGTGGAACCGAAGGCGCGGGACGGCGTCCGGAACCGGCTGAACGTCGCCCGCCTCCTGGGAGGGATCACGCCGGGGCCGGGCAGTATTGGATTCGCCCAAACGGGTTACACGGCCAATGAAAACCAGGCTTTCCTCTCGGTTACCTTACAACGAGTCAACGGGAGTCTTGGTTACCTGAGCGCCAATTTTGAGATCGAAGATGGCCTGGCTCTGAGTGGCACTGATTACCAATACAACGCGGTGCCCCCGATCTATCTCACCTCTTGGAATGCCACATGGCCGGCCAGTGAGCCGACCTCCACCAGCCGCATGGTGAGCGATGGTTTGTTTGGCGATAACTTTGTGCCGGTCTCGATTTACGGCACACGGTATTTCAGCTATCAGGAAGGGTGGCTGAATGTCGCGTTGTTCAATGACAGCATCAGTCAGGGGGATCGGAACACCACGTTCCGGTTGTCCAATCCCACCTTTGCTGATGTCTTTTTCCTTGGGGGAGAGAACATTCCGCTGGGTGGTGCATTGGGTCGGTCCCAGGTGCCGTTCAATATTGTCGACGATGACCGGCGCTCCGGGGTGCTGGGCTTTGCTCTGACGAATTTTGTCGTGGTGGAAAACGTCGGGCAGGCGGTAATCACTGTGATCCGTACGAATGGAGCTTTTGGCGCCGTGTCTTGCAGGTATGAGGTTGTATCGGGTGGCACAGCTACGGCTGGCACAGATTACCAGACGCGCTCGGGGACGCTGACGTTCTTGAACGGGGAGACCAACAAGACCTTTACGATCCCGATCCTGAACGACAGTCAGGTGGAACCGGATGAAACGGTCTTGCTCCGGCTTGCCGGGCCGGTGGGCGGCGGCGCTGCACTCGGGTTGACCAACGCAGTGTTGACTGTAATCGACGACGACACCCCTGGCGGAAAGCTGAATTTCGGTCAGTCCGTGTTCGGGGCAGTGGAAGGTGCGGGGCAGGCGGTCATCACCGTGGTGCGGGTGGGCAGTGGCGCGGGCACGCTCACAGTCACGGCGGTGACCGAGCCGGGCACGGCAACGGCGGGTGAGGACTATGTCCCGGTCAGCACCAACCTGACCTGGGCCCACGGAGATGTGACACCAAAGAGCTTTGCCGTTCCCGTGGTGAATGACATGGACATTGAACCGGACGAAACGGTTACCCTGCGCCTCCTAAATCCGACGCTCAACGGCCTTCCGAATCCGGTTTCATTGGGCCCGCAATCGACCGCCCTCTTGGTGATTACCAATGACGACCGGCTGGGCTTTGTAGCTTTCCCGACGACTGTGTACCGGGTTAACGAGAACGGTGGAACGGCATTGATCACTGTAGTGCGGACGGATGGGGCCGCGGGCGCGGTGTCCGTGAACTACAGTGCGAGCGGGGGCACGGCGACTCCCAACTACCATTTCGTTCCCACGAGCGGAACACTGACCTTCGGACCTGGCGAGGTCGCCAAGAGTTTTGCGGTTCAGATCTTGGACAACGGAGACCAAGAGAGCGGGGACCGGTTCGTCACGCTCACACTGTCAGGCGCGGCACCGGGGTCTGCGCTTGGACAACCGGCCATAGCGATCCTGCGGATCGTGGACGATGAAAGCTTTAACGAGCCCGCGGGTGAGCTGGACTCACTGTTCGTGCAAGGTCATTTCAACGATGCCGTGCTGGCCCTGGCTCGACAGCCCGATGGGAAGTTGGTGGTGGGCGGAGACTTTACTGTGGCCAACTCGGCGACCCGGCAGCGTTTGGCCCGGTTGCTGGACGTAGATGGAAGTTTGGATCCCACGTTCGTCGCCTCGGTCAACGGGACGGTATATGCGCTGCTGGCCCAGCAGGACGGCAAGGTAGTAGCGGGCGGGGCCTTCTCGATGGTCAACGGGGTCATTCGCAACGGGCTGGTGCGGCTGCAGACCAACGGCGTGGTGGACACCGCGTTCGATCCCGGTGGGGGTATGGATCAACCCGTTTTCGCGCTGGGCGAGATCCTCTGGCAGGGTGGACGAAAGATCCTCGCAGGCGGAGCCTTCACCACGGTACGGGGGGTCAGCCGGCGTGGAGTCGTGCGGCTGAACGATGATGGAGCAGTGGACACCACCTTCGATCCGGGCTCGGGCGCCAATGGCACGGTGTATGCCCTGGTGGTGTACCCGACGAACAGTGTTCATGCCGGGAAGGTACTTCTCGCGGGTGAGTTTACTGAATTCAACGGCCAGATCACGCCCGGGGTCGTCCGATTGAATCCGGACGGTTCGGTGGATCCGACCTTCCGAGTCGGAACCGGCGCCGACGGTGCCGTGCGAGCGTTGCTGCTGCAGCCGGACGGCCGGATTCTCGTCGGCGGCGGGTTTACGAGTTTCAATGGTCAGCCGAGGATCCGTTTGGCTCGACTGAACGACGATGGCACGTTGGATGGCTCGTTCGACCCCGGCTTGGGGGCGAACGATACAGTGTGGGCTCTGGCACTGCAGCCGGATCAGCGGATTGTGGTCGGCGGTGCGTTCACCCGCTGCAGCGGGGTTACCAGGGGCGGGATTACGCGGTTGAACCCGGACGGCAGCGTGGACCCGAGCATCAACTTTGGTGCGGGAGCCGACGCTTTTGTGGCGACCCTGGTGATGCAACCGGATGCGAAGATCGTTCTGGGCGGTGGCTTCAGCACGTATGACGGTCAGCCGCGGCATCGACTGGCGCGCATTTATGGTGGCTCCGTAGCTGGCTCCGGCCGGTTCGAGTTCGCGCGTGGCCGGTTCGTCGTCTGGGAAGACCAGACCAACGCTGTGGTCACGTTGCGCCGGCGCGGCGGAACAGCCAATGCGCCTGGCGGTCAGCCGATCCGGGTGCAACTGACCACTGCGGATGGGACTGCCACCAATGGAGTGCATTATCGGGGTGGTGGGTTCGAGGTGGCGTTCCCTGAGGCCGAGGTCTTCGCACAGGTGCAGGTCCCGTTAGCGGACGATTTTGAGCTGAACCCGGCACGGACGTTCCAGGTCGTGATCACCAACTTGGAACCTGCGGGGGCTCCGGGTCTGGCCCTCGGTAACCAGCCTGTGGCGGAGGTCTTGGTTGTCAGCGACGACACGGGCGTGAGCTTCTCGGCTGCGGATTACGCGGTCAGTGAGAACATTGTGGGCGGCACGGCCCGAATCACGCTGACACGCCAGGGCAATTTGGAGCGGACCACCGTGGTGGACTTCACCACCCTGACCAATGGGACGGCAACGGCGGGACTGGACTTCCGTCATGTCACCAACACCGTGACGTTCCTGCCGGGAGACACGGTCCGCTTGCTATTCATTCCCATCCTTGATGATACCTTGCCGGAGACGGAGGAAACGGTCTGGATGGCGCTGACCAATGTGACCGGCGGTTTCCTGATCCACCCGTATCAAGGAGTCCTGACCATCTTGGATGACGAACGGGCGCCCGGTGAGATCCGCTTTGTTCAAACGAACTTTGTGGTGAGCGAGGCGGCTGGCCGCGCGGAGATCTCCTTGGTGCGAACGAACGGCCGCAGCGGGACGGTCAATGTTGGCTACGTGACGCGCGAGGTCAGCGCCACCGCCGGGTTGGACTTCATCCTGACGGCGGGCACTCTCACCTTCGGTGACGGCGAAACCAACAAAACCATTGTTGTGCCGATTCACAATGACGCCTTGGTGGAGGGCGACGAGCTCTTCGAGGTGGCCCTGACCAATGTTACAGGTGGAGCCCGGTTGATCGGGCTCACGAACCTTGCCGTGGTCATTCAGGACGACGAGACCGGATTCGCCTTTGCCTCTTCCACATTCCAAGCAGGAGAATCTGAGCCGGGCTTAACGTTTGTGGTGCGCCGGGTGGGCAACACCAATATGGCCGTGCAGGTCGGCTACGTGACCGAGGATGAAACTGCGACAGCCGGAGAGGATTATGTGCCGGCGGCGGGCACGCTGAGCTTTGCGCCGGGTGAATCGCTGAAGTCGGTCAGCGTGAGCCTGCTGGAGGAGGGTCGGGTGGAAGGGGACGAGACCTTCCGGCTGCGCCTGCGTCAGCCGGGTGCCGGGACAGAGATTCTGCAGCCGTTCGCGGTAGGGGTCATCTTGGACAACGATGCCGGGTTCAAGTTGGCAACCAACCGTTACGTGGTCATGGAGAGCCATACCAACGCTGTGGCCACCAATATCGTGATCGAGGTGGTCCGCGTGGGCTCGTTGCATGGGACGAACAGTGTGGGCTATACCGCGGTGAGCGGCACGGCCACGGCGGGACAAGACTTCGGGGCGGTCGGTGGCACGTTGGTGTTCACCAATGGTGAAGCAAGCAAGACGGTCGTCGTGCCGCTCCTTGACGATACGGAGGTCGAAGGGTTGGAGCAGTTCGGCTTTGAACTGTCGAATCCGGACACGAACTCGGTGATCTTGGAGCCGTCCAACGCCGTGATCAGCATTGTGGACGACGATGCGGGTTTGCGGCTGTTGCAGCCCTCGTACACAGTCTCGGAGGGCGGCGTCCTCGTTACCCTCACCGTTGTACGATCCAACGTGTTGGATTCGACGGTGTCGGTCGAGTGGCGTACCGAGGATGGATCGGCGATTGCCGGCCGGGATTATATCTCCGGTGCAGGTCGACTGGCATTTAGCAACGGAGTCACTGCGCAGACGGTCACCTTGTTCCTATTGGACGACACCGAAGAGGAGGGTACTGAGACCTTCAGCGTTCGGCTTTTCAATGTGGTGGGTCCGGCGACGCTGCTGCCGCCAGAAGTCGCCACCGTGACAATCGTGGACAATGATGGGGGCGTAATTGTACCGGCAGGTTCCCGGCTGTTGTCGGATCCCAACGGGAACGGGGCACTGGATCCGGGCGAGCAGGTGACGGTGCGGTTTGCCCTGCGGAATGCCGGCTCGGTGCCGGTGACGAATCTCGAAGCCACGCTGCTGCCGACCAACGGCGTGGTGGATCCGAGCGGCCCCCAGAGTTACGGCGCCCTCACGCCCGGCGGCCCGTCTCAATCCCGGGACTTTAGCTTCACCGTCCAAGGGACCAACGGAAGTATCGTCCGCGCCACTTTCCAGGTTCGAGACGGTGTCATGGATCTGGGGCGCGTGACCTTTAGTTATCTCCTGGGGACGCGGACGGCCACCTTCTCCAACACGGCTGCGATCGAGATCCCGGACGATCAACCGGCCAATCCATACCCCTCCGTGATCACCGTTACGGGCATGGTAGGGGTGGTCAGTCAGACCTTGGTGACCATCACGAATCTGTATCACACTCGACCAAGCGACATTGACATGCTGCTGGTGAGTCCGGGTGGACAACGGGCAATCGTGATGTCGGATGCTGGCGGCGGCTTCTGGATCACCAATGTTACGCTAAGGTTCGAGGACGGGGCTTCAAGCTCGCTCCCGGACTCGGCGCCGTTGACCAACGGGGCATTCAAACCGACGAATTACGGGCAGTTCGATCTCTTCGAGCCCCCGGCGCCCACACCTCCATACAGCAATGTGTTGTCGGCCTTTAATGACGGCAATCCCAACGGCCAGTGGCGCTTGTTCATCCGGGACGATGCCCCGCTCCAGTCGGGTCACATCCGCAGCGGCTGGTGGCTGACCGTCACCACGAGCGGCCGGTTCCTGCCGGAGGCCGATGTCTCCGTGGCAGGCCAGGTGGCGCCCTCGGCTGTAGTGGGCAGCAACTGGATCCTGCGGATTACGGTGACCAACCACGGGCCGTGGGCGGTGTCGGGTGTGAACCTGACGAATCTCGTACCGGCAGGTCTGGATCTGGTGGCCATCCAGGTGTCGCGGGGCCAGCTTGCGACCAACAACAGTGGCCTGGGCTGGTCCGTGGGCGCACTGGACATGGACCAGTTTGCCACGGCGACCCTGACGCTGAGGGCGCCACAGCCGGGCACGTATCAGTGGACAATCGGTGGTTGGCCTGTCGAAGCCGAGGCACATCCAGGAAACAACACCGCTGATCTGCAGATCGAGGTCATTCCGCCTCGGGCGGATCTGGAGGTCTTCCTTGTGGACGATCCTGATCCGGTGACGCTCGGTGGCACTGTCACGTACACGGCCACGGTAACCAACCGGGGTCCCGGCACGGCAATCTCTGTTGCTCTGACCAACCAGCTGCCTGCCGGATTCCAACTGGTGCGCGCTTGGCCGGTGTACCTCCAAGTGGGGAATGCTGTGGTGTTCCGCGACCTGGGAGATCTGGGAGCCGGGCAGGTCTTGTCAGTAAGTGTGACGGCTCGGCCCACGATGGCGGGTGAGTTTCCGGCAAGCGTCTTTGTGGGCTCGACCACCGACGACCCGGCCAAGGCGAACAATGTGGCCACGGTGCGCACGACCGTCCGTCCGGCGCAGTTGCGATTGCAGGCGCGCTTGGTGGCGGGCGGGTTGGAGCTGAGCTGGCCGGCTGACCTTGGCCTGGTGATCGTGGAACGCGCGGAGAGTCTGACACCGCCGGTGCAGTGGGCCCCGGTGGTAGTAACTCCCGTGCGGGACGGAGACCAGTACCGGGTGACGTTGCCCACGACAGGCGCCGGAGGGTTCTTCCGGATTCGCCCCGGTCCGTGAGCCCGTGGATGGTGTGAGGTTTTAGATCGCAAGGCGTGCCACGAGGCTGCCAGGGCGTCTGAGGAAAGGACGCTCGACGTCTGGCGCAGTGAAGCGTAGGTTTTCGACCGGTGAAACGTCCGATGAACAAGCCCATTTGGAGTGGAACAGGAGGCGCGGTGCGCGCGGCCGCTTGGTTGATGGTTCTGTGCTGGCTGGGCATTTCTTTTGGCGCCCGGGCATTGCTCCCCAGTGAGCATGCCTCGGCCCTGCCTGAAAAAGACCTGCGCAGTCACGCGGGCACGACCCCCGAAGTATTGGCGCAGCGGCAGGCGGGTTTGGCCCGCATGCAACAGGCGCTGCCGGGGGTGCAGGTCAGTTACGATTCTGTCGTCGGTTCGGCCCGGTTCGTGCGGCGCACCAGCGGGTTCCTCACTCAGGCACCGGTAGGTTCGCCGGGCCCCACGGCGGCGGCGGTTTCCCTCGCGGACCCGGAGGCGGTGGTCCGGGCGTTCCTGCGCGAGTATGCGGATGCGATCGGTCACGGCGATGTGGCGTTGGACCAGGCGCGGCGGGTTAGGGATACGGTCAGCCCGCGCAGCGGTTTGCGGACGGTGGTGTGGCAACAGGTGCTTGCCGGTGTGCCAATCTTCGAAGCGGATTTGATCGCGAACTTTACTGCACGCGGAGAGTTGGTGGCGTTGTCGAGTCGAATGGTGGCGGACCCGACTGCCGCAGCGGCTGCGGGAACCCCGAATTGGGCGACACGGCTGGGGCAGCCACCCGTCCCGGAGTCTGGCGCACTTTTGAAAGCCGCTGCGGACCTGGGACTGAGCCTGTCGGCCGGGGAATTGGGTGGGAGCGGCCAGCGAACCGAAGACGGCTATCTGAAACACAGCGTCCGCGGCCGAATGGCTTTGTCACGAGCGGTCTGGTTGCCTTTGGACGGGCAGACCCTGCGACTGGCCTGGGAGGTGCATTTGTCCAGACCGGGCACACCACAACATTATCAGCTCGTTGTCGACGCCGAGACTGGAGAGGTCTTACTACGGCGGCAGACGGCCTTCTTCATCAGCGACGCCAGCTACCGGGTGTACACCAGCGACAGTCCCTCGCCCTTCACGCCGGGGTGGCCCACCCCGAACGCAGCCCAACCACCTTACACCAACCGGGTCTTGGTTACCCTGAGTGCACTGGACGTCATTGCTTCGCCTAATGGCTGGATCAATGACGGCGACAACGAAACCCGCGGGAACAACGCTGATTGTTTCCTGGATCGGGATTTTGACTTTCAGCCGGATGGGCCGCGGCCGCAGGGGAATCCGCCTCGGGTATTCGATTTCCCGCTGGACCTGACCCGGGAGCCGATTGAGTACACCAATGCCTCCATTGTCCAAATGTTTTTCTGGGTGAACTGGTATCACGATCGATTGTACCAGTTTGGGTTTACGGAGAGCGCGGGGAACTTCCAAGAGGACAATTTCGGTCGGGGCGGTCTGGGAAGCGACTCGATCATCGGCTACGTGCAAAGCGGCGCGGATGCGGGGTTTTTCAACAATGCGTTCTTCATCCCGGCCCCGGATGGGGTCAATGGCCAGATTGCCATGTTTTTGTGGAATTTTCCCATGCCAGATCGGGACGGGGATCTGGACGCGGAAGTGATTTTTCACGAGGCGACGCACGGTCTCACGACGCGGTTGGTGGGTGGCGGCAACGGCATGACGGCTTCACAGGCACGAGGTCTGGGGGAGGGATGGTCGGACTTTTACGCCCTGGCGCTATTGAGCGAAGCAGGGGACGACGTGGACGGTGTGTATCCGATGGCCGGTTACGTTACGTACCAACTGGGCGGATTGCAGCAGAACTATTACTTCGGGCTTCGCCGCTATCCCTACAGCACGGACATGACCAAGAGTCCACTGACCTTCAAAGACATCGATCCGAGCCAGATCAGCCCGCATCCGGGTGTGCCGCGCAATCCCATCTGGCCTTTCGACCCCGACGAGGCGGATGAAGAACACAATCAGGGTGAGGTCTGGTGTGCCATCCTGTGGGAGGTACGGGCCAACCTGATCCGCAAGTATGGTTTTGCCGGCAATGACCTGATGCTGCAGTTGGTCACTGACGGTCTCAAGCTCAGCCCGCCGAATCCCAACTTCATTGAGGCCCGGGATGCGGTCATTTTGGCCGACTTGGTGGCCACCGGGGGTGCCAATGCGCGCGAGTTGTGGACGGGCTTTGCCAAGCGCGGCTTGGGCTTCAGTGCGCGATCGCCCGACAGCCGCACCACGGTGGGGGTGGTGGAGGCGTACGACACCCCGGGCCTGACCGTGGTCGGCTCGGTGATTATCGGAGGGAACGGCAACGGCATGGTGGACATCAATGAGTGCAACGACCTGTACCTGTTGGTGGCCAACTTCAACAACTTCACGGCCACTCGGTTGCGCGCGCGGGTGAACACCACCACCCCCGGCGTGGGACTTGGAGTGCGTGAATCGGCCTACCAAGATTTACCTTCCCTAGGGGTGGGCACGAACCTGATCCCGTTCCAGCTGAGCACGGCACCGTACATGGTGTGCGGCACGCCGGTGGTTCTGGAAGTAGTGCTGGAGTCCGACCAAGAGACCGTGACGAACACCGTGACGCTCAACACTGGGGTGATGGGGCAGATGCGTCGGTACGACAGCACTGCCCGTGTGCCCATTCCGGACAACGATCCAGCCGGGGCCAGCTCGGCGATCGTGGTGTCGAACCTGACCACGGCGGTGCGCAAGGTGGCGGTTTCGGTATACATCACGCATACCTGGGTGGGCGATCTCCGCCTCGAATTGATTGCCCCGGACGGTACGACTGTCGTGTTGAGCGACAGCAACGGCGGCTCCGGTAACAACTACGGCACAGCCTGCAGTCCGGATCGGCGTCGCACCACCTTCGATGACGACGGGCCGTTGCCGATTACGGGCGGGATTCCTCCCTATCAGGGGACGTTCCGGCCTCAACAACCCCTGTCGGCGTTCGTGGGGAAAGTTGGGGATGCGGCGAACGGCGCTTGGCGGCTGCGGGTTGTGGACCAGGAGGCTCTGGATACGGGGGCGATCGAGTGCTGGTCACTCTTCGTGTGGCCGGCGGAGTGTACGGATGGAGGAGGGAGCTGTCCGGGGGCGGATCTGGCATTGAGCATGACCGCGGCTCCGGATCCCGTGTTTCTGGGGAGCAATTTGGTATACACCATCACAGTGACCAACCGCGGGCCCTCGGCGGGGCGCTCCACGGTGGTGCGGCACGAGCTGCCCGGCGACGTCCTCTTTGTCCATGCGACGGCCAGCCGCGGCTCGCCGACCCCCACCGGGAACACGGTCATCTGGAATGTGGGCGATTTGCCGTTTGCGGCCGGTGGTATGCTGCAGGTCACCGTGTTACCCGCCAAGGCCGGGGTGTTGACCTCTCGGGCGACGGTGAATTCGTTGGAACCGGATGGCGATCTCAGCAACAACCAAGTGACAGTGGTTTCGCGAGCCATGCCGCCCGCATCAGACCTGGTGTTGGGGGTGACTGTGACGCCGGAGAGCGGTTTGCAGGGGCAGGTCCTGACTTATCGAATCACGGTTGACAATCTCGGTCCCTCTCCGGCCACAGGGCTGGCGGTGACCAATGAAATGCCCGCCAACTTCTTGGTCGGTACCGTGACCCCGTCGCAGGGCAGCTGGCGAGTGGAATCCTTCGGATTGGTGTGGACAGCGGGCAGCTTGGCTGCGGGAGGCACGGCGGAACTCGTCGTGAGCGGCGTTCCCGTGGCAGAGGGTACGTTGGTCTGGCGCAGCAGTGCGGGGGCGCATCAGGCCGATCCTTTCCCCGGGAACAACCGTGCGGAAGTCCGTACGGTGGTGGGCCCGGCAGCAAACCTGGTCTTGACGGCGCTGGCGATTCCGAACCCGGCCGTGATCAACGAGGAGTTTCAGTATCAGCTCGTGGTGAGCAACGCCGGCCCCAGCCTTGCCAATGGCGTGACATTGAGTGCCGTGTTGTCTGCAGGCCAGACCGTGCGTTCAAGCTACGCGACCCAGGGCTCGGTTACGGTTCAAGGCCAGGAAGTGATTGCCAATCTGGGCAGCCTGCTGCCGGGCCAACGGGTCCAAGTGGGCTTGATTGCGACCTCTTCCATACCCGGTACGTTCACCCTCCGGGCGAACGCGACGGCGCGGGAAACCGATCCACTGAGTGCCGACAATCAGGCGGAGGTTCGTGTCGTCGTGGCCGAGCGGTTTGTTGCCATCGGGTCTGCGGGGGCTACGTTGCTGGCGGAGTCCCTGCAGCCGGCGAACGGAGCGGTGGATGTCGACGAGACCGTGACCGTGGAGCTGCGGCTCTGGAACACCGGGAATATCCCCAACGTCAATTTGGTCGCAACTTTGCTACCGGGTAACGGCGTGGAGAATCCGTCTGGCCCGCAGGTGTATGGGGTGCTGCCTCCGGGTGGGATACCGGTGGATCGGTCGTTTACATTCACCGCGCGGCGAACGCCGGAAGGGGTGGTCAGAGCCGTGCTTCAGCTCTCCGACAACGGCCAGCCGCTGCCCGCGGTGGAATACACCTTTGTCCTGCCCCGGGTTGTCACCTTTACCAATACAACGCCGATTCAAATCCTGGACAACCGACCGGCCAGTCTGTACCCGTCTGTCATTCAGGTCAGCGGCGTTACGGGCACCGTGGGCCGCGTGACGGTCACGCTCTCGAACCTGACGCACGCCTACGCTCCGGATGTGCGGATGTTGCTGGTGGGACCTCGGGGACAGAAGACAGTGCTGATGTCCGCAGCCGGAGCCCCGTACGGCGTCAGTCAGGCCACGGTGACGTTCGACGACGCGGCGGAGACGGTTTTGCCGGAGTGGGATGCCCTGGTGTCTGGACGGTATCGTCCCGCTGCTTATGGAACGGAGCTGCCGTTCCCGGCGCCCGCCCCCGGCGTGCCGTACGGGACGACGTTGTCGCAGTTTGCCGGGTTGGACCCCAACGGCACGTGGTCGCTCTATGTATGGGACACCACGGCAGGCGACACAGGCCAGCTCGCGGGCGGGTGGTCAGTCAGTTTGCACCTCATCACGCCGCTAAATGAGGTGGCTGACCTGCGTGTGCTCGCTGCTCCCCCCTCGCGTGTGTTGGTGGGCCAGCCGGCAGTCATGACTTACACGGTTACGAACTTGGGCCCGGACACGGCGCGGGGTGTGGTGGTGCGAAATCAATGGCCCAGCGAATTCCGTGTGCTCGGGGTCGAGACGTCAGCGGATTCGTGGTCGTTGGAGGGCCAGACGGTCCTGGCGATCTTTAACGAGCTGGCCCCGGGCGATGCGAAGAGCCTGCGGGTCACCTTGGACGCCAACGAGGCGGGCCAATTCGGCGTGGTCGCCCAGGCAGTGGGTAGTGGCGTCGATCTGAATCTTTCAGACAATGCGCTGACGAATGTGCTCAACGTGGCGCTCCCGTTGGCCAACCTTCAGTTGTCACTGGAGACTCCGAACGCGGCTCTGGTGCTGGGACAAGAGGTCGATCTGGTACTGTCCTTGCGCAACGCCGGTCCGGAGCCGGCCCTGAACTCGGTGGTCCGAATTCCTCTTCCAGCTGCGTTGGAGCTGGTTGCCAGCTCGGTGCCGGGAGGTGTCTTGGAAAGAACCAGCGAGGGCGTTGAGATCCGGTATGATCGGCTGGTGGAGGGATTGGCGGTTCACGCCGTTTTGCGGGTGCGCGCCCGGGACGCGGGTGCCTATCAACTGGAAGCGGTGGCTTCGACGGATTCAGCGGAAGCGACACCGAGCGACAACCGGGCCACGGTGGTGTTGAACATCGCGCCTCCGCAGCCGCGGCTGATTGTGACCGGCGTCAGGGTGGTCGCGGAAAGCCAGGCACCCCCGAACGGCGCGTTGGATCAAGGGGAAGAGGTGACACTGGCCCTGGGGTTGCGCAATGTGGGTGAATTGCCGACGGAGAACCTGGTAGTGCAGCTGCTGGAACGCGGCGGCGTGTCCAGCCCTGGCGCAGCGCAGACCTACGGTGTGTTGGAACCGGGCGGTGGCACGATCTGGCGACAGTTCACGTTCACTGTCAACCGACCTGCCGGCGACATGGTTGAAGCGACATGGGAACTCCGGGACGGCGCGACCTTGGTGGGCACAGTGACTCAGGCCCTGCGGGTGGCTCGGACCTACACCTTCCGCAGCGAAGACGCCATCCAAGTTCCTGAGCGGGGTCCGGCCAATCCGTATCCGTCGCTCCTGACGGTCAACGGCCTTTCTGGCAGTGTGCTGGGGGTTCGCGTCACGCTCCACGGGTTCACGCACGGGTACCCGGACGATGTGGACGTGTTGTTGGTCGGGCCAGCGGGGCAAAAGGTGATGCTGGTATCGGATGCCGGAGGCGGCTGGGCCGTGACAAACCTGACGCTGGCACTGGAGGATTCGGCAGGGGACGGTTTGCCGGACAATGCCCGACTGAGCAGCGGGGCGTATCGGCCCGCAGACTTCGAGGCTTCCGACCTGTTACCGGTGCCTGCGCCCGCGCGGCCCTACGCAACCAGCCTAGGGATGCTTGCAGGCACCGATCCCAATGGAACCTGGTCGCTCTATGTAGCGGACGACGTGGCGGGTGAGCGCGGCGGCATCGCCGGCGGTTGGACCTTGGAGCTCTCGGTGGGCGAGCCGGTCAGTCCGTTGTCCAACCTTCGTCTGACCGGAAGTACTTCCGCCAGCACTGTCCGCACAGGAGGCTCTGCCATCTATACGTTGGAAGTGAGCAATGAAGGGCCGGCCCCCGCATCGGAAGTCGTGCTGAACGTGGCACCGCCGATGGGAAGCGAGCTTGTGCAGGTCGTCGTTTCCCAGGGCAGCACCAGCGTCAAACCGTCTGGGGTGGAGGCGCAACTGGGTGATCTGGCCCCGGGCGGCAGTGCCCAGGTCCGGCTCACGTATCGTCTGTTGCAACCCGGGACAGCGACGCTGGCAGCATCGGTGGACTCGACCAGCACCGACGTGGATGCTTCCGACAACACTTTGCAATTGGAAGTCGCTGTGGCTCCGGTGGCAGAACCGCGGTTGGAGGGCGGCTTCGAATATGGCCTGTTCCGGCTCACCTTGAAGGGTGAACCGGGCGAAACCTATGTTCTGCAGGTTTCGGAGGACCTGCAGAACTGGACGGACTTGGAGTCGCGCGTAATGCCGCCGAGCGGTGAAGTGAAATTCACCGATCCCGAGTCGGCCAGTCGCTCGCAGCGCTACTACCGGGCACTGCGCCTCCTACCGTGAAACCGGAGCCGGCCCTGCAATACCGCTGAAACTGTTCAACGCGGTTGCGGCGTTCCCGAACTGAGCGCAAGTGGCAGCCTCTCGCAGATCTGAGCAAGGACAAGCGAGGAGGATGCGTGGGCCCTGGGCAGGGGAGCCCGGGCCTTCCCGGGGTATCCAGAGAACCGCAAGCCGTTGTCGGTCACTTTGGGTCCAAATCTGTGGTAGCCGGCCGGTGACTGTCGCCAGCGCCATGCCGCCGGGCCCCGTGTGCGCTGCAGAGCGTCCGAACAGAGGTTCAAGAACAGAACAGCCTGCAAGGCAGCATGGAACGCGTCCCGCGTCTTTTCCGAATCGCAGCTTGTAGGCCCGGTAGCCTTCCTCCAAGGCAACCCCTGCGCGGGACCACGATGCCATGGAACGAATCGGGTTGACCGGCGGACTGGGCATGGGGAAATCCACGGTGGCCGGCATGTTTGCTGCGCGCGGTTTGCCGGTGGTGGATACCGACCAGTTGGCGCGGCAGGTGGTGGAGCCGGGCCAACCGGCCTGGGAGGAGATTCTGCAGACCTTCGGGCGGGACATCGCGCATCCTGATGGCCGGTTGAACCGATCGGAACTGGCCCGGCGCGTGTTTCGGAATCCGGAGGCGCGGCGTCGACTGGAAGCGATCACGCATCCGCGGATTCGGGAACGCTGGCACCAGCAAATGGCGGCCTGGGAGGCCGCCGGGGTGGCTCGGGCCATGGTGGTCATTCCGTTGTTGTACGAAGTGGGAGCGGAGGCCGAGTTGGACCGGGTCGTTTGCGTGGCGTGTCAGAAGGACACCCAGTGGGAGCGGCTGCGCGCCCGGGGCTGGTCAGAGGAGGAAATCCAACTTCGCCTGGCGGCGCAATGGCCGGTGGAAGAGAAGATGGCGCGTGCGCATCATGTGATTTGGACGGAGGGCTCGCTCTCGGCCACGGAAGCCCAGGTGGAGCACCTTCTGGCGCGGTGGAAGGCAGGTCCCCACGTCAGCAATCGGCCGGAGCGCTTGTAACCTTTTTGCGCCGGAGGGATCCCGGCTGTGGCGAGGCCGGCCGCAACCAGGCATCGGGCATGGGGACGGATGCCGTACCGCACCGATCAGAGGGGTAAGGACAGAGGTCGTGGGTAGTTTGCAGTGCGGCCGATCCTGGGGAATCGGGTAGACGGACCTCGTCCTTGTCGAGGGTGCACGAATCAGGTTTCAGGCTACGTTTGACGCCGTGAAGACGAAATGGAACAACCTGGGGATTTGCGGGGCGCTATTGGCCCTGTGGGCGTCCATGGCTTGTGCCGAGGCTGCGCATACGCGGGCGCAGCTGGTCTTGGAAGCGACACAGGCGCGGCCGGGGGAGATGGTCTGGGCCGGGCTGCATTTGCGCATGGACCCGGAATGGCATACGTATTGGCGCAACCCCGGCGCCTCCGGCATGGCCACCAAGATTGCCTGGGACCTCCCGGAGGGCATCACCGCCGGGCCCATCCAATGGCCCCCGCCGGAGAAGTATGGGGAAGGCGAACTGGCCACGTACGTTTACCATGACGAGGTGGTGCTGCTGATTCCCTTGCACGTGGCGTCGAATCAACCGCCGGGCCGATGGACATTGAAAGGCAAGGTTTCCTGGCTCGAGTGCAAAGAAGTCTGTGTGCCGGGTTCTGCGGAGGTCAGTGCCGTGTTGGAGGTGGGCGTGGAACGGCGGGCCTCTGCCGCTGCGGGTCTCATCCAGCAGTGGCGAGGTCGCTTGCCGGAGGACGGGGCAGGCCTCGGCTTTCGCGCGGTCTGGGACGCACCGCCGGGCGCGGGTCGGGAACGGCCCTTGGTGCTCGAATGGGCTGCAGAGGGGATGAGCGGGGCCGGGGCCGACTTTTTCCCGTACGAGGCCGACGATTATGAGGTGCAGGCACCGAGCACGCGGCTCCCGGCCGACCCGGCAAGGGTTCGACTGCGCAAAGTCGTGCAAACTTTCACGGGAAACTGGCCCGCGGAAATTGCCGGGATTGTGGTGGCCGGTGACGGGGTGCGGTCGCGTGCCTGGGAAGTGCGTGCGAAGATTCAGGAACCGGAAGGCGTCTCTGCCGGTTCGCCCGCGGCCAGCAGCGGCATCGGACCCTCGTCCTTGCGGGGATTGGCGTGGGTGTTGGGCTATGCGTTTCTGGGGGGATTGATCTTGAACGTCATGCCATGTGTCCTGCCGGTGATTGCGCTCAAGATTCTCGGGTTCGTGAACCAGGCGGGGGAGGATCGCCGGCAGATCTTGCGGTTGGGTTGGGTTTATACGCTGGGTGTGTTGGCATCCTTTGCGGCGCTCGCCGTGTTGGTGATCGGTTTGCAGGCGGCGGGGCGGCAGGCGGGTTGGGGGATTCAGTTCGGGAACCCGTACTTTTTGATCGCGATGACGATTCTGGTGACGCTCATCGCGTTGAACCTGTTTGGCGTGTTCGAGGTGACCGCGGGGGGCCGCGCCATGGACTCGGCAGCGCAGTGGGCGTCGCGTCCCGGGGCCGCGGGCGCGTTTTTCAGCGGTCTGTTGACCACGGTGCTGGCGACCTCCTGCACGGCCCCCTTTCTGGGCGCGGCCGTGGGATTTGCGTTTGTGCAACCGCCCTGGGTTGTCCTGTTGGTCCTGCTGACGGTGGGACTGGGGCTGGCATTTCCCTATCTCGTGCTGAGCTGGCAACCGGGCTGGTTGCGCTGGCTGCCGAAGCCGGGACCGTGGATGGAACACTTCAAGGTGGCGATGGGTTTCCCCATGCTCGCTGCAGCGGTGTGGCTGTTGAGCCTGGTGGAGGCACATTACGGGGATCGCACGTGGTGGTTGGCGTGGTTCCTGGTCTTGTTGAGCGTGGCGGCCTGGTTGTTCGGGACGTTCTGGCAACGGGGTCGGTCCCGGCGCGGAGCCGGGTTGGTGGCGGCGTTGATCGTGTTGGGCGCAGGCTATGTAGGCTTGCTCGAAGGAGCGATGCATTGGCGGGAGCCGGCAGCCAGCAACGTCGAGGCGAACGTGTCCGGCTCCGTGGGGAAAGGCGATGCGATTCCGTGGCAGCCGTGGAGTCCGGAGGCCGTCGCGGCGGCGCGTGCCGCGGGCCGACCCGTGTTGGTGGACTTTACCGCGCGTTGGTGCCTGACCTGCCAGGCGAACAAGAAGTTTGCGCTGGAGGTGCCTTCGGTGCGGGCCAAATTGCGAGAGCTCAACGCGGTGGCGCTGCTCGGCGACTACACGCACTTCCCCGAGGCGATCACCCAGGAATTGAAGCGGTTCGGCCGTGCCGGGGTACCGTTGGTCCTGGTGTATCCGGCAGATCCGGCGCGCGAGCCGTTGGTGTTGCCGGAGGCGCTGACACCGGGGATCGTGTTGGAAGCGCTGGAGAAGGCCGCGCGTTGAGGTGCGTGGAACGGCTGTGCAGAGCCCGCATCAATGCCGGCGGGGGCGGTTTGGCAAGAAGGCCGGCCATCGGGTTCTGCCGGCGAGCGTGATTCGCCTCGCCGCCGGATGGGATCACAGAGTGCGTTTCCGGCCCAAAGTGTGGGTGGCGTACCCGTAATAAGCTTCCGCAGCCTCCATGAGGGTTTCGGAGAGGGTCGGGTGCGGATGCACCGTGAGGGCGATATCCTCGGCGGTGGCGCCCATTTCGAGTGCCAGGGTGGCTTCGGCGATGAGTTCGCCGGCCCCGTGGCCGACAATCCCCACGCCCAGCACACGATCGCTCTCGGGGTCCACGATCAGCTTCGTCATGCCGTCGGTGCGATCGAACGACATGGCCCGACCCGAAGCAGACCAGGGGAACTTGGCGACTTCATGAGGGATGCCGCGTTCTTTGGCCTCGGCCTCGGTCAGACCGCACCACGCCAGTTCCGGGTCCGTGAACACCACCGCCGGGATGACGATGTTTTCGAAACGACTGTCCTCGCCGTTGATCACCTCGACGGCGATGCGTGCTTCTTTGTGCGCTTTGTGGGCGAGCAGGGCGCCGCCGACCACGTCGCCAATGGCATAAATGTGCGGGTCGTCGGTTTGCTGGTGTTCGTTGACCTTGATGAAACCCTTGTCGGTGAACTGGACCCGCGTGTTCTCGAGCCCGAGATCCTCGGTGTTGGGGACGCGGCCCACGGCCACCAGGACCCGGTCGTACAACTCTTCGAGTTTGCGCCCGTTGTATTCCGTGACCACCCGGATCTGTTTGCCGGCGGTGGCCATGCTGAGGACCTTGGCCTGGAGCCGGATTTCCTTGAACGCCTTCTGGGCCCGCTGGACCACCGGTCGGGCCAGGTCGGGATCCGCTCCGGCCAGGACCTTGTCGAGCGCCTCCACCAGGATGACTTCACTGCCCAAAGCGGCGTAGACCGTGCCGAGTTCCATGCCGATGTAGCCGCCGCCCACCACCAGCAGCCGGGGCGGGATCTCTTCCACCTCCAGGGCCTCGGTGGAGGTCATGATGCGAGGGTTGCCGAGGTCGAAGGCCTTGGGCATGGCGGGCAAGGATCCCGTGGCCACAATCGCGTGTTGGTATCGAATGAATTTTTGGCCCTCCTCGGTCTCGACGCGCAGGGTCTGAGAGTCCTCGAAATAGCCGCGCCCCCGGATGACCTGGACCCCGCGCTTTTGCGCCAGGAAGGCGACGCCGCCGGCGAGTTTCTCCAAAATGGAATCCTTCCACGCACGCAGCCGTGCCAGGTCCACCGTGGGCGGGGCAAAGGTGATGCCGCGATGCGAAGATTCCTTCGTTTCCGTGATCAGGTGGGTGGCGTACAGCAGGGCCTTCGAGGGGATGCAGCCGACGTTCAGGCAAACGCCGCCCAGGCGTTTGTCTTTTTCGACCAGGATGACTTTTTTGCCAAGGTCGGCTGCATAAAAGGCTGCGGCATAGCCGCCAGGGCCGGCGCCGACGACCACCAGTTCGGTTTCAATGGGCTGCATAGGCGATTTCAAAGGTCAACCCCCGGTGAGCGGCAAAGCCGAAGCGGTCAAAGCCGCACAGCTTCTTCGGGGAAATTCTCCAGGGCACGCACCAGATCCACGATGAACCGGGCTGCGGATCCCCCGTCGATCACCCGGTGGTCGTAACTGAGGGCCAGGGGCACCATCAGACGCGGTGTGACCTGACCGTCGCGCACCACGGGTTTCAGACTCCCGCGGCCCACACCCAGAATGGCGACCTCCGGCCGGTTGATGATCGGCGTGAAATGGGCTCCGCCAATGGCGCCCTGGTTGGAAATGGTGAAGCTTCCCCCTTGCATCTCCTCGCGGGCCAGCTTGCGTTCGCGGGCGCGCTGGGCCAGCGATTCGATCTCTTTCGCGAGGTCCAGCAGAGACTTTCGGTCGGCGTCCCGCACCACGGGCACCAGCAACCCGTGCTCGGTGTCCACCGCCAACCCGATGTGGAAGTACTCCTTGATGACCAGCTCCCGTGCCTGTTCATCCAGGCTGCTGTTGAAAACCGGATGTTTTTTGAGTGTGTCCACCACGGCACGGATCAGGAAAGGCGTCACCGTGAGTTTGACGCCCTTCTGTTCATAGGCCGGGGCGAATTGCTTGCGGAGCTCGTTAATGCGCGTGAAGTCGGCCTCGTCGAACTGCGTGACATGCGGGATGGCCTCCCAACTTTCCCAAAGCCGGCGTGCGATGACCTCGCGGAGGGTGCTCAGGGGTTCACGCCGGACCGGGCCCCATTTCGAGAAGTCCACCGGCTCGGCCGGAGGGGGTCCAGCCGGCTGAGCGGGTGCCGCAGCGGGGGCCGCGGCCCGGGCGGCCAACTCCTTGTATTTGACGGCGAGGGTCTGAAGGCGCTGGATGTAGTTGCGCAGGTCCTGGCGGGTGATGCGGCCACCGGGGTCGGTTCCCCGCACGCGGCTCAGGTCGATTCCGAGTTCCCGCGCCAGGCGCCGCACGGAGGGGGGAGCGACCGGGGCGGCGACCGGAGCCGGGATTTCCTCCTCTTCGAGTTCTTCCACGGGGGGCAACGGTGCGGCCGGGGTGGTCACCGGTGAGGCGGCAGCCGGGGTGGGCCTTGGGGGTGCCGGAGGTGCTTCGGGCTTGGGTGTTCGCGGCGTGGCAGCGCTCGGTGGGGCGGAGGCTGGCGCGGCGGCGCCGGTGGTCTGCAGGCGCAGGATGCGTTGGCCCACGGCGAGCTTTTCGCCGGGCTTGACGTACACCTCGGCCACGGTTCCGGCGTGTTCGGCCGGAATGGTGGCGATGGCCTTTTCGTTTTCCAGTTCGAGCAGTGGCTGGCCCGGGCTAATGGTGTCCCCGGGTTTGACAAACACACTGACCACCACACCACTGTCCGCACCTTCACCGAGAGGTGGAAGCTTGATATCCATGACGTCGAACGTCCGGGAATGTTATGCGGGATTGATCCGATGGCAAGCCCGCCGGCCGGGCGGATGAGACGAGGGCGCATTTGGAGTTGCTGACAACCGCGAGAGCCCGGTGTGGGGTTCGGAGGTTCCCGGCGCGAGAAAACGGACGAAACGGGGATTTTGCCGGGATTTTTGAATCTTGGGGCTCAGTGACGGAAACGCGCGCGCCGTGTCCGCGCATCGCGCGGGCCCGAGCACGCGCCGAAGGCGCCTCTCCTCCACCCGCCCGGCGCAGCGCCCCGGGAACTCGGTCCTCCAAATCCATCGGGCCCTGAAAAGGTGCAACCCCGGCACCCCAAAATCGCGAGCGCCGGGCGAGCCACACCGAATTGGGCGTTTTCAGGACGCGGTGAATTGTGGCGACTCGGTTGCCCAGGGCGTCGCCCTGGGCTGGTGCCTGCCACGTCCCGTCGGCGACGCGCACGGCGCGCCGAGGACACGAGAACTTCGTGACATCGGATTGGGTCTGGTGAGAACGGGTCTGCCTGGGGCTGTGTTGGAGGATCGTCGTTCGCACCGGGGGCGCCTGCAGGGCCCTGGCGCCTCAGATTCGCTGACCGGCGCAATTCATCGCTTGGACCGCCCCGAAAGCTCGGCGCCACTTCGGGCGTGTACGGACCGCGAAAGTCAGAGGACACCGGCGTTTCCTCCGGGTTGTTGAATCCGGCGCGTAAGAACGGAAGAATTCTCTCTCCCGTACTTTGGCGGATCGCCGACTTGCGACTCAACAGACCAGTGTCCTAGAGTGGCTCAGCGGATAGGGTCGGGCGATATGGGGTCTGCAAAACGCGGCCGCGCCGGAATACCTGCCTGTCCGGGGGAGCGACAAGCGGGAGGCATGGAGTCTCCCGTTTCCTCCCACCGCCGACCGCCTTTGTTTGCAGGGACGCGTTTCAGATTCCATCCGCAACTCGTCCACATTGCCACGGGGTTGCTTGGCTCGCTTGGCCTGTTCGTTTACGTTGCCACGCGGCTTCAGCCGACGCTGGAGTGGCATCGGGATCAACCGCAGTTCTACTGGACCCAAGACTTTTTTCGATTGTTTTGGCGCGAACCGGGAGGCCTGGTGCGTTACGCGGCGGCGGCACTGGCCCAGTGCGATGTGCACAACTGGAGCGGGGCCCTGGTTTTCACGATTCTGGCCGGCGGTTTGGGAACCCTGGGTTGTGCGCTGCTGAAACGTGCGGGCGCAGTCGCGCTCCTTCCTGCCGCCTTTGCGCCGCCGCTGCTGTTCCTCTGGTTGCGACAAGCCTTTGGGGCTTCCGCGCTGATCGCGGGACTGGGAGTGGGCCTGGCGTGGGCACTGGCGCTGGGATTGTCCCGCGGGACACGCTCTGGGTCGGCCGGAGGGCTTCTGTTGAGCTGGCTCGTGGCGGCCGGAGTGTATTTGGGGGCGGGCTTTTGGGCCTGGCTGGCCTTTCTGGTCGCAATCGAGGCCTTTCCTTGGGCATCTCCTCGCTCGTGGCTTCGCACGGGGGTTTTCTGGTTGGGGAGCCTGGCCGCCGCCGTGGGCGTGGCATGGAGCTACGGGGCCGGGTTGGTACCCGGGATGGAAGGCCCGGATCCGGTGAAGCGCCAGCTCCTTTGGGGGGCCCTGGCCCTGGGCGTGCCGGTCCTGGCGCTGATCCGTGCCCGGGTGGTCCCGCGGTTCCCTCCCGCTGTGGACGGGCCCGCAAAAGCCGGATCCACCAGTTTGCCCGCCCTGTCGTGGGCGGGTTTGAAAAGCGCCTCCGGCCGGACAGCCCTGGTCGCAACGGTGCTGCTGGCTGTTGCCGTGGCGGCGGATTTTGATCGGGACGCGCGCAGGGTGAGTGCGCTCCTGGTGGCGGCGGCTCACGAGGACCATCTCCAAGTACTGGAGCAAGCCGGTACCTTGCCCCGCCTTCCGGCCGCGGCGGAGATCGTGCTGCATCGCTCGCTCTACCACACGGGCAGGCTTTTGGATGAGCTGTTCCGGTATGAAAACCTGTCGCTTTGGCGCCTTCTCCCCGGCACCGAGGCGGGCGCGGCTGCGTGCCGGGCCCAGGTTCCCACCTTGTTGGAACTTGGGCAGGTGAACGAAGCAGAGCGTCTGGCTCATGAAGCCCTGGAGTTCGAAGGGCCGAGACCCGACTTGCTCCGCTGGTTGGCGGAGGTGAATGTGCTGAAAGACCGACCGGCGGCCGCACGGGTGTTTCTGAACGCGCTCAGTCGTCATCCGGTGCATCGGGTCCGGGCGCAAGAACGACTTCATGCACTGATGATGGATCCGGCCGGCACCAACGATGCCCGCCTGAGGCTCATTCGCCAGCGCATGGTGCGGACCGACCTTCCCCACAGTGGCATGCCCACGGCCCTGCTGCTGGAGCAGTTGCTCGACACGGATCCCTCCAATGACATGGCCTGGCAGTATCTCCTGGCTCATCATTTGCTCAGCTGCGATTTGGAACGTTTCGTCAGGTGGCTCCGCCGTCGGCAGCCTCTGCCCTGGACCCAGTGGCCGCGTCACTGCGAAGAAGCTGTGCTGCTGTATCAGTGGCTGAGCCCTGACGGGCCGGCACCGCCGAATCTTCCGATTCGACCCGAGACCCGGCAGCGGTTCATGGCTTTTCGGACGGCTCTCGCCCAAGGGGCCCTGCAGAGCGACGAGGGTCGGCGCCGACTGGCGGAAACCTTCCGGGGCACTTACTGGCTGTACCATCTGTCGCACGCGCCCGCTCCGGGCAACACAACCCCTTCAGCTGACTGAGCGTATGAAGATCTTTGGCTGTGAACGGAGACCCGCGCGGCACAGTGGCTGCGGCCCGCAGGTGCCGCCTCGGAAACGGGTTGCCGCAGTACGGGCCGCCGCTTTGCATCGCATCGCTTTCACGGGATGGTTTCTGGGAGGGTTCATCCTGTCGGTCTCTGCCGGAGCTCCGACCCTCGCAACGGAGGATCAACGGGGGACGTTGCCCCCGCCGCCGCCGGATTCAGTTCGTTTGTTCCCCGACTACACCGGAATCGTGGTCCCCCCGAACATCGCCCCACTCAACTTTCGGGTGGAACATCCCGGCCGGCGGTACCGCTTGGTGGCCCGGTCTCGTCACGGAGATCCGGTCCGAATCACGAGTCGCAGTCCGGTCATTCAGTTTCCCCTGCAAGCCTGGCGCCGCCTTCTTGCCGCCAATGCCGGAGAACCGCTGCTTTGGGAGCTGGCCCTCGAGGAGGCCAGTGGCGAGTGGCGAACCCTCCCCACCGTCACCAACTGGATCGCGCCGGACCCGGTGGACCCGACCCTGGTCTATCGCCGCTTGAGGCCGGTCTACAGTCTGTATGGGGAACTGGGGATTTATCAGCGCAATCTGGAGACGTTCGAGGAGCGTCCGGTACTGGAGAACCACCGTTTCCACCATGGATGCCTCAACTGCCACACGTTCCTGAACCAGCAGCCCGGGGTGTTCGTCTTTCACATCCGCACGTTCACCAACGTGCACCCGATGATTCTCGTGCGATCGAACGAAATCGTGCGAGTGGAGAAAACCATGGGATATCTGAGCTGGCATCCGAGCGGGCGGTTGCTGGTGTTTTCCCGGAACAAATTGGGCCTGTTCTATCATACGCGCGGCGAAACACGGGACGTGTTCGACGCCCAGTCCGATCTGGGTGTGTACTGGCTGGACTCCAACACCTTCGAGCATCCCCGGGCCATTGCCGCGCCGGATCGTAACGAAACCTGGCCGGCCTGGTCCCCGGATGGTCGATATCTGTACTTTTGCAGCGCGCCGCCCCGGCCCAGCGACGAGTTTCGCTCTGTACGGTACGACCTGGTCCGGGTGGCGTTCGACCTCGAGACCGGCCGCTGGGGCGAACCCGAGGTGGTGCTGTCCTCCGAGGTCACGCGCGCCAGCGCCGCTCAGCCCCGAATCTCACCCGACGGGCGCTGGCTGCTCTTCAGCCTGGCCCAGTACGGGAATTTCCCCATTTACCGGCGGAGTACCGACCTGTTCCTGATGGACCTTCAAAGTGGCGAGGTGAGTCGGCCCGACATCAACAGCGACTCGGCGGATTCCTGGCACACCTGGTCGAGCAACAGTCGCTGGGTCGTCTTCAGCAGCAAGCGGCTGGATGGGTTGTTCACCAGGCCCTTCTTCACGTACGTGGACCACTCCGGTCGCTGCTCCAAGCCCTTTGTGCTCCCGCAGGAGGATCCATCGTTTTACGAGGGCTTCCTGTACAATTATAACGTGCCGGAGCTGGTCCGGGGCCCCGTGACCGTTTCGGAACGTGCCCTGGCTCGGGCGATCCTTCGACCCGACCGGGTCATCGTGCCACAGCCTGCGGACGCGGCGGCCGGCGCCTCCCAAGCCTCTTTTGCAGACAAGCCGGGCGAGCGGCGCGTGGAGCAGTAAGCACCCCCCGACCCCGGAACGCCGGACACGCCCGATTCGGGCTTTGCGGCTGAAGGCCGGGTCGCCCGACCGGCAGCCGCCCACGCGGGTCCGCATGGGGCGCCGCCACGGGCTCGACATGCTCGGGCGCACCCTTCCGGTGCGTATCCAGGCCGGGCCACGGTGTCCACCCGGTTCCATCGGGAACGCTCGCGCTTGCGGTCGGGGGGCACCCGGCGAGCTGCGCCAGGCGCGGTCGGGGCAGCGCTTGACCCGTCTTTTCCGCCTTTGGACAATTCGCCTGCCATGCAAAACGCAGTGCGTTTTCTCCTGCTGGGCCTGCTCCTGGCGTGGGGCGTTTCCTGCCGCACTCCGCAGGCGGTCTTTCAAGAAGCCTCGCTCCCGGGTTATGCGCCCGCTCCGGTGCCGCCCCAGACCGAGCCGTGGCTCCGGCCCGGGGACCGGCTGGCCATCTGTGGGGATTCGATCACCGAGCAGAAGATGTACTCCCGCATTCTGGAGGACTACCTGACCATGTGCGTCCCGCAATATGGGGTCTGGGTGCGGCAATACGGGTGGAGCGGCGAAAAGGCCTCCGGTTTCCTGGGTCGCATGACCAACGACTGCCTCCGCTTTGCGCCCACCCTGGCGACCACGTGCTATGGGATGAACGACCACGAGTACCGGCCGTACGAGGAGCGCATCGGGCAAACCTATCGCCAGAACCTGACGGCCGTGGTCCGGGCATTCAAGGCGCACGGCACCCGCGTCATCGTCGGGTCGCCGGGCTGTGTGGGCAAAGTCCCGCACTGGGTGAAAACGGCCAACGGCACGGTGTCCGATTTGAATCGGAATCTGGGCACCCTGCGGAACATTGCGTTGGAAGTGGCCCGGCAAGAAGGCGTGGGGTTCGCGGATGTTTTTCTGCCCATGCTGCGGGCCGGGGAGCTGGGCCGGCAGCGGTTCGGCACGAATTTCATGATCGCCGGCAACGATGGCGTGCATCCGGACTGGGCCGGCCAGGCCGTCATGGCGTATGCCTTCCTCAAGTCGATGGGGCTGGACGGGCACATCGGCACGTTCACCGTGGATTTGAGTCGCAACACCATCCACGTGACCGCGGGACACGAGGTTTTGTCCACCGTGGGCCGCACTTTTACACTCCGCAGTCATCGGTATCCTTTTGCCTCCTGTTTGCCTCGCGAGGTCACTCCCCCAGGGGTGCAACCGGCGTTCCCTCCCTGTGATCTGCCGCCCGGTCAGGAGACCGCCAGCCTCAAGGCCGCCTTCGAACTGGTGCCGTTTCATCAGGAACTGAACCGCCTCATGCTGGTGGCCCGAAACGGTTCAGCCGCCAGATACCGTGTCCGTTGGGGGGACCAGAGCAAGGTGTTCACGGCAGACGAGCTGCGGCGCGGTGTCAATCTGGCCGCGGAGTTCGACCTGACTCCGTTTGCGGCCGCATTCGCGCGCGTGGACGCCGCGGTGGCCGCCAAACAGGCCTTCGAGACCCGACAGGTCAAACAGGTTTTCCACGGGGCCGAAGGGCGGGCGGACATGGAGGCCGCGGTTCGTCGGACGGAAGCGGAACGCAACCGCTTGGTGGCCGCCATCCACGCGGCCTTTGTGCCGGTTACTCACACCCTGAGCCTGGTGCCCGAGTCTTGAGAAGCGGTCCGTTTCCGGCGCCGCTTTGGCCGGTTGCCCGTTCCCGCAGGGGCGCAAAGCCCGGGCCGGCCCCGCCCACGGCCGGCCGGGCGTGAACAAGCCGGATCGGATCAACCGGTCGCTGGGCTGCCGGCCCGGGCGGCCTCCATAATTCGTTCCACGATGACTTCCAGCAAGGAGGGCTCGGTGCCGAGGGCCGGCGTGTACCACACGAGGCGCCCGTGGCGCTCGGTGGGATTGCGCCAGGGAAACTGCCCGGCCGCCAGTCGCTCTTTGACCACCCGGGGTGACTCGCCCAACAGGACGGGGATGTCTTCCTGGGTATGCAGACCGTCGCTGATGAATGCGGGCACGACCACAATGCGCCGTGTGACGGCCCGGGTGTAGCATTCGGGAATTCGCGGTGCCTCCTCCAGGAAGACCGCCTCGACCATCGCGTACCGTTCCAGGGCCCGAATCCGCTCTGCCATCGCTTCCACCGACCGGCGCGAGGCCGGATCCCGTTCCGTGCCGTGACCGGCCAGAAAGAGACTGATCTCCCGCGGCTGGGGCAGACGGGGAAACGGATGCTGTCGCACGATGCTTTCGGCCCGCGCCAGGGCCACTTCCGTAAGTCGGGGATGCGTCCCCACGGGCGCGCAATACCACCGCACCTGATCGCCGGCCTGATTGCGGCGGGGCCATCCCGATTCCGGAGCGAAGCCCAGCGCCTCCGGAATCACGCGAGCCGCGAAATAACCCTCCGCCATGAAGATGGGAACAATGAAGACGCAGGGTGCCTCCAGTTCGCGCAGCACATCCTGGACATGCTGGGCCTGTTTCCAAAAGGCCTCCCGTACTGCGGCGAACCATCCCCGCTCTCGCAACGCCGCGGCCTGACGGACAACCGCTTCGGCCGAACCACCGTTTTCCTCCGTCCCGTGCCCCAGGAGGATCACGGCGGCGCGTTTCCAATCTGGATCGGGAAGGAAAGCCATTGCCATGTCCACGTGTTTCTCAACGCGCTACCTCTTTTGCAAACCGGGCGACAGCCGGCGGGCGCGCCTGACAACGGTCGAAACCCGGGCATCCGCCTCCGGCTCACGGCTGCGCAGGGCGGCTCTGAGCGTGGCGTCCGGGCCCGGAGAGCCCGGCGCGGCCACGGCTCTCGAAGAGCCGAGATCGGTCCGC
This sequence comes from Limisphaera sp. VF-2, assembly GCF_049537125.1. NCBI lineage: Bacteria > Pseudomonadati > Verrucomicrobiota > Verrucomicrobiia > Limisphaerales > Limisphaeraceae > Limisphaera > Limisphaera sp. VF-2. The sequence continues at coordinate 102,221 of NZ_JBMVQY010000004.1, forward strand.
GCAGCAGCTGAAACCATGCCTTCGAGCCGTACGCCCGGTACCTTGGCCATGCTGCCGCGTTGCCCAAACATGATGCGCTGCCGTGCCCGGGGCAAATGGGGAATCTCGAAACTTCCCGGGGTTGCCATCTCGGCCCGAGCCGGCGGTGCCTGCCGGGTTGATGCGTCGCGCCAGGGCGAAGTTCCCGACGTCCGCGGCCCCCGGAGTTCGGGCCCCCGGATTCTCTCCGCGTCTTGGGATGCATCCCGCGGCGGATCCGTGTCCTCCGGGGCCTCTCAAGAGGCCAGCCGGCGGGCGACTTTGATGAGCGCCTGCATGTCCTGCGGCGTGCCGATGCTGATCCGCAAATAATCGCGCAGCTCGGGCAGATCGAACCAGCGCACGAGGATTTTTTGCTCGCGCAACTTGCGGTACCAGTCGGCCGCAGATGCGCCCGGGGGACGGACGAGGAGAAAGTTCGTATGACTCGGCAAAACCCGGAACCCGAGCGCCGTCAGCTCCCGAGCCGTCCAATCGCGGGTCTCGGCAATCTTGCGGAAGTTCTGCCGGTAATACTCCAGATCGTCCAGCGTGGCTTCGGCGGCGATCTGCCCCAGGCCGTTCACATTGTAGCTGTCCCGGAGTTTGTGCATGGCCTGGATCAACGGCCCGGGGCCCACGGCGTAGCCGACACGGAGGAAACACAGTGAGTACGCCTTGGAAAAGCTGCGACAGACCAGGACATTGGGCAGGGTCAGCGCCAGCGACAACGCCTGTTCCGGCGCAAAGTCCGCGTACGTTTCATCGAGCACAACCACGCCTCGCGAACGGGCGCAGATGGCCTCGAGTTGCGCCGTGGGGTAGGCGCGGCCGCTCGGGGCGTTGGGCGTCGTGATGAAGGTGAGCGCGGCGTTGGGCTGCCACTCTTTCAAGAATCGGAGTTGGCCGGGTTCGGGCAGGCCGAAGTCCATTTGCAGGGGCACCCCGTGGAAGGCGGCGCCGTGCTGCGCGGCCAGCACCGGGTAGAGCGAATAACTGGGTACGAAGCTTTGCACGAGTGCGGGCGCCGGTGGGACCAGGTACCGTCGACTCAGCGGGCCCCGTTGTGCCGCCACCGGCTCCACAAAGGCCTGGACCGCCAAACGCAGAATCTCGTCCGCCCCGTTGCCCACGATGATCTGATCGGGATCACACTTGTGCAGTTTGGCCAGTTTCTCGCGCAGACGCGTGGCGGTCGGATCCGGATACAGCCGCAACCGCCCGTCCACCGCGGCGCGTACCGCTTCCAAAACGCGCGGCGAAGGCGGGTAGGGGTTTTCGTTGGTGTTCAACTTGATCAACCCGCTGATGCGCGGCTGTTCTCCCGGTACGTACGGTTGGAGGTTTCGCACCAGCGGGCGAACCAGTTGATCCGAAACCGCTTTTTTCATAAGGCGCCCGCAGCATAGCGAGCAGGGGAGGGTTTCACAAAGGCATTTCCCGGCGCTCACCGCACCGGAGCGCGCCTTTCTTGCGGGAGCACTTCCCGCTTCTGCGCGGGATCTTCGGGCGGTTCACCCCGTGGCCGTGCGCATGCTGCAGGGCGAGATTGGGGCGGGAGCAGAAGCAGGTGCGGGGCAATCGCTCCGGGAGCTCGCCGGCCCTCCACTGGGACTCGTGGAGCGACTCCCGGGCGTGTCGAGGCGCGGGCCTTTGGGTAGCGGTCGGTTGGCGATTCCCCGCCTGAAGCACTGGTCAGGCCCGGGCCTCGGCAGGCAGGCACGATCCTCGCGGTCGCGGGGCAAAAGAACGGGTCGGGTGGCGGGTTCTCAGCAGCCGGGGAGGCGGGATGGGACATGATGCCCGCATGTGGGGGCAAGCCGGCCCGGCTGGCCCCGGCCGCGCGGTGGATCGCGGTTGTGTTCCAAGGCGCTGCGAGCACGAGCCCGTTCGATGCATCGTCAAGAAACTGGCGGGAAACCTGCCGGGGGGGAGGGAAGCTGTGACTCTTCCGCCCGGCCTCCTCGGGCTTGGCGGGCAAGCAGGAAGGCACTTGCGGCCGATGGGTTCGGTCCGAGCCTCTTGACAGTGAATGGGCGGGGAGTAGAATTTGCAGCGTTCGGGTGGCAGCACGTTTCTTCAGCGGGGTTCCCCACCCCCACCTCCTTGGCGTCTGCCGCCCGAACCCCCTTTGGGCGGGGCTTGAGGACTTGACTTGCAAGGTCGGGCTCCTTAAGTTCTGCCGCGTCTGAGCTGCGGGGGTGTAGCTCAATTGGTTAGAGCGCTGCCCTGTCACGGCAGAGGTTACGGGTTCGAGCCCCGCCACTCCCGCCATTTTTTTTCCCGCGCCTGCCTCGCTTAACCCGGCCCATCGGAGTTCTTCGACGATCACGCTTTGCATGACCAACGCCCACGCGCTCGAGGAATTCACACCGGATTCCGCGTTCCGGCTCTGAACGGTTGTTGGCCTTGCGAGGGCTCAGCAAGCAACGACGTGCACCGCGTGGGGATCACATCGCGGTGCTCGTCTCATTGGGAGCCCCTGAGAACCGGCAGCCGGGCTACCAACAGCGCCCCTGCCAGGAAGAGCACCGCACTGTAGGCGAACGCGACCTCCGTCCCCCATGCCGTCCACAGCGCCCCCACCACCACGCTGGAGACCAGGTCCCCGATGCCGTTCACAGTGGCCAGGGTCCCAAAAGCCATGCCCTGCTGGGATTCTGCCACCAGTTCGGCGCACAAGGAATCTTCGAGGGTTTCCTCGATGGCGATGTAAATCCCTGCCAGCACGAAAATCGCCGTCAGAGTGGCGAGGTTCAATGGCAGAACAATCAGCCCCAGCGCCATGAGAGCCGCCAGGCCATAGCCGACGGCCAGCACGCGAGATTTCGGAAAGCGATCCGCCAGCCAACCCGCGACCAGCGAGAACCCCGCATAAAAGAAGTTGCGCAGCATGTAGAGCATCACCGCGACGGAAGCGGCTGCGGCAGCGCCCCGCGTTTCCGTCAGTTGCTGGGTTGCCAACAGGATCAGGAGGGAATGCGCAAAATCCCCGGCGCCGAACAACGCCACCGCCAGGAGGAACCTGCGGTAGGGCAGGGGCAGGGCGCGGAGGCTGGCATGCCACGAGAGATGGCGGATCGGAAGACGCTCGCGTTCCACCACCCCCCAGGCGATGCACCCCGCCGCCAGCAATCCAGGCACCAGCGTCCACGCGAATACCGAGGGGTAATGATGCCCGGTGGCACTCAGCAACGCCATGGCGGCGGCGGGCCCCACGATGGCTCCGACGGTGTCCATCATCCGTTCAAAGCCGAAGGCCCGGCCATACGTGGCGGGGCTCACCGCCGCTGCCAGCAACGCCTTGCGCACCGGTGTGCGGACCCCGCGGCCCAGCCATGCCAGGGTGCGGGCGGCCAACACGTGCCACGCGCTCTGCGCCAGACCGAAGCCTGCCGTGCCGAGGGCGGTCACCACGTAGCCGGCCACGGCGATCGGTTTGCGACGCCGCAGCCGGTCCGTGTAATAGCCGCTGAGCATTTTGGCGAAACTGGCGGTCCCATCGGCTACGCCTTCGATCAAGCCCAGCCATGCGGCGGCCACTCCAAGCGTGGCCAGGTAGGCCGGCAGGACCGCCGTGGCGATCTCGTGGGAGCAGTCGCTCAACAGGCTGGCCAACCCGATGCCCAGGACGGTGCGGTTGAGCCACCGCTGCGGCGGGGTCGGGCTGGAGGCGACCCCTGCGCCATGGATGGGTTCGGCCATGTATCGATCCCGGGTCGTCGATGTCCAAAACGCCGCATTCGCTGCCGGGGATGCGCGGCAACCATCCCATTGCCGCCCTCCCGCGCGGCGGTTCCGTGGCATGGTGGACCCGCTGGGGGGAAGGAAACCAGTGGATTCTCCGCGCGGTGCGCCGTTCGCAGGGCCGGCGTTGATGCCACGGGCAGGCTCGGCTATGTTGGGAAGCCTATGACGCTGACCGAAAAAGTACTGGCACGCGCCGCCGGGAAGGCCCGCGTGCAGGCCGGAGACAACATCTGGGTCAAGGCCGACATCTTGATGACCCATGATGTCTGTGGCCCCGGCACCATTGGCGTGTTCAAGCGCGAGTTTGGACCGAAGGCCCGGGTGTGGGATCCCGAGGCCATCGTGATCATTCCGGACCATTACATCTTCACGGCCGATTCGAAGTCCAACCGCAACGTGGACATTCTCCGGGAGTTCGTGAAGGAGCAGGGGATCAAGTATTTTTACGACGTCATCGATGATCCCAACGGCGTCTGGCGGTTCGATCCCTCCAAGGGCATGTTGCGGCGCCAGTACGGGGTTCGGTACGCCGGCGTCTGTCACACCGCCCTGCCCCAAAAGGGCCATACCCGCCCGGGGGAGGTGTTGTTTGGAACCGACTCCCACACCTGCATGGCAGGTGCGTTCAACGAGTTCGCCACGGGGATCGGCAACACCGATGCCGGCTTCGTCATGGGCACCGGGCGTCTGCTGCTGAAGGTGCCGGAGACCATGCACTTTTATTTGGAGGGGCGACTCCAGCCGGGCGTCATGGCCAAGGATGTCATTCTGCACATCATCGGCGAGATCGGCTTTGACGGCGCCACCTACCGGGCCATGCAGTTCGACGGGCCGGGCGTGGCCTTCCTGTCCATGGACGACCGCATGACCATCGCCAACATGGCGATCGAGGCCGGGGCCAAGAACGGGATCTTCCCCTTTGACGCGCGGACGGCCGAATACGTCGAGGCCCGGACCCGGCTCAACAACACCAAGCAAGCCTATGAGCCGGTCGAGTTGGACCGGGATCAAAAGTTCGTTTACGAGCTGGTCGTGGATCTCTCGAAGCTCGAGCCCCTCGTGGCCTGTCATCCCGATCCGGGTCGGCGCAAAAAGGCCAAGGAACTGGGGCACATCAAGCTCGACCGCGCCTACATCGGATCGTGCACCGGCGGCAAGACCAGCGACTTTGTGGAGGCGGCCCGGATCCTGCGGGGGCGCAAGGTGGTGATCGATACCTTCGGTGTGCCGGCCACGCCGGAGATCGTGCACGAGCTGCAGACCACCTTCTGGGGGCAGGAAAGCATCTGGGACGTGCTTGTGAACGCGGGCGTCCAGATGACCGAAAACGCCAGTTGCGCCGCCTGCCTGGGTGGACCCGTGGACACGTTCGGCCGGATCAATCGGCCGGGCATCAAATGCATCAGCGCCACCAACCGCAACTTCCCGGGTCGCATGGGCGATAAAGAGTCGGAGGTTTATTTGGCCAGTCCGGCCACCGTGGCAGCCAGCGCGCTGACCGGCCGGATCACAGATCCGCGAGAGTTCCTTTGATCGCGCGCCCCGCCCGCAACCGGTCCGCCGGGGAGGGCCGGAACCCCTGCGGATCGCCGGGACGCCACCGGGGCCGAGCCTCATGGAGACACTCTCCATCGCCGGGCTCACCGTTCGCCGTCACTTCCGCGGCGGACAACCCATCCTCGTTTATTTGCCCGGCATCCACGGCGACTGGACCCTGGTGACCAGTTTCCGCGCGGCGGTGGCGCCTCCCGTGGAGTTCATCGAACTGGCCTATCCCGATCGGACGGATTGGGACATCCCGGATTACGCCCACGCGGTGAGCGCGGCCTTGCAGCAGTTGGAAACTTCCCGTTTCTGGCTGCTGGCGGAATCGTTCGGGTCGCTGGTTGCCTGGGCCTTGTTGGAACACTGGCGGGCAACCGCTGCGCAGGGGGAATCTTCACAGGGTGCCTCGAAGCCCGAGGTCCAAGGTCTGATCCTGGCGGGCGGGTTTGTCCGTCATCCCTGGCCGGCCGGGGCACGGGCGCTGGCGGCGCTCGGCCGGCGAATGCCCCAGGGCCTTCATCGTGTCCTCCTGCAGGCCTATGCCGGCGTGGCGGGCTGGCGGCATCGGCAGGCCCCGGAAACGCGCGATACCATCCACGAATTCATCGAGCGCCGCACACCGGAGAACCGTCGGGCCATTCACGCGCGGCTTCAGTTGGTGGCACGGGCCGACTATCGTTCCGTGGCGCGCCGGACGCATCGGCCTGTTTACGCACTGGCGGGCGGCTTCGATCCCCTCGTGCCGTGGTGGTGGGTGTGTCCCTGGTTGCGACGACATTGTCCGGGTTTTCGCGAATGGCGATTGTACGGACGCGCCGACCACAACGTGCTGGGCACTGCGCCGCGCCGGGCGGCGGCCGATGTGCTGCGCTGGATCCGTGAAGGGCTCGGCCCTCGGCCGGACGGCCCGCCCGCGTAATGCGCCGGGTCCGGGCTGCTCAGAACACGTTGCGAAGGATCCCGAACAACAAAAGGCCTCCCAGGCCCGCCCACGCCCAGAGAGGGGACAAGGTCCACGCTTGACCGGGATGGCGCCGGCGCCACCGCCACCACGCCGCCAGCATCACCGGCCCGGCCAGGGCAAGCAGGATGGGGAGCGGGTTGAACTGCCAGGACTCGGCAATTCGCCCGTGCAACAGCGCATGCACTGCGCGCAGGCCTCCGCAGCCCGGACATTGCCATCCGGTTACTGCATGAAACCGACATGGAGGATACAGGGCCGACCGCGCGGGATCGAAATGCCACAACACCCAAAGGCCCGCGCCAAGCATCAACACCATCAGGAACCAGACCGGGCGCCACCGCGCCGGCCGGTCCAACCGCGGCGGGCAAGTCGGTTGATCCATGGCACCATGGTCCCCCACGGTTTCGTCACGGAACGACCCGGCAGTGCAGACCGGGACAAATCGAAATCAACCACGGGGTCGCCACCGAGGCCACCATCCAGAACAACACGCTCAACGCGCCCAGGATCACACCGGCCAGTGCCCAGGCGCGTGCCCCGGACGTCCCGGGGTCCCCGTGTCCGAGATACAACACCACCGAACCCAGGACCACGGCCACCACGTTGAGCGGCGCGCCATAACAACAACAGCACAAGATCCACGCCAGAACCCCCGAGGCAAAACTGACCAGGGCCAGCGTGCGCAGCGTTTGCGGCGCCACAGTCGGCCGCGGATATGCCGACAGAGGAGGCGGGGCGGCCGGGGAGCTGCCGGACAGCGCAGAGGCAAACTCCGGCAGATGCCCCACCACGCGCCATTGCGTTTCGCCTTCGGGAAGCACGGGAGTCTGTGGCCCCACCCGGTTCTCCCGAATCCACTGCAGCAGGGTGTCGCGGGGCACGGGGCCATACTCCCTTCCGTCCTGTCCGATGATGCGATACATGGTCTTGGGCCCGGACCGGCCGGGCTCAACGAGCAGGGGAGTTTCGCTCGTTCCCCGGATCCTCCGGCTCTTTTCTCACGCGCAGCAAAGCATGCTCACCGCCGAACACAAGCCCGGAGTCGCGCCGTCCGAGCATCGTCCGCCGACGCCGTCGCAGGCCGGGGAGGGCCTGATGTGGCGGCGACCGGGACTTTCACGGCAGCATCGGAGCCAGGAACTGGTCCACCGTGAGTCCCGACTCGCGCAGCAACTGCACGCGGGTCCAGGGCAGGTCCGGTCGGCCGGCCGCCCACGTGGCGAATTCTCGGGCCGCCTCGGCTTTGCTCTCTGACAACGGCCAGGCCAGCCCCTCGTCGCGCGCTTCCCGACGCAGGCGTTCCCAATCCAGGAGAAACGCGTAACGAACGGGCAAGTGCGCCAGGCGCACGCGCGGTTGCCGTTCCGGGTCGTCTCGCACGCGCATTTCGGCTTCGGCCCAGAGGCGTTCGGCTTCGATCAGGACACGGGCCCGGCGGTGCGGCGCGTTGGGTCGGGTGAAACACCGCAGTTCGAATCCCGCCGAGGCCCGGTGGAGCAGCTCGAGATACTGGCCGATCGGACCGGCGGCCGCGCCGTAGTATCCTTCGAGGAATTCACGGATCAGGCGGCGGTCATCCTGTTGTGGGTTCCACAGCAATTGCGCCAGCACCCAGGCCCGCAGCTCGGCCATTTCGGCGCCCCAGTCCTGGTACGCACCCTGTTCGAACACGCCGCGCACTCCGTGGCGCTGGAACAGGCGCACGTTGGGGCCGAGGGTAAACCAGTTCGGGTGCGGCAACAGGTAGTTGGCAAAATCGGTGGTGTAATCCCACACATACAGTCGCGGCGCGCGCCGGGACCAGCCCTGAAGATCCTCCAAAAACGCCGCATTGGAGGGGTGATCCAGGGGTTCGCGAAAGTTCGCCTCGATCGAGCACAGGCGGATGACCACGTTCGACCGCGGACGCAGGCGGCGCGGCGGGCGGCGCGTGTACTGATACGCGAACGTATCCACCCACACGTGGGGAAACTCCGGCTCGATGCGGGCGGCGATTTCATTGACGAAGTCCAGCAAACTGCCCGCCGGGCTGCCTTCTGCCTCGTCCAGGGCCCGACAGTTCGGGCACTGACAGTTGCCGTGCCAGTCGTTTTGGGTGACCGAGACGATGCGGGCCTCGGGCGACTCGCGAAGCCAGGCCCTGACCCGTTCGGCCACGAACGCTCGCAGCTCCGGGTTCGACAAGCACAACTGGGCTCGTTCATGCGTGCGGCGTCCGTCGATCCAACTGAACCACTCCGGATGCCGCGCGAAATGCTCCGACGGCGGGACCAGGGCATAGAACGTGTGGGCGAATCCCTTGTAGCGAATGCAATCGCCCCACTCCGGCGGAATGGGCGGGTGGGCACCGTTGACGCCGTTGCGCACCTTCCAGCGCGGGTCAAAGGCGCAAAACCAAAACGGCTCCCGGTACTCGAACACCGGTCGCACCTCCACATCCAGCGGCGGCACGTGCAAGGTCGGCCGGCGCGGCACGTGCATGGCCCAGGGCGTCCACCAGCGCACGCCGCCATGCTCGGCGAGGAACCGGTACACGGCGTACAGGGTGCCGCGCGGCCGTCCGCCCGCCAGCAACAGATGCCCGCCCCGCGTTTGATGAACATAACTGTCCGGCCCCAGTCCCTCCCACGGCACCGAGGGGAACAAACGTTCGGCCCACCGGCTTCGTCCCACAAAGATCGCCCGGCTCGGCGGACGGGCCGGATTGGTCACGACGACGAACCGGGCCCCGGTGATCGCCTCCAAATACGCCGACAGTTCCCTTGCTGCATTGTGCTCCGCGGCCGTGGCTTCGGCGGCGACCACGAGGGTGGACTCCGCCCGGCCGTTTCGGGCCAGCACGCTGCCCACGGCACCCTGCACACAAAAGGCCGTGGGGCAGCCGAGCGCCAGCAAAAGGAGGAGCCTCCTCGAACGCAGACACCGCAGAGCGCGGCGGGAGGGATGGGGTCGGGCTCTTGCACCGGAACGCCTTGCGTGCCGCTCGGTTGCGGCCGTTTGCATGCGCCGTCTCGCGGGCCCGGGCAGGAGGCGGGACCATGGGGGAGCGACGGCCCGGTGAGGCCGGCCAGGTTTGGAGCTGACGGCTGAGGGACAAGCCCGGTTCATTGCCCCTACGCTGCGTCGCCCGGCGGTCGGGGTCAATGGCGTTCTGGCGGGAAATGCCCGAATCTGTTCGGCGCGCCGACTGCCGGATCCGGGGCCCGGGCCCTGACACTCCGGAGGTGCCTGTGACACGCCCCACACGGGGGCGCGCGTGCACCGGCATGGGCCCGGCTCGGCATTCCTGATTCGACAATGCCCAGTGGGCGGGGCATCCTGCGCGCCATGAAGTCCATGACCGGACATGGACGCGGCGTTTGCCAGCGCAACGGCCTGCGGGTGACGGTGGAATTGACCTCGGTCAATCGCAAACAAGCCGAGATCAACCTCCTGCTGCCCCGCGAGCTGGACGTGCTGGAAGGGCCCATGCGGGATTTGATCAGCCGGCAGATCGACCGAGGCCGCGTGCAGGGACGCGTCTCCGTCGAGATTCTTTCGCCACAATGGGCCCGACCGCGCCTGAATGCGGCCCTGGCCGAGGGTTGGGCGCGCGAATTGCAGCGGCTGGCGCGGAAACTGGGACTGGCCGAGACGGTGACCCTGGAGCATCTGCTGCGCATTCCGGGGCTGTTCCAGTCCGATGAGCCGCTGGTGCCGTGGGAGAAGCTGTGGCCCGTGGTGCAGGCGGCTTTGCAACAGGCGCTGGATCGGCTCGTGCGCATGCGGCAGCGCGAAGGAGAGTTTCTGGCCCGCGATTTGAGCCGCCGCATTGAACGCATGCGGCGGGCCGTGGCGCGGATTCGGGCCCGGGCCCCGCGGGCGCTGGAGCGCTATCGCAAACAGCTGTTGCAGCGCATCCGCGCCGCGGGCCTGACCCAGACGCCCGAGTCCGACGAACGACTGTTGAAAGAGGTCATCCTGTTTGCCGATCGCTCGGACATCACGGAAGAGCTGACCCGGCTGGAGAGTCACTTTCGGCAGTTCGACGCATGCCGTCGGAGCCGCGCGCCCGTCGGACGGACCCTGGATTTTCTGGCCCAGGAAATGTACCGCGAGATCAACACGCTGGGCACGAAGGCCAACGATGCCCGGATCAGTCAGGAAGTGGTCCGGCTCAAAACGGAATTGGAACGGTTTCGCGAGCAGGTGCAAAACGTCGAATGACGGATCCCATCGCCCCTTCTGCTGGTGCCCCGGCGCACCGTGCCACCGCCCCGGACTCCCCGGGGGCCCGGACGGCGGGCTCGGGGCCTCTTCCCGTGTTGTTGCTCCTTTCGGCGCCCTCGGGAGCGGGCAAGACCACGCTTTGTCAGGAGCTGCTCAAGCGCCGGCCCGGTCTGGCCCGGGCCATCACCTGCACCACGCGCCCGCCGCGGCCGGGGGAACGGGACGGCGTGGACTATCATTTCCTGGATCCGGAGACCTATGCCCGACGCGTCGCCGCGGGCGAGTTTCTGGAACACGCCACGGTCTACGGCCACGGTTACGGCACTTTGCGGCAGGAGGTTCTGGATCGGCTCCGTGCCGGACAGGACGTGTTGCTCAACGTGGATGTGCAGGGCGCCGCGGCCATCCGCGCCCGCGCCCGGGAGGAACCGTTGCTCCAGCAGGCGCTCGTCACGGTCTTTTTGACGCCCCCTTCGCGGGCGGTGCTGGAGGCGCGCCTGCGGCGGCGGGGGACGGATCCCGAGCCGGTCATTCAGCGCCGGTTGGCCATGGCCCAAACCGAAATTGCCCATTGGAAAGATTTCGATTATCTAATCCTCAGCGGCTCGATCGCCGAGGACGTGCAACGGCTGGAAGCCATCCTGGAAGCCGAGAAACTGCGCAGTCACCGGCAGCCGGCGCCGGCGTTTTGAAGCCGATCTGGGAAGCGTCAGAGCCGTGAAGCGGCGGACCGGGCCGGCGGTCGCCCGGGCACAAGGCCCGCTCGACGGAAACGGTTCGGGCCGCAGACAGGCATGAACAGCAAGGGCAACATCATCCTGGGCGTTACCGGATCCATTGCCGCCCATCGCGCCGTGGACCTGTGCAGTTTGTTGACCCGGGCCGGATGCGAAGTGCACGTGGTGCTGACCGCCGACGCCCAGCGATTCGTCACGGCTGTGCCCTTCCAAACCCTTTCCCGACAGCCCGTCATCACCGACCTCTATGACACCGCCGGCGGCTGGCAACCCACGCACATCCAGCTGGCCGATCAGGCGGATCTCCTGCTCATTGCGCCGGCCACTGCGCATACGATTGCCCGTCTGGCGCATGGACTGGCCGACGACGCCCTCACCTGCATCGCTCTGGCGTTGCGCCCGGAGGCCTCGGTGCTCATCGCCCCTGCCATGAACGGCAAAATGTGGTTGCACCCGGCCACCCAGGCCAACGTGAGCCTCCTGCGCCAACGCGGAGTCGAATTCCTGGGACCGGACGCGGGACTGCTGGCCTGCGGATACGAAGGGGTGGGCCGCCTCTGGCCCGTGGAACAAATTGCGGCGCGCGCGTTGGAACGCCTGCAACAGGCCCTGCCCCCGCCCGATGCGCCGCCCCAACCGGGGCCCCCATGAAAGGACTGTGGTCTGGGTTGACGCGGCTCCGGCGCCTGTTGGAGGCGCCGCCCGTGCCGGCCGCGCTCCAGGAACGCCGCGTCCTGCGACTGCAGCGCGAGGTCATACTGCCGTCGAAACTCGTCATCCTCGCCGCGGTCTATCATTACCTCTTGCGCGCCCCGTGGACCGAAGAGGCTGCTTCTGCGTTCGACGTCGTGCTGGAAACCCTGCAGCAGTTCTTCGTGCTGTACACGGGTTTGAACGTGTTGGCCTGGCTGGTTTTTTTGCTGTTGCGCAAACTTCCACCGGGCACGGTCCAGTGGACCTCTTTCGTGCTGGGGTTCGCCGATGGTTTGTTCCTCGGCGGATTGACGCTGCTCACCGGCGGTTTCGACAGCATCCTTTACTGGGTGTTTCCAGCCCTGATCGTGCTCAACGCCATCTGCATCCCGCTGGCCACGCCGCAGTTGGTCCTGAATCTCATGCTCAGCGGGTTCTTTCTCCTGGCCGGTCTGGTCGAACCGGAGCTGCGCAGCCAGGAACTGCCCGTCCCTCAGCTGCCGCCCCGGGCCCAGCGGAAACCCGTGCCCCCGGTGCGCCCGGACGATATCCCCGACCCCGGCGCCGTCCTTCAGCGTCTCCAACGTCCGACGGACACCCTGGCCCGGCTGATCTGGAACCGGATTCCAGAAACGGCCCGCCGTCAACTTCAGGAACTTGCGGAAGAAGGCTCGGACCAGGACGAGCGCCTGCGCCAACTCCTGGTCGATGAGTTGAACCGCCTGTTGCCCCAGTCTCGTTACGTGGTGCAGACCGAGATTCCCGCCGAACTGGCCGGAGAACCTTTTCTGTTGCGACTGGTGATCCTGTGGCTGTTGACCTTCTGCTGCTACGGGGTGCAGGTGCTGGCGGCCCGCCAGCGACAGGCCGAGGAAGAAGCCGAGGAGTTTGCGCATCGCACCGCCCAGTTGCATGCCGCCGGCCGCTTGGCCGCCGAGTTCGCCCATCAAATCAAAAACCCCCTGGCCATCATCAACAATGCGGCCTTTGCCCTGCAACGCCTCTTCGGCCACGATCCCCGCGCCGCCACCTCCCTGGAACTGATTCAGGAGGAGGTGGAAAAGGCCGACCGCATCATCACCCAGGTCATGGGATACGCGCAACTGAGCGAAGGGCGCGTGGAGAAGGTCGACGTGCGCGAGGCCATCGAACAGGCCGTGGCCCACGTGTTCCCCCCGGGCATGTCCACCGGAACCGAGGTGCAGCTGGACCTCCGCGGGCCGCTGCCGGTCATGCTGATGCAGCGACGCCACCTGACCGACATCCTCACCAATCTGCTGCAAAATGCCCGGGACGTGCTCGACGGACGCGGCCGGGTCCTCGTGTCGGCCCGCTGTCCCGACGAGGCCACGCTGGAGTTGAGCATCACCGACAACGGGCCGGGCATTCCGGCCGACAAACTCGAACGCATCTTCGAGCCCTACTTCACCATGCGGCCGAAGGGGACCGGGTTGGGACTGGCCATCGTCAAACACAACGCCGAACTGTATGGAGGACGCGTGCGCGTCGAATCCGAGCTTGGAAAGGGCGCCCGCTTCACCGTAACCTTTCCCATCCGGAGCATCGAGAGCACAATGGCCGAGCGTGCGTTGCCCGCGCCCTGACCCGTGGGTGGGACGCCCCGCTCACGCACCGAACGGGCGAAGGGGCGGCTCCCGACGGTGCGCACGGCGACTGCGTGCACGGCCCGAGGGTTGTGATGAAACCTGCCCTGCCACCATTGCTGGTCGTGGATGACGAGCCGAACCTGCGTCGCTCGCTCCGCGCCCTGCTGGAACCGGAGGGCTACGACGTCCGCGATGTCGAGTCCGCCGAGCAGGCCCTGCCGTTGCTGGCCGAGGAGGAGTTTTTCCTGGTCATCGCGGATGTGCGGCTCGGGGGCATGAACGGATACGAGTTCCTGCAGCGGGTCCGCCAGCGCTGGCCGCATCTGCCCGTGCTCATGATCACCGCCTACGCCACCCCCAAACAGGCCGTCCAGGCCATCCGTGCCGGCGCCTTCGATTACCTGCCCAAGCCCTTCGCCCCGGAAGAGCTGCTCCACGCCGTCGCCCGTTGCGCCGAACACTGGCGCCTCAAACAGGAGAACCTCCGCCTGCGCTCCCAGGTCGGGGTGATCACCGACCTGTCCCAAATCGTGGGCGAGTGTCCCAAGATGCGGGAGCTGCGCCAAATGATCCAAACCGTGGCCGCCACCGATGCGCGAGTGCTCATTCTGGGCGAAAGCGGCACCGGCAAGGAACTGGTCGCCGGCGCTCTCCACGGCCTGAGCCGCCGGCGCGATGCCACCTACGTGCGCATCAACTGCGCCGCCATTCCCGACACCCTGCTCGAAAGTGAACTGTTTGGACACGAAAAGGGCGCGTTCACCGGCGCCCTGAGACAGAAACCCGGCCGCGTCGAGGAAGCCGATGGCGGCACGCTGTTCCTCGATGAAATCGCCGACATGAGCCGGCCGTTGCAGGCCAAGCTGCTGCGGTTCCTCGAGGACGGCACCTTCACCCGCGTCGGCGGCACGCAGGAGCTCCGCGTCAACGTCCGCGTCATCGCCGCGACCAACCGCGACATCGTCCGCGCCATCCGCGAGGGCCAGTTTCGCGAGGACCTTTTCCACCGGCTCAATGTGGTCCAGTTTCGCCTGCCGCCCTTGCGGGAACGGGGCGACGACGTACTCCTGCTGGCCGAGTATTTTCTGCGCCAGTTCAATCAAACGCTGGGACGCAACGTCCGCGGGTTCTCGCGGGCTGCCCGACAAAAGCTGCTGTCCCACCACTGGCCGGGCAATGTGCGCGAACTGCGCAACGTGGTTGAACGTGCCCTCATCCTGGAGACCACGGACGAGATCCAATCCTCCAGTTTGCCGGACTTTGAACTGGAAGCGCGTCTGCATGCCGGGGGCGCCGGTTCCGCCGGTCCTGCGCTGCCCGGCCCGGGCCAGTCGCTGGACGACATTCTGGCCGATTACGAGCGCAAGCTGATCCTCGGCATTTTGGAGCAATGCCAGTACAACATCGGCCGGGCCGCGGAGCGGCTCGGCCTCAGCCGCCATGCCCTTCGCTACCGCATGCAGCGGCTCCACATCACCACCGAAACCGAAGCCGAACCGACCACGGCCTCCGAGCCGCCCGCCTCTCCATGAGCACCTCCAATCTCCCGGCCCTCCTCAAAGCCGCCACCCCGTTGGTGCCCGTCCCCCCGGTCGCCGCACCCCCGCCCCGCTGGGGCAGTCAGTTCCGCGATTTCGTTCCCATCCTGGCCGCAGTCGCGGCCCTGACCCTCCTGCTCGTGGTCTGGCTGACCCTCGTGAAACGTTCGCGCCGACGCCGCCGCGGCGGCGATGAAGCCGTCACCCTGGTCCGGTATCGCCGGCCCCGCCTGGAGGACAAGGGCCTCCTGTCTCTGCTCAAACCACGACATCGCCGCCGGAAACGGCGTTATCACCATCGCAACCCCACCCTGGCCGAAACGGGGGGCTTGCCTCCCATCCGTCAACCGGCCGGAGCGCCCCCGAGCGGACCCAACCTGCCAGCCGCCGGCTTTGGTCCCGGCCCGGCGCCGGCAAGCACCGGTCCCGCTTCTCCTCCGGGCTCCGCCAACGCCCCCGGTGCCGCGTCGGTTTCACAGCCACCTGCTCCCGGAATCCCTCCTGCCCCGCCCCCATCCAGCGCGCCGACTGCCCCGCCCCCGGCTTGAGCGGTGCCCATGCAGCAGAGCCAGCGCATCACCCGGCGCAGCGCCTCCAACCTGGCCCTGGCGTTCTGCCTGTTGCCCCGCACCACGCGCGAAGACATGGCGGTCCTGTACGCCTTTTGTCGGGAGGTGGACGATGTGGCCGATGATCCCACCGCTCCGCTGGAAGAGCGCCGGGCACGCCTGGATCTGTGGCGCCGGGACATTCGCCGCGCCTGTAACGGCCAAACTCCCGAACTGGCCGTCTGCCGCGAACTGCAGCCGATCATCGAGTGGTACCGCCTGCCGCTCACCCTGTTCGAGGAACTGCTGGACGGCGTGGCCATGGATCTGGAGATCTCCCGCTACGAGACCTGGGAGCAGCTCGATCTGTACTGCTACCGGGTGGCTTCCGTGGTCGGGCTCTTGAGCCTGCCCATCTTCGGATGTCGGCATCCGGCCTCGCGTGAGTACGCCATCGCCCTGGGCCGCGCCCTGCAGCTGACCAACATTCTCCGGGACGTGGCCACCGACGCAGTGCGGGGCCGCATCTACCTGCCCCTCGAGGAGATGCGGGCCTGTGGGGTCACCGTTGAAGACATTCTGGCGCGTCGCTACTCGCCCGCGTTCGTCGAAGTGGCCCGCCGCGTCGCCCGTCGGGCCCGCCGCTACTATCGGCAGGCTTCCGAGCTGCGGCCGGAGGAGGATCGCCAGGCCCTGATTGCTGCCGAACTCATGGGGGCCGTGTACTGGCGATTGCTCCGGAAGCTGGAGCGACGCCGGTTCAACGTGTTTGAGGGTCCGCCCGCTCGTTTGTCCCGTGCCTTCAAGGCACTGCTGATTTTGCGGACGTGGTACCGTCACGCGACCGGCCAACCCGGCTCGGATTACGGCTGGGATTGATCCGTTCCGCGATTTGGACAACCGGGAGGGGAGATGTCCGCCTTCGCCAGGCTTCCCGCGCAAGGCGCTTGTGGGAATGACCTCCCCGTGAAAACCGGCGCGCCCAGCCCACCAGATTGATGGGATGGCTCGTGCCCATGGGGCATCCCTGGTTCATTCCTCCGCGGAATACGTGCGGTGGCGGCTGCCGTGGCCCGGATGCGGCGCCCTTCCGCTGGACCCGGCTCCCGGCCCTGGCCACACGCATCCCCGGCCGGGATCCGCGGTGGTCGCGAGGTACAGCACGGGATTTCACGCGCATTCGGCAGCGCGCAGAGAGCCCCCAACTCGGCAACACCCTTTGGTAGTTCCTTCCCGGCGTCCTGGTCCTCACGTGGGTCTCGGGGACCTGGATTTCGGTCTTGCTCCCATGTCCGCGCTGGGGAAGGCTCCGTGGCGTCCGACGATGACCGCTTCGTGCAGATCCTTGACCCTCGTCCTGTGTGGCAGCGTTGCAGTGTGGGGTTTCCTGGCCCTTGCGGCAGCGGCGCCTCGTGTGTTCTACGTGGCTCCCGACGGTCGCGACGATGCCTCGGGGACCTCCGAGGCCCCGTTCCGCACGCTGGACCGAGCGCGTGACGCGATTCGCGAGCTGAAACGAACCAGCGGCCTCCCCATCGGCGGCGTCGAAGTCCGCGTTCGTGCCGGCGAATACCCTGTCCGCCACACGTTCCAATTGACCAGGGAAGACTCCGGACTGCCGGACGGGCCCATCGTGTACAAGGCGGCGGATCCCGAACCGCCCCGGTTCCATGGGGGAGTTCGCCTCCACCGCTTCCGTCCCGTCGAAGACGAGTCGATTCGAAAGCGCCTGCCGGAATCCGCACGTGCTCACGTGGTCGAATGCGACCTCGCAGAAGCCGGGGTACTCCCATTGCCGCCCATGGAACTGGGCGGCTTCGGTAGCGGCCGCGGCTTTCGCACACACCCGGTCCCCGAGTTGTTCGTGGACGACTTGCCCATGCCCATGGCGCGCTGGCCCAACGAAGGCTTTGTCTTCACCGGGCCCGTGCCCGAGCCGTTGTCGCTGCCGGCCTGGGACGGCCGCCCGGGCTCGCCCGAGGGCCGCTTCCGGTTTGAAGGAGACCGCCCGGCCCGTTGGATCGAGGAGCCGGAACTCTGGCTGTACGGCTACTGGTTTTGGGACTGGGCCGACTCGTACGAGAAGGTGGAGCGCATCGACCTGTCCGCCCGCCAAATCGTCCTCGCCAAGCCGTGGCACCGCTACGGCTACCGGCAGGGCCAACGCTACTACGCCGTGCACGCGCTGGCCGAACTCGATCAGCCCGGCGAATGGTATCTCGACCGGCGCCGTCACCGGCTTCTGTTTTGGCCTCCCACCGATCCCGTCAAGGCCAAGGTGGAACTCTCACTCCTCCAAACCCCGCTGGTCAGTCTCGAACAGGTCACGCACGTGCGGTTCGAAGGTCTGGTTTGGGAATGCGGGGCAGGGGATGGGGTCAGAGTCGTCGGTGGGGAGAATCTCCGCTTTGAAGGCTGTCTCTGGCGGAAACTGGGCGGCAACGGCCTGGAAATCCAGGGGGGCATCCGGCACCAGATCGTATCCTGCGATTTCTCGCATCTGGGGCGGGCCGGTGTGTTGCTCTCCGGCGGCAACCGCGCCCGACTCGAGCCCGGCGGTCACCTGGTCGAGAACTGCCGCTTCCATCACCTCTCGCGCATCGACCACACCTACACACCCGGTATCTGGGTGGACGGCGTGGGGCACCGGATCCGGCACAACCTTTTTCATGATCTGGCCAGCAGCGCCCTGCGGGTCGAAGGCAATGATCATCTGGTGGAACTCAACGAAGCCCATCGCGTCGTGCTCGAATCCGACGACCAGGGAGCCGTGGACATGTACGGGGACCCCACCTATCGGGGCAATGTTTACCGCTTCAATTACTTTCATCATCTGGGGCCGTTCCCGGCGTCCGAGGCCGCGCCCATGCGCGCGGGGATTCGACTCGACGACGCGATTTGCGGCGTGCTGGTGTACGGCAACGTGTTCCACCGCTGTGGCCCTCCCAACACCCGCTTCGGAGGCGTCCAGATCCACGGGGGCAGGGACAATCGCATCGAAGCCAATCTTTTCGTGGACACTCCGGTGGCCGTCAGCTTCAGCCCATGGGATGAGTTGCGCTGGCGCCAATATGCCAGCAATGCCTGGGCGGCAGCCCGGCTGGATCGCGGGCTTTACCTGGCGCGCTATCCCGAGCTGGGGCAGTTGCTCGAGCAGGCCAACCGGAATCTGGTCCGGAGCAACGTGACCGTGCGCACGCCCACCCTGTTGCTTCATGCGCCGCGCTCCACGCAGGCCGAGGCCAACCGCGAATACCCGCAAGAGACCGCTCTGGCGTCGGGTCCCGACGGGCGCTTGCGCTGGGACCCGGCGGCAGCCGGGCGGCTCGGACTCGCACACATCCCGTTCGAGCGCATCGGCCTCTACGCGGATCGCTGGCGGATCAAGAGCGGCGGGGAATGGCAACGTCGCACGGTGCCGCCGTGAGACGTGGGAGGCCCCCTTGCGCTGCGCCCGCTGCCAGATCTTGGAGATTCGTGAAGAGCTCGACAGACTCTTGGGCGTCTTCGGCACGGGAAGGCCAGGGGAAAAACGGGACTTCCGTGGGGTTCTTGAATTCAGGGCTCAAAAACCGAAGTGCGCTGCTCCGCTGTCCACGGACCCCACAGGGCAATCCCCGCGCCGAAGGCGCATCGATTCGCTAGCCCGGGGCAACGCCCCGGGCAACGCGCAGCCCAAAAACGGGCCGCGCCCTGAAAGGGCGCAACCCGAGGACGCCCCTCGCGAGGGCCGGACCTGCCACGCCGAAGGCCGCCCCTTCAGGGCGGCCTATATCTTGGCGACCCGGTTGCCCAGGGCGTTGCCCTGGACTGACGAATGCCGCCCTGTTGGGGCGGACACACTGCTGGCCAGAGACGCAAAGCCCCCGACCTGTGTTCTGTCTGGTGGAAACGAGTCCACATGGCGTTGCTCCGGGAGATCGTCGCTTGCAGCGTTGCCTCAGGCAGGTTGCCTGGCGCCTCAGATCCATCGTCCGACACGTCTCCGGTTTCGAGCGCCCCTGAAGGCTCCCCGCAGTTTCGGGCCTGCCCCGCAGGCGAAATCCGCGAGGAAACAGAGTTTCGATGGGATTCTTGAGTCCAGCGCTAAAAATGGAGACGCGCCCCTTGCCCCCGTTGGTCGCTTGTCCTGCTTGCGTGACCCCGCGTGCGGATCGATGAGTCAGGATCCCGTGCTCGGGTTGGGTTCACCGGTGGACCCGCGCAGACTCACGCCGCAGTTTGTGGACCCGCCAACCGAACGGTCTGTCCCCTGCCGGGCTCAGTTCCAACTCCACCCACCCGCCACCGCGCTCAAGCTGAATTCCTGCCAAGGACGGACACAGTCGTACGCGGAATTGTTTCCAAACCGCGGCCTGTCGCAACGCCCCGCTCATGCGCTCCACACTCACGCCCAGCCGGCGCACCCGTGGCATTCCTGCGAGCAACCAGCTCTTCCACAAGATCAGCGGCGAGTGCAGATGGCCGATGACCGTGAGGGCCACCTGATCCAGGTGCTGTCGGACCGCGGGAAGCTCTGCCAGAAACGGCAGGGCCGTCGGATCGTGACAAAACAGGATCCAGCGCCGGTGCGGGGCCAGCGGCTGCAAAGCAGCCGCAAGTTCCTCGAGGTGTACCCGCCGCAAATGTTCCCAGAGGGGGCGCTCTTCCGGCAACATATCGCGGCGGAACATCGGCAGTGCCACCAACGTGGAGGTCACCGCGATCAGTCGGTACACGCCCAGATCCCAGGCCCACACCGGCGCCAGCCCCAGGCCTTTCGTGGCCCGTTCCCAACTGACCAGTCGCAATCCGCCGTAATGCCCGAAGAAACTGAGCTTGCCCAGCTCGTGGTCGCCAATCACCAACCGCAACCGGTCGCCGAAAACCTTCCGCAACCGGTGCACACAGAGACAGGCGCTTTCCCAGGTGCCTTCGTCGCTCAGTCCCAGACTGGCGGTGTCGGCGGCGTAGTCCCCGTTGACGATGGCGTGGGTACATTCGGCCTGCACGGCCTGCTCCAGGAATCGATCCAACAGCGCGTTGTTTCCCAGGGGATGGCGCATCCAGAATCGGTGCCGCCAACAGCGCAGCGCGGCGCGCTGGATGGGATTCGGAATCTGCAGCAGGTCGGCGTCCTCGCCCCGGGCCTGCTCCCGGGGACCGGCATAGTGGATGTCGCTGGCCAGCGCCAGACGTACGCGTCCGGCGGTCGCTTCCGCAGGCTCCGGCACCGCGTCCATGGCCGGTTCAGGCAGAGGGGGCCGGGGGGAACAACACATGAAAAGCCGTGCCGTGGTGCAGCCGGCTTTCCACGCTCACGGCCGCCTGGTGCTCTTCGAAAATGCGCCTCGTGATGGCCAGTCCCAGGCCGGTCCCCTCTCGCTTCGTCGTGAAGAACGGCTCGAACACATGCGGCAGGTTTTCCGGGGCAATGCCGGAGCCCGTGTCGGCCACGGTGACGCGCAGCAACGGGCCGGTTGCCGGCCCCTCTCGCAGGGCCGGCGTTGGGTCCGAAGGCCCGGCCGGCGCAATTTCGAGGGTCAGGGTCCCACCGGTGGTCATGGATTCGACGGCATTGATCAACAGGTTTACGAACGCCTGCTCCAACTGGTATTCGTTGCCCAGGATCCAGTCCTGCTCCGTTCCATAGCGCCGTTCGAGGCGGATGGCCTTGAGTTTGAGCGGCTCCTGAACCAGTCGCAACGAATGCTCCAAAATGTCCCGCAGTCGCACGCGTCCCGCCTGCTGCCGGGGGGCCCCCGTGAATCGCAACATCTGGAGGATAATGGACTCGACGCGCTTAAGCTCGCGCAGAGCCACCTCGCCCAATTCAGCGGGCTTTTCGCCGGAGTGCGCCAGCTCCACGAAGGTCTTGATGGCCACCAACGCGTTCTTGATTTCGTGCGCCACACTGGCGGCCAGGGTGCCGATGTTGGCCAGTCGATCCAATCGCACCAGCTCGCGTTCCACCCGTTCCAACGGCCGCAGATCCTGCAGCGTCAGCCACCGCAGCCGTTCGCCTCCCGGGGTGCTGAGGCCGGCCACGGTGGCCCGGCAAATCATGCGGCCCCACCGCGGATCCTCCCACTCCAGGTCCCGCCCCGACTCTTCGGTGCCTTCAGGCATGGGTTCACGCAGGAGAGCCACCAGCGGCGCGGGCAGCGACTCCATCGGCTGCCCGACCCAGTCCGCAGGTTGCCCACCCAGGAGCCGTGTCGCGGCGGTGTTCACCCAACAAACCCGGTCAGCCGCGTCCACCACCAACAGACCGCAGGGCAGGCTGTCCCGAAACACCTCGGTCAGCCCGAGCCCGGTCACTGCCACACCGCTTCCCTCGCTTCCAGCATTGGACATACGGTTTCCATCCGCTGCGCGGCTCCCCACAATGTGCTTCCGGGCTTCCGACGGCAGTCCATTCACCCACCAAGGGTGCAAGCGTTCGAGGACTCTCCCGTCATGGAAGGGTCATCCGGACCAGGACGCCGGAAGTGTGGGTTGCAACGCCGACCCGATACTAGGCGCGTTCCGTAAGAGAACAAACAAATTCTGAACCGCCCCTGCGGAAATGGTTCAAAAAGGCTCGAATCGAGACACTCCCCGACCGTTTCCCGGGCGAGATACCCTGTGCCGGGTGCTGGCTTGGCGGAACCCGCTCCCCGCTGTCCCGCCGCGGGGTTTGGAGCCTCCGACACGATCCCGGCAAGTTGCCTCCCCGGGCCCCGGACGCATTTCATGTTTGAGCCTGAATGTAAGGATCTCGGGGAAGTGCCGTTTTTCCTGGCCTTCGCGGGCCGGGGAGCCCGAACTGCCGCCGATTCTTCAGGGGGGTCCACAACCTGAAATGCGCTGCCGGTGGACGGACATCGCTGAAAAACCGTTGACGAGAGCCATCGGGGCGCGTTGAATGGGCGTGTCCTGACAACCAATCACGAAACACTCGGAGATCCATGGCCATGAAAACGTTGCGAACGCTGCTTGCCTCGGGCCTTCTCTTCGGCGCATTCGGTTCCCTGACCCCCCTGGCCAGCGCCCAGAATGCAGTGGTGGATCCGTCGCTGAGCTGGAGCGGCTGGATGAACGTTTACGAGCTTTCCGGAGGAAACAGTCAGGGCAACTACCTTTGGGGCAGTGGCTGGGCGGTCAACGACCTGCCCGCGGTCTGGTCCGCCACGGAGGTCCGGCTCGGACCCAACGTGAACACTTGGAACCCGTCCGATCCGTACTGGGTGGTCAACGGTCAGCCCAACAAATGGATGGAGGCCAATTTGTACGTGGACATGGGCACGGCGTGGGGTGGGCAGGCGGTGAGTTTCTCCGGGACGACCCTGGAGAACTCGCTGGTGGGGCCCTACACCGCAGTGGCCTTCATCAAGGAGTTCACTTCCAGTTACGGTTGGGTGGGCATGACCACCGCTGCGCTCAGCTCCGGACAGCCTTTCTCCGTCAACCGGACCATTGCCCCCGGCAATGTCACCCAGTTCGGGTTCATGCTCACGGGTCCGAACGCCGATCCCGCCACGGTGGACAACTTCGGCAAGGTTCGCATCGCAGTGATCCCTGAGCCGGCTGTTCTGGCGCTGCTGGGGCTGGGGGCCGTGATCTGGCTGGCGCATCGCCGTCGGGGACACGTCACCGGCTGAGTACGCCTCGAAAGCCCGGGCTTCCGGGAAAGGTCGGGCGCGGATTGATCCGGGCCGAACCGCGACCTTTCGGCCGCCCTGTTCGACTCCTGGAATCAGGGTGGGGTGGCTTTACGTTTTTCTTTGGCCTTTCCCTCTTCAGACTTCCGCTTCTGCGGCCGAAGAATCCCGTTGGCGAGGGCGGCGCCTTGTTGTTCAATACCGGACAACGCTCGATGCATCATGAATGCGACCGGCCAAACGAGTGTGACCGCCGGGCTGGCAGGCGGAAAGCCGGAGGATCGTCCCGCCCGCGTCCTGCTGGTCGAGGACGACCCCGAGCTGCCCGAGATCCTGGCCAGCCTGCTGGCACACGATGGATTGGACCTGGACTGCGCAGCCACAGCCGCGGGGGCGTTGCAGCGGATTCGTGAACGGGAGCCGGACCTGATCCTGCTGGACCTGGGTCTGCCGGACATGGACGGGCTGGCCCTGCTGCACCAACTCAAAGCCGCACCGCAGACCCAATCCATCCCGGTGGTCGTCGTCACCGCTTGGAACAACCCGCAGGACAAACTCCGTGGTTTCGAGGCCGGTGCGGCCGACTATGTCACCAAGCCTTTCGAAGCCACCGAACTGCGTGCGCGCATCCGCGCCGTTCTGCGTACCAAACGCCTCCAGGACGAGCTCACCCGCGCAAATCGAGAGCTGGCCGCCGCCCGGGAGGCCGCCGAACAGTCCGCCCGCGCCAAGGCGGAATTCCTGGCCAACATGAGCCACGAAATCCGCACGCCCATGAACGGCGTCATCGCCATGTGCGGCCTGCTGCGAGAGACCCCGTTGACACCCGAACAGCGAACCTACGTCGAAACCATCCACTCCAGCGGCGAGGCCCTCCTGAGCCTGATCAACCAGATCCTCGATTTCTCCAAAATCGAGGCCGGCAAACTCGAGCTCGAACAGTTGCCGTTCAACCTCCGCCAGTGCGTCGAGGAAGCCCTGGATGTCCTGGCCGCCAAGGCGGCCGAGAAAAAACTCGAACTGACCTACCTGATGGACGACGGGATGCCGGAGATGTTCATCGGGGACATCAACCGCATCCGTCAGGTCCTGGTCAATCTTCTCAGCAACGCCGTCAAGTTCACTCATGTGGGGGAAGTGGTGTTGACGGTGCGGCTGTTGTCCGACCCGCACGAACCTCCGCGCGCCGATGCGCCCCTTTGGCTGCATTTTTCCGTGCGGGACACCGGGATCGGCATCCCCCCGGAGCGCCTGCCCCGTCTGTTCAAGTCCTTCAGCCAGGTCGACGCCTCCACCGCGCGTCAGTACGGGGGCACCGGCCTCGGCCTGGCCATCAGCCGAAGCCTCGTTGAAGCCATGGGGGGCCGAATCTGGGTCGAAAGCGCGGTGCAAAAAGGCTCCACGTTCCATTTCACCCTTCCCCTGCGCCCGGCCTCGACGGCCGTGAGCCCGCGCCCTGCCACTCCGAATTTGACGGGCCGACGCGTGCTCATCGTGGATGACAACGCCACTTGTCGGGAACAATTGCTCCGCGCGACCGCCCGTTGGGGGATGCAGCCCCGCGCCACCGGCAGTCCTTTGGAAGCTCTTGATTGGCTCCGCCAGGGAGAGCGTTTTGACGTCGGCATCCTCGACCTGCGCATGCCGGAAATGGACGGCCTGACCCTGGCCCATCAAATCCGCAAACTGCCCGCCGGCGAGCGACTCCCCCTGGTCTTGCTCAGCGCCATGGGCGTGCGGGTGGACGCGCCCGAAATCGCCAGCGCAAGGTTTGCTGCCTGCCTGATGAAGCCCACCAAACCCGTCGCCCTTCAGGAAACCCTCGGCCGCCTCCTCGGCGCCACCCCAAGCCCGGCCCCTGCTCCGGCGGCGCGTCCGGGAAAACTCGACCCCACCACCGCTCAGAGGCTCCCCATGCGCGTACTGCTCTGCGAAGACAATCTCATCAACCAAAAGGTTGCCCTGCGACTGCTGCAGCAGCTCGGCTACAAAGCCGACGTGGCCCAGAATGGTTTGGAAGCGCTGGCGGCCCTGGAGCGCGAGCCCTACGACCTGGTCTTCATGGATCTGCAGATGCCGGAAATGGACGGCCTGGCCGCCACGCAGGCCATTCGCGAACGACAAAACGCCCCGCAACCCCCGCCGCATTTCAATCGACGCATCGTCATCGTGGCCATGACCGCCAGCGCCATGCAAAGCGACCGGGACCGTTGCCTGGCTGCCGGCATGGACGATTACCTCGCCAAACCCATCCGTCCCGAGGATGTCCGCCAGGTCGTGGAACGCTGGGGTCCCGTGTTTCAGGCCGCCGCCGCCCCCGCCGCGGCGGCCCCGGCCCAATCCAATCCCGGTCCCACTCCGTCCGAAGAACCGGCCGTGGACATGAAACGGCTGCTGGAATTCGCCGAAGGGGACATGGACAACCTGCGCGAACTGGTGAGTCTTTACCTCCAACAGACCACCCAACAGCTCAACCAGCTCCGTGCGGCCGTGTCTGCCGGCAACGCCGCCGAGGTGCGTCGCGTCGCCCACAGTTGCGCCGGCGCCAGCGCCACCTGCGGCATGCGCCGGATCACCCCGCTCCTCCGGCGGATGGAAGCGCGCGCAGAGGCGGGAGATCTTTCGGAATTGCCCCAACTGCTCGCCCAGGCCGAACACGAGTTCCAGCAAATCCAGTCGCAAGTGCAGCCCTGGCTCGAGCCGGGCGGCTCCCCCCCACCTGCGGCCCAGGCATGAACAAGGTCCTCTTCATCGAGAACGATCCCGTCGTGGCCGGCATTTACCGGAACAAACTCTCCCTGGAGGGGTTCCAGGTCGAAGTGGCCTCCGACGGCGAAACCGGTCTTCAGCGCGCCCGCGAGTGGCGGCCGAACGTCATCCTGCTGGATCTGCTCCTTCCCAAATTGACCGGGCTGGAGGTGCTGCGCGCACTGCGGGCCGAGCCCGACTTTCAAACCGTTCCCATCATTGTCCTCAGCGGTACCTACCTCACTTCCCTGGTCCAGGAAGCCTGGAAAGCCGGCGCCACCAAATGCCTCGCCAAGGCCAACACCACCCCCAAGGTGGTGGTCGACACCATTCGCAACCTGCTGCGGCCGGTCCCAGAGGCAAGCCCCGCCAGGGCCGCAGTCGGCTCTGCCAGTCCGGCCACCGAGCCCGGCCCGCTGGATGCCGACACCTCCTTCCAGGCCGAGTTGCGCCGCGACTTCCTGCTCTCGCTGCCCCAGACCCTGGCCGCCTTTCGCGCGCACCTCCAAAGCCTCAATCGCGCCGGCTCCCCGGCCGAGCGCCTGGAACAGCTCCAGCAATTCCAACACCGCGTGCGCGCCTTCGCCGGGAGCGCCGGGCTGGCCGGCGTGAACCTGTTGGCCCGCGTGGCCGACCTGTTCGAAGCCCTTCTGCGCGAACTGGTCGAAAAGCCCGAAGCCTGGACCCCGTCGACCCTTCGCACCGTGGCCGGCGCCGTGGACTTTTTCCACTGGCTCGGCCAGCGTGTTCACCTGCCGGAACTCCAGTCCCTCCCGCAGGGCACCGCCCTGGTCGTGGACGATGAGCCGCTGGCCCGGCGTGCCGTGACCCACTCGCTCGACAAGGCCCGGATCCGCGCCGTGGCCGTGGAGGACGCCGAAACCGCCCTGCGTCTCCTGACGGATAATCGGTTCGATCTGATCGTGCTGGATGTGGACCTGCCCGGCATGGACGGCTTCAGTCTCTGCAGTCGATTGCGCACGCTGCCGGCGCACGCACGCACCCCCGTCGTCTTCGTCACCAGCCTCACCGATTTCCAGGCCCGCACCAGCTCCACCATGAGCGGCGGCAATGACTTCATCGCCAAGCCGTTCCTGTTCGTGGAGCTGAGTCTCAAAGCCCTCATGTTCGTCCTGCGCCATCAAATCGAGCAGGCCACCGCGCCCGCGCCCGCCCCGCCCACCTCCGCCCCGACCCCCTCGGCCGCACCAGCGAGCCCCGCCACCTCTTGAGCCCGAGGTCGCCCTGTGCTCCCTTTTCCTGCGATGACCGGACCGGTCGCCAGTCTCTACATTCACGTGCCGTTTTGCGCACGGAAATGCAGCTACTGCGCCTTTTACTCGGAAGCTGCAGACGCCAGCCTCATGGACCGATACGTGCGGGCTCTCCTTCGGGAGCTGGAACGCGTTGCACCCGACCTGCGCCCGCAAACCATCTTCTTCGGCGGCGGCACCCCCACGCTGCTCACCCTCCGCCATTGGGAGCAGATCTTCCGGGCCATGGAGCGACTCAACCTGCTGGGCGCCGCCGAGTTCACCGTGGAGGCCAACCCCGCCACGCTCTCCGCGGACAAGGCCCGACTCCTCCGCGCCCACGGCGTCAACCGGATCTCCCTGGGGGTGCAAACGCTCGATCCTGCGCTCCTGGACCGACTCGGCCGAATTCACACACCCGAACAAGTGTTCCGGTCCTACGACCTCCTCCGCCGCGCCGGATTCGACAACGTCAATCTGGATCTGATGTTCGGGATTCCCGGCCAAACCATGTCCAGTTGGAAAGGTACCCTCCGGGAAGCCCTGGCCCTCCAGAGCGAACACCTCTCCTGTTACGAGGTCATCTACGAGGAGGACACGCCGCTCTTTGCACAACTGCAGGCCGGGGCGTTCGCAGTCGACGAGGACCTCATTTGCGCGCAGTACGATCGGCTCCTCGAGCGCACCGCCGATGCCGGGTTCCACCAGTACGAGGTGGCCAACTTCGCCCGCAACCATCGGGGCTCCGCGGGCTGC
Source organism: Limisphaera sp. VF-2 (assembly GCF_049537125.1). Classification (NCBI taxonomy): domain Bacteria; kingdom Pseudomonadati; phylum Verrucomicrobiota; class Verrucomicrobiia; order Limisphaerales; family Limisphaeraceae; genus Limisphaera; species Limisphaera sp. VF-2. Next base: position 130,209 of record NZ_JBMVQY010000004.1, read on the forward strand.
GCAGGCCCGTTGAGCACCGAATTCCCCGCTTACGCCTGCCGGCACAACATCAATTACTGGCGCGGCGGCGATTTCTACGGCCTCGGCCCCAGTGCCGTCTCTTACGTGCGCGGCGTGCGCACGCGCAACCTCGCGCACACCCCGGCGTGGTGCGAAGCCCTGGAACAGGGTGGTCGGGCCCTGGCCTGGCGCGAAGCCCTGCCCCCGCTGGCCCGGGCCGGTGAGACCGCCGCCTTCGGCCTGCGCGTGGTGGCCGGCTGGCCCTACGCAGAGTTCCGAAGCCGCACCGGGTACGATCTCCGCGAGGAATGGGCGGCCGAACTGGAGGAACTGGAACGCCGCGGCTGGGGTGTGCGTGAGCCCGACCGCTTCCGACTCACACCCACCGGTCTGCGCTTCGCGGACGCGGCAGCCGAGATGATGTTGCGTCCCGCTGCCGATGCGTCCCCCGGCGCCTCTGAGCCCGCCCCGTTCTGGGCCGCCGCACCGTGAATCACCGGGGCCGGCCCCGTCTCACCCACCGGACCCTGCGGCGGGCAGGGGCGGTCCGGGCCGGCTCACCGTCTTCAATCGGTTTCGAATCAGGTCAGCCCGCAGAATGTCGCGCTCCTCCGCCTGCAGCTTCTCCTGATGCAGCAACTGGAGGTGCGCCGGCTGGATCAGCAGGAACAATTCATCCGTCAACGAGCGGTCCACTCCGGGGAACATGCCCAGGTCCACTCCCAGCCGCATCAGGGACAACATGTTCATCGCCTCCTTGGAGGCGATGATGTGGGCATTGGCCAGAATGCCGTAGGCGCGCCCGATGTGGTTGTACACCATCTTGGGGTTCTTCTCGATCAGGGTGGCGCGCGCGTTCTCTTCCAGCTCGATGATTTGCCGCAGTACCTTGTCGATCTTTTCGAGAATCGTCTGCTCCGACTCGCCCAGTGTCATCTGGTTGGACACCTGGAACACGTTCCCCAGGGCCTCGGTGCCCTCGCCATAGAGACCCCGCACCGCCAGGCCGAGCTTGTTCACCGATTGGATCACGCCGTTGATCTGCTCCGACAACACCAGGCCGGGCAGATGCAACATCGCACTGAACCGGATGCCGGTGCCCACGTTGGTCGGACAGGCCGTCAGATACCCCCACTGCGGGCTGAAGGCATATTCCAGGCGCGATTCCAGCTCCGTGTCGAGCGCGTCCAGCTCCGCCCACGCCTCGCGCAGTTGCAGCCCCGGCCGCAGGGATTGCATCCGCAGATGATCTTCTTCGTTGATCATCAGGCAGAAGGTCTCCTCGCGATTCAAGACCACGCCGCTGCCGGCGCTCTTGGCCGCATGTTCCCGACTGATCAGGTGCCGCTCCACCAGCAACTGCTTGTCCAGGGTGGAGAGACGGTCCAGCGCCTCGCAAAAACATCCCTGCAGAGCGGGCAATCCCGTCACGGCCGCGGCCACCCGCTCGTACACCTGCAGGCGATCCGGCTTTTTGGCCCATCCCGGAAACGCGAATCCCCGCAGGTTCCGCGCCAGACGCACCCGGCTGGAGAACACAATGCGGTCCTGCGGCCCGGTGCGGCGGGCCACTTCGGAGGCGGGGGCAAGAAACTCCTTCAACTCCATGGCTCAACGCCCCCCGGGCGCCGTCAGGCGCGCCTGCAACTGCTTGATCTCGTCGCGCAAGACGGCGGCTCGTTCGAAGTTCTCCTCCTGGACGGCTCGGGCCAGCTCCTGTTGCAGGCGCTCCAGGCGTTCCTTCATCGTGTGCAGTCCGGCAAACGCGGCGGGCACCTTGCCCACGTGCCGCGTGCCTTTGTGCATCGTTTTGAGCAGGTTTTCCAGGCCGTCGGCGAAGGTCTGATAGCATTCGGGGCAACCGAACCGCCCCAGCTTCTTGAAATCCGTCTGGGTGAAGCCGCAATGGGGACACCGGAGCTCGCCCGACTTGGTGGCCGGCTCCTCTTCCTGGGAGGACCCCAGGCCGAGCAACAGGTCCGCCAGCGAAAAGCCGGTAGGGTCGTTGACCCCCTTGCTGCGGGCACATTCCTCGCAAAGATCCAGCTTCTGCATCTTGTCACCCACAATCTGGGTCAGATGCACCGTGGCCTCGCGTTCCTTGCAAACACAGCATTTCATACCCGTGCGGGAAAGATCGGTTCGCCCGTCTCCCGGGTTAAATTCCGGTATAACTCCATGAGTTTCAAGGTGACCGGCCCGGGGCGACCGCTTCCGATGGTGCGGCCGTCGATCCGGGACACCGGCACGATCTCCGCCGCCGTGCCCGTCAGGAAGCATTCGTCGGCCGTGTACAGGTCGTACCGCGTCAGGTGCGGTTCGGTCACGCGCCAACCCTGCTGCCGTGCCAGATCCATCACCACCCGGCGCGTGATGCCCCGCAGCGCGCCGGCCGACAAGGGCGGCGTCTGCAGCTCGCCCTCCCGGACAATGAACAGATTGTCCCCGGTGCATTCGGCCACATAGCCCTCCGCATTTAACATCACCGCCTCGTCGCACCCGGCATTGAGGGCCTCGATCTTGGCCAGAATGTTGTTGAGGTAGTTCAGCGACTTGATGGCCGGGTTGATGGCATTGTGCAGGTTGCGCGTCGTGGGCACGGTGATGATCGCCAACCCGTTTTCGTACGTTTCCCGGGGATACAGCTGAATCGGCCCCGGGATGATGATCACCGAGCCCCGCTCGCAGTTGTTCGGGTTCAATCCCAACGTCCCGGCGCCCCGGGTGACAATCAACCGGATGTACCCTTCGCGCATGCGGTTGACGCGGCAGGTTTTGACCACCGCCTCCACCATCTCCGTGGGGGTCAGCGGGACCTTCAGCAGGATGGCCTTGGCCGACGCGAACAACCGGTCCACGTGCTCCCTGAGCGCAAACACCCGGCCATTGTACACCCGGATCCCCTCGAACACCCCGTCTCCGTAGAGCAATCCGTGATCGTAAACCGAAATCTTCGCCCGGGGCCCCGGATAGAATTTGCCGTCGATATAGACCTTGAAATTGCGATCGCTCATGTCCAGTCCGCGCCAACCTAGTGAAAGCCCCGGCGGGGCGCAACCCGGCAATCCGGTTTTACGACCCGGTCCATCGCGATGTCCGAGGGCCGATGGCATGAGCTCCCGAGGCCCGGGTCCGCGGGCTCCAAGGGAAATGGCGGTGGGAGCGTTGACCCGGTGGGCGCGGGGTCCGGCCGGAACAAAACAAAACGGGCGGACCGTGCAGTGCCGATCCGCCCGCGTGAATGCGGGGAGAGATGTCCCGGCTGGAGAACGGGCAGGCCCTAGCGTCCGGACTCGCTTTCCTCCTGTTCGCGTTCTTCCTCGGCCGCTTCGAAGGCGTGTTGCAGGGCGACCAGGTCCTCGCCGGGCTTGAGCTGATCGAGCAGCTTCTGCTCTTCGCGCAGTTGTTCCTCGGTGTAGTGGGCGGCCTTGATGGAGAGGCCGATCCGGCGCTCGGCGCGATCGATCTTGATGACCCGCGCCGTGACCTCCTGGCCCACCTTGAGCACGTTCTTGATCTTGTCCACGCGTTCCTCGCTGATTTGGGAAATGTGGACCAGACCGTCGATGTCGTGCTGCAGTCCGACGAAGGCGCCGAAGCTGGCCAGCTTGGTGACCTTGCCCGTGACCAGGTCGCCCACCTTGTAGAGCTCGTCGATGCGCTCCCAGGGATCCGGGGTGAGCTGTTTGATGCCCAGGGCGATGCGTTGGTTGGGTTTGTCCACTTCCAGCACCACGGCCTCGACCTCGTCGCCCTTCTTGAGCACTTCGGACGGGTGATTGATCTTGCGCGTCCACGACAGGTCGGAGACGTGGACCATCCCGTCGATGCCTTCCTCGAGTTCGATGAAGGCGCCGTAGCTGGTGAGGTTGCGCACCTTGCCCTTGACGCGGGTGCCCGGTGGGTACTTCTGGTCGATCGTGTCCCACGGGTTGGGTTCCAGCTGGCGCACACCGAGCGAGATTTTCTGTTCCTCGCGATTGATGCTGAGCACGACGGCTTCGATCTCCTGGCCCTGCTGGAGGACGTCCGACGGTTTGGCGATGCGCTTGGTCCAGGACAGTTCGGTGACGTGGACGAGGCCCTCCACGCCGGGTTCCAGCTCGACGAAGGCGCCGTAGGGCACCAGGTTGACCACCTTGCCCTTGACGCGCGAGCCCACGGGGTACTTGGTCTCGATCTGATCCCAGGGATTGGGCGTCTTTTGTTTGAGGCCGAGGCTCACCCGTTCCTTCTCGCGATTGACGTCGAGGACCACGACATCGATTTCCTGACCCACCTTGAGCAGCTCCGACGGGTGCCCGATGCGCCCCCAGCTCATGTCGGTGATGTGCAGCAGACCGTCGATGCCGTCCAGATCGATGAAGGCACCAAAATCGGTGAGGTTCTTGACGCGACCCTTGCGGATGTCGCCCGGCATCATTTCCTGCAGCAGTTGGGCGCGGCGCCGGGCCCGCTCCTCCTCAATGACCTCGCGCCGGGACAACACGATGTTCTGCCGTTCGGGGTTGATGCGAACCACCTTGAACTCGTACGTGTTGCCCACGTATTGGGAAAGGTTCTTGGGCGTCGTGATGTCCACCTGGGAGGCGGGCAGGAAGGCCTCCACCCCCACGTTGACCAGCAGGCCGCCCTTGACCACGGCTTTGACCTTGCCCTGGATGCGTCCGCCCTCGTTGCAGATCGACAGGATGCGTTCCCAGTTCTTCTTGAACACGGCCTTTTCGTGGGACAGCACCACCATGCCGTCCTTGTCCTCGAGTTTCTCGATCAGGACATCCACCTGCATGCCGGGATGGAGGGACTCGGGTTCCTCGAACTCGCTCAGGGGGATGACCCCTTCGCTCTTGTAGCCGATGTCCACCAAAACCTCTTTGGGGCGGACTTCAATGATGGTGCCGGGGACAATTTCGCCAACCGCAAAGCGCATCGGGCTTTGCTTCATGGCGTCTTCCATGGTGAACATAGAGTTCTCTGCCTTCTCTGAATGCTGTGGAGCGTTTGGGAACGCACCCTGGGGGGCGCTGCCGAATGCTCCATTGCCTAACGAACCAGTCGTTGCAACGGCAACGGAGGTTGCTCCCCGGCCTCGAGCCGGGGCCGGTCCCGGGTCTTCCCCGGGGACCGCAAGTTAGGTTACACGTTGACTTCTCGTTTCTCAGCCTCTTGCGGAACATCCGCACCCGCGGAGTCCAGGCGACCGGCAAGCATACGACCGTCCCGGGCCTGCGCAAGGCCAAAAACCCGCCCTCCGTCCCCCGCAGGTGCCCTTCAGGTTTTGGACATCCCCGCGAGCCCGGCGCAATCTCGGGGTACCGGGCGCGGGAAGGCCGGGGCAAAACGGCATTCTGTCGGAATCCTCGATTCGGGCTCAAAAAACGGAAATGCCCTTTCGGGGGGCCATCGGAACCCACGGGCCGATCCACGCGCCAAAGGCGCATTGCATTCGAAAGGCCAGGGCGACGCCTCGGGGATTCAGTTCCCCAACTTACCATGGCCTGAAAGGGCGCAACCCGACGACCCCCGTTGCGGGGCTCGGGCGTGCCCCGCCGAATTCCGCCCCTCCGGGGCGGGATGAATGACGGCGCCCGTTTACGCAGGGCGTTGCCCTGGGCTGATGGATTCTCGCCCCGATGGGGCAACAGCACGGCGCGCCGATGGGTCAAGACTTCGTCCGTATCAGTGCAACCCCAGTGCGCAAGGGCGACGCCCGGCTGGCGAATTCACGCCCCGCTGGGGCAACCATGTTGCGTGCTGGAGGCACAACCATTCCCACGGCAACGGGCACCCCGTGCCGCCCCCTCGGGCGGCGCACCTGCGTGCCGTTGGGTCAATCGCACGGCGCCCCGAGGGCGCGATTACCTTTCTGACCCTTGACGGTTTGGGTGGGAATGGATTTTTGCGGATTGTCGCAAGCGGCGCTGGCGCAGACAGGGGCCCTGGCGCCGCGAATCGGCTGTCCGGCGCATTTCAGGTTTTGCACACCTCCGAAAGCCCGGCCGAATTCCATGCGTCATCGGCGCGGAAAGGCCGGCGGGTAAACGGCATTCACTTCCTTGGGATCCCCGAACCCGGGCCGCAAAAACCGAAATGCGGTGGGCCCGGGCTTGCTGTCAGGTACGATCATGGCTAAATGGCCCGGGTTCGATCCCGCCCGACAGGATCGGGAAGCCACTGCAAGCCCCCGCAGGCCCGCGGCACGGGCCAAGCGGCCGAGGGAAGCAGGGCGTTTGCGCGGATGGATGGGAGGAGGAAACGTGGGACAGCAACAGATCGCGCTGGTTTCAACGGATTTTGACGGGACGATCTTCGCCGAGTTCGAGCAGCCGCCTCTGGCGCCCGAGTTGCTGGACTGGGTGGGAAGGTTTCAGCGCCAGGGCGGGTTCTGGGTGATCAATACCGGCCGGGACCTGACGTCGCTGTTGGAGTCGCTGGCCCGGGCGGAGGTGAACGTCTGGCCGGATTTTCTGGTTCTGGTGGAACGGGAGATCTACGTGCGGAAGCATTCCGAATACGTGGCCTGGGAGGAGTGGAATCGGGCCTGTCAGCAGGCTCATGCGGAGCTGTTCCAGCGGCTGCGGCCCCGGGTGCCGGAGCTGGCCGCATGGGTGGAGGAGCGATTCCGGGCCACGGTCTATGCCGACGCCTGGTCGCCCTTCTGTGTGGTGGCGGCGCATCCGGCGGAGGCCGATGCCATCGAACGGCGGGCGCGCCAGCTTTGCCGGGAAATCCCGGACCTCGATTACGTTCGCAACGACGTGTACGCGCGGTTTTGCCATGCTGCGTTCAACAAGGGGACGGCGCTGACGGCACTGGCGCGGCGGCTGGGGTTTGGTCCGGAGAGGGTCTTTGCTGCCGGCGACCACTTCAATGACCTGCCGATGCTGCGACCGGAAGTGGCGCGGTTTCTGGCGGCACCGGCCAACGCCGTGGCGGAGGTGCAGAAGGCGGTGCGGCGGGCGGGCGGCCTGGTGAGCCGGTTGGATCACGGCGAGGGAGTGGCGGAGGCACTGCGGCGGTGGGAGGCTGCGGGCTGGGATCCGACTCTGGAGGAGTGAAGGGCCGCCGCTGCGCGGCGCGGGTGGGGCGGGCCGGAGTCAATCGAAATCGGTCGGCAACTCGGGCTGGCGCGCGTGGTCGAACAAGCGCTGGATCTGCTCGGGCAGCACGCGCGTTCGGGAAAGCGGCGGCAGATCGTGCCGGGCAAAGAAGGCGGCGGCGCGGGTTTCCAGCCCCGGCTGGAGGGTGCCTCCGACGGGCTCGCAGAGGAAGAACAGCTTGTACACGTGAAAGGGGAAGGGCGGCTCGTGCGGATGCAGGGAGCGATCCAGCAGCATGGCCAGCTTCGTGACGCGCACCTCGAGGCCGGCTTCTTCCCGCACTTCTCGGCGTACGGCCTCGCTGGGGGCGTCGTTCACATCGGCCCAACCCCCGGGCAGTGTCCAGAGTCCATCTTCGGACTCTTGCACGAGCAGGATTTGGTCGTTCTGGAAGACGGCGGCGCGGACGTCCACCTTGGGCGTGGCATAGCCGGATTGACGTGCGAACAGTTCGCGCAGCTCGATCACCGGGAGGTCGGTGCTGCAGTGCATCAACTCGGCTGCCAGTTCCGTCAGCTCGAGATATCGCTGCCGATCGTAGATTCCCTCCGTGTAGGTCAAACCGGTTTGCGCGATCGCCTGGAGGCGTCGCGCCAGTCGCAACAGCGGCGGTTCCTGGGGTTGGCGTGACGGTTGCATCGGCGGCAGCATGGAGGTTCGGGCAGGGGAGGGCAAGGCCAGCGCCCGGACCCGAAACCCCGCCGGCGGCCGACGCGCATGCCCGGGGAAGGGCCTGCGGCTCGACAGACGTGGGGAATGGTGTCAATTTGGGGCTGTGCCGGACGAGAAGCTGGAAGCGTTGCGAGCGCGCCTGCGCGAGTATGGCTCGTGTCTGATTGCCTACTCGGGCGGTGTGGACTCGGTGTTCCTGGCGGTGGTGGCACATCAGACCCTCGGGGAACGGGCGCTGGCGGTGATCGCGGACTCTCCCAGCCTGCCAAGGCAGGAACTGGCCGAGGCGCTGGAACTGGGGCGTCGGTTTGGCTTCCCGGTGCGCGTGGTGCGGACGCGGGAGTTCGAAAACCCCAACTACCTGGCCAATCCCATTGATCGTTGTTATTTCTGCAAGACCGAGTTGTTCGATGTGTTGGTGCCGCTGGCGCGAGCCGAGGGTTTCGCCGTCATCGTGTACGGGGAGAATGCCAGCGACGTGGGCGATTGGCGGCCGGGGGCCCGAGCCGCGGCGGAACATCAGGTGCGTGCCCCGCTCAAGGAGGTTGGGTTGACCAAGTCGGAGATCCGCGCCCTGTCCGCTGCGATGGGGTTGCCGACGGCGGACAAACCCCAGATGGCGTGTTTGAGCTCGCGGGTGCCCTACGGCGAGGCGGTCACGCCGGAGAAACTGCGGATGATCGAGGCTGCCGAAGCGGTCTTGCGAGGATTGGGATTCCGCGATGTCCGGGTCCGGCATCATGAGCTGCCGGGGGCCGCGCCAGAGGCCCGGGCGTTGCCGACCCCGGTCAGTGCGGAGACTGCCGGGCGGCGGCCCGGCCCGGCGCTGGCCCGCATCGAGGTGGGCCCCGACGAGTTGCCCAGGTTTTTGGCCGACGGGGTGGCGCTCCGGGTTGCCGAGGCCCTGAAGCAGATCGGTTACGCGCACGTCACCGTGGATCTGCAGGGATATCGCCGGGGCAGCCTGAACGAGGGGACGCCGGCGGCCGGTCCCGGGCGCAAGCCCGTCGGCTAGTCGGAACGAGCGCGGACCCGGCCCCGGGGTGGTCCGGGCGACGTTGCCCCGCATCCGGGCCGTGGTTGCGGTTCCCCGGTGGGCCGCCCGATCCAGCCGAAACTTTTCAGGGACAGCGGTTTTTGCTTCAAGGAAGCGATGCCTCAGTTTGCCTACAGAGCACGCCGGCGAACCGGCGAGGTGGTGGAAGGGGTCTTGGAAGGGCCCGATCGCGCGGCGGTGCTGGCTCAAATCGAGCGGCTGGGACTGTTCCCGGTGTCGGTGGACGCCACCAAGGGCGGCGCGCAGGGCGCGGCCCGGGGGCGGGGATCCGCCGCGGCGACGTTGCGGCGATTGTGGCCGAGCAGTTGGCAGGCGTGGCGCAGCCGGCCGCGCAAACCCCGACTGCAGGAGCTGGCCACTTTCACCCAGCAACTGGCCAACCTGCTGCAGGCAGGCATGCCCCTGACGGTGGCGCTCCACAGCATGACGCACCTGGAAAGCCGCGGGATTCCGGCCGACGTGGCCCGCCAGTTGCGGCAGGAGGTCATGGAGGGTCGGAGTCTCTCGGATGCGATGGCGAAGCAGCCGGTGGTGTTCTCGGACCTGTACGTGAACATGGTGCGGGCGGGCGAGCAGAGCGGCGCGCTCGTGGAGGTGCTCCGCCGCATGGCGGAACATTTCGAGCGATTCGCCCAGGTGCAGGCCAGGTTCAGCTCCGCCCTGGTCTACCCGGCGTTCGTCGCGCTCGTGGGCGTGGCCATCATGTTCTTCTTCATGACCTACATGCTGCCCAAGTTCCTGACCATGTTCGAAGGCATGCAGGTCGAATTGCCCCTGATGACGCGGCTGGTGGTGGGCATCAGTCATTTCCTGAGTGGATACTGGTGGTTGCTGTTGCTGGTGGTGCTGGCAGTGTGGATCGTGTTCAATCGCTTCCAGGCCACCGAGGAGGGCAAACGAAAGATCGACCAGTGGAAGATGAACGCCCCGATTTTCGGGCGCGTGGTGCGTCTGCACCTGTTCGCCACGTTCGCGCGCACGCTGTCCACGTTGCTCGAAAACGGCGTGCCGGTGCTCACGGCGCTCAAGATCACCGAACAGGTGATTCCCAATCGCCTGGTCAAGGAGGCCATTGCCCGGGCACGGGAGGACGTCACCGACGGCAAGACGCTGGCCCAGCCGCTGGCCCGCAGCAAGTTGTTCCCGCAACTGATGGTGGACCTGGTGAAAATTGGCGAGGAAACCGGAGACGTGCCGGGGGCGCTGCGCAACCTGGCCGACACCTACGAGAACGAGCTGAGCATTGCCCTGCGGGTGATGACCAACCTGATCGAACCGGTGTTGATCATCGTCATGGCCCTGGGGGTCGGATTCCTCCTGCTCAGCGTCTTGTCGGCGATGTTCGCCATTACTTCGAACATTGCACGGTGAGGAGGGCGGTGATGCACAGGGGCCGGGCACAGCGGCAGGCGGACGGGGCGGTGGCGGTTCGGCCGGGGCGGTCCGCTGGGGCCTGGACGCTCATCGAGATCATGATTGTGGTGGGCATCCTGGGGATCGTAATGACAATGAGCATCCCCGCGTTTTCGCAGTTGCGGCGGAAAGCCGATTTTCGCCAGGCGGTGGCGGACGTGGTGGAAGTGTGCAGCACGGCGCGCGCGCGGGCCATTCTGGGGGGGCACCCGGTGGAGTTGTGGATCCGGCCGCAGGAGAAGCTGTTGTGGGTGGCCGGCGGGACGGAGGAGGCCGCGGAGGCGGAGGCGGGTTCGGGGCCCGAGCCGGTCGCTCGCTCCCCGCTGAACCGGCTGGAGGAGCGTTCCGGGCTGTCGGCCCGGCTGCCGGATAGCATCGCCCTCGAAATGGTGGATGTGAACTTCGTGGAGTTCAAAGACGCCGAGCTGGCGCGCGTGCGCTTCTTCCCCAACGGCACCTGCGATGAGCTGACGTTGGTGTTGCGCTCCGACCGCAACGAGTATCGCAAGATCTCCCTGGAGGTCACCACCGCCCTGGCCCGGGTCGAAACCCTGGGGAACCGATGAACCTGCCAGTCTGCAGCCACCCGACTTTGCGACGGACAGCCTCGAGAGGGGGCCGCACCGCCTTCACCCTCATCGAGGTGATGCTGGCGATGGCAATGTTTTTTGCCGCCGTGTTCGCCATCCTGGCGCTGGTCTCGAGTTCGCTGCGCAATGCCCGAGCCCTGCAACTGCAGCACGTGAATGCCTCGGCCCTGGCCGCGTTTCTGACCGTGTCCAATCGTCTGGAGGAGGGGATGTTTTCGGGGGACTTTGGCGATCTCTTTCCGGAGGAGCAGTTCGATTTTGAGGTCATCCCCATCACCAACGGGCTGGTGCGCGTGGACATGGTGGTGCGGTCGCGACAGGGCCGCGGCCGTCAGGTCTCCACCATGAGCGTGTTGCTCTTCCAAACCCAGTCGCCGATCCCGTCCCCGGCCGGGACGGCCGTTCCTCCGTTGCGACGATGAGGGGGCGTCAGCGAGCCAGGTGGAAGTGCAGAGCCTTCACGTTGGTGGAGGCGATGCTGGCGGTGGCCATCCTGAGTCTGGTGGTCGCGGCCATCTATTCGAGTTGGACGGCGATTCTGCGGGCCTCGAAAGTAGGGTTGGAGGCCGCGGCACAGGCCCAGCGATCGCGCATCGCTTTGCAAACCCTCGAAGACGCCCTGACGATGGCCCAGCTCTCGGTGGTCAACGCGGAGTACTACGGCTTTGTCGCCCAGGGCGGCGAAGAAGCCTTGCTGAGTTTTGTGGCCCGGCTGCCCCCGTCGTTTCCGCGCAGCGGCCGATTCGGCGACCTGAGTGTGCGCCGCGTGATCTTCCGGGTGGAACCCGGACCCGACAATGACCGCGTGCTTACCTTGCGACAGCACCCGTTGGTGCGCGATCTGGACGAGGACGAGGAGAACCATCCCCTGATCCTGGCCCGGCAGGTAAGGTCGCTGGAGCTGGCATTCTGGGATCTGCGTGCCGGGGACTGGGTGGAGGAATGGACCCTGACCAATCAACTGCCGCCGCTGGTTCGGGTTGCGCTGCGGATGGACCCACCCGGCACCCGGCGCTCCGGTGAGGAACGCGTGGTCACCCGGGTGGTTGCCGTGCCCAGCCGCGGGGTGCCGCCGCAGTTCCAGGTGCCGCGCGTGGGCGGTCCGGTGCCCGGTGCTCCGGGGACGCCGGGGATTCCGCAGGGCCCGGGTCAGCCGCCCGTCATTCCTGCGCCCACGCCCGGTGGGCCCGGTCCGGTGCCCGGTGGGCCTCCCACTCCTTGAGGGTATGCGTCTGACGTTGGCAAAAGAACACGGCCGTGGCGGCATCGCCCTGATCATCGTCATGATCACGGTGCTGGTGCTGTCGATCCTGGCCGGCGGCTTTGCCTATTCGATGCGGGTGGAAACCAAACTGGCCCGCAACGCGGCCTCCGAATCGGAACTGTTGTGGCTGGGGCGGTCCGGGGTGGAACTGGCCCGTTATGTGCTGGCCGAGCAGCTGGCCCTGGGGTGCGAACCGTACGATGCATTGAACCAGGTCTGGGCCGGCGGACCGGGCGGACTTTGCACCTCCAACAGCCCGCTGGCCGGCGTGCAACTGGCCGACGTCCAGTTGGGCCCGGGTAAATTCACCGTCCGCATCGTGGATCTGGAGCGGAAGTTCAACATCAACGTGGCCGATGAACTGATCCTGCAACAGGCCTTCATCGTGATGGGGGTCGATCCGGGCGAGTTCCCGGCCCTGGTCAGCGCAATCCTGGACTGGATCGACGCAGACGATGACACGCACCTCAGCGGGGCCGAAAGCGACTATTACCAGACGCTGGACCCGCCGTACTTTGCCAAGAACCGGCCGATGGATGACCTCTCGGAACTGCTGCTGGTCCGGGGCATTACGCCCGAACTCTACTGGGGGCCGGCGGTCAGCAACGCCGTGGCCGGCCGTTACGGAGCGCGCACCCCGGCGCTGGGCGTGGTGACCTCGGCGCTGACGCCTCCGGTGGGCCTGGTGGATCTGTTCACGACATTCTCTTCGGGCAAGCTCAACATCAACACCGCTTCCATCAGTGCCCTGCAACTGGTGCCGTTCATCGACGAGGGCCGGGCGGCGCGCATCGTGATGTTGCGCGCCGGCTACGACGGGGTCGAAGGCACCGAGGATGACACCCCGGCGGGCACCCCCGGGCTGTCGTTGCTCGACATGCTGGTCAGTGCCGGTCTTTCCCCTGCCGAAGCTACGGCGGCCGCGCGTTATCTGGATCAGCGCAGCCGCACCTTCGAGGTCACCGTGGAGGCCGAGGTCAACGGGGTCCATCGCACGTTTGTGGCGGTGCTGGGCCGCAACAACCCCCGGGACATCCCCATCCTCAGTTTCTACTCGAAATAGTGACGAACCGGCGGGAGGGCGCGGTGCCCGGGCTGCCATGAGTGTGGATCGGCCGGAAAAGCGCACCGCCCCTGCGACATGACTCGACGGGGCGGCCCTGCATTCCATGATCCGCGGCGTCAAGAGCGATCCTGGTCTGCGCGCCGCTGAAAGCCCGAGCGACGGATGTCATTCCGGCCGAAGGGAATGCCCGGTTCAGAGGCGCCGCCCGGGGATGCGGGACTCGAGTGATGCTTATGGCTGCATCGGGCGTTGGGCCAGCTTCCGAATCCAGCGACCGTACAGATAAATCATCACCGCCGAAAGCACGCCGATGCCGGCGAAGACGAACCATGTGGTTCCCACATGGTAGGCCTCGTACAACTCCCGGGTGAGCGCCTCCGGCGATTGCCCGGTGACCTCCACCAACTTGCGGAAGGCCTCGCCCACCGGCAGGGCCTGTTGCGACACGGCATCCCGGCTCCATCCGAGCTCCTCCACCAGGGTCCGGCGCGCCAACTGGTCCTTGTCGGAAAACATGTGGTACAGGTGCGGTCCCAGTTTCCCTTCGATGGTCCAACCGATCAGGATGGGAGCCTGGGAGAAGCCGATCCACATGGCCTTCTTGTCCGGCGGTGCCACGTTTCCAAGGAACTCGCTGTATTTGGGGCTGGCCAGCATTTCGCCCGCGCTGAAGATCACCATGGCCAACACGGCCCAACCCACCTGCCGCGTCATCCCGAACACGGTCAGGGCGGTCACGATCAACAACGTGCCCGCCAACAGGCTGTCCGTGGCCCGCATTTTCGCGCTCAGGCCGGCAAACAAAAAGCAGGTCAACATGATCATGCCCGCATTGATGTTGACGATGCCCTCGGGCTGGATGTGCTGTCCGGCCGAATCCATGCCCAGGAAAAAGCGCGCCAAAGCATTCTGGGCGCCGTCCGCTCCGAAGAGGAAGGTCACCATGGGCCGCGTGTCCACCCAGTCCTCCACATACTTGGGCAGCACGTCCCACAGCATGGGGAACATCAACCACCAGACCGAGAAGATGAGCAGATACACCGTCAGGTGGGGTTTGCGCAGTTCCGCCAGGCTTTCACGCCAGAGGGGCTTTTCCTGCTCCAGGCCGGCGCGGATGCGCTCCCGTCGGGCCAACCGTTCTTCGAGTCCCGGCTCCCGGTAGGTCAGCAGCAAGAGAAAGTTCAGACAGATGAACGCCGCGTTGGTGTAAAAAACCATCTGCCAGCCCATGTGGGAGCGCATGTGCAGGGCGATCAGGGGCCCGATCCACCCGCCGATGTTGACCGTTTGGTAAAAAATGCCCCAGGCCATGGAGCTGTTGAGGCGGTTGGTGGCCTTGATGAGCGTTCCCTGGATGCCGGGCTTGAAGACGGCCGTCCCCACCGCCAGGAACATCGCGCCCACAAAAAAGCCCGCGAAGGTCTGCCACCAGGCCATGATCAAGTAGGCGAGGCATTTCAGGAGGGTGGAAACAAAGATGGTCTGTTTGTAGCCGTAGCGATCAGAGAGACCACCGGTGAAAATCGGTACCAGAGACTGGGCCAGATTCCAGCACAACAGCAGCCAGCCAAATTGGGCCATGGTGACGCCCAGGCCGTGCTCCGAAGCGGGCCGGGTGGCATACAGCGTGGCCACGGCGCGCACGCCGTAGTAGGCGAGGCGCTCGATCATCTCCATGGCCCCCACGACCCAAAACACGTAACCGAGGCTGGCGATCGCCGCCCACATGCCCAGTTGCTTGACGTCGGCCAGTGGATTGGCCGGCGCGGCGGGCGCGGTCGGGCCGGACACGGAGGTGGGCGGATCGGCAGGGGACTGGCTCATGGCGGATTCAGTCTCGACGTTCCGGAGGCGCGTGAAAGAGCGTGGCAGTCGACGGACGCCCCATGACCGCTGTTCCGGGATCGCCCGCTTCTTCAGGCGGCGCGCTTTCCCGGGCTCGACGCGTCAATGTCGCGAGATTCGGCATCGCGGACCCATACGTTGCCGACCGCATCTCATCCAGACAAGTCTGCGGTACATCCGAAGCTGCGAAAGGGCGTATTTCCGTGATGAAGCCCGGAAGCAAGGATCCGAAGCCCATGCCCTTTCCCTCGACCTTCCTGCGCCGAGGACGCGCGAAAACCCGCCGGGCTTTTCGGAGGTGTGCGAAACCTGAAATGCGCCGGACAGCCGATCCGCAGCGCCGGGGCCCTGTCTGCGCCAGCGCCGCACGCGACGATCCTCCAAAGCAGCCTCTGGAGATTCATTCCTCCCAACCCGTGGAGGGTCGGGAAGGTATTCGCGCCCGCGAGGCGCCGTGCGATGACCCAACGGCGCGCACGTGCGCCGCCCAAGGGGCGGCTCGGCTGCCTCGTTGCCGGGTGAATGGCTGCGCCCTCAGCGCACACCACGGTTGCCCCGTTGGGAAGGAGAATCCACCAACCCGGCGTCCCCCTTGCGCAACGAGGTCGCACCCATGACGGGCGAACGGTTGCGCCTTCGGCGCGCCGTGTTGTTGCCCCATGGGGGCGGGAATTCACCAGCCTAGGGCAACGCCCCGGGGAAACGGGGCGCCTTCATTCATTCCGGCCTGAAGGGGCGGCATTCAGTGTGGCAAACCCGGCCCTCGCGATGGGCCTCCTCGAGTTGCGCCTTTTCTGGGCGCGATGGGGTTTGGGGTGCCGGCTTCCCGCGGCGTTGCCCCGGGTTGGTGGATGGGATGGCCCTCGGCGCGTGGATGGGCCCATGGGATTCGTGCACAGCGGAGGGCACATCTCGGTTTTGAGCCGCGATTCAAAAGTCCCGAGCCCTTTCCCTCGGTTTTCCGGGGCCGAGGAGCCCGAAACTCCGTCGGCCTTTTCGGGGGTGTCCAAAAACCGGAATGGGCTGGCTGCGGAAGCCGGCGCGTCCCGAATCCACTTCCCGGGCCAGCCGTGCCACCCTCGGTCGGAGGATGGCTCGCATCGCACCGTTTTTAGTGGCGGCGCACATGCGGCACGCAGGTGGGGCATCTGCGTGTCCTCGTCCACTGACCGGGCAACCGCAGGTGCCGGCCAGCTCTGCCGGGGCGCTTCCGGCGTGCCGACAAAGATGCGGCTGAAAGGTTTCCCCCGCGGTTTTATTGGGAGACTCGGAATGGGAACCCGGCTCCGCGCCGGCCGGTTTGGCGCTTCGCTTTCTGCCCAAGACGGCGCCCTGGCGTCGAAGTCCCGTTTCCCTGGTCCGCGCGGATGTACGCCGGACCCGGCGGGTTGCTGGGCGAGCGGGATCGGCGAGGGGTTCAGGCTTGATCGGCGAAGGAGCCGGCCGGGGATGTTCGGCCGAGACCGTTTTTGCCGGCGCGGGCGCAAGGGAGTTGTTGTCGGCGCAGCCACGCTTCGATCCGCTCCAGAGCCGTTCGGACACCCGCCTGCGCCAGGGTCGAAAAGCCCTCGCCCAGTCCGAAGTCTTCGCCAGGGATCGTCAGAAGCCACGCCGGGGGTTGCCGACCGAACACGGCGCGAGCCAGGCCCAACAACAGGGCGGGCGAACTGGCGTGGGCCAGGGAAGGGACAACTGCCCTGGCACGGATGCGGCGCATTCGGACGTGCCGTGGCCCGTCGGCCACGGCATCCACGAAAACCACCGCTGCTGCGCGGCTGATCGGTTCGGCCAGTTCGGGGGTGAGTTGATGGCAGGCAATGATCTGCACCCCGGAACGTGGTTGGGTAGCCAGGCGCTCGGCCACAGAAACGCCCACCCCATCGTCGCGCCGCAGAGTGTTTCCATACCCGATGATCAGGATGGAAGCCGGGGATGGAGCGGCGCCGCGGGTCGCAGCGTCAGTCCCGTCGCAATTCCTGGAGCAGTTCCCCATTCGGCCCCAACACGCGCACCAGCAGGGGCATTCGCCCGGCTGCGTGAGTCGAACAGCTCAGACAGGGATCGAAACACCGAATGCCGTGTTCGATGCGGTTGAGCACGGCCTCGGGCACCGGGATGCCGCGGACGTAGTGCCGTGCGATTTGGGCCACGGTCCGGTTCATGGCCAGGTTGTTTTGTCCCGTGGCAATGATCAGGTTGACGCGCTGCAGGATCCCGTGGCGATCCACGGTGTAGTCATGGAAGAGCGTGCCCCGGGGCGCTTCGCTGACGCCCACGCCGCGCAGGCTGTTGATGCCGGCATTGGCCCGAAGGTCGGAGCTCAACAGGTCAGGATCCTCGATCATCTGCTCGATGCGTTCCACGCAGGCCAGGATCTCGATCAACCGTGCGTAGTGATAGAGAAACGACGAGGTCACCGCACCCCGGCCCAGTTTCTTGAAGTAGCGCAGCTCGGCGTCCGCCAGCGGCGTGCCCATTTGCCGGGCCACGTTGAGCCGGGCCAACGGCCCCACCCGATACATCCCCTCCGGCATGCCCAGGGGACGGTAGTAGGGGGATTTGAGGTACGAACTGGTTTGAACCGACTCGCCTATGACCTCGTCGTATCGCTGCGGGTCCACCTGGTCGGCCAGCACATTCCCGCTGCTGTCCACGAAACACAGCCGCCCGCCGTAATGCTCCCAGGTGCCGTCGGCGGCCACCAGGCTCATGAAGAGCGAAGGGAAATTGCCGTAGATCTGCACCTCGCGGCCGTGGGTCTTGAGACATTTCTTGAACAGCTCCAGGGCGCGCTGGGCGGTGGCTTTGGCCTCGGGCAGCCATGTGCGAATGCGGTCGCGCCCCTCGGGCGTCAGCGGGTTGCGCACGCCACCGGGCACGGCCCACGAGGGATGGATCTTGCGCCCACCCAATCGCTCGATCACCTCCTGACCAAACTGGCGCAGCCGGATGCCGGCCCGGGCCAGGTCCGGCTGGGCGGCGATCAAGCCGAACAGATTGCGCTGCGCGGGCGGGGTGTCCCAGCCCAGCACAAAATCCGGGGCGCTCAAATGGAAGAAACTCAGTGCGTGACTCTGAATGATCTGGCCCAGGTTCATCAGCCGACGCAGCTTTTCCGCCGCGGGCGGAATGTCCACGGCCATGATGGCGTCTCCGGCCTTGGCGGAGGCCAACAGGTGACTCACCGGACAGATTCCGCAGACGCGGGCGGTCAGCCCGGGCATCTCGCTGAAGGGCCGGCCCTCGCAGAATTTTTCGAAGCCCCGGAACTCGACGACGTGAAACTCGGCGTCCACGACGTTGCCGGCCTCGTCGAGATGGAGGCTGATCTTGGCGTGGCCCTCGATGCGGGTGACGGGATCAATGACGATGCGTTGGGACATGGCAGCGCAGCAGGCGACCGTGGCCGAGAGGTCGGACAAAAACGGACCGGGCTGCCGACCTGCCGGCCTTCGGCCAAATTCCAAGGCACACGGCGTTCATGGTTCAGCCAAATTTGAGTTGAGGCCCCTCCAGGGCCGGCGCATGGCCCTCCAACAGCGCGACCAGGACGGCCCGGATCCGGTCGGCCGGCGGCGGACACCCGGGCAGGTAATGCTCGACCGGGACCACCTGGTGCACCGGAAGCACCTGCGGGAGCAACGGGGGCACGATCCCCTCGGCCCGCGGCAGCGTGGGATTATCCTGGGCGCATTCGAGGTAGGCGCGCTGGAGAACCTGCTCGGCATTGCGCGGGCCCAGCACATTGCGCAGGGCCGTGACGTTGCCGGTGACGGCGCAATCGCCGAAGCTCACCAGCACGCGCGTCCGTTGCCGGATGCGTTCCAACAGTTCGAGGTGATCCGTGTTCGCCACGGCCCCTTCGATGAGGCAGACGTCCACGCCTTCCGGATACTCCTTGGTGTCCACCAGCGGGCTGTACACCAGTTCCACCCGGGCGGCCAGTTCCAGGAGGAACTCGTCCAGATCGAGGAACGACATGTGGCAGCCGGAACAGCCGCCCAGCCAGACCGTGGCCAGTTTCAAGCGATCCATTGTTTTTGCTCCCGGGCAGTGACGATGAACTCGAGTTTGTGGCGGTCCCGGATCATTTCGCCGGTGGCCACGCCCTTGTAGTAGAGGGCCCCGGTGGGACAGGCCATGACACACTTCCCGCAATGGGTGCAGGTGTCCGATTCGCCCCAGGGCTGGTTCAGGTCGGTAATGATGCGACAGTCGGCTCCGCGACCGGCCACGTTTTTGGTGCCGGCCCCTTCGATGTGCCAGCAAACCCGCACGCAGCGTGTGCAGAGAATGCACCGGTTGTGGTCCATGCCGAAGAGCGGATGGGTCTGGTCCACTTCCAGGTGCGGATGCTGGTAGGGGTAGCGCACGTGGTCCATCCCCGCCTCCCAGGCCAGCGTCTGCAGTTCGCAGTTCCCATTGGCCACGCAGACCGCGCAGACATGATTGCGCTCGGCAAACAACAGTTCGAGGGTCATGCGCCGGTACTTCCGGAGCCGGTCGGTGTCGGTCCAGACCTCCATGCCTTCGGCGATTTTGGTGGTGCAGGCCGGGAGCAATTTGTTGGAGCCGGCCACCTCCACCAGGCAGAGCCGGCAGGCGCCCACGTCATAGACGCCCTCCAAATGACAGAGGGTCGGAATGCGAATGCCGGCGTCCTGCGCCGCTTCCAACACGGTGGTGCCGGCGGGGGCGCTGACCGGTTTGCCGTCGATCGTGAGAGTTAACGCGGCCATGGAACAGATCCTCCATCAAAGGGCGGTGGCGGGCCGGGGCGCGCTTGCCGGGGTGCGTTCCGGACGCAGCCGCCGTTCGTATTCGTGCCGGAAGAACCGCAGCGTGCTCAACACGGGATTGGGGGCCGTCTGGCCCAGCCCGCACAGGCTCGTGTGTTTGACCATGTCGCAAAGCTCTTCGAGAATGGCGAGGTCCCGGGCCGTGGCACCTCCTTCAAGAATCTTGGTCAGCAGTCCGTGCATCTGCACCGTGCCCGCGCGGCACGGGATGCACTTGCCGCAGGATTCGTCCTTGCAGAACTCCATGAAGAAGCGGGCCACGTCCACCATGTCGGTGGTCTCGTCCATGACGATCATGCCTCCGGATCCCATGATGGAACCGAGGCGCGTGAGCGACTCGTAGTCCACCTCCACGTCCATCAACTCCGCCGGAACACAGCCGCCGGAGGGCCCGCCGGTCTGCACGGCTTTGATCCGGGCGCCGCCCGGGGCCCCGCCGCCCATTTCCTCCACAATCGTGCGCAGCGTGGTGCCCATGGGCACCTCGATCAACCCGGTGTTCTTCACCCGGCCCGCCAGGGCAAAGACCTTGGTGCCCTTGCTCTTTTCGGTCCCGATGCTGGCAAACCACTCGGCTCCGTTGCGAATGATCGCCGGCACATTGGCGAACGTTTCCACGTTGTTGATCAGCGTGGGACAGCCCCACAGCCCGCTCTCGGCGGGAAACGGCGGCCGCGGCCGCGGCGTGCCGCGGCGCCCCTCGATGGAGGCCATCAACGCCGTCTCCTCGCCACACACGAAGGCGCCGGCGCCGATTCGCAGTTCGACATTGAAGTTGAGCGGCGACCCGAAGATGCCGCTGCCGAGGATGCCCAGTCGCCGCGCCTGGTCGATGGCCAGCCGCAGGCGCCGGATCGCCAACGGGTACTCGGCCCGCACATAGATGAATCCCTGCTCGGCCCCCACCGCGTAGGCCGCAATCGCCATGCCCTCCAAAACACTGTGCGGATCGCTTTCCAACACACTGCGGTCCATGAACGCGCCCGGATCGCCCTCGTCGGCATTGCACACGACGAATTTGCGCGGGCCGGTGGACTTGGCCACCGTGCTCCATTTGAGGCCGGTGGGGAAGCCCGCTCCCCCCCGACCGCGCAGCCCGCTGGTGGTGACCGCCTGGATCACCTCGCGCGGCTCCATCTCGATGACCGCATCGTGCAACGCGCGGTATCCGTCGGCGGCGATGTAGGACTCGATGCGTTCCGGATCCACCACGCCGCTGTTGGCCAGCACGATGGGGAGCTGTTTGGTGAAAAACGGGTGCTGCAGATCCGCCTGCTCCAGCGCCGGTCTGCCCCCGCGCACCCGCTCCAACAAAGCCGCCGCGGTTTCGGCGCTCACTTTCTGGTACAGCTCGTTGACCGGGTCCACGTGCACCAGCGGGCCCTGGCAACACAGACGCAGACAGCCCACACAGCGCACCTCCACCTGGTCCCGCAATCCCGCATCCGCCACCGCCTGCTCCAACCGTTCCTTCACCTTGTCGCTGCCCGCCGACAAACAACCGGCGGCCGTGCAGACGCGGAGCGTGTACGGCTTGCGCGAAGCCAGCTCCCTCTCCTTGATCGCAAGCAATTGGTTAAGATCCATGATTCATCCAGGATTGGATCGTGGCCACAGCACTCTCCGGCGTTTGACGCGGTGCCACATTGCCGTCGTACACCACCGCCGGGGCAATCCCGCAGGCCCCGATACAACGAGCCGTCAGCACCGAGACCCGACCGTCGGGCGTGGTCTCTCCGGCGTGGACCCCCGCGAATTGTTCGATGGCGGCGAGAATCTTGTCCGCGCCCTTCACGTAGCAGGCCGTGCCCATGCACACCACACAGGTGTGCTCGCCCTTGGGCTTCAGGCGGAAGAAATGATAGAACGTGGCCACGCCGTAGACCCGGCTGGGCGGCAGCTTGAGCCGATGGGCCACGAACAACAGCTGATCGTCATCCAGATACCCGAACAACTCTTGAGCCTTGTGGAGGATCTCGATGAGGGCATCCTGCCGATGCTGATGCTTCTTCATGTGCGCTTCGAGGATCTTGAAGCGCTTGTCGCTACCGGCCCGGGTCAGAGCCTCTTGGACCCGTTTGCGCCTCGGCGTGGCAAGAGTGGCAATCATAAACGCTGGTTCCGTTGCCCGGCGTGGGCCCGGTCACTTCCCGACCGTTCCATCACTGCCGCGCCCATCATGCCATCGTGCTCCGCCGAGGGCTTAGCATTTTTTGGCTTTCGGTGCACCAAGATTGTGAACGCGAATTGCGACCCGCAACCCATCGGGAAAGGTAAAGGGCTTTGCACTGAGTCGATCCGGCCTCGAATGCATCCCAGTTTTTGAGCCCCGGATCCAAGCATCGCAGGGACCGGCCCCTTTCCCGCGGCTTTCCCGGACCGGGCGCACCCAAGATTCCGCCGGGCTTTCGGGGCGTGGAGAAGCTCAAATACGTCGGACAGTGGATCCGGGGCGCCGGGATCCCTGCCTGCGCCAGCACTGCAAGCGATCGTTCGCCATGGCAGCCCCATGCGGATTCACTCTCATCAAACCCATCGAGGGTTGCAAGGGCTTTCGCGCCTTTGACGCGCGTTGGGTTTGCCAATCCCGTGATGTCGAGGCGCCCGTTCAGGGTGCCGCCCTCAAAGACCACCGGAGTCCCTCGGTGCCGGCGGAATCATTCCGCCTCGGGCTCGCTCCATCCGCGCCCCCACAGGGCGACGACGCGCCAGTCCAGGCCAACACCCTCAGTGTTCGCGCAATTCATCCTGCCCCGAACAGGCGCCATCCAGCGGGCACCGGCCGGCCTCCACGACGGGGCCTTGGGGGCGCGCCCTTCCAGGGCGCCGTGGGTTGGGAGACGGAACTCGCGCGCCTTTGCCCTCGGTTGGGGGAAGGTGCCCTGCCGGCGCGCGGCGGGCCGGTGTGGTCCGTGGCCGGCAAAGGGCGCACCTTGGTTTTCGAGCGCCGGCCCCACGGATCCAAAAAACGCCGTTTTCCCCGGCTTTCCTGCGACGAAGACCCCCTCAAATTCCGCCGGGCTTGCTGGGAAATGCAAAACTGGAGATGGAGCGTGTCTCGGCCCCGGAGCCGATGACCGCCGGGACGAACCGGCCGGGCGCGCGCGGGCCACCGGCCGGCTGGATGCAAGCCGGCGACCGGCTCCCTTTGCCTGCCGCGACCTTGCTTTTCTGGAGTCTCCCGCGTCGCACGTTCCGCAGCACGCTGCGGTCAGGATTGCCCTCGCTGCTTGGCACCCGCTGAGGCTCGTGGAACAATCGGGCCCCGCGTAGGTGGGGCCACGGGGTCGGCGAGCCGGACGTTAGTTCCGGGTCGAACCTTGATTTCCGTCAAGGCCGGGCCCCCCGTTCCGCATAGGATGGGGGACGAACAAGGATCTTTAATGGAATGACATCGTTTATGAAGCGACGAGCAACAGCATTTCTGCGAACCTGGGCAGGGCTGGCCGGGCTGGTGATGGCAGCCGGGGCCGCCGGCGCCATCGCGCAAGAGACTCCGAAAACCGCTTCCGGCACCGCCGCCGGTCCCGCTGCCGGGTTCTTCACCCAAACCTTGCCGGGCGCGTTTACCGGCGGGACCTTCTCCGCCAACGTGCGGGCCCGTTACGAATTTGTGCACCAGAACAGCCTGCCCCTGGATGCGCACGCCGGGACGATCCGGACCCGCTTCGGCTTTACCACCGCACCTTTGTACGGAGTTCAAGGCATGCTGGAGGCGGAGAACATCCTGGCGCTGGACGAAGACGCATACAACGCCGCCGGCGCCAATCAACAACCCGGCCGGCCCGTGGTCGCTGATCCCGAAACCACCGAGATCAACCAGGCCTGGCTGGCGTGGACCTGGACCAACGTGTTGGGCCTGAAGGTGGGACGCCAGCGCATTGTCTTCGACAACCACCGGTTCATCGGGGACGTGGGTTGGCGCCAGAACATGCAGACCTACGACGCCGCCAGCGTTCGATGGAGCCCGGTGCCGCGCCTGACGCTGGACTACGCCTATGTGTGGGACGTGCGTCGGGTTTTCGGAAACGTGAGCGGGCTGCCCCCTGCCAACCGCGACTTCGAGTCGGATTCGCACTTGATTCACCTGGCCTGGAACGCGCATGCCGCTGCCCAGCTCGTGGGCTACGTGTACCTGCTCGACCTGCAGAACCCTGCCGGCTTCAACCAATCCTGTGCCACCTACGGCCTGGCCCTGACCGGCTCCGCCCCTCTGACGGATCAATTGAAGTTGGAATACCGGGCCGAAGCAGCGCGCCAGACGGATTATCGCCGCAGTGCGCTGGACTACGAGGCCCCTTACTATGCCCTGGAACTTTCGGTGCATCGGTCGCCCGTGCTCGCGGGAGCCGGCTGGGAATTGCTGGGCAGTGACAACGGAGCCGGTTTTCGCACTCCCCTGGCCACCCTGCACGCCTTCAACGGATGGGCGGACGTGTTTCTCGCCACCCCCAACGCCGGACTCCGCGATCTGTACGGCTTTTTCCAGGTCACACTGCCGGGGCAGATTCCGGTCCGCTTCGTGTACCACAAGTTCGATTCCGACGCTGGCGATGCCGATTTCGGGCAGGAATTCGACCTTCTGGCCTCGCGTCGCTTCGGCAAGCATTGGACCCTGCTGGCCAAGTACGCCTATTACGATGGCCAGGACGCGCCCTATGCCTTCCAGGTGCACAAGGTCTGGGCCCAGGTCGAATTCAACTTTTAGAGTCCCGGCCTCCTTCCCACGCGTGGGCTCGGGACAGTCGCGGGCTCGGGAATGCCGAAAGCCGATGCGGTCCGGAGCTTGCAGCTCCCAGAGAGCCATGAGAGAGACCGCCGAGCGGGGAACCCACTGGCCGGGTTCGTTTCGCGCTCCCGGCCCACACTTTTTCAGCGAGCGGCCTCCGGACTCCGCCACGTAACGTAAAGCGCCGGGAGCACCACCAACGTCAGCAAGGTGTTGGTCAGCACGCCGCCGATCACCACGGTGGCCAACGGTCGTTGCACTTCGGCGCCGACCCCGGTGTTCAACGCCATGGGCAGGAACCCGGCCGCGGCCACCAACGCCGTCATCAGCACCGGTCGCAGTCGCACGCGGCAAGCCTCTCGCACCGCGGTTTCCCACGGGATCCCGATGGCAAGTCGCTGACGCATGAACGTGACCAGCACCAGCCCGTTGAGGATCGCCACGCCGCTGAGCGCGATGAATCCGATGGCGGCACTGACGGTGAACGGCATGTCCCGGAGCCACAGAGCCACCACACCGCCGACGGCTCCCAACGGGATCCCGGTGGCCACCATGGCCACGTCCCGCCAGGACCGCAGGCTGAGATAGAGCAGGAAGAACACCAGCCCCAATGCCACGGGGACGATGAACTGCAAACGTCGCACCGCCCGTTGGTAGTGTTCGAACTGGCCGCCCCATTCGAGGCGGTACCCCGCAGGTAGCCGGACCTGTTCGGCCACCCGGCGTTGCGCCTCCGCCACGAAGCCGGCGACATCGCGGCCCTGGACATTGGCCTGCACCGCCACGCGGCGCTGCCCCCACTCGCGCTGGATCACTGCCAATCCCTCGGTCTGGTTGAACAGCGCCAATTGCCCGAGCGGAAGCCACGCGCCCGAGCTGAGGGGCAACAAGAGCCCGGACAGGGTATCCGGGTCACGTCGAATGGAGTCCGGCCAGCGCACCACCAGGGGGAACCGGCGCAGTCCTTCCTGCACGTCGCCCACGGCCAGACCTCCGACCAGCTCCACGGCTGTGAGGATTTCGTCCGCCGCCACGCCAAGGCGATCGGCACTGTCGGATCGCGCCACGACTTGCAAAACCGGCTGCCCGGTCCACGGCTCCAATGCCACATCTCGCGCGCCAGGCACGTCGGCCAGGACTTGGCCGATTCGCTCGGCCAACGAGCGCAGCGTGGCAAGGTCCTCGCCGAACACCTTCACCGCCACATCGCCCCGCAGACCGGCGATCATTTCATTGACCCGCATTTCGATGGGCTGGCTGAACGCCACGCGAATGCCCGGGACCCGCGCCAGCACCTGGCGCATCGCTTCCGCCAGTTCGGCCTGAGTCCGCGCGCGCTTCCACGCATGTCGCGGCTTCAACGCCACGAAGACGTCCGTCACCTCGATCCCCATCGGGTCCGTGGCCACTTCCGCCGAGCCGAGCCGGCTCCAGACCCGCGCGATCTCGTCCGGGAACTCCCGCAACAGTTCCCGTTCGATCCACGTATTGCCCGCGGCAGCCTCCTCCACGGACACGCCTGTGAGACGCACGATGTTGATCGCCAGCGCCCCCTCACCGAGTCGGGGGAGGAACTCTGCACCCCGCTGGGCGGCCAGCAGGGCGCCCGCCCCCACAATCGCCAGCGCACCCAGGAGGGTCGCAGTGCGATAGCGGAGGGCCGCCTCCAGGATCGGCGCGTAAGCGCGCCCCAGCCACCGCGTCAGCCAGGGTTCCTCCTGCCGCGCAGCCCGTGGCAACAACCAACTGGCCAGCACGGGCATCAACGTCAGGGACAGCACCATGGCGCCGAACAGCGCGAAAATCATGGTCAGCGCCATGGGCCGGAACAGCTTCCCCTCCACCCCCTCGAGCGTCAGGACGGGCAGGAACACGATCAGAATGATCAGTTCGCCGAACATGGTGGGACGGCGGACTTCCAGGGCGGCTTCGCGGACGACCTCCAGCAGCGGCCGGTTCGGTCGCAGCGCTGCGTGGCGCGCACAGTTCTCCACCATGATCACCGAGCTGTCCACGATCAGACCAAAATCGATGGCGCCCAGACTCAGCAGGCTGGCGGCAATGCCCGCCTGCAGCATCATCTGCCCCGCAAACAACATGGAGAGCGGGATGGCCAGGGCCACGATCAGCCCGGCTCGCAGATGGCCGAGGAACGCGAACAGGACCGACACCACCAACAGCGCGCCGGCCAGCAGGTTGTGTCGGACCGTCCGGATCACTTGGTCCACCAGCTCGGTCCGATCATAGAAGACCTCGACCTGAATGTCCGCCGGCAGCGTGGATTGCACCTCGGCCAGTTTGGCCCTCAGGGCGCGGGTGACGCGGGCACTGTTTTCCCCCAGAAGCATGAATCCCAGTCCGAGGACGGCCTCTCCGCGGCCTTCGGCCGTCACCGCCCCGATGCGGAGTCCGTGACCGATGTGGACCTCGGCCACGTCTCCCACCCGCACCGGGACGCCCTCCCGGGTCGTCACCACCAGGTTGGCGATTTGCGTCACATGGGTGAGTCGTCCCAGCCCGTGCACCAGCAGGCTTTCGCCGGCCTGGGTGATGACACCTCCACCGACATTGCGGTTGTTGGCTTGGAGCGTCTGGATCAGGTCCTCCACGGTGACCGAGTACTTCAGAAGAAGCTGCGGGTCGGGCACGACGTGGTACTGCTTCTCCAGGCCGCCCCAGGTGTTGACCTCGGCCACGCCCGGGACCTGAAGAAGCGCCGGCCGGATCACCCAGTCGTGCCACTCGCGCAATTCGGCCAGGTTGCGCGCCGGGTTGTCCGTGCGCACGACGTAGTGAAACACCTCGCCGAGGCCCGAAGAGATCGGTCCCAATCGGGGTCGTTCGACTCCCTCCGGCAACTCCACCGTGGCCAGCCGTTCCGCCACCCACTGGCGGGCCAGCGGCATGGGCGTGTCCTCGTCAAACGTCGCCACCACCTGCGCCAGTCCGAATCGGGACAGAGACCGAAGCTGGACCAGGCCGGGCAGCCCGCCGAGGGCCCGCTCCAAGGGCAGAGTGATTTGTTGCTCGATCTCCTCCGCGTTGAGCGCGGGTGCCTGGACGTTGACCTGCACTTGGACGGGCGTGGTGTCCGGAAAGGCGTCCACCGGCAGTTGCTGCAGGGCTTGAATCCCCAACAGCGTGCACAGGCCCGCCAGCACGCAGATCAACAGGCGGTTCTGCAGCGAAAAAACAATGATGCGTTCCAGCATGGTCGTGTCCCTGAGGAAGCCGCGGGATCAATCTTCCGCACAACCGGCACCCAGTCGGGACAGGAACAGTTGCGACTTGAGGGTGAAACCACCCGTGGCGGCCACGGATTCGCCCGGTTGCAGTCCTTCGCAAACCTCCACGCGCTGGCCCCCGACCCGGCCCAGCCGCACCACGCGCGCCTCGAACAGATCAGGCTCCCGCGGCACGAACACCACCGGGGGCCCCTGCGTCCGGTGCACTGCGTCCGCCGGGATCCACAGCGTCGCGCGCGGCGGGCCGATCCACAGCCGCGCCCGCCCGAACATGTGAGCCCGCAACAGGCCGTCGGGGTTCGGGACTTCGGCCAGTACCAGAAGCCGGCGCGTGCGCGCGTCCACTTCGGCCGCGATCCACGCCACCCGACCCGTCACGACCCGGCTCGGCAATGCGTCCAGCCACAGTTCGACCGCCAGTCCGATTCGCAGGGTCGACAGAGCGCTCTCCGGCAGGCTCAGCCGCGCCCGCAACGTAGATCGATCCGCCAGGGTAAACAGCCGTTGGCCGGCTTCCACCCAGGCCCCCCGGATGGCATTGCGTTCGATCACTTCGGCATCCAACGGTGCGCGCACAACCAGAGACGGATCCCGTCGCCCGGGCTCGAGCCAGCCCTCGATCTCCTGTTCCGTGAACCCCAGGGCCCGCAATTGCTCGCGGGCCAGTCGGTGCTCCGCTTCGGCCTGTTGGAAATCTTTTTCCGGCGTGATCTGCCGTGCGCGCAGCCGCTGCTCGCGTTGCAGGGTTTGCCAGCTCGAAGCCAACCGTGTCACTGCTTCCGCGAGGGCCGGCGAGCCGAGCGCGGCCAGGGGCTGTCCGGAGGCCACGCGCGCGCCCAAATCCACGTGCACCTCCCGCAGAATGCCTGCCACGGGAGCGACCACCATCGCCAACCGGTTCGAATCCAGCACCAGCTCTGCCGGACATTCCACCGCCTCTGCAGTGAGGGCCTCTTCCACCGACACGAACGTCACCTGATTCGTCGACGCCGGTGCGGGCAGACGCACCAGCAAGCCCCGGCCCGGCGGCAGCTCGCGCAACCGGTCCGGACCGCAAATCCCACACTCGGCCTCCGGCACACGGTGCTCCCCACAAAAGGCGGCCGGTGCAGCCGCGTCTGCCGCGGTCGTACCCGCGGCGCCCTCCGGGGGACAGCAGGCGTCCGTGTCCGACGCAGCTGCCGATTTCGATTCCGGATCGGAGCAACTGGCTTGCATCACCAAGGCCAGGAGGAGCGAGATTTTTTGAAGAAGACGCATGTGTGGATTCATGGGGAAATTTGAAAAAGTTGAGGGGTCGTGGTGTCGGAGAAAGCGGAGCCGATCAAGGCCTCGTACTCGGCCACGGCTTGCGCCAGTTCCAACCAGCGTTCCCACGAGGCCAGTTCCCATTCCGCCAGCATCTGGCGGGCTGACAAGAGCTCGGCGGTACCCAGGCGCCCCTCCGCCACCGCGATTTCGATCCACTGCAGCATGGCGCGGGCCCGGGGTAAATTCTCCTCGTGATCTCGGGCAACCTGCTCGGCGCCGGAGCGGAGCCGTGCGCGAACCGCCTCGAGGTTGCGTTGCTGCCGCGCCCGGGCCGCCGACGCCATCGCCGAGGCCGCCTCCATCCGCGCCCGAGCCTCTTGCCGCCGGCGTTGCCCGCCATCCCAGGGGGGAAGCGGCAGAGACAGTCGAAGTTCCACAATCGCGTCGCGATCCGGCGCCGCGCCGCGACCGGCAGCCACGGTGAGCGTCGGATCTGGAAACATTTCTAACCGGGCCCGACGCCATTCCAGTTCCGCCTGGTGCCGCTGCCATTCGGCGGCTTGCACCTCGGGGGACCGGGTCGTGTCAGGCACGGTGTCGAGCAGTCGCTTCGCTTGGTGAAGCAGATCAGGCACTTCCCGGCACAAAGCCGACTCGGCCAGATCGGGCTGACCGAGCAGTGACTTCAGGGTCGTCCAAGCCTGTGCCCGCCGTTCCTGCCACACCATGGTTTCGTTTCGCAAACGCGCGGCGGTAAGCTCCGCCTGCAGCCGCTCGGTATCCCAGGCATCTCCCGCCGCGACACGCTCCTGGAGGTTGGACGCCGCGGCTTCCGCCAGCCGCACCCGCTCCTGCGCCAGGGCCAGCGCCTGCTCGGCCGCGAGCACTTGGAGAAAAGCGACTTTCACTTCGCGCACAAGGTGCCGCTGATGAACGGCCAGCGCCGCCTGCTGTGCCTGTTGAACCGCCCGGGCAGCTGCACGGTCCAGCCCCTGCTTGCCCGGCCACGGAACGGTTTGCGTCAGACCCAGCGTCTGTTTGCCTTCCGTCAGGGACCGTTTTCCGGCCGCCGGCGCGTCTTCAAGGGCCAAATCCAGAGCGGGCGACGGCCAAAGGGCAGCAGCCTGTGCGCGCGCCACGGTCGCCTCCGCTTGCGCCCGGACAGCCCGCACCTCGGGATTGTTGCGCAGGGCCAGCTCCACGGCCGCCTCCAGTGTCAGACGATGCGGAGACTCCGGGCTCGGGAAGCCTGCGGAGGCCGTCGCTCCAGCCAACCCCAAAATCCAGCCCGCGCATCCAATTGTGCACGACCCAACAGCGAAAAGAGTTCTCATCCAGACGAACACGAAGACAAACCTGCCTTGCTGCGAAGAAACGGTTGGCTCCTTGTGGAGCCTTGAGAATCTGCTCGCGCCTGGCAGTCAGGCCGGCTTTGCCCTGACGAGAGCTCGCCCTTGCCGGACAGTCGAAGCCCGGTGGGCGCTCAGCTCAACATGTCCGGGGCCCGGGGCGGAAGGGCCGCGCGACAAAGGAAGCGCCAACACCGCGACAGCGCGATGACGGTGTCAGAAGAAGACGCCGCGCTTGCTGAAGCGCTGGTTTGCAACGCACCTGGGGCCGTGGCCTCCCAGCCACCAGGAAGCCAGACATCGCAGATCGACGCCGGGCCCGGGGACCAATCCTTGTCTTCGGCCCGCAGCCAGCCCTGCTCCAGCCCCGCACAGAACTCGTTGCAGCAAGAAGAACCCGCCGGCATGGGCCACCCTGCCGGACAACAGGGATCCGCTTCAGCCCACTCGGCCAACCCTTCCAAACGACAATGCTGGGTCGCCGGCAGCCAAGCCGCCAGCAGCAGCCACGCCCACCATCGCACCCAGCGCGTCATCGCCTCGTAATAAAGCCCCAGAGGTCCCGCGCGTCAAGCCCCTCCGCTACCCGCCGGCCGCCTCGTCCGCAGGCGCCAGCGTTTCTTCTCGACATCCACGGTTCCGGATGGGTCATCGTTCATCAGACCATGAAACATCCACCTCGCGCACGAAAGGCACCACCCGGGATGGCCCCTGCGAAAATCGTGGTTTGGCTTCTGGTTGTGCCGGTGTGCGGCCTGCTTGAGATTGCGCCGCACGTCGCTGCAGAGCCGGCGCCGCTGCGCAGCTTGGCTCCGGGCAATGTATTCTTCGAGGGACAATCCGTTCGCGTGTCGCTGCCCGCTGAGCCCGCCGAATGGTTCCTCGTAGATTTCGAGGGCCATCGGCTTCGCCGCCTGGAAGCCGCCCCCGGGCCCGTGGAGCTGGGCCGGTTGCCCGCGGGCTTTTACCGTCTCCGTCCGGTGAGCGGTCCGGAAACCTTGTGGGTGTCCATCGGTGTCCTGCCCGCGCTGCGACGCCCGCCGGGACCCGGTTCCCCCGTCAGTCTGGACGTGGCGATGTCGTGGTTTTACCCGCCCGAACAAATGAGTGCCGTGGCCACCCTTTGCCAATACGCGGGCGTGGTCCGGGTGCGGGATCGGCTGCGGTGGGCGGAGATCCAGCCCTCGCGCCAGCAGTGGGCCGCTGGCACGCGCTACGATCGCGCCGCCCAGGCCCAGAGCGCCGCCGGACTGCAAGTGCTGCAGGTGATTCACGATACGCCGCGCTGGGCGGGGGCCGACCCGCGGAGGTTTCCCGACGACCTGCGAGACGCGTATCATTTCTGGTCCGCGTTGGCCCGACGTTGGGCGGGCCGGGTCGAAGCCTTCGAACCGTGGAACGAAGCGGACATCCACGTCTTCGGCGGCCACACAAGCGCAGAAATGGCCGCCTACCAAAAGGCCGCCTGGTGGGGGATCAAAGCCGGAAATCCGCGCGCCCTGGTGGGCTGGAACGTCTTCGCCCACGCCAACCCGGCGCACCTGGCCGACCTGGACGCCAACCTGGCCTGGCCTTACTTCGACACCTACAACTTCCACCATTACGTACCGTTCGATCAGTACCCGGCCCTCTACGCGCGACACCGCGCCACTTCCGGCGGCCGGCCCTTCTGGGTCACCGAAGCGGCCCTGCCGGTGCGTTGGGCCGGCGACCCGCAGCTTCAGGAGCCAAGCGAGGAGGATTTGCGAATCCAGGCCGAGCGGGTGGCGAAAACCTTCGCCGCGAGTTTGCACGAGGGCGCCGCAGCGGTCTTCTATTTCCTCCTGCCCCACTACGTCGAGGGGCAAACCCAGTTCGGCCTTCTGCGCCGCGATCTCACCCCGCGCCCGGCTTACGTGGCGCTGGCGGCCGTGGGCCGATGGCTGGCCGAAGCCCGACCGCTGGGACGCGCCCGGGCCGACGCGCGCGGGCTCCGTCTATTTGTCTTTCGGGCCCGACCCGACGGGCGATGGCGCGATGTGGCCGTGGCGTGGACCGAAAAAGAAACCGGGCGCCTCTCACTGCCCTCGGAGCCTTTGGAGATACGCGACCTTTTGGGCCGACCGCGGCCCGTGACGAAATCCGTGCAGCTTGGCCGCGCCCCGCTGTTTCTCATCTTTCGCGCCGGGCAGGGCATGACCTTGGTGGAAGAATCCCCGCCACCGGCCCCGCCGCGCCGGCCCGGGACCCCTTCGCCGGTCGTGCTCCAGCCGGTCTGGCCCCCAGACCGCGTCGAGTTGGCTCAATCGGCTTACCGGGTCAGGAAAGGTGCGCCCGTCGAAATCCCCATCCGCGTTTACCATTTCGGGGACCGGCCACTGCGTGGCTCTTTCGAAGTCCAAACTCCGCCAGGGTGGACGGTCGAGTTCCCCGACTCCACCGCTTTGCATCCGGGAGAGCGACAAGACCTGGCCCTGCGCCTCACGGGACCGCGCACGCCGGGTCCGCTCGTTCACACCTTACGCCTCATCGGCCGATTTTGCGGCGAATCGGACAGCGCGCTGTCCTTGCGACTCTTGCCAGAACCCTTCGGGGAAAGCTCGGGCCTGAAAGCGCTGCCTCAGACGGTTCGGGCTGCGCGATGGCAGGCGCGCGTCTCCGGGGCCGGTCCGTGTGAAATCCGCCAACTCCAAGAGGGCGTCGAAGTGGCCGCAGCCCCTGGGGGCGCCGACCCGTGGTTTTACCCGGAACTTTCCCTGGAACCGGACGAGGTCCCACCGCCGCATTGCAAGGGCCTGCTGCTCCGTTTCCAACGCAACGCGGGCCACGCAACCTATCGACTCATCCTTCAGGAAGCCTCGGGCGCAGCGTACGTTCTGGACCTGGAAAACCCACCGCCCCCCGGAGAGAGCCGGGACGTGTTCTTCTGGTTCGACCGCGCCGTTTTCGGCGCGGGCTGGAGCCCGCCCGATCCCAACGGAAAACTGGACCCCGACCAGATCCGCGTGATCAAACTGGGCGGCAACGGGCCCGGCCCCGTGCGATACCAGTTCCGCGAGCTTGCCTGGGTGTGCGATTGAGGCCGCGGCCGAGCCCCGGATCCCCGTGCGAGCCGTCAGTCGTCGTGGTCCGTGTCAGCCCCGGAGAAGTGCTGATAACCCTGCAGCGTCAGCGGTTGCACCTCCTGCCGATCGCGCAACACCAGCATGGGTTCGGCCAGAATCTTGCCGATGCAACTGAGCCGCAGCTCTGGAAAGGTCTTTTTCCAGCCGTCCACCAACGGCACCGCGTCCCGCGCCGCCACGGTGAACAGTAGCTCGAAATCCTCGCCGTCCGTCAGTGCCGCCACCAACGGGGGCTTGGCCGCACTGGAAAGCAGGGCAGCCTGTCGCGCAGCTCGACTGACCGGAATGGCGCGCTTCAAAAGCTCGGCTCCCACGCCGCTGGCCCGCAATAAATGCCGGAGGTCACCCGCCAGACCGTCGCTCAAATCGATCATCGCGTGAATGTCGAAGTGCTCCACCAGCCATTGCGCCTCCCGGAGTCGCGGCTCGAAGTCCAAATGCTTCCCCGCCGCCGACCCCCCCAGTTCTCCCGTCACGAAGATTGCGTCGCCAGCCCGTGCCCCGGAACGAAGCACTGCGCGGCCCGCCGGCACCCAACCCCAAAGCGCCACCGACAAAAACATTCCGCCGGGATTTCGCGTCGTTTCCCCACCCACCACGGCCACCTCGTACCGCCGGGCCAGCGCCGTCAACCCCGCGTACACGCGCACCACCCGCTCCGCGTCGTAGCCTTCCGGAAGCCCCAACGTCACCAGCGCCGCCAGCGGCCGCCCTCCCATCGCCGCCACATCGCTCAAACAACGCGCCAGGGCTTTGTGCCCGATCTTCTCCGGCGGTGCCTCCGGGGTGAAATGTACCCCTTCCACCACCGCATCGGTCTTGAACAGCCAGTCCCGCCCGGTCCCTTCCGCCCGCAGCACGGCGCAATCGTCCCCGGCCGGCACCAGCACCTCCGGTCGGCCCGGCAGACCGTCCACGAGCCGTTCGATCAATGCAAACTCCTCCATCTCTCTTCAACCTCCGGCCCACCAGCGCTGATACACCTGCAGCGCCGCAAAGTTCAGCGCGTTGAACACCGCGTGCGCCACGATCGGTGCCAACAAATTCCCCGTCCGCTCGTACAACCACGCCAGCGCCAGCGCCAGCCCGACCAGCGCCACGAACGAAGCCGCATTCGCATGCACCAACGCAAAGAGCAGGGCCGTGCCCCACCAGGCCAGCCGGGGATAGCCGACCTGCTGCAGCGTGTGAAAAAGCAAACCTCGAAACAACGCCTCCTCGGCCGGCGGCGCCAGGCCGATCGCCACCACCGCCATGGCCAGTTGCTGTCGCCAGTCCGGTGTCGTCTGCAACACCTGCACCGCCACCTGAACCTCCGCCGGATAGTGAAACCGGTGCAGCACCGCCATCGTGAGCAGCTGCAACGCCCAGGCCACCGGCAGGATCACACACGCCGTAGCCACACCCAGCCCCAAAGCCCGTCCCGGCCGGAGCCGCAGCCCGAACGCTTCCCGCCATCCGGTCCCGTGCTCGCGCAAAAACAACGTCACCAGAACCAGGGTCGCCCCCTGGAAACTCAGCCCTGCCAGCACCAACTGCGGCAGGCCGGGCCGACGTTCCAGGCCCGGAACCCACTGGTGCGCCAGACTCAACAAAACAAGGCCCACGTAGAATCCCGGTCCAAAGTGGAGTGCCCATCGCCGGAAGGAGTCCCACCGAATCGGTTGGCGCGTCATTCGCAACGCCCACCCCAGTGCAATCATCCCCACCACCGCTGCCAACGACACCCGCCACGTCAGATGCTCGCCGGACCACGCCCGCCACAGCAGGCCGGCCCACGCTCCGAGAAGAACGCAGGTCAATACTCCCACCACCAGCCGCAGCAGCGCCTCCGGGCGCCAGGGTAAATCGCACTTCATCACTGCCGAGTCAGCCTAACCCATCCGGGACCACGAAACGAAGCAAATCGGGCCCGCCCTGCATGCGATGCGATCCACCCTGCTTCATGTCGGCAACGGGCGTTTGCACGAAAAGGTCCCGCCGGGTTCCCAGGCCGACGGTCCGTTTCCGCGGTGGAGGAACCGGCTGACGGGCGCCGTGAACGCCGGGGAACCACCGAGCCGCCGAGTTCATGGCAGAATCGAGCCGGCGGATCGGTCTCTCGAGAGGGCCGGTCGTCGACTCCCGGATCGCTCGGTCGCGTTCGTCCGGAAGGCCCTGCTCGTTCCCGAAATCTTCTGCCGCGTCCTGCGCGGCTCGAACGGCCACCTTCGTGTGTGACTGCCCTGGCCGGGATTGCTGCGAATCGTTTCTCGGCTTCATGCTGCCGGAGCGCTCTCGGTTCCCCTCAGCCGGTTGACCGCAATGACCCAGAGAACCGAAGCTTCCCCATTCCACCTCTTCGGCAGGCTTTTTTGCGAGTGAGGCCCATGTTCGACCGTGCGATCATCCGCGGCCACTCGAACTACAGCTTGCTGACAAGCCTGTGGATCTGTTGGCACATCCAATGCTGTTATCCTGATGGTGCGAGGCGAGAGCCGCCTCCACCCCGGTGCCGGTGGTTGGGGTCGAACAGGAACGGGATCATGCGCAAGTCATTTTGGTGCAATGTGTTGTGATCATTCCGCTGCGATAGCGGACCGCGACAGCGCTCGGTCGGCTGCGAACGAATCGTGGCCCCGGCAGAAGCCGGGCACCGGGGGCGCCGGTTCTCCCTTGGGCGCCTTGTTCCGGGTCGTCTCAAACCGGACCACCGGCGGCTCGATGCGTTCAAAATTTTTTCCAAAAACCTGTTGACAGGATTCGACGACTCTGGGAAAGTGGCGTCGCACACGGTAAACAACAACAGCACAGAGGACCATGAGAACCAAAGCACTACTGGTCGCTGCGACCTTCGCAGCAGGTCTCGCCACCTCAATGGCGCAAAACGTGTACTCCCTGAACGTCGTGGGGTACTACAACGTCACCATCCCGCCGAACAGCTTCGCGCTGATCGCGAACCAGCTGAACACAACGAACAACACGATCGCCGCTTTGCTGCCATCGGTACCTCCTGGCACTCAGTTTTTCAAGTATGTGACCGGCACAGGGTGGCAGTCCTACCTGTTTGACGAGTTTGAGTTGGCATGGACTCCGGATGGCAACGCAACGCTGAATCCGGGTGAGGGTGGGTTCATCAAGAACAACACCTCGCAGCCCCTTACGATCACATTCGTGGGCGAGGTCCTGCAAGGTTCGCTGACAAATCCGATTCCCGCCGGTTTCGCCGTGCGGAGCTCCATGGTCCCGCAAGCAGGGACGCTGACCGCCTTGGCCTTCCCTGCGGTGCCCGGCGACCAAGTCTACAAGTACACGCCTGGAAGCGGGTACACCTCGTACTTGTTTGACGAGTTTGAATTGGCTTGGACGCCGAGCGATCCGTCCGTCGGTGTTGGCGAAGCGTTCTTCAGCCGAAAGGGCCAAGCAGTTAACTGGGTGCGGAACTTCACCGTGCAGTAAAGCTGTGAAAGCCTGCTGATTCCGTGTGTAAACAGCAACCCGAGCAGTATCCGGAGAGCCTATGAAGAAACTGATCATCAGCGCATTGGCAACCTGTGCAGCCATCTCAGTCGTTGCCCAGGGTACAGTGACATTTGTGAATAACGTCACCGGAGTTCTGAGGGCTCCGGTGTATGGACCCTTGGGGCCGAATGACACCGTATCAATCGTCGGGAACACCCCGACCGGCCTTCCGGCTGGAACCGCGGATTATGGCGGTCGTCCCTTGTTGGCTGGATCCGGTTACACCGCGCAGCTTTTCGCTGCTCCCGGTGCTGGCCAGCCCGAGTCCAGCCTGCAGCCGGCTACTCCGACGACAACCTTCCGCACTGGCGCGGCCGCTGGCTTCGTGGCTATCGTGACTGCTACCCTGCAGGGAGTCCCGAAGGACGCTCCGGTGGCCACGCTGCAGATGAGAGTGTGGGATAACAGAGGCGGGACTGTGACCACTTGGGCGCAGGCTGAGGCACTCTGGCTCTCTGGGCAACTTGCCGCAGGGAAATCCCCGCTGTTCAACGTCAACGCCATTGGTGGGGATTTGAATACTCCGCCCAACCTGGTGGGCCTGCAGAGCTTCAACATCTACTACATCCCCGAGCCGGGCACGCTGGCGCTGCTGGGCTTGGGCGCGCTGGGCCTGATGATCTTCCGTCGGAAGTAATCGGCTGACAGCCTTTTCCAGGGCCGCACGGTTCACCGTGCGGCCTTTCTTTTTCACAAAAACTCTGAGTCCCTTGTTTCGGGACCCAGGGAGATGCAGACGGCGCACGTCATCCCCGGGCTGCAGGACAGGCCTCGGCATTCGCTTCGCCACCATCGAACGAACCAATCGCCTGCGGACACCCCGAGCCGACCGCCCATGCCCGCATGGCCGCGGCGCAATGCACGCGGAGGGGACCGTATCGAGGAGGTTGTCGAACCAAAAGTGGATCTTCCAGACGGAGGTAGTTGCTGGCCGGTCACGAATCGTGACGACGCCAATGGCCGAATGGCCTTCGCGAAAAACGCCCGGTATCCGCCGCCGGCAGGCGGCGGAGGACTCGAGGAAGCCCGCGCGGTCCTGGGAGAGGTGATCCGTCCATCCGACGACTCTTCAGTCGGCCGCGACCGGGCCGAGCCTCGCCAGCCTTCCGGCTGCCACGGAGTCGAGCACTGGGTAGCCACCCCTCGCAGGGGGCGGACTGGGAATCGAATCTCGGCCTCGCTCCGAGTGTTGCGACCGCTGCCGGGCAGCAAACAGAGAGTTGTTACACCGACTTTCGTCGGTGGTTGGCAGGCTTTTTCGAAAACCCACCGATTTCCGTTGGCGGCTACTTGAGCCGCTTCTGCAGGTCCTGTGGGCTGACTATTCTGTGTGTTTTGTGTGATCTGTGGGCTTTTCATCTCCGTGTTCTGCGGGCTGGAAGCCCGCGATCGGGAGGTGTAGCCGCCGCCGGGAGGCAGCGGATCGGAGGATTCTGAATCCGTGCCTACGTTTGCGGGTGTAGTCACCGCAGTACCTCAGCGATCTGTGGGGCGTTCCCACGACATCCGTCGGTGGCTGAGAAGTTCTCTGCATCATTTCCGTCGGCGGCTACCGAGTCGTAGATCGGGTCGCCACCGCGGGAACTCGGTGGGTGCTCACCAGTCCGCGGATTGCCATGGCAGGTAAAGAAACGGATTCCGCCAATTGACATCGGCGGCTACGGAACAGGGTCCCGCCGACTCCCGTCGACGGCTGCCGAGCGACTTCTGTGTATTCTGTGTGATCTGTGGGCTCTTTTCTCCGCGGGTTCTGCGGGCTGGAAGCCCCGGATCCGGAAAGTTTTGGAGCCGTCGCCGGTAGGCGGCGGACAATCCATGCAACCCACGCGCCCACGCGATAGGTCATCGGTACCATCCGCCGACTGCCATCGGCGGCTACGGGGTGGGGGAATTCGGCAGCCACCGCGGGAACGCGGTGAATCTTGGGTCGGTCCGCCGATTCTAATCGGCGGGTTCTGCAGGATTTCTGCGTCTCCTGCATGCACCATGGGCTTTGCTTCGATCCGTATCTTCGACTCGAGCCGGGCAACGCACCGATCGACTCTGGCCGAAGGAGGCGGAGTTGGATTCGCGGTGCCCGAGGGGCCGCAACTGCAGGGTTGCGTCGCCGATTGCGCGTCCATCTACTGTTGCCCGTGCTATGAAAACCAGAAGTCCTCTCCTCGCCTTGAACCTCCACGCGGTGCTGCTGTTCACCCTGGCGCTCCCCGGTCCTTCCGGCCGGGCAGCCGAACCAGCGGGTGCGGCTCGGGTCGTGAACCCGGGCCCGCCGCCCTCGGACGCGATTGTCCTTTTCGATGGGAAAAACTTGGACGCCTGGGAGAGCGAACAGGGCGGCCCGGCGCGCTGGCGCATCGAGGACGGTGCCATGGTGGTGGTCGGCGGGACGGGAAACATCCGAACCCGACGCGCCTTTGGTGACTGTCAGCTTCACATCGAGTGGGCCACCCCGGAAAAGATCGAAGGCGAAGGCCAGGGGCGCGGCAACAGCGGCGTCTTCCTCATGGGTCGGTACGAGGTGCAGATCCTCGATTCATGGCAGAATCCCACGTATCAAAACGGGCAAGCCGGCGCCGTCTATGGTCAGGCACCTCCCCTGGTCAACGCCTCCCGGCCCCCCGGCCAGTGGCAAACCTACGACATCATTTTCCGGGCGCCCCGACGAGATGGCTCCGGCAAAGTGGTCCGTCCCGCCACCATTACCGTGCTTCACAACGGTGTGCTGGTGCAGGACCACTTCGAGATCCGGGGCAGCACCTACCTGGAGCGACCTCAATACGAACCGCATCCGGACAAACTGCCGTTGGTCCTTCAAGACCACGGTAACCCCGTGCGCTTCCGGAACATCTGGATTCGAGAACTTTGATCTTTCGGCTCGACCTGTCTTGTGCGTCGGCCGATGGATCCGCCGAGCCTCCATCCGGTCCCAGTCTGACCCCGACCGGACTTCCGCGGCCAAGAGCCATTTGCGTGAACCGGGTCGAGGCGGTTTCCGGCCAGGCCCCGGGAGCCCCCCGCGGTGCTCCCTCCGCAAAGGTGAGAGATTGGAAGGGAATGCCAGCTCAGCCGGACCGGCAAGACCTTGCCCCGGGCGGGAAGGGTGACTTGCAGAAGCCCCTCGGGACCACGGCCTCCTACAGGGCTCGGTTCGAAGGGTTTTCCCAAGTGTTCCAGGGACTTGCCCTGCCGTTCCGCGGAGAGAGGGACTTCGGCGAGGAGTGCCGACGACGTTGCTGGGGAGCTTCGAACCGAACAGGAACCGGCGCCCGACCCCGGGGTGGGGCACGGCGGGGAGCGACCCCGGCACCTGTTCCGACGTGGAACCGGCAGTCGGCGCCGGACCGGAGATCGGCCTGATTTCGAAGCGAGGGGTTCCAAACAGGCCGGTTAGACCAGACCTTCAAGAATGTGAGGCAGCCGTTCGAGACTGCGCTCGAGCGACGCGCGCGCGATGGCCTGCTCCGAATCCTGCGGGTTGGGGAACAACAGCTTCCAGCCGGCCGATTCCTGGCACTGCTCGCGAGTGACGGGCACGTGGTTGCCGCTGTAGCCGATGCCCTCGGCCCGCAACAACAGGTCCGCTACATGCACCGACGCCACCAGCGCCGTGTGCTGTTCCGAGTCCTGCGGCCGGTGATGATAACGGGCAGCACGGACCATCAGGTCCGGCAGCCGTTGCCGCTCCAGATACATCGCGCCCAGTTCGGCATGGTCCAGTCCCAGGATCTCACGCTCGATTTCGGTCAGTTCCCGCGTGCCCGCACCGGCCTGACGATGAATCTCGGCAAAATGCTCCGGGAACGACCAGGCCATCACGATCTTGCCCACGTCATGGACCAGCCCCGCCACATAGTCCGACTCATCCATCGGCGTTTGCACCGTGCTGAGCACTTCGCGCGTCAGCAGGGCCACGCCGATGCAGTGCTGCCAAAATTCCCGCCAGGGAAACTGGCACTGCCGCGTCAGGCGCTGAAAATCCTCGATGATGGGCGTGACCAGGGCCAACTGCCGGATCTGTCGCACCCCCAGGTAGAACACCGCTTCCTCGATGCTGTTCACCGGCTGCGCCAGGCCGTAATAGACAGAGTTGACCAGCCGGAGGAGCCGCGACGTCAAACTGGGATCGCGCCGGATGATCTCCGAAATCTGTGCCGAGTAGCGCTGCTCCGCATGCAACAGCTCTTGCAAGGCCTTGTTGATGCTGCCCAGAGACGGCAGCGAGGGACAACGCGCCAGATGAGCCTGAATCTGACTCAGGCTCAACGGCCGCACAGTGCTGTTGGCAGCGACTTCCGGCATAGCCTTTTGTCGAATCGATACCTGCCTCTTCATCGGCAGAGACCGACCGGGAATTGAGGAAAATTCGCCGACCCTGACCGGGTGATCTCCGCCCCGAAGGGGCACGGAAGCACGGACCCGGAAGGTCGACGATGATCCCGCCGTCTCCTAGGTACGGCGTTTGCCGCGGCCTTTGACACCCGGCAGAGTTGCCGGGATTCCATTGTCGCCAATGAGACTCCCGATTCAGGGGGTGGCATCGGGAGTGGGAGGCGAGGTCGGACGTCGTCGCACGAATGGAGTGCTCGAGGCCACGGTGCCCTGCCGCTTTGAAAAGGCCGGAACCCGTTGCCAGCCCACCGACGGAGTCAGAACTCGCCCGGCGCCCCTGCCGCATGGTAGCGCAGACTTCTGACTCTGCCGGATCGCAGCCCTCCGGTCTGCGGGCGCTTCGGCAAGCAAACTTGCCCGCCTTACCTCGATCGCCACCGACGCAACGCGAAGCCGCGAGCTGGCTCCCGCGAACGCAGGCGCTTATCTCGAGCGTCGTGTCGTCTGCGCGCCGGAAGCCCGCGATCCGGCAGGTTGGGAATCTAATTCGATAGCCGCCGCCGTCGGGCGGCGCACCGGGGGATTCAGAATTCTCAGCCCCGCCCTCAGGTGCAGCCACCGCAGCCGGGCACGAGCTTGCAACTTCTTCCACCGACTTCCGTCGGTGGCTGGCAAGCTTCTTCGAGGTCCGCCGATTCCCATCGGCGGCTACCAAATTGGGCTCCGCCGACTTCCGTCGGCGGCTACAGGTCAGTTTCTGCGTGTTCTGTGTGATCTGTGGGCTTTCCTTGGGCGTAGCCGCCGCCGTCAGGCGGCGGACAAGATCCCGATTTCGGCTGGCCATCGCCCAACCGAGCAGCGCCCTGCGGTAAGGGGATGGATCTCGTGCCGGCCCACCGAGTTCGGTCAGCGGCTCCGGAGTGGTGGATTCGGTGACCACCGCGGGAACGCGGTGGACCATGGATGGATCCGCCGGATTCCTTCGGGGGCTCCCAACTGGCGCCCGCCAGACTAACGGCGGTGGCTGCCGAAGGCCCGTCCGCGTGCCCTGCTCCCGGCCTTTGCAGGCCTGTTCAATCCGACTCCACCGCAGCGAGGGCCGGGTGGCCCACCTTGATCACCCCGGCTGCCTATTCTGCCTGATCTGGCGCCCTCACCGCCGTGCTCCGTGGCTTCTCCGAGTACCGCGAGACACACGAATCAGAAAGCGTCACCAGCGGTTCACGCTCCGCCTCCAGAGAATCGGGCACCGAACGTCTACGAAACGCGCGGAGGAAACGCGACTGCGCAAAAAAGTTGCTTCGCGTTCCGCTCCGGTTTTACACCATCAGTTGCCCACGGCATTCGCGGGGACGGGCAGAGCGAGCGGACCGGGCCCGGGATGGCGCTCCCGCCCGTACTGCGAGCCGGCGGCCGAAAGGATTGTCCGTGACCATGAAACCGATGCGCGCTTCTTTCCCGTGGCTGTGGCTTGTCTTTGCTGCTTTGGCACTGCCCCCGGAAACCGGCCTTCGAGCCCGCGATTACACCCGGGAATCGCCCGAGGCGAAGGCCCGGCGGATGGCCTGGTTCGAGGCCGCGCGGTTCGGCCTGTTCATTCACTGGGGGGTCTATGCCGTGCCGGCCGGCGAGTGGCAGGGCAACACCAACTACGGCGAGTGGTTCCTCGAAGAAACCCGCATGCCGGTCTCCCAATACGAACGATTTGCCGATCAGTTCAACCCGGTGCAGTTCGACGCGCGCGCCTGGGTCCGCGCCGCCAAGGCGGCCGGAATGAAGTACATCGTGATTACCAGCAAGCATCACGACGGCTTTTGCCTCTGGGACTCCGCGGAGACCGACTGGGACATCGGTCGCACCCCGTTCGGCCGGGCAGGGCGCGATCCACTCAAGGAACTGGCCGATGCCTGCCGCGAAGAGGGTCTGCGGCTGTGCTTTTATTACTCGATCATGGACTGGCACCACCCCGACTGGGGCACGCGCCGTCCCTGGAACGACCGGGCCACGGGGACGCCGGACATGGACCGCTACGTGGCCTACATGAAGGCCCAGCTCAAGGAGCTTATCACCCGGTACGGTCCGCTGGGAATCCTCTGGTTCGACGGCGAATGGGAGTCGCCCTGGACCCATGAGCGCGGGGTGGACCTGTACAACTACGTGCGCAGCCTGCAGCCGGACATCATCATCAACAACCGCGTGGGCAAGGGACGCGCCGGCATGCAGGGTATGGACCGGGGCCGCGGCGTCGGCGATTACGGCACGCCGGAGCAGGAAATCCCGGCCACGGGATTTGGCCCCGGCGTGTATTGGGAATCGTGCATGACGATGAACAACCACTGGGGGTACAACAAACACGACCACCATTGGAAATCCGCGCGCACATTGATCCGAAACCTCGTGGATTGCGCCAGCAAGGGCGGCAATTACCTGCTCAACATCGGTCCCACGGCGGAAGGCACGTTTCCCGAACCCAGCCTGCAGCGGCTGCAGGAGATCGGCCGCTGGATGGAACGGAACGGCGAATCCATTTATGGGACGAAGGCCAGCCCGTTCGAACAGCTTGCGTTCGGTCGGTGCACCCAAAAGCCGCTGCGGGACGGAAACACGCGGCTTTATCTGCACGTGTTCGATCGACCTGCCCATGGCCGGTTGATCCTGCCCGGCCTGGTCAACGCACCGCTGAAGGCCTGGTTGCTGGCCGACGGCACCCCGCTGCCCGTGCGGTCCGAAGAACAGGGCCTGGTCATCCCGTTGCCGGACCGTCTGCCGGATCCTGATGTGACCGTGGTGGCGGTGGAGATTCGCGGCAAGCCGCGCATCGTCAAACCGGATCCGTACGCGGACGAGACCCCGGCGCAGCGCGACGCGCGCATGCGCTGGTGGCGCGAGGCACGCTTCGGGATGTTCATCCACTGGGGCGTCTATGCCGTGCCGGCCGGCACCTACAAGGGCCAGCGCATCCCCGGCATCGGCGAGTGGATCATGAACCGCGGGAAAATCCCCGTGGCCGAATACCGCGCATTCGCCCGCTCGTTCAACCCCATCTTTTACGACCCGGATGCCTGGGTGCGCCTGGCCAAAGAAGCCGGCATGAAATACATCATCATCACCAGCAAACACCATGACGGGTTCGCGCTGTTCGATTCGAAGGCCAGCGATTGGGACATCGTGGACGCCACGCCGTATGGCCGCGATCTGCTGCTCCCCCTGGCGGCGGCCTGTCGCAAGCATGGGATCAAACTCGGCTTCTACTACTCCCAGGCTCAGGACTGGGTCAATGGCGGTTCGGCCGCCGGTGGCAAATGGGATCCGGCCCAGCACCGCGACATGGACGAGTACATCCAGCAGGTGGCGGTACCGCAGGTGCGCGAGATTCTCACCCGCTACGGCGAGTTCCCGGCGGTCCTCTGGTGGGACACCCCGGTGGACATGAATCGGGAGCGGGCCGATCAGCTCATTCGCCTGCTGCGGCTCAAGCCGGGCATCATCCACAACAACCGCCTCGGCGGCGGTTATCGCGGCGATACCGAAACCCCCGAACAGTACATCCCCGCCACGGGCTATCCGGATGGCCGGGATTTCGAGGTTTGCATGACGATGAACGACACCTGGGGGTACAAGAGTTACGACCACAACTGGAAGAGCACGGAGAC
This sequence comes from Limisphaera sp. VF-2, assembly GCF_049537125.1. NCBI lineage: Bacteria > Pseudomonadati > Verrucomicrobiota > Verrucomicrobiia > Limisphaerales > Limisphaeraceae > Limisphaera > Limisphaera sp. VF-2. The sequence continues at coordinate 175,176 of NZ_JBMVQY010000004.1, forward strand.
GCTGATCCGAAACCTGATCGACATTGCCAGCAAGGGTGGGAACTACCTGCTGAACGTGGGCCCCATGGCCGACGGGCGCATTCCGGAGCCGAGCATCCAGCGGCTGAAAGAGATGGGCGCGTGGATGAGGGTCAATGGCGAGGCCATTTACGGGACGCGGGCCAGTCCGTTCCGACGCCTGCCCTGGGGCCGCTGCACCACCAAACCCCAGGGCCGTCACACGATCCTCTACCTGCACGTGTTCCAATGGCCTGCCGATGGACGACTGGTCGTGCCCGGGCTGAAGAACCCGATCCAGCGGGCCTGGCTGCTGGCGGACCGCCGCGCCAAACTCACCGTGACCCGGACCGACGGACAGCAGGTGATCACCGTGCCGACCACGGCCCCCGATCCCATCGCCACGGTCGTGGCTGTGCGGATTGCCGGTCGACCGGAGGTCGAGCCCCTGCCGATCTATCCGGAGGCCGACGGACGCCTGCGCCTGGACGCCATGGAGGCCAACCTGCACGGCAGTCGCATCCAGTACGAGTCCGATCGCGCCAAACGCTGCATCGGATTCTGGACCGACCCGGCCGACTGGGTGGATTGGGAGATCCAACTGGATCAACCGCGGCGCTACCGGGTCACGGTCGAGACGGCGGCCGAGGCGGAAGGTGCACGACTGGTGTTGCGCGCCGGATCGGCCGCGTTGCAGGCCACCATTCCGCGTACGGGCGATTACACAAAATTCCAGCGCACCGAGGTGGGGGTGATCGAGCTGCCGGCGGGCCGGTACCGGTTCGAAGTTCGTCCCGTTGCGGAGGGATGGCGCCCGGTCAACTTGCGCTCGATTCAGTTGCGTCCCGCGGAGTGAAACAGTCCGCGCCGGGCCGGTGCCGGCCGGGTGCAGCGGCGACGCACCTCCGATGAATGGCCGGCCGGCTCTCGCCAACAAAAGCCCACGGAACACGCGAGACGCGCAAAAGCTGCTCGTGGCCGCCGACGATGGCCGGCGGAACCGAACTCCGTAGCCGCCAATGTGAATCGGCGGATTGCTCCGTGGTCAACCGCGTTCCCGCGGTGGCTACCAGGTCTCCCACTCCATAGCCGCCGACGTGAGCCGGCGAAGCCCAATTTGGTAGCCGCCGATGGAAATCGGCGGGTTTCAAAAAATGGCCGATTGCGTAGCCGCCGATGGGAATCGGCGGACCTCAAAGAAGCATGGTAGCCACCGACGAAAGTCGGTGGAACAAGCCGCAAACTCGCGTCCGGCTGCGACGACTGCCCCCCGAGGGCGGAGCTGCAGATTCGAAATCCCCGTCCGCCGCCTCACGGCGGCGGCTACGCGGAAGGAAAGCCCACAGAACACACAGAACACTTAGAAGCTGATTTGTAGCCGCCGACGGAAGCCGGCGGAACCCAACTCGGTAGCCGCCAATGTGAATCGGCGGATTGCCCCGTGGGGTCCACCGCGTTCCCGCGGTGGCTACCAGGTCTCCCACTCCATAGCCGCCGAGGTGAGCCGGCGGAGCCTGATCTGGTAGCCGCCGATGAAAATCGGCGGGTTTCAAAAAATGCCCGATTGCGTAGCCGCCGATGGGAATCGGCGGACCTCGAAGAAGCTTGCCAGCCACCGACGAAAGTCGGTGGAACAACCCGCAAACTCGCGTCCGGCTGCGGCGACTGCCCCCCGAGGGCGGAGCTGCAAATTCGAAATCCCCGTCCGCCGCCTCACGGCGGCGGCTACCAAACGCCCCGTAGCGAAGGTCGCTTTACTTGGTGTATCACGGGCTTTCAGCCCGCGGACGTGGCGGGTTCGAAAACGATCCTGATCGCCGAGACGGCCCGAGCGCGCAGAGCCGCATTGCGCTCGGACGGAGGACGGGGCGTTGACGGACTCGAGGCGCGGGCCTACGGTCGGATTTGTGGAGTTCGAGTTGGTGGCACCCTACAAGCCGGCGGGCGATCAACCGCAGGCCATCGAAAAACTGGTGGAGGGACTGGAGGCCGGGGCGCGGCACCAGGTCCTGCTGGGAGTGACCGGCTCCGGCAAAACCTTCACCATCGCCAATGTGATTGCCCGCGTGCAGCGGCCCACCCTGGTGATCTCGCACAACAAGACCCTGGCCGCGCAGCTGTACGCGGAGTTCAAGGGGTTCTTCCCGCGCAACGCGGTCGAGTATTTCATCAGCTACTTCGACTACTACCAGCCGGAGGCCTACATCCCGCGCACCGATACCTATATCGAAAAAGACTCCAGCATCAACGAGGAGATCGAGCGGATGCGGCTCTCCACCATGAGCAGTTTGTTCGCGCGGCGGGATGTGATCGTGGTGGCCAGCGTGTCATGCATTTACGGCATCGGCAGCAAGGAAGACTACGAAGCGATGCTGATCCACCTGCACGTGGGCCAGGGGATGAGCCGGGAGCAGCTGCTGGAACGGCTGGTGGCCCTGCAGTACAGCCGCAACGACATCGCCTTCCAGCGCGGCCACTTCCGCGTACGCGGCGACACGGTGGAACTGTGCCCGGCCTACAGCGAAGAAGCGGTGCGAATCGAGTTTTTCGGCGACGAAATCGAGCGGCTCACGCGATTCGATCCGTTGACAGGGCGGAAGCTCGACGAGCCGCGGCACCTGACCATCTTCCCCGGAAAACAGTTCGTGACGACCGCCGACAAGTTGAAGCGGGCGATCGTGAGCATTCGGGAGGAACTCGAAGAGCGCGTGGCCTGGTTCGAAAAACAGGGCAAGCTGTTGGAGGCCCAGCGGCTCCGAATGCGCACGGAGTACGACCTGGCCATGCTGGAAGAAATGGGGTTTTGCTCGGGGATCGAGAATTACTCGCGGCACATCGCCGGCCGGCCACCGGGATCGCGTCCCTGCACGTTGCTGGATTTCATGCCGCCGGATTACCTGCTGGTCATCGACGAGTCGCACGCGACCCTTCCGCAACTGGGCGGCATGTACGAGGGCGATCGTTCGCGCAAACAGACCCTGGTGGATTACGGATTCCGCCTGCCGAGTGCACTGGACAATCGGCCGTTGCGCTTCGATGAGTTTCAGGCGTTGCAGGGACCGACCATTTACGTGAGTGCGACGCCGGGGCCGCGGGAACTGCAGTGGGCCCGCGAAGACGCCCTGCGAAGGGCCGGCCGGAAAGTGCAGGTGCAGGGCGTGACCCTGACAGACGACCGAGCGCCGGACGAGGCCCCCGCCGGGGCAGAGGCAACCCCCATGCTGGCCGGCCCCATGCCCGGCGTGGTGGAGCTGGTGGTGCGGCCCACGGGACTGGTGGACCCCAAGGTCACGGTGAAACCCCTCAAGGGCCAGATCGACGACCTGATCGAGGAATGCCGCAAGCGCGCCGAGGCCGGCGAACGGGTGCTGGTGACGACGCTGACGAAACGAACGGCGGAGGAGTTGACCGATTATCTGCGGGAAATCGGCATCCGGGTGCAATACCTCCACAGCGAAATCGACGCACTGGAGCGGGTGGAAATCCTGCGCGCCCTGCGCAAGGGCGAGTTCGATGTGCTGGTGGGCATCAACCTTCTGCGGGAGGGGCTCGATTTGCCGGAGGTGTCGCTGGTGGCGATTCTGGACGCGGACAAGGAGGGTTTTCTGCGGAGCGAGACCAGTCTGATCCAGACCGCGGGTCGGGCCGCGCGACATTTGAACGGGGAAGTGATTCTGTACGCAGACGTGATGACCGAGAGCATTCGGCGCTTTTTGGCGGTGACGGAGTACCGGCGCCAGAAGCAGCTGGAATACAATCGCAGGCACGGCATCACGCCGCGGAGCGTCCAGCGTGCGGTAGAGGAAAGTCTGGGGGCGCGGGAGGCGACCCGACAAGAAGCCGAGTCGGTGCTGCGCGAGACGGGCGGGGACGTGGATTTGACGGAGACCATCGAGGAGCTCGAGGCCGAAATGCTGGCGGCGGCCGAGCGACTGGAATTCGAGAAAGCGGCCCTGTTGCGGGATCAGATTCGGGAGTTGAAGCGCATGCTGCAGCCGGGCGGGACGCCATCCACCGTGTCGGCGCGCACCCCACGATACCCAAAGCCCCGCGCCGCTGCCCGAGGGCGCCGGCCCGCGCGGAAAACGTAGCGCACCGCGCCGGTGGGCGACTCCGGGCGGCTCAGGGGCCGGACGACTCGACCCGCAAAACCGATGGGGGGAGCACCGCGCGCAGGGCTCGTCCGGTGTGACTGGCCGCGCAGGCGGCAATTTGCTCGGGAGTGCCGATGGCGACAATTCGCCCGCCCTCATCGCCCGCCTCGGGCCCCAGGTCCACGATCCAGTCGGCGCACTTGATCACCTCGAGGTTGTGCTCAATCACCAACAGCGAATGGCCGGCGTCCACCAGACGCTGGAAGACCCCGAGCAACAGCCGAATGTCGTCGAAGTGCAGGCCCGTCGTGGGCTCATCGAACAGGAACAGCAGACCCCGGGCGTCGGACGGTGAAGCAGTGCCGGCGGACCGGTCCGGGCCGGCGGCGGGCAAGGGGCTCGCAGCGGGCACGGCAGCCAGGTGCCGCACGAGTTTGAGTCGCTGACTCTCCCCACCGCTGAGGGTGTTCAGCGGCTGGCCGAGTCGGAGGTAGCCGAGACCGACGTCCTGAAGGAGGCGCAGGGCCGTGCGCGCTTTTTGGGCATGCGCCTGGTCGCCGAACCCCTCCAGCCATGCCAGCGCCTCGTCCACGGTGGCTTCTAGGAGGTCGGCAATGGTCCAGGCGGGCGCACCGCGGGGAGCCGGCGGAGCGAGCTTGACCTGGAGAATGTCGGGCCGATATCGCCGACCGTGACATTCGGGGCAGCGCACGAAGACATCGCTGAGGAACTGCATTTCGATTTTTTCGAATCCGGCGCCGCGGCATCGCTCGCACTGCCCCTGCGCGGAGTTGAAGCTGAAGGCCGAGGCGCGATAGCCCCGGGCCTGGGCCTGCGGCGAGGCGGCGAACAACTCGCGCAAAGCGTCGAAAGCGCCGCTGTAAACCGCGGGATTCGATCGCGGCGTCCGCCCCAACGGCGATTGGTCCACCCAGGTCCATCCGGCCAGATGTTCCCAGCCTTCGAGAGGAGCCGTGTCGGCAGCCCAGCCGGCCGGGGTGTCGCCATCGGCGTCGCTTTCCAGCCCCGGGGATTCGGGTTCCCAGTCCGCGGCGTGCGTTTTGCCTTCGGCCGCCGGGAGTCGCGCGGCGAGTGCGGGTACGAGAACGTCGCGGACGAGGGTGCTTTTGCCGGAGCCGCTCACGCCGGTAATGCAGACGAACCGGCGCAGCGGCAGGGCCACGGTCAGGTCCCGCAAGTTGTGTCGGGTGGCGTGGCGGACGACGAGCCAGGGGATGGAGGATTCGGCTTCGAGCGGCGCGGGCGCGTCATGGAGCGCGAGGACACGGGACTGATCGGAATTGCAAGAGCGGGCTGGGGCTGCCGCGCCCGGTTCCGGGGGGGTCGGAACCGGCCGGCGCACAGGGATGGGGATTTGACGACGGCCGCTGAGGTATTGGCCGGTGAGCGAACGCCGGGATCGGAGCAGGCGGGCGTAAGTGCCCTGAAAGACGATCTCCCCGCCATGAGCACCCCGGCCGGGCCCGAGTTCGATGAGATGATCGGCCGCGCGAATGATGCCGGGTTCGTGTTCCACCACCACGACCGTGTTGCCGGCGTCGCGGAGGCGCTGAAGGATGCCCACGAGTCGCTCGGTGTCGCGCGGGTGCAGACCCACACTCGGCTCGTCCAGAACGAAAAGGGTGTTGACCAGTTGGGTGCCGAGGCAGGTGGTGAGATTCACTCGCTCGGTCTCGCCCCCGGACAGGGTGCGCGTGGGACGATCGAGCGTCAGGTAACCGAGGCCCACTTCGACGAGGTACCGGAGCCGGGCGAGGACCTCGTGCAGCGCAATCGCCACGGGGTCGTGCGGACGCAGGGGATGGGTCCGGGCGATTTGTTCCAGCAGTGCCAGAGCGTCCCGCACCGGCAGGGCGTAAAAGTCCGCCAGGGTCAAATCGGGTTGACGCGCATCGTCGGCAGCGGACCCCGCGGCGGCCGGGCGAGCCAGCCGATAAAGCAACGTTTCCGGTCGAAACCGTGTGCCGCGACAGGCAGGACACGGCACATAGGCACGGTAACGCGAGAGCAGCACGCGCACGTGCATCTTGTAGGTCTTGGTCTCGAGCCACCGAAAGTAGCCGCGCACGCCGTACCAGGCGCGGGGCCACTCGTGTTCCTCGTCCTTGCCGTAATCGGGATCGCCCTCGACGATCCACTGTTGCCACTCGGGTTTGAGCTGGCAGAAGGGGACGTCGGTGGGGATGCCCATCGCCCGGCACATGCGCAGCAGGTCCCGTTGACATTCGAGGCCCATCCCGCTGAGCCAGGGGCGAACCACCCCCTGCGCCAGGGTGCGAGTGGGGTCGGGAATCGCCCGACGGTAATCGATGGTGATGATGCGACCGAACCCCTTGCATTCCGGGCAGGCGCCCATGGGATGGTTGAAGCTGAAACGGGCGGGCGTGGGGTCGGGGTACTCGAGATTGCACCGGGCACAGTGACGGCGTTGGGAAAACAGCAGACAGGCGTGCACGGTGGGGGAGACAGTTCCGGAATCGGCGCGGGCGCCGGAAGGTCGAGAAATCAGTCGGATGGTGACCTGGCCCCGGCCGAAGTGGTACGCCTGTTCGACGGCCTCCAGGAAGCGGGCGCGTGCGGCGGGCGTCAGCCGGATGCGATCCTGCACGATGGTCAGGCAGGTGGGCTGAACGGCTTGGGTCGCCCAGTGTTCCTGCAGGGTCTCGAGGCGCCAGATCCGGTCGTCCCACCAGAGGCGTTGATATCCCTGGCGCGCCACGAGGCCGAGGGATTCGTCCAGAGACATCCGGGGCGAAAGGGGAAGGTCGAACGTGACCAGCGCCTCGCAATCGGGCCGGCGCGCCGCCTCCGCCTGCGTCGTTTCCCAGACGCGCTGGGGGGTGTCCACCTGCACGGGCTGGCCGCATTGTTGGCAGTGCAGAGTGGCCAGGTGCGGCCAGAGAACCTTCATGTAGTCGCAGATTTCCGTCATGGTCCCGACCGTGGACCGGGTGGTGCGAACGGTGTTGCATTGTTCGAGCGCGATGGCGGGCGGGATGTTCTCGATGCTGTCCACGGCCGGCTTGTCCATCCGCTCGAAGAACTGTCGCGCGTAGGGGGAGAAGGTCTCGATGTACCGGCGCTGGCCCTCGGCGTACAGGGTGTCGAAGGCGAGCGAGCTCTTGCCCGATCCGCTCAGGCCCGTGATGACGATCAGCCGGTGCGCCGGCAGGTCCAGGTCGAACCCCTTGAGATTGTTCTGCCGGACGCCGCGCAGGCGAATGGGCGGCAATGTCGATCGTCGTGCCATGTGAAAGCAGGGAAGATTGTGCCCGATGTGCGATTGTCAATAGAGCTTGTGCGGGACCGTGAGCCCGCAAACGCGCCTCCATCGGAAGCAAAACCCGCTGACGCAGGTTTCCTTGCCCGGCCTGTCGCGGGCTTCCAGCCCGCCGAATACGCAGAAGAAAAAAGCCCACAGAACACGCAGAAGCTGACCTGTAGCCGCCGACGGAAGTCGGCGGATGGCCCCGTGGTCCACCGCGTTCCCGCGCTGCCGACCGGATCCGCCACTCCGTACCCGCAGAGGGGAATCAGCGGAATCCTTTGTGGTAGCCGCCGCTGGAAAGCGGCGGACCTCAAAGAAGCGTGGTAGCCACCGACGAGAGTCGGTGGAACAAGCTGCAAATTCGTGCCCGGCTGAGGCGACTGCACCCCAGGGCGGAGCTGCAAATTCAGAAACCCCCGTCCGCCGCCTCACGGCGGCGGCTGCGCGGAAGAAAAAGCCCACAGATCACGAAGAAACTGACTCGTGACCGCCGACGGAAGTCGGCGGAACCCAACTCGGTAGCCGCCGATGTGAATCGGCGGATGGCCCCGTGGTCCACCGCGTTCCCGCGGTGGCTACCATACTCCCACTCCGTAGCCGCTGAGGTGCGCCGGCGGAGCCTGATCTGGTAGCCGCCGATGAAAATCGGCGGACCTCACCGCGGTAGCCCCCGAAGAAAGGCGTTGGATCACCCCTCGATCCATCACGCGGTCCCGATGGCCGGCACGGTGCGGAGCCGAACTCCAGTCCCCCGAGACGCCGCTTCCCGGCGGCGGCTGCCAAATTGCAGCAAGACCTCAAGGCGGTGCGGATCATCGCAGAGAACGAGTCGAGAATCTGCGGACTCCAAGCGGATCGCAATGCTGGCGGGCGCAGGCTTTCGGCCGACCGGGTTGCGATCTTTCGGGCCATCCGATTGAGCCGACCTGCCCGCCGGGCGCTTGCATGGGAAGTGCCCTCCACCGGGGGCCCGACCGGGGCCTCTCGGTCCTCGAGAACTGTCCAGCTCTGGGACACGAGTGTCCTGATCCCGGGGGTTCTCGAGACACCCCGAGAACGCGAACTTCGGGGCTTGGACGAGGGTGGAACGCTGAAATCGGGCCGAATGGCCCGGTTTGGCTCCCGATCCCGCCACTTTGCGGGACTGGCATTCGGAATGCTGTTCCGCCAGGTGCGGTTGCGATCGGCAATGAAGCGAACAGCACCGTCCTGATGGAGTTGAACCCGCCGATCGCGCTGTTCGCGCCGCACTGGAAAGAAAGGCAGACACAGCTATGAAACTGAACACCTATCGTCGCACCGGTGCGTTCACGCTGGTGGAAATCATGATCGTGGTGGCCATCATCGGCCTCCTCGCCGCCATCGCCATCCCGAACTTTGTGAAGGCGCGGGAAACCTCTCAGACCAACGCGTGCGTGAATAATCTCAGGCAGATTGATGCAGCTAAAGATCAATGGGCACTGGAGACGGGGCAGGCGACGGGTGCCACGTGCAACATGAGCAACATTGTGGTTTATCTCCGAAAAGAACCCAGGTGCCCTGTTGGAAATGCCGCATACACTGTAAACAACATTGGAACCTCTCCTGCGTGCACGAGCACTAAGGCGTCGGAGCACAACACTGCATACGCCGGATCGTAATGCGATTCAGATAACGGTCTTACACGAGCAGACCGCTTCCGCAGGACTGTCTGTCAATGTGGCTCGGGTCCGAAAGGACTTGGGCCACATTGGTTTTGCAGCGACCGCAGCGATGGAGAACGATTCTTCAGTTGCGGCCGTATGCTCTTCACACGTGGAAACTTCGGATAACCAGCTCTGCTCGCTGCGAGCCTCACTCTGGGCAGGCGGAACAGTGCGCAGTTGGTCAAACTCTGACACGATTACGGCCTCTTCGGCATTTGCCCTGCAACGAAGAGGGCGGGCTTTTTATTGCGACGATAGGAGACCCGCCAACGGAGCGTCGTGAACTCGGCGGATCTCGGCTGGGGCGAAGCCACGTATCGACCCTTACTCCCAAGCGGAACTCGGCCCCTGGTGGGACACGCGTAAGGCGGGACCCAAGGCCGGTTGGCTTGGAACCTGCTGCTGAATTGGAGTGCCTTGGTGGGCGAGGATGGAGACGAGACTGTTCTCATTGAATCCAATGTATGTCGGCTCGCCTTCCAGGGACTGGCTGCGACGACAACAACCGGGCATAAGGTGAAGACCTATGAAGGCGAGACCCAGAGCCACCAGTGGGTTCACGCTGGTGGAAATCATGATCGTGGTGGCCATTCTCGGCCTCCTGATGGCGATTGCGATTCCCAACTTCGCGCGGGCGCGCACGCAAACGCAGAAGAACATCTGCGTGAGCCATTTGCGGGAAATCGACAGCATCAAACAGCAGTGGGCACTGGAAAAGGGCAAGGCCGAGGGAAGTGATGTCGCTGAGGAAGACTTGATTCCCTACTTCCGGGGCAGTCGTTGGCCCGAGTGCCCGGCAGGTGGACGCTACGAGATCAACGGAGTAGGCGAGCACCCCACCTGCAGCTTGGGCGACAGTCTCGGGCACAAGCTCGAGGATTGAGTCGCCGCGCGGTCGCGTCGCCGGTGCCCGGTGGTCGGGGGCGCGGGCGGCTTCTGCGGGAGCCCGCGGTCGAAATGTTCGTGGCGACCTGGCTGCGCATGGGGCCGCACCCTGCTGGGCAGGAGTGCTCGCGGATTCCACTGCTCGAGTGGCCGGGTCAGTGCCCAGGCCGGCCGTATCGCTGGCCGGGTTCGGGTTTGGTTGCTCGGTTAGCCTGCCGGGTTCAGCGGAGCACAGAACCTGGATCCACTGGAGCATCGGAAAGCCGGCATTGTCACGAGCAGACGACTTGCGGCCACGGTGCGGCAAGGGGCGACTCCCGGCACCGCGGGCTACCAGCCTGCCGGATCGCAGACCTCCGCTTTGCGGGCGCTTCGGGAAAGCAAACGAAGCCGCGTCACCACGATCGCCACGACCGCGGCGCGACGCCGCGAGCGGCCTCTCCCCGTGCACATGCACGCGTCCCGGGCTTCGTGTCGGCCACGGACTGGAAGACCTCGATACAGCACGCTGGAACACTTGCGCTGCAATGTATTCTGTAGCCGCCGCCGTGAGGCGGCGGACTCGCCGGATCGGAATTGAGTTCCGCACCTCCGACGGGCGGCTAGTCGGCTCCGCGATGCATCGAGGCGTGATCTACCCACTTTCGTTGGCGGCGACCCCATCGAGATCCGCCCATTTTCCTCGGCAGCTCCGCAGTTAGACATTTCTTGAAATCCGCCGATTTCCATTGGCGGCCAGACGGGATTCCGCCGACTCCCGTCGGCGGCTACGGAGTGGGAGTATGGTAGCCACCGCGGGAACGCGGTGGATCACTGGGCCATCCGCCGATTCCCATCGGCGGCTACCGAAGTTGGGTTCCGCCGACTCCCGTCGGCGGCTACAGGTCAGCTTCTGCGTGTTCTGCGTGATCTGTGGGCTTTTCTTCCGCGTAGCCGCCGCCATAAGGCGGCGGACGGGGGTTTCTGAATTTGCGGCTCCGCCCTGGGGTGTAGTCGCCTCAGCCGGGCACGAATTTGCGGCTTGTTCCACCGGCGTTCGTCGGTGGCGGGCGAGCTTCCTCGAGGTCCGCCGCTTTCCAGCGGCGGCTACCACAAAGGTTTTCGCCGATTCCCCTCTGCGGGTACGGAGTCGCGGATCTGGTCATCACCGCGGGAATGCGATGGACCATGGGGCCATCCGCCGATTTTCATCGGCGGCTACCGGGTTGGGCTCCGCCGACTTCCGTCGGCGGCTACAGGTCAGCTTCTGCGTGTTCTGCGTGATCTGTGGGCTTTCCTTCCGCGTAGCCGCCGCCGTGAGGCGGCGGACGGGGGTTTCCGAATCTGCAGCTCCGCCGTGGGGTGTAGTCGCCTCAGCCGGCCACGAATTTGCAGCTTGTTTCACCGACTCCCGTCGGCGGCTACAAGTCAGTTTCTGCGTGTTCTGTGTGATCTGTGGGCTCTTTTCTCGGCGGGTTCTGTGGGCTTTTCCCTTTTGCGTATTCTACGGGCTGGAAGCGCGCGATACGGCAGGCTGGGCACCTTGCGCTCCTGACCGGCAGGCGGCGCAGCGGCTCAGTGGGCTTCAGGTGCGGGCTCGGCTGGCGGCTCCGACCTGGCACGGGCTGGTGCCGGCCCCGCAAAACTGGACCGGATCAGTCCAGCCGCTTCACCCGAATGTTGCGGTATCGCACGACGCTGTTGGGGTCGTGCGCCTGCAAGGCAAAAGTACCCTCCCCCAACTTGCGTTCGAAGGGCCGACCCGGTTGTGCGCCTTCGGGCTCCACGTATTGCAACACGGTCACGCCGTCCACCTTGACCGTAATGGTGCGGCCCTCGACGATGATTTCCTGGGTCCACCACTTGCGGTCCTGCGAGAAGGCATGGCCGATGTTGACGATGCCGTACAGGCTGCCGGTCTTGATCCAGTCGCTGTGGGTGCAATTGACCTGGGACTCGAACCCGCCGCGCGGCCAGTCGCGCTCCTGGTAGCGGGTGTGGAAATAAATCCCACCGTTGGAACCCGGCTCGGTCATGACCTCCACCTTCAGATGGAAGTTCTTGAAGGGCCTGCCGTCGCCTTCGTAGAAGAGATGGGAACGCGGCCCGCGCGCCACAAAAGCCCCGTCTTCGATCGTCCAACTGTCCGGATTTTCAACCGATTTGCGCCAACCGTTGAACGTCTTGCCGTCCATGAGAGACACGAATCCCGGCTCGACTTCGGCGGCAAGGACCACGTTCGCCATGACAACACCGGCGAGGACTGCACTGGTCAAGCATCCACGTTTCATGAGGCGGGAAGGTAATCCTGCCCCGCCTTATGACAAGCTCAAACGTGGAGTCGGCATCCGTGCCGTGGGGCGGCCGGCGCTTTGAACACAGCCATTGCCACAGGCATCAGCCGGACTCGTCCCTGCCGACTTCTCCGCGTCGCCCGAGTTCCTCACCAGCGACGCGGGGAATCTCCACCGTGGGCCGATCGTGCCGGCCCGCACGAGGGCCTTCAGTGGCCGGTTTCCGGATTCTGTCGAGAGTGTCATGCGCTGCCGTGGGAGCCGTCGGGCCGGGAGCGGAGCCATTGTGGATCCGGCGAACCTTGTCAAACCACCCCGAGCCCTTCTGCAGAGGGGGCTCCGACAAGCCCGACGGTCGCCAAGCGGTCCGGCCGTTCCCCGATCTGCATCGAGATCCGGGGGCGGCAGATGGAAATCCGCTGTGGCCCTCCCAGGTCCGATGCCCGGTGAAGCCGAACAAGAACTCGAAGAACCTGTTCGCTCGGGACAGTCACCTGGCCGATCGGCGAGTGAAAAACTGCTTGTCGGAAGTGGGAGCGTTCCCGGCTCCTCCTGATCGGGCCACGATGTGTCAGGGGGTGCGAGGAGACGGGGATGGAGAGCCGCGCGGGTTGTCGCATTTTTTGCATGTTCCGCTTTTGGTAAAAGCTTCGCCTTGCGACAACGCAAAGCCGATCGTAAAAACCTGGCAGGAAAGCCTGGCTAGCGGGGCCGCAGGGTCGGACGCCCGAAGGCAACGTTCAGGACGTTCGTTCCACCAACCCGCAAGAGCGATGCGCGGAGAGGAAAACCCATGAAAGCCCTCAATCCCATGACCCGGTGTGATGTTCGCTGTCTGACCATCGTACTTGCAGTTGTGCCGTTTCTCCAGTGAGTGCGGGGACAGTGCTTCAGGACGGAACCACCGCCTCCGTATGTTCCAGCGGAATGTTCCTGAAGTGATCTTGCCTTTGATTGTTACGCGTCCAAAGATGGGCATTCGGAGACTATTCGGTTTGCGTCGGTGCCGAGGAGGGAATCTCGGGTTGCACACCCCCGCATCGGAAAGTCGTCCTGGCAACGGCGAACTGCGCGGCCACGTTGAATCCGGTGGGTCTGCTTGCCTGCATTCTCTCGCTCATCCTTGGCGGGGTAGCCTGTCATGCAACGGGCATCTGCATCGTAGCCGGCCAGCCGGTGCTTTCGGTGGCCTGTGCGGCGGCGATCATGGCTTGTCCGGCCAGCGTGGGTTGAACCCTCTTGGAGTGTCGTTACTGCAACCTGTTTGACTGCGGTCCGGACATGGACACTTACAACGAAATTTATGCCGAGCACAGCATTGCCGTGGGCAATCCCTGCCCCAAATGAGAACCACACGTATTGTCAGCCCCCGAAATGAGCACAGGGCGCGCGCTCTGAGTGAGAATCTCGGTCGGATCCGCCAGTGGAAGGCGATCCGGGTGATGACGAAGTTCTTGGGGAAGCGGACGATCGACCGTACCTGGCCCGTATGCCGTCCAGTCATGGGAAAGTCGTTGAAAAGACCGTTGTCCCACGGTGTGAGCGTTGGTTCGAGCCAACGACTCCAGGATGGACGTGATGTCGTACGGCGGGGAGGTGGAGAGGGAGCTGGGCAAGGGAGCCAGCGTGCAAGCGGCTCTGCGCGCTTCCCGTGGCGCAGCCGGGCCTTGAGATGTCTGCTGCTTGCCGTGACGCTGCAGGCACTCACGGGAGACGGCGCCGAGACAAGCCCGGACCACGTGCCAGTCGTGGAGCGATTGATGCTGTCCTTGTACACTCCGCCCTTCGACTGGAATCGCGAGATGACCGATGTGCTGGTGCTGTCGTGCATCCTTCGCGACAAGCAGGCACTGGAGCAAATGGCGACCCGGCTGGTTGAGGAATGCCATACGAGACCTGAGGAAATGAATCGTCTCCTGGCCCGGGTGACAAAAGACCTCTGGTTCACGAATCGGGCTGTGATTCGGACGCAGGGGCGGCTGCAGTACCTGACTCCGGGCGTGCAAATCGTCCGCGAACGCCTTTATGACCGCCATGCCCGATGGGACATCCACTTCCAGCCACCCGAGGATTTGATTCGGTCGTTGACGCATGGCGAAATCGAGACGGACCCGTTCTATGAGTTGAGCTTGGGCAATGAGTGCATCGACCCCGCGGGGCCAACTTGGCGTCGGTATCACGTGACCTGGCCGGACGACCTCTCCATAAGCCTTGGGAATGAGATGTTCGAGTACCCCCAGCGTGTCGCTCTGCGGATTCACGACCTGACGCCCCTGCTCAGCCTGAATGTCATGCTTCAAACGGCGGATCTCGAGAGCGTCAAAAAGGTGGCCGGGGAGAGGGATCGTCGAGACGCGGCGCACTCAGTGCCGTTGTGGCAGGTACCGATCCATCGTGAACGGGTTCGGGATCTGGCGGAGGGACGGAGCCGCCTCGGCCCGTGGACATTCCCTTCGTGGAAGGTCCGTCAGGTTTCGGTGGACGACGACCGAGTATGTTGGGCCTCTTACAGCGACGCCGGGGATGGGAAGGTGGCTTCGATTGGCTTCGTGGTGAGCTGCGAGAACATGCAGCGCCGATACCTCGCCTGGCTGCGCGACGGCCACTCAGGCCGGCTGGATGAAGTCTGTGCGTGGAATTACGACCGTCAGGGTCGGATGACGCACTATTTTTACTTTGCGCGGAACCTGCAGGGCGGACTCGAAGGGGCCGCATGTCGAATTCTGCGCTTCGAAAAAAAGGCCCCGGACCTTGACGTGTTCCGATTCGATCCGGGCGCGTTTCGAGTGGTGCATGACCGCACCGGGCCCAAGCCGATCCTGATCGTGGAGGGCCGAAGGCAGGAGATTCGGGAGAACCCGCAGCTAGATCCAATGCGCGGGGTTTCCTCGGGAGCGGCGCGTTGGCAGTGGGTGCGCTGGGCGATGCTGGGGCTTGCTTTTGCCTCCACGGCGGTGGCCGTTTGGGCGGTGTTGCGTGGCCTGCGACGGCGCGACCCGGCTGCGTGAGACTCGAGCCGCAGCGTCGCTCGGAACCTCGTGGGTCCGCCGGATCGCACGGCCCGGCCTCCGCGGCCATCGTTGCGCCATAGGCAACGCCTATGGGCGCCACAGGGAAAAGGTATTTCCGCAGCCGGCGCACTTCTGATTGATTGGGTCCACGTTGAACGAGCACGAGAAACCAACAACAAGAGCACTACACACAACGGAAACTCGCATGAGCACACCATCGCAATGTCCCTTCCACCAGGGCACCGCCGCAGTGGCCGGCACCGGTCCGACGCTGCTCGATTGGTGGCCCAACCGCCTGCGCGTGGACCTGCTGCACAAACATTCCTCGAAATCCAACCCCATGGGACCGGATTTCGATTACCGCAAAGAATTCCAGAGCCTGGACTACTTTGCGTTGAAAAAGGATCTGGCCGCTCTGATGACGGATTCGCAGGACTGGTGGCCGGCGGATTTCGGGCACTACGGCGGCCTGTTCATTCGCATGGCCTGGCACAGCGCGGGCACCTACCGCACGGGCGACGGGCGCGGCGGCGGTGGACGTGGCCAGCAGCGCTTCGCACCGATCAACAGTTGGCCCGACAACGTGAGCCTGGACAAGGCGCGTCGCCTGCTCTGGCCCATCAAGAAAAAGTACGGTCGCAAGATATCGTGGGCCGATCTGATGATTCTGGCGGGCAATGTGGCGCTGGAGACCATGGGCTTCAAGACCCTCGGCTTCGCCGGCGGCCGGGAAGATACCTGGGAGCCGGACGAGGACGTGTACTGGGGCAGTGAGAAGACCTGGCTCGGCGACAAGCGCTACAGCGGAGACCGTGAACTCGAAAAACCGCTGGCGGCGGTGCAAATGGGGCTCATTTATGTCAACCCCGAGGGCCCGAATGGGAAGCCCGACCCGGTGGCCGCGGCCCGGGACATTCGCGAGACCTTTGCCCGCATGGCCATGAACGACGAGGAAACGGTAGCCCTGATCGCGGGCGGGCACACCTTCGGCAAAACCCACGGTGCCGGCCCGGCCTCGCACGTCGGGCCCGAACCCGAGGCTGCGCCGCTGGAACAACAGGGCCTGGGTTGGAAAAGCACGTTCCGATCGGGCAAGGGCCCCGACACCATCACCAGCGGACTCGAGGTGACCTGGACGCAAACACCCACGCGGTGGAGCAATTACTATCTCGAGAACCTGTTCAAGTACGAGTGGGAGCTGACCAAGAGTCCCGCCGGGGCGTGGCAGTGGGTGGCCAAGGACGCGCCGGAGATCATCCCCGACGCGTACGATCCCAACAAGAAACACAAACCCACCATGCTCACCACCGATCTGGCCCTGCGCTACGACCCGGTGTACGCCAAGATCGCGCGTCGGTACCTGGAGAACCCGGACGAGTTTGCCCGGGCTTTTGCGCGGGCGTGGTTCAAGCTCACCCACCGGGACATGGGGCCCCGGTCTCGATATCTGGGACCGGAAGTCCCGCAGGAGGAGTTTCTCTGGCAGGATCCGATCCCGCCGGTGAATCACAAGCTGGTGGACGCGGCGGACGTCGCCGCGCTCAAACAGACGATCCTGGCCAGTGGTCTCACCATTCCGGAGCTGGTGTATACGGCCTGGTCCTCGGCCTCCACGTTCCGCGGCAGCGACAAGCGCGGCGGCGCCAACGGGGCGCGCATTCGACTGGCCCCGCAACGGTTCTGGGACGTCAATCAGCCCGCGCAACTCGGGCGCGTGCTGCAGGTGCTCGAGCGGATTCAGGCCGACTTCAATCGCTCGGCTGCGGATGGGAAGCGCATTTCGCTGGCCGACCTGATCGTGTTGGGTGGATGCGCCGCCATCGAGCAGGCGGCCCGAAACGCGGGTTACTCCATCACTGTGCCCTTCGACCCGGGTCGCACCGATGCCTCCCAGGAACAAACGGACGTGGAGTCGTTTGCCGTGCTGGAACCGATCGCGGACGGATTCCGGAACTATCTCAAGGGTCGGTACACCGTGCCCGCTGAGGCCCTGCTCATCGACAAGGCCCAGTTGCTGACGCTGACCGCGCCCGAGATGACCGTTCTCGTGGGCGGCATGCGGGTGCTGGGCGCCAACTACGGCGGGACCCGTCACGGCGTGTTCACGGATCGTCCGGGGAGTCTGACGAACGACTTCTTCGTCAACTTGCTCGACATGCGGACGGAGTGGAAGCCCACGAGTCCCGAGGCTGAACTGTTCGAGGGCTACGATCGCAAGACCGGTGCCCTGCGGTGGACGGCCACGCGGGTGGACCTGGTGTTCGGTGCCAATTCCGAGCTGCGCGCCGTGGCGGAGGTTTACGGAGCCGACGATGGTCAGGAGAAGTTCGTCCATGACTTTGTCGCGGCCTGGCACAAGGTCATGAACCTGGACCGGTTCGATTTGCACTGACGCGCAATCCGCTTGCGCGGTCCGTGCATGGGCGGGCCTGGAACCGGGCCGAATCCCCGGTTCCAGGCTTCCTGTTTGGTTAAGCGGGGGTGGCTTTCGAAGGAAAGAACCAGCCGCTGATCTGTCCCGGCCCAGGATCTGCCATTCCCGCCGGTACCAAAACCCGTCGGCACGCGAGGCCCGAGCAACAGGAGAACGCAGGTCGGGCCGCCCCCCGTTTGCCGGGGCCTCCGGCGGTCTTCGGCTTTGCTGTCGCGCAGAGAGCGTTCTGCTCGGGCGGAGCAAAGTCAGCCCCTGGCGCGGGTTCGAATTCGGGTCGGCTTCGACCGGCGCGTGCAAGGTCGAAAAGGGCACGTTGCCACGATCCATGCCTGCGGGTGCGGGGCGATCTGCAATTGCTGGTTTGCCAGTGTCCAAGGCCCGGTTGGGCGCTTCTGGAACGCCAAATCCGTGGCTCGGAGTGCCGTTGGCTTCGTTTCGTGGCATTCTCAGGGCGCAGCCCAGGGGAGGAATGGGATGTAGGAGCCGCCCGTCCGAGGTGAAGTCAAAGCCGTGCGGGGCGCCCCAGAAGCGGCTATGGGGACCACGCCTGCCGGACCCGAAGCTTCCGGCATCGACGGCGCTGCCGGGGCCCCGTCTTCGCGCTGAACGGGCGACCAAGCACGGGCTGCAGGGCCCTCGTGCAACAAAGCTTGTATGTGCGGCGGCGGATGGCTTAGCTGCAGGGCATGAACAGCGTACGGGCGGATGGTTTGGGATGGAGGACAGGGCGAACAGCCAGAGCCCTTCGCGCCCTGATGAGATCGGAAGTGTTGCGCCGGACGCTGACGTTGCTCCCCGGCTTGGGACTGTGGGCTTGCGGCGCCGGGTTGTTGGTTGCCCCGGTGGCAGGACAGAACGCGCGCAACCCCGTCATTTGGGCGGATGTGCCGGATGTCGCCGTGATCCGGGTCGGCGACACATATTACATGAGCAGCACCACCATGCACATGAGTCCGGGGCTGCCCATTATGAAGTCCCGCGATCTCGTGAACTGGGATTTGGTGAGCTATGCGTATGACATCCTAGAAGACACGGACGAACTGGCCCTGCGCAACGGTAAGAATGCGTATGGCGGCGGTTCCTGGGCCAGCAGCCTGCGGTATCACGAGGGGACGTACTATGTAACCACGTTCTCGCACACGACGGGCAAAACCTACATCTACCGGACGCGCGACATTGAAAAGGGGCCCTGGGTGGCGACGTCGTTCCGTCCCGCTCTGCACGATCACTCTTTGCATTTCGAGGAGGACGGTCGTGTGTTCATGGTCTATGGGGCGGGCGACATTCGATTGGTCGAGCTGCAGCCGGACTTGTCCGGGATCAAGCCGGGCGGTATCCACCAGATCATCATCACCAATGCCAGTCGCGTGGCTGGTCCCAACATCGGTCTGCCTGCGGAGGGCTCCCAGCTCCGGAAGATCCGTGGCAAATACTATTTGTGCCTGATCACCTGGCCGCGGGGCGGGATGCGCACGCAGCTCATTTTCCGGTCCGATCGCTTGACCGGGCCTTACGAGGGTCGCGTGGCCCTGCAGGATCAGGGGGTGGCCCAGGGCGGACTGATCGACACGCCGCAGGGGGATTGGTATGCGCTGTTGTTTCAGGACCACGGCGCCGTGGGGCGGGTGCCGTTTTTGGTGCCGGTGAAGTGGGAAGAGGACTGGCCGGTGCTGGGAGTGAATGGTCGGGTTCCGAGGGAACTGCCGATCCCGGCCGGGCGGGGCGGGTTGGGGAACCTGGTGGTTTCGGATGAATTCGAGCGGAATCCGGGCGAGCCTCTTCTCCCCTTGGCCTGGCAGTGGAACCACAATCCGGATCCGCAGGGATGGTCGTTGACCGCCCGGCCCGGGTGGTTGCGCCTGACCACGACGCGGGTGGACCGGGAGTTCGTTCAGGCCCGCAATTCTCTGACGCAGCGCACGTTCGGTCCCGAGTGCACGGGCACGGTTCGGCTGGATGTCCGCGGGTTGCGTGATGGCGATTATGCCGGCTTGGCCCTGTTACAAAGGCACTATGGACTGGTCGGCGTGACACGCACGGACGACGACTTGGCCGTGGTGATGCTCGACGCTGCGACAGACTCTGTCCAGGAGCGGGAACGCGTGCCGTTCCGGGGCGAAATCGTTTATCTCCGCGCCGAATGCGATTTCCGGGAGCGTGCGGACACGGCCCGGTTCTTTTACAGCCTCGATGGCAGGGAATGGAAACCGATCGGTGTTCCGTTGCGCATGCGCTACACTCTCCCCCACTTCATGGGGTATCGATTCGCTCTTTTCTGCTTTTCCACGAAAACCCCCGGCGGTTTTGCGGACTTCGACTATTTCCGAGTCGGACAGCAACGGCTGGGGAGTCCGTGATCGGCTGCAGGAGAGGGGGCATCGTGGACCGCTATCGAAGCCGGCTTTGTGCCCGGTCGAGTCCCGGCTCGCTCCGTGTGACCCTTTCCCGGGCGTGCCGGCGCGCGGCGCGCTGGCGGAGCGGGGATTGACCAGGCACCCTGGCGAGGCCATGTCGGTGTGAGGATGCGAGACAATGGCGTCGCCCCTCGAGCACGGAACGCTGCCTCGCTTCCGGACGCCGTGGCGTTAACTGCGTTGCGGCGTGGCCCACCCCGGATTGCGGAGGGCCAGCCTGTGCGTGGTGCGGCGGCGATTTACTGGGCGGTCCAACCGCCGTCGATCCGGATGTCCGTGCCCGTAATCCAACCGGCTGCCTCGGAACAGAGATAGAGCGCCAGAGCGGCGATTTCTTCCTCCCGCCCCCAGCGGCCCAGAGGGATGCGCGCGGTGAATTCGCGGTTGAGATCCGGGTTTTCCAACAGGGGCCGGTTCATCTCGGTTGCGACCGGGCCCGGACTGATGCCATTGACGGTAATGCCCTCGGGCGCCAGTTCCAGGGCGAGGGCCCTGGTAAAACCGAGCAAGCCGGTTTTGCTTGCCGCATAGGCGGTACGGCCCGGCAGTGCCACATGGCTCATGATGGAGGTCAGATTGAGAATGCGGCCGTAACCTTGACCGCGCATGAGGGGAATGAAAGCCCGGCACACCAGGAAAACGCCGGTCAAATTCGTGTCCAGCACCTGACGCCACTCGGGCAGTGTGAATTCGGTGATGGGCTTGCGGATGTTGATGCCGGCGGAGTTGACCAGAATATGCACCGCACCGAATGCGGCGCGCACCTGCTCGGCCGCTGCAGCGACCTGGGCTTCTGAAGCGACATCGCAAGGCAATGCAAGGGCACGGCGGCCGGTGGCCTCGATTTCTCCCGCGACGTTGCGCAACGCAGCGGCGTCGCGGGCCATCAGAACGACGTCGGCTCCTGCCCCGGCCAGGGCCCGGGCAATGGCGCGGCCCAGACCCCGACTGGCCCCGGTGACGACGGCAACTCTCCCCGACAACGATCTGCAGCTCATAGGAGAAAGGAGTGTGACGGCCCCGCGCCAACGCGCCAATTCGAAAGAGCGGAGATCTCCACGCTCGGCGGGTCTGGGGAAAAGCGAGTTGCGACGGGGGCGGTCCGGCAACCGGTCCCGACTTTCAAGGAGCGCAAGCCACGGCTCACCACGCGGGTGAAGGCACAAGGAACGTGCGATAAAGGGAAGGCCTGGGTGCGAAAGAAGGCGGGGGACTTTTGAAAAAGCCCGGCAGCCCGAGGTTCGAGATTTGGTGCGGTGCAGTGGGGACCACTGCTTTACGCCAATCAAGCCCCCGGCAGGGATGCGGCGGAACGCGTTTTCCCCGAGCGGCGTTGATTGGCGGGGCCCGAGAAGACTCAACCGGGGCCCAGCGGGATCAGTTGGTCTTCGGGGAGCCAGCCGCTCTGCTGGCCATCCGCTGTGACGCGGACCCAGCGATCTTTCCGATCCAAAATGCGGAGCTCGGCACCGTCGCGAACGGTGAACAGGGCAGGGGATTCCTCGAAAGGGCCACTGCGCACCTGGGCGTTTCCCACCACGACCACTCCCATCGGGCGATGCAGCCGGAGCTGCACCGCAGCCACCAGGCAGGCGGCCGTGACCGCGGTGACCACACTACCGATCCAAACCCAGGGGGCGAGACGAGTTTTCCATGCGGGGCGTACCTGACGGAGCGTCAGTAACAGCATGGTCCCCCAGAAGGGCACCAGCACCAGGATCGTCCACTTGTTCAGCGTGAGCCGTTCGAACGCCGCCTCGTACCAGGAGGGTCGCCATGTGGCGCCCTGGACCTGTTGGCGCGCGAAGTGCAGATTCGCTCGCACCTCGGGGTCTCGCGGGGCCCACTGCAGCGCCAACCGGTAACTGGCGATCGCCCGCCCGATTTGGCCGCCTTTGAACCAGGCGTTGCCCAGGTTGTAAAGCAGGGCTGACGAGAGCAGCCCGCGGTTTTGCAGTTCCTCATAGGCCCGGGCCGCTTCCAGGAACCGACCCTGCTCATAAAGCCGGTTGGCGGCCTCGAACGCTGCGTCCGCACCGTCCACGATGTCGGCGCGGGTCCATGCGACCAGCGCCGCAAACAGCGTCCAAGCGCAAATCCCCCAGAAACGAATCGCCTTCCGGAACGGGCAGTGCGTGCGGCCTGGGAGAAAGACACCCAACGGGCTCATGGCTCGAATTGCTCGAGTTGCCGGAGAATCTCCTCTGCCTCGGCACAAAGGGCGGGGAGCTCCGTCGTAGAACCGCCCGGGGCATAGCGAGCTTGATTGCAGAGCTGGAAGAGATGATGCAAGCGTGCACAAAGCTCGGGCGACAATCCCGCCGGGCGCAGTTTCTCTTCGATGACCGCCTCGGTGATGGCCGAGGGAGGTGTGTCCAGGCGCTCTCCGATGTGCTCCTGCAGGAGACGGAACAGCGTCGCATAGAAAGCCTCGGCCGGCCCTGTCACGGACAACCGGCGCAATTCGTGCCATGCGTCTCGAATGCGACGGCGCGCCTGCCGTTGACGCACCCGACGGGGATCGGCTGCCAGGGCATCGAGACGCCGTCGCCAGATCAGTGCGCCGGCCCATGCCAGCACGGGCAGGCTGTTGACCATCCAAAAGGCAGGTTGTTGGACCCATGGCGGAGCCGCGGCGGTGAGCGGCCCCAGATGCTGTTTCAGGCCAAGGATGTCACGGGTGACGGCCGGCGGTGCCTCCGACGATGACCGGCCTGCGGCCAGCACCGGCATGGGCGTGGCCGCGCCTGGTCGAACGCTCAAGGGCACCGCGTCGGACATGAGCCGGCGATACACGCGCGCCTCGGGATCGAAATAGGCGAATCGCAGCGGCGGCAGTGCTTGTACATCGGCAGCCTGGGGCGCAACGATCAACTCGAAGGTCTTGGTCCCTTCCAGCCCCAGCGGGTCCGTGGTCTCCACTTTGGACGTCGGGGGGTAGGTCTTGAAGGCCTGCCAGTCCGGCTGCTCGGGCAGTTGCAGGGCTTCCAACATACCGCGGCCCCGCAGGGTGACTTTCACCGTGATGGGGTCGCCCACGGTGACGTTCGTGGGGGCGGCCTGCAGCGAAAGCGTGAACTGCCCCACGGCACCCTTGAATTCGGGAGGCCGGCCTTCGGTGGGCAGCGGCAGGACCTGCACCGTCTGCGGTTCGGCGGAGAGGGAAACGGGTTTGCTGTCCGTGAAGCGGATGAAACCAAAGCCCAGCCCGGCCAGGGGATCCCGACGTCGGCCACCTTCGGGGGTCACCTCGGCCACGAAGCTGCAATCCACCGGCCCGAGGGTGAGCGTGCCAGGTTTGGCGGCCACCAGGGCGTGCACGATGGGGATCACCGTAAACTGGCCGTATTCGTTGCGCTCGACGCGGTTGGGCAGGCGCACCTGTTTCAATTGAGTACAGGACTCGGTTTGCAGCGGGGACATTTGGACGTTGCCGATGTTCTCGACGGTATCGCGCAGACAGAGATGGACCTCGACGGTGAATGCTTCCCCCACATAGAGCGGCCGCTGCGGTACGATCAGTCGCAAGTAGGCCAGTTGGGTGCGAGGGTCGCTCCGCACCACGCGCAGCACCACCGGGGCGCTGGTCAGCATTTCGTCGCCGACCTGAACCTGCAGTGCGGGAATCACGTACTCGCCGGGTTGCCGTGCCAGCAGGGTGTAGAGGAAACTGGTGGTGCTGCTGATGCGTCCGTTGCTGACGATGACCTGTCGGGACGGTCCCACGTAGCTGACCTGGAGATTGGGAAGGTCGGGCAGGTCCGGCGGTTGGGCCGGTTCGCCCCCGATGAAGGTCAGCGTCAAGGTCGCCGGCTCACCCACGGGTACAACCGCACGGTCTAGTTCCGCCGTGAAGCTCGCCGCTGCGCAGGACAGCACCAGGCCGAACGCGCACACCGCCGCCGGCCAGAGACGACGGCTGCGAATCCGAACCGGGATGTGCCCGGGCTCAGGACTCCTCAGCTTTGCTGTCATGCTGCGTTGAGTCATTCTGCCGGCGAACGCACAAGATGCAAGCGCACGGGCCCGTGGAGCGCGGTTCTGCCCGAATCCCTGGCGAGCCATCCGGAGCGGTTTTTGACGTGGGATTTGGGAGTGTTCCAAACGAGGTTCCTCCCGCAAGGGTCGCGAAGGGCTCGGGTTGAGTGCCGGCGCGGCCGACCCCACACGTGGCAGATGCTACCCGGGGAGGGCTTGTCCTTCGGCTGTCGATGAGGGCGGCTGCCAGGAGGTCTCCAATCCCAGGGTCGCCATGTGCCATCCTCGCATCCGGCGTTCCAGGACCAGCGCTTGCAAGTCCGGCCAGCCGTGCTTCAACAAGGCCAGGCCCCTCTCCCCCAGAACCAGCAACGCCGTGGAGAGCGCATCTGCGTCGGTGGGCGAGGCCGTCACCACGGCCGCCAGGACCGCCCCGGCCACCGGCCGGCCGGTACGCGGGTCCAACACATGTCCGTGGAAGCCGGATTCGTCCTCGAACGCCTTGCCCCAAACAGCCGATACGGACAGCGCGCGATCACGGAGCGCAATGACCGCCAGCGGTGGGACATTCTTTCCGCGCAATTGGGGCGGTGGCTCCACCGCGACCTGCCAGGCTGGTTGATCGGGCGGGCTTCCGAGGGCATAGACGGTACTGGTGCCACCATGGATCAAAGCGCTGCAAACCCCGGCCTCGCGCAACACTTCCGCGGCCTGCTCGATGGCGTAGCCTTTGCCGATTCCTCCCAGATCGACCTTCATGCCCGGTTGACGGAATCGGGCCGTGCGGTTGGCCACGTCCAATTCCAGATTGCGGCTGCCCACGCATCGAAGGGCCGCTGCGATGGCCTCCGGCGGGGGGCGCCGCCCGGTCCCGCCGATGAATCCCCAGCATTCCATCAACGGGGCCACGGTCACATCGAACGCCCCACCGGTTGCCTCGGACAATACGCACGCCCGGCGGAGCAGCTCCCACACTTCGGGGAGCAATCGAACCGGCTGGTCTGGCGTCGAGCGGTTGAGGCGGGCGATTTCGCTGTCCGTCCGGTACAGGCTCAGTCGCGCTTCCAGGCGCTCCACCTCGGCCAGGGCCTCCTCGGCGGCGGCGCGCAGCGCCTCGGCTCGGGACCCGTAAAGCAGGATCTCGAACCGCGTGGCCATGGCCATCAGGGCCACTCGAACCGACTCGGCACCTCGGCTGTCCTCCGGGGACATAAATCGTGATTCCATGCGAGGTCCTGCCCGCCGCCGCAACCCGGCTCACGGGTGCCGGTGAATGGCCAGTTGCCATGCGATGTGACTGCCGTGCAGAGCAGCCAACAGAAGCAGGACCACTCCGGAAGCCCGCTCCATTAGTAACAAGGCGCGATCGCTCAGCCGCCCGTGTCCTCGTGCTGCTGCCCAACTCAAGCCGGCAAACCAAACCGTGGTCGCCACGGCCACCCCGGCCACACAGGCCCCCTTGCCCCAGCCGTTCGCGGCCACCCAACCGCGCGCCAGAAAGTTCCCCGCCAGGATGATCCAAAACAGCAGGACTCCGGGATTGGCCAGTGTCCGCACCCAGCCCACCATGAAGGCCGAGTGCGGATGAAATCGCTCCTCCAGCCGCGCCTCCAGCCGGGTTTCCAGGCGGCCGCCCGCCGACACCTGGGCCGCGGTCGTCACCGACCGCGTCAGCAAAAACTTCAGCCCCAGAAACACCAGGAACAAGAAGCTGAACACCTCCATGAAGCTTTCCACCAGCGGCCGGCCGAAAAAGGAGGAGACCCCCGCGAAGGCCAGTCCGCAGTACAGCACCTCCATGCAGGCGGCGCCCAGGCCTATGAACAGGCCGCGTCGAAATCCCCAGCGGGCCGCCTCGTTCAGAATCGTAAGATTGACCGGCCCGACGGGAATGGACAACAGGAGCCCGCTGATCAGACCGGTGACGGCCGAAACCGCTATCTCGCGCACCCTTTGGTTCCTCCACTGCCCGGCGGCTCCCCGTTCCCCTCGCCTTCCTCTCCTTCGTCCTCGATTTCCCGCCGCAACGCCCGGGACAGCCGCGGTCGCACAAAGCCGTACACCAGATACGCCGTGAAGAAGCCGGGGAGCACGTAATAGAGAATCTTGTCCCGCAGAACCAGCAACATCCCCAGAAACAGTGCCGCGCCGATGGCCTTGGTAAAGGTGCTGGTGGCCCGCAATCCCAGGGACTTGAAACTGGGATAACGCACCGTGCTCACCATCATGATGGACAGGAACACCAGAACCACCGCCGGTACATATTTCCACGGCCCCAGACTCCGTTCTCTCTCGTTCAAGTGGATGATCAGCAGGGTCAGCGAAACCACCAGGCCCGCCGCCGAGGGGATGGGAAACCCCACAAACTCTTTGCCGCCCCCGTACCCTTGTGCGGCCAGCACGTTGAACCGTGCCAGACGAAAGGCGCCGCACAAAAGGTAAATCGAGGCAATGAACCATCCCACCTGGGGATGGTTCACGAACACATCCGCCAATACCACCCGATGGACCAGGAAGGCCGGCGCCACGCCAAAGGAAATCAAATCCGCCAGCGAGTCGAACTCGCGTCCGAACGGACTGTCCACTCCGCCCATCCGGGCCACCCGACCGTCGAACAGATCGAAGATGCAGGCCAACAGGATGAACGCCATGGCCAGCTTGATCGGCGCCCAATTGATGACCCCTTCCGGCGAGGGCGTCAGATCCGCCTCCACGATCTTGGTCAGCGCCACGAATCCGCAGAACAAGTTCCCCGCCGTCAGCAGGTTGGGCAGGAAATAGATCTGCAGCCGCTGATCGGGCTCGTCCGCCCAACCTGTCTCGGGGCTTTGCCTGGTTGCGTTGCCCGCCCGCATGGGGGTCCGCCTCTTACTCCCACGTCGCCACCACCGTCTCTCCGCCTGCCACTCGATCGCCGGGTTTGACCCGAACCTTTGCCTGCAGGGGCAGGTACAGCTCGACCCTGGAGCCGAACTGGATCAAGCTGATGCGGTCGCCCTGGGCCACCTCGTCGCCCGCCTCCACAAAGGGCACGATCCGGCGCGCGATCAGCCCCGCGATCAGCCGCACTGCCACCTTCTCCCCCCGCGGCTCCGCGGTCTCCAGCCCCAGCAGGATGTTTTCGTTGTAGGCGCCGCTGTCCGTCCGCAGCGCGCTCACATAGGCTCCGGGCGTGTGCTTCTGATAGGCCACCCGCCCCGCCACCGGCGCGTATTGCACGTGGACGTCGAACACAGACAGAAACATGGAAATCCGATGACACTCGCCGCCCATGAACCGCGGCTCCGTCGTACGATCCACCACGTCCACCCGCCCATAGGCTGGTGCCACAATCAGACCCCGCCCGGAGGGCACCCGCGGAGTGGGGTCGCGAAAAAAGTACAACGTGAAAATGGCAAAAGCGGCCCAGATGGCCACCAGGAGAGTGGACAGGGTCAACACCAGGGAACCCAGCGTGCGAGCCACCCACGCGGCCAGTAACACCAGCAGCAGCACCGCGAACGTCCAGCCCACCAATCGCAGCGCCGCCCGGCGCGCTTTGCCGGCATTGCTCATATGCCCCCAGCTTACGACCCCGCTCCTCTCCTTCAAGATCCAAACGGACGGCCGTCCTTGCCCTCATCTCAGGTCCGCCCCGGAGACGCTCCGGGGCCAGGGAAGTCGCTGGATTCCTGATCGAGCCTGCCCGCGGGCTCGAACAAGAGAAAGCTCATCACCATCTCCCCGGCAAACCCGCTTGCGACAGCTTGACTGCCCGGACCAAGAGGTCTGCAGCTCCCTTTGGTTGCCCGAGACGGGCGAGCGGGGAACCTGAAGCGCCGTCGCGGTGACGCGCGGCATGGGGAATCCGGCATCGCCTCTGCCCATGTGTGGCCGGCGGCAGGACAAAATCCCCTGGAGCACCGATGCGAGTCCGCGCAACAGGGTTCACTGGCTGCATGTCCGCCCCGTACGCAGAGCCCAAGACCACCAACGCGGGGTCCGCTGGCCCGTCCAGGGCACCCCGGCGTTCTTCGTGTTCCGCCAGTTTGCGCTTGGCAGGGGCACCGCGCTCCGACTTCCTGAAGTCGTGGCGAAACAGAAATGGGTGCCTCTGGAAACCATCGTGGAGTACTGCAACCGTGCCCTGGGAATCCCGGATTTTCCGGACTACGACGGGGCCTGGAACGGATTGCAGGTGGAAAACGACGGACGGGTCCACCGTCTGGCTGCGGCGGTGGATGCATCGGCCACCACCCTTCGCCTGGCAGCCGAAGCGGGTGCTGACCTGCTCCTCGTCCATCACGGGCTCTTCTGGTCTTTGCGCCAGCCCTGGACCGGGGCCAATCGACAGCTCTGGCTGCTGCTGTCCGCCCACAACCTCGCCGTGTACAGTGCACACCTGCCCCTGGACGCTCATCCGCGTTGGGGCAACAACCGCGGTTTGTGCGCCGCCCTGGGCTGGCGACCGCGACGAAGGTTTTTCCTGTGGAAGGGCCGGCCCATCGGCTGGGAGGTTCACACGCGCCTCTCCCGCGCCGAATTGCATCGCAAACTTGAGCAAGCCGTCGGCGGCCCGGTTCGATTGCTGGCCTGCGGCCCCGATCCCTGCCGCCGCATCGGCATCGTCACGGGCGGCGCCGGAAGCGAACTGCGACAAGCCGCGGTCGCAGGTCTGGACACCTTCATCACCGGCGAGGGCCCCCACTGGACGCATGCGCTGGCCGAAGAGCTCGGTTTGAACGTCTTTTACGCCGGGCATTACGCCACCGAGACCTTCGGCGTGAAAGCCCTGGCCGCGCACCTCTCCCGGCGATTCGGACTGTCTTGGGTTTTCTTGGATCACCCCAGCGGACTTTAAGTGCGGTTGCTTGTCGCCCGGGCCGGCCTCCGCGCA
Organism: Limisphaera sp. VF-2; assembly: GCF_049537125.1. Classification (NCBI taxonomy): domain Bacteria; kingdom Pseudomonadati; phylum Verrucomicrobiota; class Verrucomicrobiia; order Limisphaerales; family Limisphaeraceae; genus Limisphaera; species Limisphaera sp. VF-2. The sequence goes on from NZ_JBMVQY010000004.1 coordinate 204,112, forward strand.
TATTGCTCCAGACATGCAGACGCGGCTGCTCACTGTCATCCCCGTGTACAACGGCGAACGGTTCCTCGGGCGCACGCTGGCCTCGATCGCTGCGCAGACCGTGCGCCCGGACCAGATCGTGGTGCTGGACAACGGGTCCACCGACGGCACGGAGGCCGTGGTCCGCGCCTTCACGGGCTGTCCCTGTCAATTCCTGCGCAATCCCACCAATCTCGGCCTGTTCGGCAATCTCAATCGCGCCCTCGATTTCGCCGCGCAAACGGAATACCTGCACCTGATGCCGGCGGACGACGTCCTGAAGCCGCGCTTTTATGAAGTCATGCTGCGCACGCTCGATCCGTATCCGGCCCCGGCCCTGGCCTGGTGCCTGGACGAGCGCATCGACGAGGAGGATCGGCATCTGAGTGTCTCGGGTCGGCCCACGGGCGCTGTCCGACCGTGGTCGGTGGACGCGTACCTGCGCAAGAAGGCCGAAATTGGCAACCAGGCCCTGGCGGCAACGCTTTTCAAGACCGGACGTCAGCCGGCACCCTGCAGGTTCCGACTCGACATGCCGATCTTGGCGGACGTGGTGTTTTATGCGGAGTGGGGGCGGCTCAGCCGGGCCCGCATCGAGGTGGCGGAGGATCTGGTCCAATACCGGTGGCACGGCGGGAACATGAGCTGCGAGTTGATGCCCGGGCTTCAGGCCCTGGTCCTGGACGAATGGAAGACCATGCAACACATCGAGTCGCTCCGGGGGCACACCTCCCTCATTCGGCGTTGGAAACTTCAGGGTCTCTTCGGCGTCCGCACCGGGATCAAGGCACGGCGCATTCGGCAGCTCGGTCAAAAGGCCTACTCGCGCGAAATTGTTCAAGCCGGGCGGCGGATCTCCGGTTGGCCACTTTGGCTGGCCGCCCAATGTCTCGTGCACGCCCGGGATTGGATTGTCTACGGCCTGCTCGGGCGCCGGCGCCAGCCGCGGAACGTGTTCAGTTGAACCACGCCGCATGAGCTCGGAGTCCCCTTCATCGCCCCGGTTGCGCAGCCTTCCGCGCCCATATTGCCTCCTCTGCAACACCCCGGGGCAGATCCTGTACACCGGACTTCCGGACCGATCCTTTGCCGCGCCCGGCCAATGGGGATTCCTTCGGTGTTCCAATCCCGATTGCGGCCTGGTTTGGCTGCATCCCCAGCCGATCCCGGAGGACATCGGCGCTGCCTATGAGGGTTACTACACTCACGCGCAACCGGCTCCGGGGCCCTCGATGCTCCGCAGAATCTTCGAAGCCGTTCAGCGGGCTTACCTGGCCCGGCGCTTCGGCTACCCGACCGGCTCCTCCCTCGACCGCGCTCTTGCCTGGCTGGCATGGCTGCACCCCGGCGGGCCGGACGAGCTGGATTCAGCCGCCATGTACCTGCCCGCACCCGGCCGACCCGCCCGGCTCCTGGACGTTGGATGCGGCAGCGGAATGCACCTGGCCCGCATGCAACAGCTCGGTTGGTCGGTCGAAGGAGTGGAGGTGGATCCGCAGGCCGCGGCCGTGGCCCGGGCCCGCGGGGTTCCGGTGCGCTCGGGAACGTTACAGCAACAACATTACCCTGATCGCAGCTTCGACGCCGTCTTTTCCGCCCACGTGCTGGAGCACGTGCATGATCCCGTGGATCTCCTTCGCGAATGCGCCCGAATCTTGAAGCCCGATGGCACCCTCGTGATCCTCACGCCGAACATCGACAGCCTTGGTCACCGACAGTTCGGTGCGGCCTGGCTCAATTTGGATCCGCCGCGACACCTCTACCTCTTTTCCCCGCGGACCCTCCGTCGCGCAGCCGAACGGGCCGGACTCCGCGTGGTCAGTCTTCGTACCACCGCGCGCACCGCCTGGGTGTACGGCGCCCTCAGCCGCGCCATCCAGCGCACCGGGCGGGGCGAGATGTCCGAGCTCGGTCGTCCCACGGCCCTGCTGTACGGGTTCTTGTACCAGCTCCGCCTCCGCCATCACCTCCGCCGTCATCCGGAAAGCGGCGACGAATTGCTCCTGTTTGCCCGGCCACTGCCGGAGACTGCGGGTGTTCCGGCGCCCCAACGCGCTGCGGTACACGGGGCTCCGCAGAGTTGAAGCAAATCGCGCGTTCCGCCGAGGCTTCTTGGCGATGGGTCGGGCCCTCGATCCCTGGTTTGCCCGGGCTCCCCGTCCGCTGCGGCCCCGTGAATCGCCGTGACCACGGCGAGCTTCACCCGGGACGGGTGCGCCTGCTTCTCCGGACCGAGTCGGGACACTCTGGGGATGGCCCTGAAATGTAGAAGTCCGCTCGTGGGCCCTGAAAGGACGCCGGGGTGCCCGGCCCTGCCCGAGTTCGTTCCATCCCGGGCCTGCCCATCGCAACAACCCCGGCGCGCACCTCCAAAACGGGTCGGCCACGCCACGGAGTGTCGCTGCATGGAACTGTTGAACGCCACGGCCCGTGCGCGGCTCGCTGGTAGGAGTGGCACGGCCCGGATGTGTGCCGCCGCCAACCACACGGCCTGCCCTCCGCGGGCGGAGATCAAAGTACTGCTGCGGATCGCCTTACAGGCTTGTGCCGGCCCGAGTTTCCGGGGCCGACGCAATGACGGAACCGGGCTCGGGTGGAGGGTCGGCTTTCCCATGCAAAAGCCGTCTGCGCAGAATGGTCTGCCTGCTGCGCTTCGAGCCGCCGGTGGACCGTTCTCGCAATCCGAATCAATGATTGCCCGTGTCGGTGCACGCGAGCGGGGCCGGGCCGGCTCGCCAGAGGGAATGCCGACTGGCCATTGGAAAAAAGTTTGAACAACGCCCCGAGTTCGTCTATCTAATAGGGCGTATGAAGAAACTCATCGCACTCCTCGGCGTTGTGGCGGTCTCGTTCGCCCTGCAGGCCGGCGACACCGGCTGCACGAAGAATCAGGCTGCTTGCAACAAGGCTCAATCTGCCTGCCCGGCTTCTCAAGCCAAGAAGAGCTGTCCGGCGGGCGCCAAGGACGTGGCCAAGAAGCCCGTCCAGAGCCCGAAAGCAGGCGGCCAGAGCTGACCGCTCACGCCTTTTCCGCACCTCCCTCCCCGGCTTTCCCGAGCCGGGAAGGGAGTTTTTTTTGACCTCCTCAGCTACCCGGGCCACCGGTGGGCTTGTTGAAAGCACCGGCGCCGCGCGGATCTTTGCGCAAACGATCTGCGGAACTTTGAGCCCGGCCCTCGTTGTGTGGCCGCCGGGGCCTTTTCCTGGAGTGGACCGGGCCATGATCACCGCGCGAGGGCATGGATGCGTTCCCGGATCTGCCGGTGAAACGCCCGGTTCGGGGAGTGAGCCGGGGTACAATCCCGAGCCGCACACACAAGCGTCGGGATCGCAACCCTCGGTGGACCCGCAGACGATTGAAAAATGCGGTTTTCCCCGCGGGCAGGGTTCTGCCGCCCTGTTTCTCCGGGTTCTCCTGAACAAGCGTTCGTCTCAAGTCAGTTGCGCCCGTCTGCAACAGGACCCTGGTGGACTGCCGCAGAGGTTTTACGTCCCCGGCGGCCGGTTCGTGGTCACTGTGGGAACACGCCTGCAGGTCCTCAGGAAGACTTTCCTCCAACTCCCCTCGGCGGCTACAGAAAACGGCTTCTGCGTGTTCTGTGGGTTCTGTGGGTTGTTTTCTGCCGGGTGTTCTGCGGGCTGGAAGCCCCTGATACGGCAGGTTGGAAATCCGGGCTACGGTGGATTCGATAGCCGCCGCCGTCAGGCGGTGGACCGGGGGATTCGAATTCGGCTCCGCGCGGTGGGGGCGTGGCCGGCGGGGCCTCGCCATGGATCGAGGAAGGGTCCGCCGACTCTCAAAGGTCGTTGGCTCCTTTGGATCCTCCAATTCTCATCAGCGTACCAGTTCGGCCTCCGCCGATTCACGTCGGCGGCCACGACCCTGGAGTCGAGTAGCCGTCGCCCGGGCGGCGGACGCGGGATCCAAAAAGAACGGCGTTGGGTCGCCTCGGCGACCTGAACCTTGCGCCGGCGCACGCTCGTTTGGACAACGACCCATGTCGCCGACTCGACCGCTCCCGAAAAGCGCTCCGGTTTCGACCAGCCCACCAAAAATCACCACTTGCGGTTTCGGCATCCAGGCCCGCGCCGCACGCACCCTTGGAGTTTCACCCCTGGATGCTTGTCGGCGAGTCACAAGCCAACCTGCGGAGCGGCCCTTGTTGGGGTCGCGGTGCTGAGGAGCCGCCCTTGTGGTCGAGCCACGCGTCTCGTTGATTCCCATGCATGCTGCGAGCGGCTCGGCCACGTGCGGGAACCGGCCGGGGCTCCCGTCGGGCACATCCCGGCTTTTGAGCTGCGGACGCAAAGGTTCAAATGCGACTTTCCTTCCGCCTTCTCTTCGCCGGTGACTCGGGGATTCCGCCGAGCGATCAAACGGGTCCGCAACCTGAAATGCGCCGGCGCCTGTCGCATCGTCATCTGCGCCATTGACCCTGTCCATGGGCCCGGCGAGAATCCCAACTCCCGCCCGGAGCAGGCGGGGTGCGCGCACCGTCTGGCGCAAGCCGCGCCTGCCCGGGCCCTTTTATACGTTCGAGACACGTTATGTCGGACTGGTGGACCAATTTTCAGCAAGCGCAACCGACCGCGCATGCCCTTCTGGTGCTGTGCCTGGTGGGTGCGGCGGGCCTTGCCCTGGGGAGTGTGCAGGTGCGCGGATTGAGCCTCGGCGTGGCAGGCACGCTGTTCGTCGGTTTGCTGCTCGGACACCTGGGCGTGGAGATCTCTCCGGAAGTCCGCGGGTTCGTTCAGGAATTCGGCCTGATTCTTTTCGTGTACACGATCGGCATGCAGGTAGGGCCGGGCTTGGTGGATTCCCTGCGCCGTCAGGGCGCCTCGCTGAATCTGGAGGCTGCGGCCGTGGTCGGCCTGGGCACGTTGCTTGCCGCCGGCCTGGGTGCACTGTTGGGACTGGGACCGGGCGCCAGTGCGGGCATCTTTGCCGGTGCCACCACCAACACGCCTGCTCTGGGCGCGGCGCAGGAAGCCCTGCGAGCCACGGGCACGCAAGATCCGGCCGCTCTGGCCGTCCCGGCCATGGCTTACGCCGTCACCTATCCGTTCGGCATCCTCGGCATCATCCTCGCCATGATCCTGCTGCGGCGATGGCACGGCGTGGACCTGGAGACCGAACGGGTCCGATTCGAACAGGAACAGCGCGCCGGGCAGGAAAGCCTGACCCGGCTGACCGTGGAACTGACCAACCCCAATCTGGATGGCCTTACCGTGCGACAGTTGCCCGGCATCGAAAAACTGGGAGTGGTCATCTCCCGTTTGCGGAAACGCAACCAATCCACCGTGCAAATCGCCCGGGCAGACACGGTCCTGCATGTCGGCGATGTGATGGTCGTGGTGGGCACCCCTCGCGCCGTGAATCAATTCCGGATGATTGTCGGCCGGGTCAGCCAAGAAGACCTTACACGCGCGGAGGGCCCGATCACCTACGCACGGGTGGTCGTGACGCGTCCCGATTGCGTCGGCAAAACCCTGCGCCAGCTCGCCCTGAACCATCGTCACAATGTGACGGTCACACGGCTCACTCGGGCCGATATGGAACTTCCCGTCACGGCCGATCTGCGTTTGCAGTTCGGGGACATGCTCCAGTTGGTGGGAACGCGTGAAGACCTGGACCGGGCCGCCCGGCTTTTGGGGAACGCGGTCCGGGAGCTCAATCATACGCGGTTGGTCCCGATGTTCGTGGGCATCGCCCTGGGCATCTTGGCCGGGACCTGCGCCGTTCACTTGGGCAACATGCCGGCGCCGATCCGCTTGGGCCTGGCGGGAGGCCCCCTGCTGGTCGCGATCCTCCTCAGTCGCGTCGGCAAACTGGGGCCCCTGCTCTGGTACATGCCCGTGAACGCCAACCTTCTCTTGCGCGAGCTGGGCATCGTCCTGTTTCTGGCCTGCGTTGGCTTGCGGGCCGGGGCGCATTTCGCGGACGCGTTCGAGGGAGGACGCGGATGGCTGTGGTTGGGGGCCGGGTTCGTGGTCACCGCCGTTCCCATCCTCGCGGTCGGTCTCTGGCTGCGCCGTTACGCGATGACCAACTATTTGACCCTCTGCGGTCTGTTGGCCGGAAGCCTGACCGATCCTCCGGCCCTGGCCTTCGCACAGGGTCTGTGTCGCTCGGAAGCGCCTGCCGTCGCGTACTCCACGGTGTATCCCCTGACCATGATCCTCCGCATCGTCATGGCTCAACTGATTGTGATGTTCGGCACCGGTTGAGCCAAAAGGCCCGGACCGGCAGCGAGCCGGCAGGCAGACCGGCCCCTCGGATGGACGCGATCAACTTACCCCCCGCGGTACCACGGTAAAGCAGATGGACAACCCGCTGACAACCTGGCTCCATGGCGGACCTACTGCTCCCTGGGTGTATCTCCTGTTATTTGTCCTGGGCTCGCTGTTGTTGGTCTGGCGGCTGGAGAGTCTTTCCGCCCGCGGCTTCGAAGGCACCGTGCTCGGGGCGCTGGTCATGCCCTACTGCTCGGGCCTGGGAAACCTGGTCTTCGTATATGTGCTGATTCGCGAGGGCGGGCCCGGTGGGGAAGTGCTTACGAATGCATTCGTCAACAATATGACGAATCTTACGCTGCTGCTCGGCCTGCCGGCCCTCTTTTGGGGACTGCCCGTGGCACGCCGGAGATCACGCGCCCGGGATCTGCCCCGCGCCAGTTGCCGAAGCTTGTGGCCTGCCGATCGACATCATCAGGCCGTGCTGACCACGTTGCTGGCCGTGTTGGGTTTCACGCTGGCCGTATGGGTTCAAGGCCGGGATGGCTGGATAGGCCGGGCGGAGGGCTTACTGCTCATCGGGCTGTTCCTGGCCTGGCAGGCCTGGCACGTGCGGGAGGTGCTCCTCGAAAACGAGCGTCGCGAGGGCCGCCTGCTGGGCTGGCCCCTGGTGTGGGACATCGTGTTGCTCGCTCTGGGAGCCTGGTTGACTTACATCAGCATCCAATGGCTGGTCGATTGGGTGCTGGGTCGGGCCCAGGGGCTTTTCAGCGCCCGGTATCTGGGCTGGTTGAGCGGCTGGCTACTGGTCCTGCCCAATGCAGTGCTGGCCCTTTACTATGCCTGGCGCCGACGTCCCGAGGTCGTGTACACGTCCCAGGTCGGCGACGGGCACATTTGCATCCCGTTGTGCGTGGGTCTCTACGCGCTGTTTCATCCACTGCCCGTCCCTGCTTTCTTCCAGCCGGCCATGGCCGGGTTGTGTCTGGCGGCGCTGGTCCACCTGTTGTTCATGATCTTCTCTGGGCGATTGCCGCGCTGGATGGGGGCCGGATTGGTGGCGGCCTACCTGGCATTCGTCCAGCAGGGGTTGCCACGCTGAGCGATGTGAACGGCCGGTCGCCAGTAGCGCACAGCCGGGTGTCGCTGCGGTGGGCGAGCGGACAGACGATTCGGGCGCCCTCGGTCTGCGAAATGCGCGAGGGACGCGGCCGCTGCAAGGGGACCGGTGCACGTTCGAGGACGGAGCTACGATTTAAACCGCGGGCCGCACCGCCTGTCGCATTTTTTGCATGTTCCGCTTTTGTCACCTTGCTTCAGGATGCCCCTGCGTTTGAATGGAAAGGCGGAATTCCGGTCGAAGATCATGACGATGATCGAGGGCGATTGTGCCGACGCCCCAGGGCCATTGATCGGATCCGAAGAGTCGTGTCAGCTTCTTATGAAAGGCAGCCAGCATGGGTTGCACGGCCTTCTCGGGCGCTGGCGAGTGTGGCGGCCGCGCCTGTGCACGACACTGCTGGGTCGCGAGTCAAGCGCTGCAACGGAACTCCTCGGCACGGCCCGGTTGGGCCGTTTTAGGGCTCGGTCAGATTCGCGGCAGTCGCACTTTCTTAGTGATTTGCAGCGATGGACGTGCCCCGGCCCGGTCTCGTCCCTTGCTCCGGTGCGACAAATCTCGACTCACCAGGGTGGCGGGGCCCTCGCTATGCCGGCCAACGCATCGCACCTTGGAACATGGGGAACCGGAGCCCGGACGATCCCTTGCTGCGCGCCATGGTTCGGCAGAGTTCGGGGCGGTTCCCGCTGCGCTTGGGGAGCCATGTTTCCCGTCTTGGTCGCCTTGTGGATGGGAATGGAGCCCGCCCTTGCGATGGGCGCGGTTCCGACCGGTCTGCCGGGATACCGCGTCCGCGGCGTGGCGTTGGCCCACGACATAGCTGCCGAACGCGAATCGCCGTACGACTTCGAGGTCTTGGTGGTCTCGAATCGCTGGCGAATCGATGCCATTGCTCACCATATCATCAACGCGCCGCGGTTGAAGATCACCGCGGCTTCCGACGGCGAATGCCTTTACCACCTGATGCATCATCATCCCGAGTTCACCAGCGTCGAAGTCACACCCCTGCCCATTCCCAACTGGGATCACTGGCTCGGAACGATCTGGCTCACCTACTGCTCAGCCGCCTACCTGGCCAGCCAGAAGACCAATTGGCTTCCCCTCCCCGTGATCATGTACGCTCTGGCCGGACAACCGACCATCGATGTGATCGCGGGACTGGCGGTGCGACAGGAAACATATTGGCGTCCCCACCGCGAACCGCCCGGACTGCCGGAATGGTTCGTGAGCCTCTGTCCTGGTGAAATTCTGGTGGCCAGCACGTACGGTGCGGAGTGGATCGGGGAACGGTATCTCCCTCCGTACGAGGAGGGCTTTACCAACATCCTGTTCCGCGCGGATTCGTTCCGGGACATCTCGGGATGGCACCTTCCCCGCGAAGCCGTGCTGGAGGTCTGGTCCACAGAGCTGCAGATCGAAGAGTTTCGAAGGAACCGCCGGAAGACCCTTCGGGATTTGCTGGGAGGTCCCATCCGGAGGCGCTTGATCGTGACGATCCGGGCCTCCTCCATGGAGGGCGTAAACGCGGACATCCAGTTTCCTCCGGCCCTTTCCGGGGGAAGCTCGGTCAAGGATTGGCGGTGGGAAAATGATCAGGTGCTGGCCATGGTGCGGCATTGGTTCACCAACCGGCTGCCCAGCCGGGCCGAGCTCCTCGCCTCGGAACGAAAGCGCGAAGGCTACGATTACGTCCGCTTCACCAATGTCATCCGTCCCTTCACACTCCTCCCGTCCCGATCCCGGCAGAATGTCGAACCTGCCAGCGAGGCACCCCGCTGGCCGTGGATCGCCGCGGTGGTCCTTGCGGGTCTGCTGGTTTGGGTTTGGAAGACACGAGGCAGCGCGCTGTATGAACGGCTTTCAGGCTCAAAGCAGAGCTGAAGGGAAGACCCGGAACCAACACGGAGGACCTGCGTATGAGAATCCCGGCATCGAGAGCAGAGGAACAAAGAAAGATACGAGCCACAACCCTCCTGGCGGCGCTCGGGATTGCCGCCGGCGGTGTCGTGTGCGCATGGGCCTGTTGCGCACATCGGGGGCCGGCCACGCTCATGGACAACGTTTGCGTAACATGCACATGCATGGGGGGATACCCCATAAATGACTTTGGACTTTGCTCGTGGTATCAGGCCACGGACGAGGTGTTCTGCGGCCTTTGTGCGCCCGGATTCAATTGCGTGAGAACGCCGGTCGCAAAAACTGTGGCAGTGGTGTTACGGTATCCCGGCACCTGCTGGAATGGCCGATGTGGGGCCACCCGCGTAGAAGCACAGTGGGATTCGGTGCTTCCAATTCGTGCGCTGGCACGTTGCGAGCCTCCGAACGAGGTGCTGTGCAAGGTTCCCCGACCTTTGGATCCAGCGTCTGAGCAGTCGAACCCCAGTAGACACGGGATGTACGCCATGGCCGCTGCGCAGGAGTGATGGCACAGGTGAGATCGAGGCCTCACCCGGCGACGAGTCTCGAGGCCGCGCGGCAGGGGCGACGTTCTCAAAGCCTCGTGCGCGGCGGCTGGGGTTCCGGGGAGCCTTGACCATCAGCCAGCGAATCCGGAGCGCTTGGGATCGCCCCATTGACTAATGTTTGTGCGGCCCATACGGCACAGGGGCTGCGAGTAAAATGTTGAACGAGGCCATGCGAAGCAGCCCGATGGTTTGGTGGGCTACACTGATCCTGGCTCAGGGGCTGACGCTGTCGGCTCACGCCGGGGAAGCCTCCGGATTCGAAGTGAGAGGCGAAGTCCGCGCCTTTGCGTTCGGGCCTGCGCCGCATGTGGAGTGGAGATTCGAGTTGGTGGTGGCCCGGGAGCGATGGGACATGAAACTCGAGCCGTTGGCTCAGCCCGACGCGCGCGTGGTGGTGCGCCGAGCTGTTTCCGATGGGACGACCCTGTATGCGTGCAGCCGGTACAAGGGCGGCGAGATCGAGGGCTTGGTCCTGCCGCTGAGCGTGCCCAACTTCGATCCCTGCCTGGGGACGTTGTGGTTGGCCTACTGCTCCGCAAAGGCTCTGGCCCAAACCCCGCCCACCGACCTGCCGCCTCCCGTGACCGAGTTCGTCTTCGGTGGAGCCCCCACGGGCGGATGGATCGCTCCCGGGTTGGAAGGTCGGCTGCAGGCCTGGTGGACCTTGCACGAGCTGCCGCCGGGCCTGCCAAGGCATTTCTGGATGAAAGATCCGGGGGAGCTTCGGCTGCCCCACCAGTTGGGCCTTGCGCACACGGGGATCCCACACGCACCTCCCTACAACCGGGGCTTCACGAACCTGGTATTTCATGGAGAAACGTGGTAGAAAACCGCCCACATGGAGATTCCGCGAGTGGCCTGGCTGGAAATCTTGGCACTGCAAGACTCTGGGCCGGGCCCAATGGGCCGGACGGCTGGCGGCAGCCTGGTGGGCCGCCGGCCCCCCGACTGCGGGTCGAAATCCAGGCTGATCGCGCCGTGCCGTTTCAGGGGGAGGTCACTTTTCCGCCGCTGCTTCCCGGGGAGGGCCGGGTCCACGACTGGCGCTTTGCGAGCGCCGACGGTCGGCCCATGGGCGTCGTGTATTGGGCCACGAACCGTTGGCTCGAGCGGTCCGAGATCATGCAGTTGCCCGAGTATCAGCAGGTCATCGCGACTTGGGCGCACCAGCGGAGCCTGCACGAGAGGATAACGGCCGAACCTTCCATGACGGGCGGTCAGCCCCGAAGCGGCCGGGGCGTGGCCCTGGCGATCCTGTTGTTTTCTGTGCTTGCGGCGATCCCCCTGTATCTGGCGCTCCGCAGGAAGGAACGAACCGATACTTCCTGAATTTTCCCGGTTGGCTGGACGCCGGAAGGGGCCACGAGTTCGCGAAACGACCGCAGCAAGTGGCCAGGGCGGAAGCGCTTTTTTGGAGACAAACGTTCCTCAGCGCTCTGGAAGCCGGGCGAACCTCTCTCGGAAAAGGGCGTCGTAGCGAATGGTTCTTCCCTCGGATGGAGGGGGCTGATTGCCCTCGGCGCAGTTCGCTTCCAGACCGCGGCTGCGGCCACTTCGGGTTCTGCCGGGGGCATTTCCTTCACATGTGCCTCGTGTCGGAGCTGTTGACCGGGCTTTTCTGACCCGATGGCTTCGGCTTCGCGTTGTGCGTCGCACCGGCTGCGGATTCCTGATGAATCTGTGGAGCCCAAAGCGAGTTGAATCCGGCAGCCGTGGACAGCGGCGCTTTGCTGCACCGGCTAAGGTATCGTTTCGCCGCTGGTGTAGCGCGATTTCGGTTTGCGGACGTCCCGCTCTCTCCGATCGCGATTCGAGAGGGACGCTCGAGAACGCTGACCGGAGGCTTGCGATTCGTGGAACCTTTCAACCCGTCGCCTCCTCACTTCCTCCTGGGCAACCCTCTTCATGACTGTCGGCTTCTGCACAGTCCGGGATCCGCATGGGCGGAGACCTCTGTTGGCGGACCAGGAGGAATGGGTTACGGGACCTCGGAGCGTGACGACTTTTGTCCGCCACGGGAACGCCAGCGGGACCATGCCCGGCAAAAGCTTTGGAGGGAAGCGTAGCCCGCTCTCACGGCGGCTTCCTTCGAGGACCAACCCTGCTGCATGAGACGCTGCGCGAACCGGAGACGAACTTCCGTCAACCACTTGCCAAGCGACTGACCAGTGGCCCGAGAAAACCGGTGGCGCAGAGTCCGAACGGACACACCCAGCGTGGCCGCCATCACCTTGGCGCGAAATCCACACCGCCGCGCCAGGGCTTGCCAGTGAGTCATCTGCCGCGGCCACCGGGTGGATGGCGAGCCCTCCCGGTCCCTCTGCCGGCTCGAAGCCTGGCGAGGCCCATGGCCCCGGCTTGGCAGGTCGCACCCGGCAGCGGGCAAACGAAGCGCCGATTTCAAGCTTCGGACGTTTGCGTAGCCCAGCAGAGCTGCCACCTCGGCCGCCTCACGTGTTCGCAGGAACCGGAGTGCCGCGCGATGTCGCAACCGGTGGAGCCATGAGCGCAGCGAAATCCGGCGCTGAAGGAGGAAATACCTTTCCAGCGTTCTCTGCGAAACGCCCGCCAATTGGGCCATCCTGTGAACGCAGAAATGCCCCTGCCGCGCCAGCTGACGCCACTGACGGGGCGAGATTGGCCTGGTAGCGGTCATGAGCTTGACTCTCCCACCGCCAAGCAGAAAGGCCTCCCTTCTGCGGGAGGCCCAACTGGTGCCACCAGTTTGCGGCCGGTGACATGTATGTCGAGGCGTTTGCAGTCGCGGCGCAAGCAGGGACGCTTTTCAAGCTGGAGCCACGGATTCTGGCATCTCAGGGATATGCCGTTTTCCCTGGGTTCTCCCGCACCGACGACGGTTGGAGATTCCGCGGAGCTCTTGGGGATGTCCAAACCCCTGAAATGCGCCGGACTGCCCGCCCCTACGGGGCAGAGACTCGCCGGCACCGTAGCAGCGCTTTGGATAAAACCGAATCGCTCGACACCGGAGGAACGCGGAGGTGGCCTTTGGCACGCCGTGTGTCCGCTTCATCGGGGTGGAAATCATCAGCCGGGCCAACGCCCTCCGGGCCGGCAGGACGCCCCGGTGCATCGCGCGCTGAAGGGGTGGAACCCGCTGTGAAAACGGCCGCCCATCGCGGTGGGGGTCCGGGAGTTGCGCCCTTTCACGGCACGGTGGGTTTTTGCAGGCCCAATACCCGGGACATCGCCCCGGGTTGACAAATGTGTCCACCTTCAGCGCGTTGATTCGCCCACGCGATCCGCGAGTGGCGCATCCCGGTGTTGGCCACCTCAGGGAGACCTCGGGCGGCGGGGCCTTGCCTGTTTCAATCCCTGAACGGCAATTCCCGAATCCAACGGCATCCCATCTGATTCCAACTAAACCCGCCAGCCCCCGGAAATGTTTCGCACCTGCCGCACGCCGTGTGCCTACCCCATCGGACGGCATTCATCAGCCCGGGGCAACGCCCGGGGAAAACAGGTGCCCCCAATCCATCCCACCCTGAAAGGGCGGAACGCGGTGAGCGCATACCCGGACCTCTCGACAAGATTATGGAGTTGTCCCTTGTCAGGGCGCGAAAGGGAGCTTGCGTGCCCAGTTCGCGGCCCCTTGCCCCGGGCTTGCGCAGGTTATGCATCTTCGGCGCGTCGATGGGCCCGTGGGATCTACGGACAGCCCCAGATGTGTTCGTGTTATCGAATCCGTGATTCAGGAATCAGACAGAAATGGAGTTTTGCGCCGGTTTTGCGGTTCCGGGAGCCCCGAAATTCCGGCGCACTTTCGGGGATGTTCAAAAGCCTGAAAAAAAAAAGCCGCACGCCGAAAGGCCGGGGCGGGTCCACTCGGCCCAAGGCAGGACCGCAAAGACCCTTGGCGGTCGTCACCAGGCGATCTGCATGGCACGCAGCTTCGCACTCTTAGACGGACGTACTGGGATCCCTGGGAGCCATGGCCGGCTGAGCCGACCCGCAGTCGGATGCACGAGAAGGAGTCTATGATCGGTCAAATCCGCAGCGGGCCGCCGGGCGAGAGTGAGGCAACCCCTCGATCCGGAACGAGCAACCTGCGAGCGCTTGGCAACGCGAGGCAGACGAGCACTCATTCCCGGTGTCCCCTGAGAGGCACCCCTTCGGAGTTCTTTCCAGTGTTTCGGACGACTTCGGAAGTTCCGAACCGCACTTGGAAAACACAGCAGCGCGATCCGGAAAGCGACGCGAGGCATGGTCGGCAACACGAGCCTCCACGAGTCAGGGTTGGACCCGCCCAAGAGGCGTGTCGCATTTTTTGCAGGCTCCACTTTTGGTAACATCTCAGTGCTTGACGATCGGCCTCGGTGTGGTAAGAGGGCGCTCGAAAAATCAAAGAGAAGCCTTGGAACCAGGTGAACGGCCGTGCTTGCCAAGCTGGTTGCTGGGTGAGTGAACAGAGGCAATGATGCGTGGAAGCCGGGTCGGTGGCTCACCGCAGGCTTGCGCCACGGCAAACAGGAGGAACCGATCGCGAGCATGCGGGGGGGCGATTTCAGGGCGCGGCTCGCGTTGGTGGTCCGGCGGCTATGTGGAGGATGCAGCCGAAGCGCACCAGCAGGAAACATCGCAACAGAGTTCGGACAGGCCGGACCGGGCCAAGCATCCGAGAGAGCGCGGCGCACCTCGGCGACCGTCACAAGAGCCCGATCGCGAACGGGACTGGCCAAGTGGAGTAGTCGCCTTTCACCTCGCGACCCGGCAACCTGTACGTGCGAAGGGATCCGCCGTTCATTTTTTCGCAACAACCAGCAAAAGAGGGATACGGATGAACGTCATGGTGCGTGCTGTTTCCAGCATGGCGAAGGCGGCCACAACGGTATTCTTGTGCTCAGCCTTGCCTGTGGCCACGCTTTCGGCGCGTGCAAACAACTGTTTCATCACAGTCCCGAAAAGCATGAGTGAGGAGCGGTGCGAATGCTCGGGGGAAATCGTTCCCAGGTGCGGTCTCTTCGAGCGGAGGCTGCAGATCAAACAGTGGTATGAATGTGTCGGTGGACAAGAAACGGGATATAGGGTTTGTGAAACTCGCATGATCTCTCCGGGAACAATAGCAGACTGCGAGAGGAACTGGAACAACGCCCGGGTCATGGTCTGTCTGCTCATCATCGCGGCTGCGGTTCCCATTTGTTCCGCTGCGTGTACGGCCATTGTGCCGTGCCTGGAGTGCGCAGCGGCTGCCGGCGTAATCTCCGGCCTGGTGGGATGGCTTGGGTGTGACTTGTTGGAGGGTTGCGATCCGGTCAATGTGCGGAATCTGGATCCGGTTCCCATGACTGTGGCCGCTTCTGGAGAATGTCCAATCTGAGGGCAGGGAATCGGAAGTGCGCCATGCCCGGTTGCCGCGGGAGTCCAGCGAACGCAGTCCGAGAACGGGATCATGAGGAGTGAACGGTCTCCACGAAGTGCGCAGGTGTTGGGTTGGGGCGTCATCCTGGTCATGGGCCTGGGGTGGCTGGCCGCGGCCCGGGCCGAGGAGCTGCCGGGGTTGCGTCAGGCGGTAACGAATGTGTTTCTAACCACCCCCGCTGAACCACCGCGTTCGCCGACGGTGGAGGAACTGCGCGTCGTCTTCGAGACTGTGGTACGGGAGAGGCCCCTGCGTTACTACATCTGCGGTCGGGTGTATTACACGGGCCGGCCTCCGACGAAGGAGGAGTGGGAGCGAGATGTGAAGTTACAGCTCCAGGCGAAAGAGATGATGGGATACACGATGGACCGTGAAACGGAGGCCAGGGTCCGGGATTGGGTGTGGCACACTTTTCGGCAGCGGCGGATGGAATGGTGGAAGGAATATCGAGATGACAAAGAGTACCGGCTGGAGACAAGGGTGGAGACCAACGCCGGTCCGGCGCTGTGCGATTTTGTGCCCGAAAAGGTGGTGATTCAGACCAACCTGCCGGATGGGGCAGTTCGTTCATTCACCGTCAATCATGACGTGCGTTCGGCCACGCTGCGTGTGTGGCCGGGCGAGCGATCGGCCCTGGAGCAGGTGTTCCGCATCCCCACGGAATTGTACACGGCAGCGAGCACCTGGCTGGGCGATGCGGAGCTTCTTCTACGGTCAGGTGAACTGCGATTCGACCCGTCCAAGGCGGCGTCGGTCGCCGGGGACAGAGCGCCGGTGGGGCACATGGAGGCAGTGGCGGTGGAGCTGTTCGGCACGCGGGCGCTGCGACTGGACTTCCGACTTGCCTCGAGCCCTTTGGCCATTGTGGAGAGACTCAAGCCCCGACTGGCCCTCGTCATCTCTCCAGAGCCCCCGGGTCGCTTGTTGGCCACCTACGTCGGAACGTCCGGACAATGGGAGGCGCGAGTGTACCGGTACGGCGCCTGGAGTTGGCCGGCCCGGGTGATGGGCCGGGTGAAGGCCGAGGAGGGAAAAGACCTGGAGGTGGAAACGTACTACGTGGACGAGCTTCGAGAACTAGACGTGGTGGATCGCAGCTTGTTCGAATTCGTCGCGCCCCGGGAATACCTGGTGGTGGAGCGCGACAACAAGGGGGAGGTGGCGGCGGTGTTGCAGGCGCCACGGTTCATGGACGTAAGCCCGCTGACCAACAGAGCGGCTTGGTCGCAGCCACGGCCGCCGGCTGAAAGACGAACATTGTCGAAGGTCGCCGTGGGCGCCTTCCTGGGGCTGAGTGTGGGCCTGTTGGTCTGGGTGTTGCGTCAGGGGCTGCGCCGGCAGTGTTGAGGCGCTCTCTCCATCCAGATTGCTGAACTGCTGGCTCGGTGAGTTTCGATGGCATGGCCTCGGGCGGGTTGCAACGCAGATCCCGGTTCCGCACCCCCAATGGAGCAGAGTCCTTCGTGTGTATTCTCAGGTGGCAACGTTTTCCAGCATGCTCGGATCAAGCCCGGGAACACATCCTTCTGCGCACAAAGGCGGCCGGGAGACCCCCGGGTTTGCCGGGTCTGCTTGGGAGGAGTAGGGTCTTGTCCGGGTGAAGCCCGAGAGTGTCCCTGGAAACTCGGGTTGCCCGGACCCGGCCGGAGGGGCCCGAATCTGCGGCACTGCCTGACTCTCGCGCATGTCGGCGGCAGCGAACCCGGTCCGAAACGTCCGGTTGGTGGCCTCGCGGGGGTGTCGCATTTTTTGCCTGTTCCGCTTTTGCCCCTTTGCCGCTGCGGCAGGCCGTGGTAAAAGGAGATCGACAAGTCCGGCTCACAACCAACCGGAGCAACGTTTATGGCAGACAAAAGCGCCGGCAGACGGATTACGAAGAGGTCGAACGTCTGGACCGACAGTTCGGACCCGGCCGAGCCAGAAGGGGCAGCGCAACGAAAGGTGTTTCAGATGGGGATCGGCTGGCGCGGATACGCGTGTGGTTCCGGGCTGCCGGTGGAAGGGGCGAACTCGCGTCCGCGGTGGTGGTTGTGGCGAACCTGTGGAGCGGGTCAATGCCGTCGTTGACAGCCGAAGTGCCGAGGGCGGGGGCGCAGAAAGCCAAGGTGAGGGGCGGCCGCTTCACCATTAGGGGCTTGAACCTCAAGTGGGGTGCCGAGCGAAAGGATGGCAACAATGCCGATCCAATCTGCCGGGACTTGAACAGCGTCCACATTTGTGACAAGCGCCTGCGCAAGGGGACGAGGTGGCGGCATACGATTCTGGAGAAAGGGGGGGTTCGGCGCGTCGTTATGTGGGCGCTAATTGTGGGCTCGGCATGCACCGACGCCCTGGCGACCGAATACAGCGCTCTTGATCGTTTCAAGCGTTTCCTCGAAAGCAGGCCTGCCGTTCAGGCATGTCTCTTCGAGCGAGAATTGAGGATCCCTTTGCCGACGGATATACAACAGGCGCAGAGGCAAACATTCTTCTTCCGTTGGCGACCCGATGCGTACTATCTGCAGGCGGTGACTGATACGAATGCCATCGATGCGCCCCGGGAGGACCAGGTGTATGTGGGGCGAATTCGGGACCTCGTGTGGGAGCTGCATGCGGGCAACCTTACCACCATACACGGGCTAGAGGTTCGTGCCGCTGCGGCCCGGGCGGTCCGGGGCATCGAGGAGTTCGCGCATGCCACAGTGGAGACGGTCTTGAATCTTGGGCTTTCGGAGATCAAGCCAGGCTCGGTGCGCTGGAGGGACGACGAGTTGCAGGCAGAAAGCGAGGCGGGCGAAGTGTTTGGACAACTGACTCTGCGTGGCGGCCTGCCAGCGGAAATCGCGCTCAGGCACACCAAGGATGGACCCGTGCGCGCGGTGGTCCGATATCGCTATGACGAGATCTTCGCCGGCGGCACCTTTCCGGTCGAGTTTGAGCGTTATAGAATCGTCGATGACAGGGAGTATCCGGAAGTTCGGATCACCTTGCTCCACCTGGACATGGAGACGTCCCCGGTTCCGTTGGCCCTTTTCGAGCCGTTGAGGTTCGTCCCGGAAGCGCAGGACCGGTTCTTCATCGTTTCGAACGACACCGTGTATGCCGGGAGCATCCGCGATCCGAAGAAACCGCTACAAAAGGCGTACACAGCGGCCGAGCAGGCCAGGTCGCTCGGGGTCGTGCAGGCAGACGGCAGCCAACGGCGCCTTGTGGTTCTTTGCCTCCTGGTGATCTCGTCCCTGGCAGCGGGGTGGGTCGTGCTGCTCCGCTGCAGGAACCAGGATCAAGCCAAGCAGGAATAACAGGAAGGAATGGAAGGAGAAAACGAGCGACGCAAAGAAGGTTTGCATGGGCAGCGCTTTCGATCTGCCGGGCCGGAGCCGTCGGCGTGGTGTCCTCCGACTGTTACGACACGACCGGGGACATTATTTGTCATGTTGCCTGCTCGGTGAGACACCCTGTCTGCTGCAGATTCGGAGGCCCGGGCGGTAACGAGTGTCTCTGGTGGGGAGAGCGGGTCGTGCACACCTCCAACGGTTATGTGCCGGGTTGCATCCGTGGAACCTCGTACGGAACGCTTGACCCCTTCACCGCCACGTGCGCCCGGTTGGAATGGGGATCCATCTGTGGTGTGCCCTACGGACCCATTCAGCGCAGTGGCCCGACGCCCGCTTACAACTGTCATGGGCCGTGCTTGTAGTCGAGAAATTGCCGAAAGCGTGGAGGTCGTGAACGGATTGACCGTGGACCGCCAAAGGGCGCCAGGCGGTTTGTTCGCGAAGGGGGCGCTTGTGGAGAGTCACCGGGCCTCCTCGAGGGGAGAGGGACTCCGGGCGATCGGAATCGCACGGGCATGCGCCAGCGAGCTGTCACAAAGGATTTTTTCAACTGCATCTGCAAATCAAAGTGGTGCGTAGGGCCTGTGAGAGATGGGGCGCCTCGGGACATCGTTTGAGGACTCCCCAGGCCTGCCTCCACGTCCGCCTGCTGGGAGCCAGGGGTCCCACACAGTGGGCAACTGCGCTGTGTTTGCGGCCTGCGCCTACCGGCCCATCACTGCGTAGCAGCGCCTTTCAGCCGGCCGTATCGCGGGGCTCCATCCCGTAGGATACGCAGAAGGAACAGCCCACAAATCACGCAGAACACGCAGAAACTGCCTTGCAGCCGCCGACGGAAGTCTCCGGAACCCAAGCCGGTAGCTGCCGAAGAAAATGGGCGGGCTCACTCAAGATCCACCGCATTCCCGCGGTGGCTACCCGCCCCCTCACGCCGTAGCCGTTGATGGAAATCGGCGGACCTCAAAGACGCATGATAACCACTGACGGAAGTCGGATGAACAAGTCGCAAGGCCTGCTTGGCTGGGGTGACTCAGCCCAAGGGAAAGCGCCCGCGCCGGAATTCCCGGTCCGCCGCCTCACGGCGGCGGCTACGCTTAAGAAAGGCCCACAGATCACACAGAACACGCAGAAACTGACATGTAGCCGCCGACGGAAGTCGGCGGAATCCAATGTCCGTGGCCGCCGATGTGAATCGGGGGCCTTCAAGAAATTCCCAACTGCGGACCCGCCGAGGAGAATGGGCGGATCTCGATGGGGTCGCCGCCAACGAGAGTGGGTAGATCACGCCTCGATCCATCCCGGAGCCCATTGGCCGCCCGTCGGAGGTGCGGAACTCAATTCCGATCCGGCGAGTCCGCCGCCACACGGCGGCGGCCACGCTGAAGAGCAAAGCTCACAGAGTACGCAGAATGTAATCAGCAGCCGCCGACGGGAGTCCGCGGAGCCATCTCGGTAGCCGCCGATGTCAACCGGCGGATCCCATCGAGGGAGCATCCACGAAAGTCAGTGGAGCAACTCCCCGCTTGCTGCGTGGCCACGGTGGCAAGACTCGGTGCGTGGATTCGGATGTGAATCCCCGGTCTGCCGTCTTACGACGGCGGTTACCCAACGCGCCGTAGAGCAGATTTCGGAACCTGTCGTGTCGCGGGCTTCCAGCCCGCACCGGACACGGAGCGTGAGAATATCTCGATTTGCTGAGGGTGTCGGATCCCGGCTGCCAGCTGCGTCGGTGGCCATCTTCTTGAGGCTCCACCGGCGACTTCCCACGGCACCTGCAGGCCGGAGGCTGGGGTCCGGCAGACTGGGCGCCCTGCGATGCCGTCAGGCGGCGGAAGGAGTGCAGGGATTCCGCGACAGGTCGGCCGGGGAATTGCGAGGCTGCCAGGCCTGTGCTTCGGTCCGAGACGGCGGTGGTCCAGAGGACAGGGTGCAATCTACGGAGTCTGACGGTTGTCGCATTTTTTTTGCACGTTCCGCTTTTGTCCCTTGCCGGCGGCCGCGTCCGTGGTAAAAAGGATGCTGACAGCCTTGGATACGGAAACGCCGGCGGCCGGCTTTTGGCTGGCGAACACGCGAGCCGCACGAACACGACGACGGTGAGAGCAGGGACCGGTCGATTGGGACCGGCCACGCAGGGCGGAGGAGCGGTACGAGCGCGGGCGGCTGACTTTTGAACTGGTCGGAGAGGCGATTGCGGTTTTGTGGAATGCATCGGTGGTGTTCCCTGTGATGGATCCGGCGACGCAGCTCGCAGCCCGGGCCTTTTCCGGGCAAGGGTCTAAGACTCTGTCTTGTTTGAGATTCAGCGTACGACCAGGAGTTGCGTTTGCGTGTCACAGCTCAAACAGCACGACAAAAACTGAAGGGGGAGGATACATGAAAGCACATGCGATCAAGAAAGGTGGCGCAACCGAGCGCAGGGGAAGGCGTGGTGCACTCCACGTCGCCATCATGTGTTGGTTGCTTGGCATGGCCCTGACTGTGGTGGCAGGCGCGCGGAAACACGAGGCCGGACACGGGCTTACCACCCTTTGCGATGTGACCCAGCCGGTCTCCTGCGATGGCCGGAGGCACACATGGCGATGCTGGAACCGCTACTGCTGCCTATGGTGCGATCAGCAGAATCAAGCGCACGAAGACTGTTGTGATGGCGACCAAACGTGTCTCCCGGGGCAGGGTTGTAAGAACGATTGAACGGGTCAAGCACCATCGGCAGACAGGCTATGGGCTCACCTGTGTACAAGTTCCCGAGGCCTGAGGATCGCACGTTCGGCCCTGTAGATACGATCAGGCGCTGAGAGGGCTGGCCGCATGCGGGTCGTCCGGTGTGCTGGAGAAGGCCGCGCTGAAGCGGGGAATTCGACCGGAGGACAACGATGAAAGCGAAGCAATGGCTCGCGATCGTGATCTGGCTGTTGCCGACCATTCTGATCCTGTCCCTTGTGGCGGTGCGAAGGCAGCAGATGTGGGACCTTGGTTTGTGGGAACCTAACGATCCGGTGTGGGGCGTCCGCGAGTATCAGGAGCTCATCCGGAAATGGAACCGAGCCGAGTTTCGGCCGATCGAGGACTGGGGACCAAGCGACTGGCGGAGTGTGCGCGGCTTTGATGTCCTGGCGGCAGAGCTGCGCGACGAGCAGCTGCGGGACTGGTTGTGGCGGGTCCAGCGGCTGTTGCGTGCCCATTGGAGTGGAGACTGGACTGACTTGCGGGAAGTTTTATTTCCATGTGGAACCTGCGAGTATCGGCTCAGCCAGTACGTGGGCACTAAAGGGATTTCGTTAATCCTGGGCGGCGGCCGCACAAACCGGCTGGAGAATACGGACGGCGATGCCCGGCAGTTGGTGGAAACGGCATGGCGGCTGATCGTGGAACGGGGGCGCGTGGCCCCCGGACAGGGGTGGCTAACGATTGCTCCTTCGGAATCGCAGCTGTGGTTCCATCGGGTTGGGGCGGGGATGGACTTACCTCCGCTGGATTCGCCGCTGTACGGTCCGAACGCCGGGATTAGCTGGGGCCAAAGCATGGTAGTCCCGCAGTGTTCCGGCGGCGCCAAGCTGGAAGGCCCGCAGAAGGTCACCGCGGTGCGGATTCTTGTGCGTACGCATCAGAACCCGCGCCGTCCTGCACCGTGGATCTTTCGCTGGCGGTGGGACGACGACTGCAACGTGTGGGTCCCGCATGATTCTGCGGTGTGTTGCGTAAGAGCGCCCGGTCCCCACGCCTTTTTCTGAGCTGGTGGGAAACGACCGGGAGGCGCGCTGCCCGGCTAGAGCCCAGCATCCCGCCACCGCCCAAAAGCGGACCGGTGCACGGCTCGGGCTCCGGTCAGGGGACGTGTGCTGGCGTCAGCTTCAGGGGCGTTCTTGCGCACGACGCTCTTCCGGATGGTTGAGCAGGCAGTGCGTCGGCTGGGACCGACGGAGCTTTTTCGGGCGCTGGGTTCAGTGGCTTGCAGATGGGTCGGGTTCGATTCGGTCTCAAACGGTGTTCCTGGTTGGGATGAAACTCTCGCAATGCCGTCAGGCGGCGGAAGGAGTGCAGGGATTCCGCGACAGGTCGGTCGGGGAATTGCGAAACCGCCGGGCCGGTGCGTCGGGCCGAGACGGCGGTGGTCCAGAGGACAGGGGGCAATCGCTGGAGTCACGCGGTTGTCGCATTTTTTGCGCCTCCGCTCTTGTCCCTTGCCGGCGGCCGCGTCCGTGGTAAAAAGCAAGCTGACAGCCTTGGCTACGGAAGCGCAGGAGGCAGGCTTATGGCTGGCGAACAAGGAAGCCGAGCGAACACGACGGCGGTGACGGCAGGGATTGGTCGGTTGGGACCGGCGATGCAGGGCGGGAGCGCCGAGAAGGGGGGCAGGCCGTACTTGCACTGGCTCGGGAAGCGGGAGGATTGGGTTCGCGGTTTTGTGTGGAGTGCCGGGATGGTTTTGCTGGTGACGGGTTTGGCGAAGGTGTGGAGCAGTTTGGAGCCGTCCCGGGCCATGGAAGTGCAGGACCCGGTGCTTGGTGTGCCCTTCCGGTGGCTGATGTTGGCCGTGGGCTGGCTGGAGGTAATGGTTGCCGCAGTCTGCCTGGTGGGTGGAAGGCTCCAGATGGCGCTTGGGCTGGTGGGCTGGCTGGCGGGAAACCTGGCATTGTATCGGCTCGGATTGTCGTGGATGGACTGGAAGGCGCCCTGTGGGTGTTTGGGACACTTGACGGACGCCCTGGGGGTCTCGCCGGTGACCGCGGATCGGGTGATGAAAGTTGTGTTGGTGTATTTGCTGTTGGGGGCGGTCGGCGGATGGTGGGTCCTGGGTCGGCTCCGGACCGCTTCGCTGGCGCAGCGGCAGCAACCCGCCCCTGCGGGTTCGGTGAGGGTTGCCGGTTGAGTTATGAGAGTCGTCGGTCAAGGCTTGTGGAATTGCAGGGGCCCCAGCAACTGCGCAGGTGGGGTGCGGCGAACGCTTCTCCGCAGTCGTGCTGTCGCCCGCTCCTGCTTGCCCTGGTGATGTCGATGTTTCGCGAAAAACCGAGGGCCTTCGGATAGTGTGGGAGATGCCGAGGAATTCAAGCGCGTTGAAGGTGCCGGGTGGGCGGGACGCTCTTCTGCGAGCGCTGGGAGCGGAGGCCGACTCCACGGGAGTTGTACCTGGCAGTCAACTCGGGATCGTTCTCGAAAATCGCATTGTCGGCGGGAGGGGCGCGGCGCACCGTGTGACTATGAGAAGCAGTCCGCTTTGCATGTTCCGATGTGGGATGCCATGATATAACGGCCCGAGAACCTCGTTCCAGTCAAGTCATCAAGCCATGTTTGGTACGTTCATTAACGCCATCAGAAGGGGCTTAAAAGCCAAACACTCCGCATTGGTTGCGCTGCGGAGGAAGCTCCGCAGGGAGAATGGTTCGTGGTGTCGCCGATGGTTTGCAGGTTTGGGTGGGAGGGCGTGGAGCTGCCTTTGGCTGACCGCGTGCTGTGGTGTGGGTGGTGGCGCGCAGGCCGGCAATGGGCTGCCCCTCACCATAACAGCCGATTCCTTCGAATCATGGATGCACCGGCCGGGCCCCTTTGACACACTCGTTTTCAGCAGGACCCTGCACGAGTATCCCGTGGCATTTGAAAGCCTGGACGAAATGAAACGTTTTATGGAAGATGTGTTTCACAGGGGACAAGGGACACTCGCGTCGCGGACCGAATATTTCGCTCTTCGATTTCTGGATTGGGAACACTGGATGATCCAGCAGCTGTCGGGCAGCAACGCTACTCCCTGGCAGGCGGACGCGCGAGTAGGGACGTTCGCCGGGCGGCAGGGCACTCACTGGTGGATCGGGGGAAAAACCGGTTTTCAATGCCTCGAATCGCACAGCGGCACCTATGAGCATGAGGGAACCACCCTGGCGCCCCACGCGACATACGGGCGAATGGCTTCGGAAATTCTCCGACTTGGCCTGTATGAAATAGATCCGACAACGGTTCGGCTGGTTGGAAAGGAGGCTCAGTCCGTGCGTTTCAGGGCCCGTGGTGTCGACGACAGAGGGATCGTGGAGGGCAGGGTGCGCCTCCAGCAGGGACTGGTGCATGAAATTGAGTATGATCTTGGTAATGGATCGCAGCCGGCGGCCCGAAAAGTGCGGTTGATCCACGATTCCACAGGCCTTCGCCAGATTCAGGTGTACACGCGGTGGCAAGGAGAATCCGACTGGGACCACTATGCAACGTACGGCATTCTGCAGTGGTGGGCCTCATCCGTGAAGTTGTTGTCCACGGGATGCGAGCAATTCCTGCTGCCAACCGATTTCCACGTGGTCGTTCACCAGGACGGGGAGCGCGTAGTGCTACAGCATCCCAACTGGCAGGGCGGGAGGAGCGCGCCGCACGTCAGTTCGGTCTGGCAGTCCACGCGTGTGCGTCCCTGGCTCGTAGCGATCCTTGTGGCGTGCAGTGTATCCACGCTGGTCGTGTTGTTGTATCGGGAGAACCAGAAAGCACGATTCTCAGGAGACACTCGTCGCGAGTGATGGGGTCAGTGTGACAGGAATAACAGTATGAAGACGATGAGCACACAAGGAGCATCGCCTGACAAGCTGTCATGGCAGGTGGACTGGGTACATGCATCGTAACGGCAGCTGTATAGGCGTGTTGGCACATGAACGGCACCACGATTGGGTGTGAGGGGCGCAGAAATATGCTTGTGCTCTGTCAGGTATATCCACCTGTGTTGGCAGTGTGTACTGTAGAATCGCTCGGCTCAGTGTCCTGAAGCGAGAGGAGGAAATGATACAGGAACGATGGAAGCGGCCGGTCGGGTCAGTACTTGCAGCGCCACCGCCGTGCCTGTGTGGCAGTGACTGATGTGTCGTTGTATGGCTTCTATGGCTATGCAGAGTGTGTAGGCGCCCCTTGTCCGGGCACCTGAGCTGTTGCTTGCGATCCGCGCAGCATGCAGCGGAGCGAGCGGCGCATGAAAGCGGTGTGGGATCGTGGGGGTCTGGCAGCGTGTTGGAACACGTTGGGAGTCGACAGCGGAGCGTTAAGGTGTTGGAACAAGCCGCATGCGGCTCTGCGTGGTGAAGGACGTGTACAACATCCTGGCGGCAAGTGACGTTGTGTTACGGAGGATAATGTTAAAGCTCATCCGGCATGTGTGGGACATGAAGTGTCCTGCCCAGGAAAGCATTCCGTGAAGGGTGTTGAAATGGCTGAGGGTCATTGGCGGAAGAAATGAGACTGAAGTGATGCCTGTCCGCGCAGGAACTGTAGGAAACAAGGTGTGAGGGCACAGGAGGTGCATGCGCAAAGATCGGCATGGTTGTGTGCCCCGCACCGGATGTTGGTATGTGGCGCGTATGCTGCACGTTGCCGAGACGGTGGTCCAGTTCCGGGGAACCAAGCTGAAGAGCTCTGGAAAGCAAGGTCGCCAAAGGAAGCAGACAGGACGCTATTTGCTTTGGGTGTATGAGAACAGCATGGGCGTGGCCACCGGAGCATATCACCAGTATCCAGGGGGCCAGAAGGAGCCGACCGTCGTGCGTCGAATAGGGGGAACAAGCCGTGCACACATTGTCCCGGAAGGAGTTCTGCGGGGGATGGTAAATGTACGCAAGGTGAGACCCGGGGGGAATGTGGGAAGGATGGTTGTCGAAGACAGGGCTTGCGGGCGTGCGCGTGTGTGCCTCGAGGGCGCAAGCCTGAGCTGCTGCTTGGGGAAGCCCCGTGATCGCATGTCGGGCACGACTTGTGCTCTCTGCGTGCGGGCTGCGTCCGAGGACCGGGGGGAGCAGGCCCGGCGGGCGGCACCCGGCCAGGAGCCACGCGGATTGCGAGTGCAGCAAACCACGCCGGGGATTGGAGCAAAGTGCGCGGCCAGCTCGCGTGATCGGCCTGGTTGCGGGTTGTGCCGTGCGTGTGGGTGCATCGCTGGCGGGGTGGGCCGCCGAGGTGGATCGAGTGGCGTTTCTGAAGGACTTCGTCTCGAACCTGTGCATCGTGAAGCGGCTGGTGTTCGGGGCGATGCCTTTTGGTGCGCCCGTTTATCACGTTGTTCCTGCCGCGCTGGTGCCATATGTGGTGCAATGGGACCGGAGACCAACAGGTTCTGTCTTGCGGAATGTCTGCCGGGGGTGGATTCGGTGGAAGGGGAGACGTTGCGGGTGCGGAGGGCGTGCGGACATCATGGCGATGTCTGGTGGACCTACGATTCGTACTATGGACAAGGTTTGCGCTTTTACGCCAGGACCGTGCAAAAGCGTCACTGGCGAACGCACGAACGATGTAGTCGGGGCCTGTCGGGGAGCCTTGGATTATGTGTCCCAGGTCCCGAGCAGGGGAATTCCAAACCGCGACATCGGGGCAATCCGCTGGTGGGGAGACCGCTGTGTGCGAACGAACGCGCTGGGGATTGTGTGGTCGGGAACGCTGCTTGTAGAGTAAGATGGACTGCCGCGGGGCTTGCTCCTTACGGCTCGCGTGCCGGGCGAGCCGGCTGATTACATCTGGCATGTTGAATTCGAGTACTCCGCGGACTTCGTGCAGGGCCGACTCGCTGGAACGATTCGCAGGATGCTCGAAATACGACCGGGCAAGAAACAACTGACCGATCTCTTCCGGCTGCGGTCCCTGGAGGTGGCCGAGGGACCGTTGGAGCCCGGGATGTTTCACTATGCACAGATCCAGCAGGAGATCCCGACGCTGTCCGTGTACACAAACAATGCTGTCTATGTCAGCACGCAGGGCGGTTTTGCCAGTCTGGTGCCGGTGCGATACGTCGCGCCCGGGTCCGCGGATCGGAGGCAGCCGTCGGTTCGGTATGCGGTGCTGGCTGCCATGGCGGCGGGCACGGTGGTCCTCTGGCTTTTGTTGCGTCGGGAGCGATCGCGGGCACCGGGAGAGTGAGGCGGGCTGGTGGATCGAGGCGACGGATTGGCACACCGGGCGGGTGCCGATTCGAGATGGTCGCCTCAGTGTTTTGCAGGGTCCCTTTTGCGGCCCGGGGCGCCTTTGGCTCGGGACACTGAGGTCACACGCAAAGTGCACGGACATGCCTGAAAAGTGTGATGCCCGAATGGATGCGGGACAGCCAAGGGGCGAGAGAGGGCCGGAGCCCGGAAATCCAGTTGTCGGAGGTCGGTGCCTGGATTAAGCTGACGTCACACAGCCTGATGGGAGTGCTTATGGTTCGCAACCGATCTGGCTTGCCGGAAAACGGGTGGTTGAGGCGCAACGCCACCGCGGGCTGGCTGGGGTTCGGACTGTGCCTGGTGTTGGCGACTCTGGTCGTGTCGGGGCGGCGGCTTTGGTTGGTGTGGCAGTATCCGCGGGCCGGAGTGGAGGTGGCCGAGGCGTTGGGACGGTTCAGTGTGATTCAGAAGCCGCCGTTGGTGGATGCGGGCGGCCGACGGTTGGGCCTGATTCGGACGACGGGACGGGGCATCGAGGTTGCGGTGGTGGAGCCGGCGGTGGCGCGGGAAGAGCAACTTCTGGAGATCTGGGATGGGGATTACGATCCGGGCACGGCGCATGTGTTTTCCTGGGATGCGGAGGGAACCAGGCTGGCCTTCGGCATGACGAACACGGTGCATTTTTGGGAGCAGGGCGGGGGCGTGCAGCGAGCACCGGTGGGACAGGGCCTGGCCGGGGTCCAATGGTGGGAGGGGCGGGGCTGGTTGTGTTTGGATCGAGGTCGCACCCTTCGCTTGTTTCGTCGCACCGCTGCGGGTTGGGAAGAAGCGGAAACGTGGCAACTGCCGGGCGGGGAGGGTGCGCTTCGGGGGCTGCGGATTTTGAGCCCGGACATGATCGCGTGGGTGGTGGGGCCTGCGCTCTGGCGGGGATCGCTTACCGCGCGTGAGTGGTCCGAGGTGTGGCGGGCCGAGGCGGGGGAAGTGACGTGGGTGGATTACGAGCCGCAGCGGGATGCCCTGCTGGTGACCTATAGCTTTCGCACGAATCGGGTAACGACGTGCCGGCTGGTGGCGGTCGAGGGCCTGCGACAAGGTGCGAGCACGGCCCGGGTGTTGGCCGAGGGGGAATCGATTCTGGAAGGGCAATGGGTGATGGGTGGGGAGGGTTGGGCCTATCGGACGGTACGAAATGGGAAGCCCCGGCTGCGAGTGCGGGCGCAGTGGCTGGGCCGGGAGCGCGAGGTGCTCGAGGACGGCGCAGTGTACAGCTTTTGCACGGCGGAGCGTGGCCGTGCACTGTTTGTTCATGGCTCTGTGACCAACGAGCCGCCCGGGGTCTGGCGGTACGAAATCGGCTCCGAAAGTCTGACCTGCGCCTGGTGGCCGGGGGAACCGGGCGTGGCTTTGCCGCCGTTGCAACCCGTGCTGACGGCGCGTGCGCCGTACGGGGCCGGACATTGGGCGATGTTCGATCTTGTCCCGCCCGCGGATTATCGACGTGGCAAGAAATATCCCCTGGTCATAGTCCTGGGCGCCTATGAATGGACCCCGATTGCCCACGGAGTATCCGCGCAGGCCCTGGCACGGGCCGGTGCATATGTGGCGTTGGTCAGGTACCGCTGGGATCAGCGTCGGATCGAGACAATCTACGACCATACCAACCACGTATTAGCCGTGGAGAGGGTAATGCGGGCGCATCCCTCGGTGGACGGAGACCGGGTGTATTTGTTGGGGTTTAGCGCCGGCACGCTGACAGTGAACGCGTTGGCGGAGATGTATCCGGGGCGGTATCGGGGCCTGATGTTGTGCAATCGCGGCGACCTGCCGAAGCCGCAGGTGGGATTGACCGATCGGATTTTGGTCACGCACGGAGAGCGTGAACAGTGGAGCCCTGCGGAAGCGGCACGGCATGGAGCGGAGTTTTGCCGGGTTGGGATTCCGATGGAGTACCATGTACACCCGGGAGGGCGGCACATCATCCGGTCGAAGGAAAGCCTGCGCGAGCGGGCACTGTGGAAACTGGATTTTGTCTTTGGCCGCTGAGAAAGCTGTGGTGCGCGGCATGGGCCCGGATCGAACGCAAATGAAAAGGTTGAAGCGTCCACCGTGGCCGTGGGGTCCCGGACAGGCGGCGGCTACTGGATGCCGGGGGCGGGAGGACGGATTCACGCGGACGGAGCTGGCGACGGTCGTGCTGCTGCTCATGGTTGTGGGAGGCGTGGTATGGGCGGCGGTGCAGGGCACAGGAGAGCCGAGGCGCACGTGGGGCTGTCGCGCGCGCTTGAAAACGTTGGGCGAGGCCTTTCAGACCTATGCCATGGAGCGAGAGCGTGCCCTCCCTGTGGGTGCCGTGCGTCTGGGCGCGGTGGAGAGTGCCTGGGACCGCGAAATCGCAAAAGGCATGAACCCCACAGCCGGCGACGCAGGTTTGGACAAGTTGGCGCAGTGGTTCCGCTGTCCCTCGGACGCGGAGCCTCGCGGGGAGGGACAGGCCCGAAGTTATTCGATGCCGATGTACGAACTGCGGGACGAGGGATGGCCACCGCGGCGGTTGAGCATGGGCGGGGTGGGGCTCTACCTGGATCCGGACCGCCTTCGCGCCGCCCGGGAGTCGGATGCGACGTTGGGCGAAAGCTGGCCGGTGATGAGGGTCACGATGGTCCCGGCGCCGGCCGAGACCGCCCTGTTGGTGGAAAGAATTGCGATCCGGAACGTGTTGGGATCGCCCACATTCGCGTGCATTTTGCATCCCCGGGAACAATGGGCAGCCAAGACCCTGGAACGACCGAAGTTTCACGGGGGCAAGTTCAATTACCTGATGGTGGATGGGCACGTGGAGCGAATGACGGAACGAGAAAGCGGCGGGCATACCGGCAGTGGCGGGGTATGGACCCTTCGGCCCGACGATTGAGGGGCCTGAACCTCGACCCGACCGCGGAGGGCCGGCCGAGCCGGGCGCGACATCGGAGGCCCCGGCGGAGGCGGGGAGCGGCCGGGGTGCACGCTTCGGGAATCAAGCGCCTAACGCATGGCATGAGGCAAAGAGGTTGGCCGGGGGATGCGGATGGAAGCCGCCCTCGGCGTGCAGCCGCTTGCCTGGCGCCGGGCTGGCAACGCCGGCGTGAAAGGACCGCAACTCTCCAAGGATGGGTTTGCCGATGAGCATGGGCGGATCCAAGGGTCACCGGGGGCAGCGTGGCCGGCCATGGGATGGGCGCTGTGGGAGCGCCCGTGGCACCGGTTTCACTCTCGTGGAGTTGCTGGTGGTCGTTGCCATCCTGGGGATCCTGGCGGGGATGCTGCTCCCGGCCCTGGGGAAGGCCAAGGACCGCGCGATTCGCGTGACCGACATCAACAATCTCAAGCAACTTTCCATGGCCCTCCACTTGTACGCCAGCGATTCTGCAGATCTTTTGCCCTGGGCGAACTGGAAGCGGGGCGATCATCCCGAACGGGCCGGGTGGTTGTATCGATGGAACCCGCAGGTGGCCGGCCCAGCGCAGTTCCGAGTAGAAACAGGAGTGTTCTGGCCGATCCTGCAACAAAGCAAGCTTTACATGTGCCCGCGGGACGGGCCGCAGGTGCCCCGGTTTGCCGAGCGAGCCCAACAGAGCTCGAGTTATGTGATGAACGGCGCGGTGGTGGGGTACAATCGGACGAACTGGCCGGCGCTGAAGCTGGGTGCATTCCGACCCGAGGATATTGTCTTCTGGGAGACGGACGAACGATATCCGGAGTACTTCAATGACGGAGCAAGTTATCCCCGGGAGGGTGTGAGCGCACGGCACACCCAGGGGGCCATCCATGCGACGTTTGGCGGCGCCGTGAGTTATATTCCGCTGGCACGGTGGTATTTGATGGAGGCGCAGGAGCGGCGGAACCCGTTGTGGTGTTATCCGTTCAGTGAGGACGGCCGATAGCGGAGGGGTTGTGGGCCCGCACGCTCGAGACTCGCGAAGGGAAGAGACAGCATTTCCGTCGGCGCAGAGTGGGGCGCGGACGGGCGGGAACCCGGCCCCAGGGCGACAGTGGCGCATCCTGTTGCAGGGGCTGCTGATGGCGGCCGCGATCGGGGTGTTCCTCACGGCCGAGCGCGGCATCACAGGGTCGGCCTCGGCGAGCTGGTGGCGCGCACTGTTGCTCGAGATGCGGGCCGTGGTAACGGACCCCCGAATGCAGTGGGTGGTGGTGGTTTCGCTCTGGGTGTACGTCGTTTCTTGTTGGTGGTGGAGCGAGCTGCGGGCGCGGGCGTGGAAAGCTACGGGGTCGCGCTGGGGTTGGCGCTGGCTGGTGGGAATGCTGGCCTGGAGCGGGATCAGTTATGGGATCGGGTATGGCAGGGCGGACGAGGCCCGGCAATATGTAGGGCTCCTGGCCACGGTGGTCGCCGGGTGGTGGCTCGCTCTGTGGATGACGGGTGGCGATTCGGAAGAGCGACCGAGACGAAGCTTGTTCGGGTTTGGTGTCCTGGCCGGTTGGTTGGCGGTGCTGTCATGGATCAGGGTTCCCTCGAATGCGCGATTTCGCTACTGGAGTGTGGAGCGATGGGGCGGGTTTTGGGGGCATCCGAACGAGGCCGGTTTGTTGATGGCCCTCGGGACGGTTCTGGCCGTTGGACTGTTATGGTGCTGGTGGGCGAACAAGGGTCGGGAGTCCGACAGCCTGGAGGATACGAGCAAGGGATTGACCGGCCGCATGTTGCAGGGGTGCGTGGTTGGGTGGGGGGTGGTGGCTGGGGGGTCCTGTCTCTGGGCATGCGCGCGGAGTTACAGCCGGGGCGCGTGGTTGTCGGCACTTTGTGGGCTGGGTTATCTGCTGTGGCATGTCTGTGGTCACGGGCGGTGGAAGAGGCTGCGTCAGGCAGGAGCATGGGCGGGGCTTGCGGCCGCTGCCTTGTTGGTGACGGGTTACTGGGAGTTGCGGCATATCGAGGTGCCGTGGCTTCGTCGAATCTATTCCATCGCCAACATCTGGGATTTCTCGTGGAGAAACCGGATTCTGGGCTGGGAGGGCGCTTTGCAGATGATGGCCGATCGCCCGCTTCTGGGCTGGGGGTGGCAATCGACGACCGTCCTGCATGGTTCGTTGTACTCGTTTGCCGCCCCGGCCGAGGTGGGCGCGATCGCATTGAATTCGTGGCTGGTGTTGGGGGCCGGCTCGGGCGTGGTGGCGTTGATGGCGGCGGGTTTGGGAGTCTGGTTCCTCTGGCGAGCCGGGCGCGGGTTGAGGGCCGGGGAGGATGCGGGGGGACGGAACGGAGACCCCGAGGAAAGATTGGTGATCACGGCCCGAGCGGGCGCGCTGGTGATGGGTTTGGGGTGCGCCTTGAGCGGTGGATTGTTCTCGTTGAAAACGGGGACATGGCTGTGGCTTTGCCTGTTGTTTGCGGGGTTGGCGACGCGTCCCACGGCGAGCCCCGGGTCCAGAGGGTCAATTCGGGCCGGACCCGGGTGCTTGTTGCTCGCGGGCGTCGCTGTGGGATTCGCCGGGAGTCTGCTATGGGCGATGCGCGGGGATCCTTTCTCGAAATCGATTGTCCTGATCCGGGCCGCGGGGGGACAGAAGGAGGCGGTGTGCGTGATGCGGCCCAGGTTTGCGGCTCCGGCCGGACCGTTGGTCATCTATCTCCACGGTGTCGAGCAATCTTGGCGTTCTTGGGGGCAACGGCTTGTGCAGGTTGCTGGTACCGGCGTGACAGTGGCCGGGCTGAGCGTGGCCGGGAAGGACCTTCCCGTCTTGGCCGATAAATTGCGGGCGGTGCGAGAATATCTTCTGGAGCGGCACGGGAGCAGGGAAACTCCTGTGGTGTGGGTCGGCTTTCGGGACGGTGCGGCTTCCATGTTCGGGGCCCTGAGCAGGGACGACCGGCTCCGGGACGACGCGTGGGTCTGGGTGGAGGATGGGCCGCAACCGCGGTTGGGCTGGTATCTGCAAAGGCTGGGGGACAGGGACAATCGGGTGCGGCTGGGACCTGGTGTATGGATCTACCCGCTGCGCCCCCAGGAGAAGCTGCCTACAGGGGTCGAGCAGACCCTCGCGCAGCTCGGGAAACTGGGGGTGCAAGTCGAGCGGATCGCTATTCCGTGGGTGCCCGAGGCCAGCAAATCATGGGAGGCGATCGTGTTTCGCCTGGTGGGCGAGGAGGCGTGGCGCCTGGCCGGCCGGGAGACAGCCCGGGGATCCTCCCGGGGTGCCGAGGAATGCCGTGTCGGGCGGGGAAGTGTGGTCCTGTGGCTGCTGCCGGGGGTGGTGTGCACGGCAGCGGGGCTGGTGTGGCGCTGGCGAGAGCGGCGCGAGGGTCGGGAACCGGCGCGGACGATGACGCACGCCGACCGGCAGGATGCGTCCAGGGAAGGTGCATTCCTGCGGGTCGTGCGGATGGTTGCCGGGGTCCTCGTGGGCTGCGCCCTGGTGTGGAGCGCGTTCCAGGTGGGGTTGCGGCGTTGGTCGGCGGATGCCCGCACAGTGTCCTGGGTTCGAAGCCTCTGCGTGCAGGAGCGGCATCGGGAAGATTTCGAATGGTTGCTAACCCATGGCCACTGGGAAGGCAAACGTTGGTCGGTGTGGTTGGAACACATCGAGTTGGCGGAATACAATCGCAGGCTCGTGGCATGGAAGATTCCGGATGAGATATACCGTTCGTGGGTTTTGAACCCGTGGTTGGCTGCGGGCGCAAGCGGGGATGTGCGGTGGCGGTGGGCCTTGTGGGAACGATTGTATCCGCGGATGGACGATGTGGAATCGGTACGATCGGCGGCGGCATTGGTGGCTTATTATCTTCGAAGTCGCGTGAGTGTGTTGAGGGAGGACAGTGCGGAGCATGATGGAGAAGTTCTCGAGTATCTGCGGGCGGGCAGATGCCCGGAGGCGGCCTTCCACCGGTTGTGTGTGGCGGCGCTGCGATCGGTGGGCATTCCTGCCAGACTCGGTGCAGCGGGAGAAGCCGAGTTCTGGGATGGCCAAGGATGGCACCCCGTGGGGGCGTGGTTGCCTGTGAGGTGTGCGACACGCTGAGCCTCCTGTCCCCTTCGAGAATCGACCGCCGCATCGGGTCGGCTCGACGTGAGGGTTCTTCTCGTGGGAGACGGATCGCGGGGAGGGTCGTTGGCGGGGGCCCGAGAAAGGCCCGGACTCTCGTTGCGCCCGGGGCGGCAGGCAGCAAACGCAAGGCTTTTGGCAGGAAGGAGGGTTGTCAGCCGAACCTGCTCCGGACGATCGTGACTGATGACTGGAGGTTCGGCATGCAGTGGAGTCAACGCGATGGCAACGAAAGGCGTGCGACCCCGGTGGGGACCCGTTTGCGCGTGGCAGGAGGGCCGGGCGGTGGTTCGGAAGCTGATCCGGCGCGCATCTGTGGCTGCGGTCACGGGTTGGGGAAGGCGCCCCAATCGGTACGGGCGGACGGTGGCTGTCGGAAGGGATCAGGTCGGAAAGCAAGCCATGCAGTCGGGAGGGTTCGAACCCTGCGAGCATTGATTCTTGCAGTGGTTGGGATCGGCTCGGCCCTGACTGCACCGGCGCAAGAATTGAAGGTGGACATCAACAACCACAACCGGCCGGTGGCGGAGGGTCTGCAGCCGGGATTCACCCCTTGGTCCACCAACACCTCATGGTTTGCGGGCGGGGACGTCATTTCGAACACGTTCGGATCGGTGACCGTGATCCTGAGACGGGTGGGCCCGGAGGGGACGGCGCTTCAACCGGGGTATTGGAAAGAAGGGGTCCAGAGCGCAGTGTGGGACGCCAAGTTGGTGTCGGATGGCATCAAGGTAAACGGAGGTGACGCAGGAGCCCAGATCGAAATGCGGTTGATCGGATTGCCGGCGGGAAACCACACGCTTTTGACGTATCACAATGACTGGGACAATCACGGGACCACCTCGGTGGCTTCCCTGGACATCTTCGTCAACGGGGTGCTCGCAGCCGCCGGCGTCCCCCAGACGGTGCGCGTCACGAACAACGCCTTGGCATCCACGGCGTATCTTGTGTTTCAGGTTGGCGAAGGTGAGGAAGCGGTGATCCTGTTTCGCGCCGCGACCAATCCCGCCGCAGGAATTCGGAACGTGTATTTGAACGGGTTCGAGCTGAACACGGTACATCCGAGCCGGAGAGCGACGCAGCCGGTGCCGGCGGACCAGGACGAGCATGTGGATGCGGATGCGGGAAGCGTGGGGTTGCGTTGGGTGGGGGCCTCGGGGGCTGTGGCCCATGACTTGTATATTGGCACCGACAGCAACGCCGTGCGGCAGGCCACGAGGCAGTCACCCGAGTATCGCGGGCGCCTCTCCGAGGCGCAGTACGAATTGCGGCCGGTCAGCCGGTTGGTGGCCTATTACTGGCGCGTGGACGAGGTGGACGCGTCGGGCGCGGTGACGCGGGGGGACGTGTGGATGTTTCGGGCGCGCCGGCTTGCCTTTCTGGGGGCCGAGGGGTATGGACGATTCGCCCGGGGAGGCCGCGGCGGAGTGGTGATCAAGGTGACCAACCTGAACGATCGCGGTCCGGGCAGCCTGCGGGATGCCATCGAGGGCAATTACGGACCACGAACCATTGTCTTCGATGTAGGCGGACTGATCACTCTTGAGTCCGATCTCATCATCACGCAGCCCTGCATCACGGTGGCGGGCCAAACGGCGCCAGGGAAGGGCATCTGTCTGCGGAAACATCAGTTCGGTCTGAGCGGAGCGCGGGATGTGGTTGTGCGGTTTCTCCGGGTGCGCGTCGGGGACCTCAGCGGCGAGACCCAGAACGCCAGCGGGATGGCCGGGGTGGACCATTGCATCATGGATCACTGCTCCATCAGTTGGGGCATCGATGAAGGGATCAGCACCCGCGGGGCGAAAAACTTCACACTGCAGCGAACGATCATTGCCGAGGCTTTGAACATTGCCGGACATGACAAGTATCCGCCGGGGACGCGGCACGGCTATGCGGCCAGTGTCGGGGGTGACATTGGGAGCCTGCATCACAATCTGCTGGCCCACAACGAGGGACGAAACTGGAGTCTGGCCGGAGGTCTGGATGGGGCGGGTCGGTTCGCCGGCCGCTTGGATGTTTTCAACAACGTAGTGTACAACTGGCGGAGTCGGACCACGGACGGAGGTGCGCACCAGGTCAACTTCGTCAACAATTTCTACAAACCGGGCCCGGCGTCGCGCCATTTCTACATCCTGACGGCCCAGTACGACAACTTTCCCGGCACCCAGCAATACTATTTCGTCGGCAATGTCATGCCCGGCTATTTTCAAACCAACCAGCAGGAACAGGCTCGTCGGGCCACGGGATATGTGCCGACCAATTACAGCCCCTGGGTGACCATGCCCTTCTTCCCTTCGTACGCAACGATCGACGAGGTCACCAACGCGTACAAGAAGGTGCTTTCGGACGTGGGATGCAACCGGCCGGAGATCGACGACCATGATCTGCGCACCATTCGGGAGGTGCTCGACGGCACTGCCACCTATCGCGGGAGTATCAGTGGCGATCCGGGGTTGCCGGATTCGCAGAACGACGTGGGCGGGTGGGAAGAGTACCCGGTGGTGAACCGGCCGCCGGATTGGGACACGGACAACGACGGACTGCCGAATTGGTGGGAGGAGATTCACGGCCTGAACCCGCAGTCTGCGCCGGGGGATTTTTCGGACGCCAACGGGGATTTGGACGGGGACGAGTTCACGAATCTGGAGGAGTATCTGGACTGGCTGGCGCATCCGCAGTTCGATTGCACGAACGGGGTGCCCTTGGAGGTGGATCTGACGGAGTTTACACGCGGCTTTGCGAATGCGAATCCGGTGTACTTTGTGTTCGAGCCGCAGAATGGCGAGGTGAGGCTGGTGGGAGAGCGGCGGGCGCGGTTTGTGTCCGGGGTGACGACCAACGCGCTGGGGGGCTTTGGGTTTGCGGTCGTGGATGCGATGGGCCATGCGATGACGAACCGGGTGCATCTGCGGCTGTGGGCGGGGGAGGCTCCGGTGGGTCCGCCGCGGCTGACGATTCGGCACCGGGGCGGGGGGTTGGAAATCGGGGTGGATGGGCCGGTGGGGCGGCGGGTGGAGCTGGAGCAGAGCAGGGATTTGCGGAGCTGGCAGGTGTGGACGAACTGGGTGGGCAGCGGGACGGCGGTGATTCCGTTGTCGGGGTCTGACGAGGGTCCGCGATTCTTCCGGGCGGTGGTCAGGTAGCGTGCGGGGGATTCGGAGGCATTTGGGTGCAGGGGTGATGCGCAGGCAGCCGGGAGCATGATGGTGTGATCCAGCCCGACCTGGTGTGCGGTGCCGCGTCAGGAATTGAGATGGGGAAGAGGTGGGGAGTACGCTGAGAGGCATGAAGGTTTGGAAGTGGCCGTGTCTCGCTCTATGGGGGTGGGCGGCCGTCGTCGCTGCCGGGGCACGTCCGAATGTGCTGTTGATCAGCGTGGACGATTTGAAGCCGACGCTCGGCTGTTATGGCGACACACTGGCGAAGACACCGCACATCGACCGGTTGGCTTCGCGCGGGGTGCGGTTCGACCTGGCCTTCTGCAATCAGGCGGTGTGTGCCCCGTCCCGGAACGCACTGATGGTGGGGGCCCGTTCCACCACGTTGGGCATTTACGATCTGGCGACGCACTTTCGTCGTTCGATCCCCGGGGCGGTGACGTTGCTCCAGTATTTCAAGGCGCACGGATGGCGCACGGAGGGCATGGGGAAGATCTTTCACATTGGTCACGGAAACCGGGACGATGCAGTCTCGTGGAGCGTGCCCTTTCGGCCGGACAAGGTGGTGGAGTATGTGAATCCGGCGAATGCGGCGGGCGGACGGCTCACGCGGGAGGAGGCATACTTCAGCAATCAGCGTTTGAATGAGATCGGGCGGCTGCCCCGGGGTCGGGCATGGGAGATGGAAGAGGTGGCAGACGAGGCGTATGCCGATGGCCGGATTGCATTGGAGGGAATTCGGCGGCTGCGAGCGGCTGCGGAACGCCCCGGCGAACCTTTCTTTCTGGCGCTGGGGTTCGTGAAGCCCCACCTGCCCTTCACCGCGCCGAAAAAGTATTGGGATTTGTACGAGCGGGAAAGGTTTCCGCTGGCCCGGCGACAAACTCCGCCGGCGGGAGCGCCCCCGTACGCGGGGAAAACCCTGGGGGAACTGAACCAGTACGACCCGATCCCCGAGCGGGGGCGGTTGGATCCGGATCTGCAACGGTTGCTGATCCACGGCTATTACGCGTGTGTCAGTTACGTGGACGCGCAGATCGGGCGGGTATTGGAGGAGCTGGACCGGTTGGGCCTGGCCACCAACACCCTCGTGGTGGTGTGGGGTGATCATGGATGGCATTTGGGGGATCACGGGATGTGGACGAAGCACACGAATTACGAGCAGGCGAACCGCATTCCGCTGATCCTCGTGGCCCCGGGCGTGGCTCGTCCGGGTGTCACACGGCAGGTGGCGGAGACGGTGGATTTGTATCCGACGTTGGTGGAGCTGGCGGGGTTGCCGCGGCCGGAGGTCCCGCAGCCGTTGGAGGGGGAGAGTCTGGTGCCCGTCTTGCGCGATCCCGCTGTGCGGGTGAGCGACCATGCCTACCACGCGTATCCTCGCCGGCGCGCGGGCCAGGAGGTGATCGGCCGAGCGATTCGCACGGAGCGATACCGGCTCGTGGAATGGAAGGTGCCCGGGGCACCGGGAGAGACGGCGGACGTGGAGCTTTACGATTACGAGGAGGATCCGGAGGAGACGCGCAACCTGGCGGCCGAGCGCCCGGAGGTGGTGGCGCATTTGCGGTCGATTTTGAACCGGTACCCGGAGGCCCGACCGCAGATCCACTGATCCCGGCAGGGGCCGGAGGGCTCGGCCGGCCCACCTCGCCCGCCCGAGCGCGGATCGTGCCGCCGGAAAGAGCTTCGGTGCGGCTTCGTCCTGCCGACAATCCGGCGGCGCTTCCGCGATCGGAGAGATCCGGGTGGTGCACATTTTTCACGACGTTTTGCAAAAGGTCGGGGAGGCGCGGCGTGTCGAAGGAGGGTAAAAGAGATGGCGAAGCCATGCGAACAGTGACCGCCATGCCCCGGCAGGAGAGCGGGCCGGGCCCCGTGTCCCGCGGGTGCGCCCGCGACTTTCCCAAGGGCAGCGGTCCGGGAGCCGTCTCTTCCGGGTCGGGTGCGAGGAAACCCATGGCTGTGTCAACATCGGAAGAACCCCAGAACAAAGGAGCCATTATGAGCCAATCGCAGATGGGTTTGGTTCGGAGGCGTTTCTGCCTGTGCGTGCGCCCTGTGATTGCGGTGTTGGTGGCGGGCCTCGTGAGCGGTGCCTGGCTCGAGGCCCATGCGGCCAAGATTGCGTACATCCATGACGGACAGAACAAGCGGGACACGTTGAAGCTCATCAAGATCCTCCAGGCCCAGGGTCATGAGGTGACGGTGATTGCGACACCGCCCGCGGCGAATGTGCTGACGGCGGAGCAGTTTGCCGCGCAGGGGTATCAGTTGCTGATCGCGGATGAGAACATCAGTTCGGGCAATGTGGGCAACAAGTTTCGGAACTCCCCGATCCCGGTGATCACGTGGGAGGGATTCCTGTACAGTGGCAATCGGAGCAGTTTCAATGCGGACACCGGCTTGAACGGGGGCACGTACGGCAGTGCCGCAGAGGCCGCGGCGGTGAATGGCGGCGCGGGGGCGGATTTCGGTCAAGTGGTGAGGCTTACGGCCATCGAGATTGTGAATCCGGCGCATCCGCTGGCGGCGGGGTTGCCGGCGGGTCTGGTGGACGTGTTCGATCCCAGTCATGTCTCGCCGGATTCGGGGGAGGGCAACGGCGTGATCACGTTCGTGGGACGGCGCACGCTGATCCCGGAGGCGGTGGGCGTGGCCGTGGTGCCCGGATTTCCCAATGGCTATGCGATCATGGCAGTCGATGCGGGGGTGCTGAACGCGGACGGGACCACGAATCGCGCCCGCTGGGTGCATCTGCCGTGGAACGATACTGATCCGGCGGAGCGGGTGATGATCGAGCCGAGTTTCTTCCTGTTCGAGGCCGCAGTGGCGTGGGCGTTGAACCTGCCGCAGCCGACGAAGATTTATGATTTGCAACCGCTGCCGGGCGGGTTCATGCCCACGAACACGGTCATTTCGTTCTCGGTGGACAAGACCACGGCCGCGGGCAGCTCGGTGACTCCCAGCGGCATCCGGTTGAAATTGAACGGAGTGGATGTGAGCGGGGACTTGGTGATTCAGGATGGCGGCAGTCGTTGGAACGTGAGTTAC
This sequence comes from Limisphaera sp. VF-2, assembly GCF_049537125.1. NCBI lineage: Bacteria > Pseudomonadati > Verrucomicrobiota > Verrucomicrobiia > Limisphaerales > Limisphaeraceae > Limisphaera > Limisphaera sp. VF-2. The sequence continues at coordinate 244,772 of NZ_JBMVQY010000004.1, forward strand.
AATCGGCCCCTGGCAGCCAACCGGATGTGTGTCATCGTGGCCTCGGCCACGGCCGCCGACGGTGGCTTCAGCGCACGACAGACCGAGATCGACACCTTCGACCCTGCCAACTTCACGTTCGAGGCCGAGGACTTCAATTTCACGGACCCGTATCCGGGCGGAACCCCGGGGCAGTTTTTCGACACCATCGTATTGTGCGACACGATCGGAGGTGGGACGCCGAACTGTTATTTTGATCGCGTGGGGACCCAGGGCATCGACAAGAACGAGATCAACAACGTGGTCACGGTGCTGGTCCCGCAAACGAACGAGGTGTATCGGTACGGTCCGGGGGTGGGGACGCGTGATGAGTTCGTGGACACCTTTGTCACGGGCGACGTGGTGGTGCGTCAGAAGCATCAGCAGGCGGGCCTGCCGGATTACGACGTGCGGAACATCGTCACCGGGGAGTGGTTGAATTACACGCGTACGTTCCCTGCGGGCACCTATCATGTATATGCACGCATGGCGGCACCGGGGCCTTTCACGGTGCAGCTGGACTTCGTCGACAATCCGGCCTCGGAGGTGCAAAACCTCACCAAGATCGGCCGCTTCGTGGGCCCGGCGACGGCGGGGTATCAGTTCGTGCCCTTGACGGATGATGCGGGGGTGGCACCGCTGGTGGTGGCGTTCGATGGGACGGTGAAGACCATCCGGGTCACGGCCCTTTCGGACGGGATGGTACTGAATTACTTCATGCTCGTGCCGACGGCGGCGCCGGTGAACGAGCCCCCGAGCGTGGCCATCACCAGCCCCGCCGACGGCGCCTCCCTGGCCGAAGGGGACACGGTCATCCTGGCCGCGCAGGTCAACGATGACGGGACGATCACCAATGTGCAGTTCTTTGCCGGAACGGCAGAACCGCTGACGTTGATCGGTCAGACCAACCGGGCGCCGTTTTCAGTGGCGTATCAGTTGCCGCGGCTGGGCGGGGTGCACACGTACATCCTGCGGGTGGTGGCGACAGACGACGGCGGGCTGTCGGGACAGGCGGAGGTGCGGGTCAAGGTCACGGATCCGGCCCTGCGGTTTGTTTCGACGGCCGTGGGCAACGGAGCGGACGTGCAATTGAACGAGTACAACAACACACCGCAGGACACGGCCTCGAACGGTCCCCAACTCAATGCACGCACCGCAGCCACGGTGAACGAGGTGATCGCCCTGCGTTTCGATCTGACCGGGTATCCTCTCGGGCAGTTGCGGGATGTGAGCCTGAATCTGATCAACTTCCGGAACAACGGCCAACGGCTCCTGCACTTTTACGGGGTTTTGGACGGGACAGTGGGGTTGGACAACAACGGATACACGCCGGGGTTCACGGATAACACCTGGGACGAGGCATCGCCGGAGCTGCGCTATTCCACGATGCCCGGGCTCTATTACGATGGGGAACCAACGCAGGGCTATGACACGAACCGAATCGTCGACTTGGGGACCCTGATGATGCACGGGACCAAGGGCGAGCCCGAGGTGTTCCGCTCATCCGCGTTGACGGACTTCCTGAATCAGAGTCCGGATCCCCTGGTCACGATCCTGGTGGATGTGGACACGCTGAGCACCGGCCAGTCGCGGTTTGCCTCGAAGGAGGCGACGGCGCTGGACGGGGGCACGCCCACGGGCGAGCCGGGCACTTTTGCGCCTTATCTCATGTTCCGCGTGGCCGCGGTGGCCCCGCCGCTGCGGATCGAGGCGATTACGGTATCTGCAACCCAACTGACACTGCGGTGGTCAGGGGGCGCGGGTCCGTTTGCCATACAGCGCAAGGCGCGGTTGGAAGATCCGTGGGAGACGGTCCAGAGCGGATTGACGGAGACGACCGTGATCTTGCCGGTTACGGGCCAGAGCGGGTTCTTCCGCGTGGTCGGGCAGTAGCCATTCGCGTTGGGGCGAGAAACGCGCGGGCAGGCGGTTTCGGCGGGGCTGTCTGCCCGTGCGATTCGCCCCCTGGGGCGCGAGCGCAATTGTGGCGGAGATCCCGGGAGGGCCCGCGGATTTCAATCCGTGGGCTGCCCTCGACTTACGAGGGACGAATCCCTGGCCGGGTGGCTGGCGAGCCGGAAAACCCGACCTTGCAATGCCGCCGAAGGCCGCGCGTTCCTTCGGGCCGCCGCGCGTGGTTGCTTGGTTGGACAGACACCGAACAAACCCGGGGATTCGGCGTCCGCAGCGCTCTGAATTTCGCAAGACGCTGCGCCGGTCGGTCTCCCAACCGGTCGGACCACGCTTTCCCGAAGTGACAGCCGGGGCGCCGCGGGTGGCCGGCCCGGGATGGGCGGGGCGTCTGATCCGGACCCGTGGAGGCTTGGGGAAGAGAGACAGAAGGAGCCGCAGGGCCGGCCGGGGCGCAGGCCACTGCGGCTCGTGGCGTGGTTTATGGCAGACTTACATCCCCCGGAAAACGGATTTCGGACAGAGGCAAGTTAGAACCAGCGGATGCGCAGTCCGACGTAGAAACTTCGCCCCGGCATGGGTTCGATGCCGTCGCTTCGGACTCGCGAAAAGTACTCGCGATCGAAAAGGTTCTGGATGCCGGCCAGGAGGTGCGGGTTCTGGCGGTAGAGTGTCCATTCCGCGCTGAGGTCCCAGACGGTGAAGTCGGGGATTCGGGCCAAGCCGACGCTGCCGGGCTGGTTGTTATCCTGCCAATACATGGCGTCCACGTAAGTGCCCGTGAGGGCGATTTTGAAGCGCTCTTGCCACTGGCCGATGAGCCCGGTTTTGAGGACGTGGTCGGGGGCATAGGCCGGGGTGCGGCCTTCGTTCAGGCCGGCCGTGAACTCGGCATGCAGAAGGGCATAACTCGCGAACCAGGTCCAGCGGCCCCAGGCGGGATCGAGGGTTCGACCGGTCCAGGCTTCCAGGCAGGCGAGCGGCTGGAATTCCAGGCTGGTCTCCCAACCGTAATGTCGAGCGTGTCCGGAGTTGGATCGCTCGAAGTTGCCGCCACCGAGGTCGCGGTTTTCGATGACGCCGTCGTAATCGGTGTAAAAGATGCTGGTGTCGTACGTGAGCCAGGGGCTGGGGCTGCCCCGCAGGCCGGTTTCCAGGGTCAGCGTACGACCCTCGTCCAGTTCACGCGACGGGCGCTGGCTGTTACTGGTGGGATTGACCAGGTCGTCGTAGCGGGGCGGACGATAGCCTTGCGAGACGTTGGCGTACCAGCGATGGGACTCGTGCCAGTCCCAGGTGAGCCCGAGCCCGAACAGCGGCACCGCGCGGCGGAAGGTCTCGTCCTGAAGGGGTCGCGTGACCTCGGCGTTGAAGTTCTCGCGAACCGAGGTTTCCATGAGTTCGAGGCGAAACGCGGGGATGACTCCCCAAGGGCCCCATTGGAAGCGGTTTTCGGCGAAAAGGGCGCCGTAGAGGGAGTGGCGGTCGAGGTCGAACTGAGGTTGGCCACTGAGGCTGGTACTGAGGCCCGGGACCCGCTCGCGGCTGCGGGGGCTGTCGGCGGCGTACGCGACGAACCCGCCGGTGAGTTGATGTTCCTGTGCCCCCGTAGCCCAGGTGTGGCGCAGTCGCGCGTCGAGTCCGACGAAATCGAAGATTTGCTGGTCGAGGTTCATGAAGGTGCCGGCGTTGTTTTGGCGGCGGCTGAGGCGGTCCTGGTGGCCGGCCCAGGCTTTGAGAGTAAGGGCGGTTTGCTCGGAGAGGGCGCCGTCCAAGGTGAGCGAGGGCACGTAGCGTTCGACGAAGAGGCGGTCCAGGGGGCGAACGGTCTGCTCGCGGTTGGCGATGTATTGGGCAAGGGTGAGACGGCCGGGTTCTCCGGACTCGGCGCCGTACCCGTAGAAATCGAGGGTCAGGCGCCAGGATTCGCTCAGCTGCAGCGTGAGCTTGGCCTGACCATGGTAGACGGAATAATCGGCATTCGCATCTCGGAAACCATCGGCCTGGCGGTGATGAAAGGTGGCGAGGTATCCGAGGTGCGAGAGGGTCCCGGAGAGACAGGTGTGGGTGGAATAGAGTCCCCATGAGCCGGCCAGGTGTCGGGTGTCGATCTCCCAGGGCGTTCGGGTTTGGGGCAGGATGGTGACGTGGTTAAGGACAGGGCCGGGCTGGGGCCCGTAAAGCAGGGCGGATCCGCCACGGATCATTTCGACGCGCTGGACGCTTTCCATGGGCGGGGTGTAGTACGCGGTGCTGTAGCCGAGCCAGTCGGAGGCGATGGGGATGCCATCTTGGAGGTTGAGCAGGAACTCGGACTCGTGTGGGTCGCCAATGCCTCGATAGGTGGCGTTCAGGTGGCCGGGCGTGGGCATTTCGGAGATCAAAAGGCCGGGCAGCAGACTGAACGCCTCGCGATAATTGTTGTTGACGACCGCAGGGAGGGTCTCGAGGTCGGCCACGGAAGTTTTCTTGCCCTGGTAAAGTTGAACGCCGTGCACGTCGGGCAGGGCGCCGCCCGCAGGGGCGATTCCCCGGACGATGACCGGCGGCAGGACGCCGGGCACTGGCGTCTCCTGGGCCAGGCCAACGGTCGCGGCCGTGGCCACACAGGCCACGGCTCGAACTGCAGCGAAAACCGACAGAGCCTTCGGGTTGTGCAAGGTCTGCGCGTTTCGTTTCATACCCCTCATCGTAGGGAGTGACTTTGCGCGGTGCTGCCGGTCGGTTGCGATTTTTTGTCGGTGCTTTGCGCTTCCTTCCCCGGGGACGTACCGATGGAGAGGCCGGCTGGGGACGCGGGGCGCCTTCGAATCGTTTGAGGCGACAGCCTCGCGCAATCGAATGAGCTGGGGATTGCGGGATGCCCGAAGCTTTGGTTTGCACTTTCGCCGCTCGGGGGTTTGTCGTTTGGTTGGGGGAGATGAAACGTGTGCGATGTGTGTTCATGGGGACGGGGGCGATTGCGTGCCCGAGCCTGCGCCGCCTGGTGGCGTGGGGTGGTGTCGAGGTGGTCGGAGTGGTGACGCAGCCCGACCGGCCGGCGGGGCGTCATTTGCAGCCGCAGTCTTCGCCGGTGAAACAGCTGGCCGTGGGGCAGGGTTTGCCGGTGTTGCAACCGCAGCGGGTGCGAGAGCCGGGGTTTCTCGAGGCGTTGGCGGCGTGGCAACCGGAATTGGTGGTGGTGATGGCGTACGGCCAGATCCTGCCGCGGACGGTCCTGGAACTGCCGCGGCATGGCTGTGTGAATGTGCACGCGTCGTTATTGCCCAAGTATCGCGGGGCGGCGCCGATCCAATGGGCCCTGGCACGCGGAGAAACCGAGACGGGTGTGACCCTCATGCAAATGGACGAGGGGATGGACACCGGGCCGATTCTGGCCCAACGGGCCGTTCCCATTTTGCCGGAGGACACCGCTGCCACGCTGCAGGATCGGCTGGCGGTGCTGGGGGCGGACTTGTTGGTGGAGACCCTGCCGGCGTACCTGGCCGGGCAGATCGTGCCCCGACCCCAACCGGCGGAGGGCGTTTCGTATGCCCCTCGTTTGCGCAAGACCGATGGGCTCATGGACTGGGCGCTTTCGGCGCGAGACTTGTGGCTCCGGGTTCGGGCTTTCGACCCGTGGCCGGGGACGTTCACGTGGTGGTGGCGGCGAGGCGAACCGAGTGGGCCGGGTGGCGCGGGGAGCGCGGAAGAGGAGGACAAGCCGCGCTGGGCTGGGCCGGTCTTACTGAAGGTGTGGCGGGCCACTGTGGAGTCGGGCAGCGGGCGAGTGGGAGAGGTTTTGGAAGTGAATCCTCGCGGCGTCTTGGTGGGTTGCGGTCAGGGGATCCTGCGTCTTCTGGAGGTGCAGCGGGAGGGGGGACGGCGCATGGGGATTGCGGAGTTCCTGGCGGGGAATCCGATGCGCCCCGGCGACCGGCTCGGTAGCATGGAGCCGCCGGTATAGCAGTCGGGCGGAAGGGACCGCAGTTTCGCACCGGGTGAAGCCATGGTAGCTTGGGGGCGTCATGGCAGGGAGAACAAAAAGGCGGATCTTTCGACGGTTGGTGGCGGGCTGTGCGTGCCTGTGGCTGAGCCTGGTTCCGATGGTGTTTCGGGTGGGAGCCGCGGTGACCAACCGACTGGCGTGGGATACGCAGCAGAATCGGGTGGATGCGGATGTCCAAGGGTGGTCGTTGGACACAGTGTTGCGGGAGATCGCCGCGCAGACGGGCTGGCGGGTGTTTGTCGAGCCCGGTTTGTCAGGGCGCGTGTCCACGCGGTTTCAGGGCTTGCCGCCCGGTGAGGCGTTGCGACGGCTGTTGGACCGACTGAACTTTGCGTTGCTGCCCCGGAGCAACGGGCCTCCCCAGCTGTATGTGTTTCGCACTTCATTACAGGAGGCAACGCAGCCCGTGACAGAGGCCGGGCGTGCGCCCGCCGGAACGGCAGAGACGAACCGACTACGGAACGAGTGGATTGTGCGGGTAAAACCGGGGTCGGAGATAGAAGCTCTGGCGCGCGCACTGGGTGCGGAAGTGGTGGGTCGGCTGGAGGAGCTCCATGCGTATCGCCTGCGGTTTGCCAGTGCGGAGGCAGCGGAGGCGGCACGCCAGCGGTTGCTGGAGGATCCCGCGGTGACGGACGTGGAGGCCAACTACGCCATCGGGCGGCCGGGGGAGGTCCAGGGTTTGTTGGGGACCTCGGTGGGCTGGCCCCGGATTCGGGCGCGGCCTCCGGACCCCGGCGGGCCGGTCGTGGTGGCGTTGTTGGACACGGCGGTTCAGTCGTTACCGGGCTCGCTGGGCGAGTTTGTCCTTGCGCCAATCCGGGTTGTGCCGGGCGGCCAGGTCCCGGCGGATGTTCCCACGCACGGCACGGCCATGGCTCAGACGGTGTTGCGTGGAGTGGAAATGGTTTCCGGCGCGGATTTGAAGGTGAGGCTTTTGCCCGTGGACGTTTACGGGGATCAACCGGCGACCTCGACCTTCGACTTGGCGGTGGGGGTCTACCGGGCCGTGCACGAAGGAGGAGCGCACATTCTGAACCTCAGTTTGGGCAGCGAGGCGGACAACCGCTTTTTGCACGCGCTGCTGCAACAGGTGAGTGCAAGCGGGGTGCTGGTGTTGGCGGCGGCGGGGAACGAACCGGTGACGACTCCGGTGTTTCCGGCCGCGTATCCCGAGGTGATGGCGGTGACTGCGGGGGATCGGACCGGGCGGATCGCACCTTATGCGAATCGCGGGGATTTCGTGGACCTGATCGCACCCGGGGTGAGTGTGGTGTACCATCAAGGGCAGCCGTTTTTGGTCAGTGGCACCTCGGCGGCCACGGCGTTTGCCAGCGGGTTGGCGGCAGGGTTGGCCGAGACGCGCGGCCGCAACCCGGACGAGATTCGGAGTGCGCTGCGGGTGATTCTTTCGACGCCCAAACCTTAACGGGCTACCCGACGGAGTGCCGGCGCCAAGGATCACCCATTCGGGCGAGCGGGGCTAGCTGGGGTGGGATATACCAGTCGGTTCGGGTATCCGAAGAACAGGAATCCAGCCGCGGGTTTAAGAACACCACATGTTCTCAGGGGCGAGCCGAGGTGCGTTCAGCGATCCACATCCAGTCGGGACTTCCGGGCACGGCGCGGCGGCTGACATTTCCGCCGACCACCTTGGTGCGCGCATCCCGCCATTTGTGGATTTCGGAATGACCGTCTGCAAAGGCGAAGCCAGCGCCAAAGTTGTGATAGGTTCCGGGCCAATCAATCCACTCGGGATTCACCATCCCCACGGCGAAGCCGGCGTCGTTCAAACTGTAGGCGTCTTCATCCAAGATAACCCAGGTCATCGCTGGACCGGGTTTGAGGAAATCTGTGGTCTTGCCGTAGGTGAAAAAGGGCTGGTTGCGACGGTGAGTGTGAGAATTGTTCAACCAAGGACCGTTGGTCGGGCGATCGGGTGGACCAGCGTGACCGGAGCCAGCATCAAAACCTCGGCAAATTGTACCCACCGCCTGGCTCATGGCGATGGTGCGGGCGGCGCGAACGGTTTGGCCGCGCTTGGCCGGGTCGGTGCCACTGTAGAGGCCCGAGCGTTGATCTGCTGGACAACGGAAGATCTCGACATTCCTCCCGATGTAGGGCGCCACCAGCGTGCGGTCCGGGTCCATGAGGACGTCCGGATTGAACTCTTGAGCGCCGCCACGACCGGCCTGGCCGGCACACCAGTTGTGACCGGGAATGGTGTTGCCGTCGTCCGGGTTGGGCGGCAAAAGCTCCCGATGATCGCTGGCGTACAGGGTGATCGCTTTCATGAGCTGGTTGCCGTTGTTCATGCAGTAGATCCCCTGGGTTTTGGCCTTGGCCTTGCTCAGGGCCGGCAACAGCATGCCCGCCAAAATGGCAATGATGGCGATGACGACCAGTAGTTCGATCAGTGTAAACGCCCTGCCCGCGGCGTTCCGCCTTGTTTGGTTCCAAGGTTGCATGGTCGAAGTCGGTTGCTGCTTCTGCTTTGTAGCCGTCCGGACACTGGTTCGGCCCGTTTCTCAAGCCACGTTAGGCCGTTTGCCGGATTTCGTCAACTGGGCATTCCGGGCTCGGAGGTCCGGGGCGGAGAATGGCTTACTTGTAAGCCGGAGGAGGGGGGAGGAACTCGTCGCGGTGGGGCGCCGGGCCAAGAAGTGGGCCTAACGCGTTGGGCGTCGGCTTCTTTGCCTCCAAACCGGACTCGACGCACGTCCCGGGGCGAGGTTGAATGACGGCACACCGCTCCGGGGGAACCGCCGGATGCAGGGAAAGACCATGTCCAAAACCGTTTCGACCATGAAGATTCCAGCCGTATCGCCTTGGGTTCCGCTGATTTGCCTGGCCTTGAGCCTCGTTGTACCGGCCCGCGCCGAGGGCTTTTTGCGCGCCCGGGGAGATCGGATTGTGGACGGAGAGGGCAGGGAGGTGCTCTTGCGGGGCATGGGCCTGGGCGGCTGGATGCTCCAGGAGGGCTACATGCTGCGGCTGAAAGGGGAGAATCCACAGCATCGAATCCGGCAGCGGATCGTGGAGTTGATCGGACCCGAGGCGACGGAACGGTTTTATGTCCTGTGGCGGGACCGGCACATGACCGAGGCGGACGTGAGAGCATTGGCGGAAGCGGGCTTCAACTCGATCCGTCTGCCGATGCATTACAATCTGTTTACGCTGCCGGTGGATGAAGAGCCGGAGCCGGGGCGGCAGACGTGGCTGCCGACCGGCTTTGAGTTGGTGGACCGTCTGCTGGCCTGGTGTCGGGCGTATCGGATCTATTTGATCCTGGACCTGCACGCGGCTCCGGGTGGACAGGGCCACGACGTGAACATTTGCGATCGGGACACGAACAAGCCGTCCCTCTGGGAGGATCCACGGAATCGGGAAAAGACGGTGGCGTTGTGGCGGAAGTTGGCGGAGCGATATGCCCGGGAGCCATGGATCGGGGGCTACGATCTGATCAACGAGCCGAACTGGAGCTTCGAGGGGAGGGAGCGGCACGGCCGGGAAGACCAGACCAACGCGCCCCTGTGGGCCTTGTACCGGGAGATCACCCGCGCAATTCGGGAGGTGGACCGGAACCACATGATCATTTTGGGAGGCAACGGCTGGGGAAACAACTACCGGGGGTTCCCCGGTCCGTGGGATGACAACCTGGTGCTGAGTTTTCACAAGTACTGGAATCCGAACACGGACGAGGCGATCGCGCCGTACCTGGCGCTGCGCGAGAAGTATCGGATTCCGATCTGGTTGGGGGAGAGCGGGGAGAACTCCAACGAATGGTTTCGGGAGTGCGTGGCGTTGATGGAGCGGCATCGGATTGGGTGGGCCTGGTGGCCGCACAAGAAGGTGGAGAGCCGTTCCTGCGTGTACACGGTCACACCCCCGACCGAGTACAGGGCATTGTTGGAGTATTGGAACGGCGGCGGGGCCCGGCCGACGCGCGAGGTGGCAGTGCGGGCGCTGTTTGGTCTGGCGGAGAATTTGCGGGCGGAACGCTGTCAGTACAATGCCGAGGTGGTGGAGGCGTTGATTCCGCGCGGGGTGAGTCGGTGAGGAGAGCCGCGGGCGGGCGCGCCGGTGCGGTCGGGCGATGACCGCTGCCGGGGCGGTGCGGGGGGCTTCCAAGAGGGATTGCAAAATCCCGCTGAGGCGGACCAAACGCCCGGTGAGCGGTGGCCGGATCGAACCAGCACGTTCGAGCCCGGGGGCCGGAGGCGCGAATTGACGGCACGCCTGAGCTCGCTTTGGGGCAGCGAGGCTGAAAATGTCCTTTGCCCGGCCGCCGGGCCGTTCGTATGCTGGGTGCGGCGCGCGAGTCCCATGCGACCGTTTCTCAACATTGCCGTCAATGCGTTCATGGAGCTGGCCCGGCAGCCGGTGTTTTTGCTGCTCATGACCGCCTCGTCGTTGTTCGAGATTTTTCTGGCGGTCCCGTACTACTTTGCGTTCGGGGACGAGCCCAAGCTGGTGAAGAACAGCACGTTGGCAGTGGCGTTGATCAGTGGCCTGGCGGGGGCGGTGTTGAGTGCGGCCTCGTCGGTGGCCCGGGAGTTGCGCACCGGCACTGCACTGGCGGTGCTATCGAAGCCGGTGGGAAAGGGACGCTTTCTGGTGGCCAAATACCTCGGGCTGGCCGGTGCGTTGACCGTGCTGACGTATGTGAACGTTGTGGCGGCCATGGTGGCCGGCCGGATGGCGTTCGATGCGTACGGTCGGACCGACGTGCGGGCGCTGGGGATTTTTGCGGGGGCCGTGGTGGTGGCGTACTTGTACGGGGCCTTCGCGAATTATTTTCTGCGCCGGCCGTTCGTAAGCCATGCGGTCTTTGCGTTGGTTCCGATGGTGACGGTGGCGGCCCTGGTGATCGGGCAGGTTTCGGCCCACTCGCCCTCGCTGTACGAACAGGCCGGGTACGATTACCGGATGATCCCGGCGGGTTTGTTGATCTTGTTTGCGCTGTGGATCCTGGCTGCCGTGGCGGTGACCTGTTCGACGCGGCTGGATCTGATTCCGACGCTGGCCATTTGTTCCGCGGTATTCCTGTTGGGTTTGGTGGCCGACTACTTGTACAGCCGGATGGGGGGAACATTGGAGGGCGGGCCGTGGTGGGCGACTGTGCTTTACACGTTGCTGCCGAACTGGCAGCTTTTCTGGCTCGCGGACCTGTTGGAAACGGGCCGCGGTGCCTTCCACTGGGCCTATGTGGCCAAGGCGTTCGCCTACACGGCCGGGTTCGTGGGGGCCTTGTTGGCGTTGGCGGTGGTGTTGTTCGAGGACCGGGAACTGAGCTGAACCGTCCCTGCGGCGGCAGACGCCGGCGGGGTGAATGCCCGGCGGGGCCCTTGCAAGGGAGAGGGTGCCCCGGGGTTCCAACGCGCAGGGCTGGGAACCGGTCCAAGGAAGGGAAGCCGGCAGTGGGCCGGCCCCCGAGCAAGAACCAGAATGCGACGAAGTTACCAAAAGTACGGCCTGATCAACCTGCTGACGCTGTTGACCGTGGGGGCAGCAGCGTTGGGCGCCGCCCGGTATGTGAATTCGCTGGCGGGCTACGTGGCCGCGCTGCATTTGGGGCTGGGCATGTTGGTGGCCTTCGTCAGCTGGTTCCAGCTCCGGTTGGAAGAGCAGGAGGCCGAGGAACAGCTGGAACTGGAGGATCTGCTGCGGTCCAAGGGGCGCAGCGCTCTGTTCGAGACTGAAGAGGCGGAGGCTTTGCCGGCCCGGCGCGCCCGGGAACAGTTCGAACGGTATTTCGTTCCAGTTTTCACCCTACTGCTCTTTGGTCTGCAGGCGGCCGGGGTCTGGTGGATGTGGCGGTGGCTGGACCGGCAGACGCTGCCGCCGATTTCCCCGCCGCTGGTGGCGATGTCGTTCTTTGGGTTGTTTGCGCTGATTCTGTTTTTGCTGGGCAAGTTCGCCTCCACTTTGGCGCGGTTGGAGAACCAGCGTCTGCTGCGGCCCAGTGGGGATTACGTCCTGTTTGGAGCGTATGTGTGCATGGTGGCGGCTGCGGCCGTGGTCGGTGTGGAGGCGGGGTGGGCCCGGGCGGATTTCTGGGCGGCGCGCGTCCTGCTGGGGGTGCTGGCCCTGGTGGCGGTGGAGACGTTGCTGAACCTGATCCTGGAGATCTATCGACCGCGGATCAAGGGGCAGCGGCCCAGGCCGGTGTACGAGAGTCGGTTTGTCGGGTTGTTGGCGAGGCCGGAGGGGTTGATCACCACGGCGGCGGAGGCGCTGGATTACCAGTTCGGATTCAAGGTTTCCGAGACCTGGTTTTACAAGTTTTTCGAGCGGGCGTTGGGATGGTTGCTGTTGTTGCAGGTGGGGGTGTTGTTGCTGTCCACGTGCTTCGTGGTGGTGGAACCCGGACAACAGGCGTTGTTGGAACGGTGGGGTCGGCCGGCGGATGACCGTGCCTTGTTGGGGCCGGGTCTGCATCTGAAATGGCCATGGCCGGTGGAGCGGGTATATCGGTATCGGACGGACGAGATTCAGACCTTGATCGTCGGCATCGAGCCGGAGGAGCCCAAGCCCGGGGTGCAGGACACGCGAACGGTGGTGTGGTCGGTGGCCCACGGGAAGGAGGATTTGTTCATGGTGGCGCATCGGGAGGAGGGACTGACCCCGGGCCCGGGCGGTGGCGGGGACCGCTCCGCGCCTCCCGTCAGCTTCCTGGTGGTCAATGTGCCCATCCACTTCCAGATTCAGGACGTCCGCCAGTGGGCGTACGGGCACAAGGATCCGGCGGCCTTGTTGGAGAAGCTGGCAACGCGGGAGATTGTGCGCTACCTGGTGAGCGCAGATTTGGGGGAGATCATGAGCACGGGCCGTGCCCGGGCGGCTGAGGAGTTGCGGCTGCGCATTCAGCAGAGGGCGGAGGAGAAACGGCTGGGGGTGAAGATCCTGTTTGTTGGTTTGCAGGGGATTCATCCCCCGGTGAAGGTGGCGCCGGAGTTTGCCAAGGTGGTCTCCGCGGCGCACACGCGGCAGGCACGCATTCTGGATGCGCAGGCGGAGGCGATTCGGACCAATGCCCTGGCGGGGGCCCAAGCGTTTGTGCTGACGAACCAGGCCCTGGCCGAGCGCGCCCAGCTGGAACGGGTGAGCCTGGCACGGGCGGCGGCGTTCACCAATCAGGAACCCGCCTACCGCGCAGCGCCCTCGGTGTATCCTTTGCGTGCGTATTTGCAGACGCTGGTGCCCGCGGTGGCCGGTGTGCGCAAGTATGTTCTCTGGACCACGAACACCCAGGATTTGATCCAGGTGGACCTGCAGGATCGGATCCGGCAGGATTTGTTGGACGTTGCCCTGCCCGCCCCGCGTCAGTGAGTCGAGCACGTTCCGCCATGAAACGACCTGTTGTCACGCTTATCGTTGGTGCCCTGCTGGTGGCGATCTTTGCCCTGCTGCTGTTTACCTTTCAGGTGCGGCAGTCGGAGGTTGCCGTGGTCACCACCTTCGGGCAGCCCACCCGCAACATCAGCGAGCCCGGGGCCTACTTGAAATGGCCGTGGCCGATCCAGCGGGTCTACAAGTTCGATCGGCGCGTGCAGGTCTTCGAGGACAAGTTCACCGAGGGACTTACCGCGGATAACAACAATTTGTTGACCGCGGTGTATGTGGGGTGGCGGATCGAAGATGCGCAGGCGTTTTTTCCGAAGTTTGGCGGCGGCTCGATCCAGGCGGCCGAACGAATGCTGGAAGGCGTCCTGGGGAATGCCAAGGGGGCGGTGGTGGGGCGGTATCAATTGTCCGATTTCATCAATGCCGATCCGACCAAACTCAAGTTCGACCAGATCGAGCGTGACATTCTGGCGTTGGTGGACGCGCAATTGCGCACCAACAACACGGGGATCCGCATCGAGTTCCTGGGCATCAAGAAGATCGGGTTGCCCGAAAGCGTGACGCAAACGGTCTTCGACCGGATGACGTCGGAGCGAAAGGTGCTCGTGAGTCGGCTGGAGAACGAAGGAGAGGCCGAGGCGCAGAAGATTCGGGCCCAGGCCAACCGGCAGGCAGCGGAGATTCTGGCTGCGGCCGAGGCCGAGGCCACCCGGATTCGGGGCGAGGGCGAGGCCGCGGCGGCCCAGATCCTGCCCGTGTTCGAACGGAATCCGGCCCTGGCCAACTTCGAATTGCGGCTGCGTGCGTTGGAACAGGCGTTGAAGGAGCGGACGACACTGATCTTCGACGAGCGAACGCCGCCCTTCGATGTGTTTCAAGGTTTCCTGACGAATCGAGCTGCCCGGTAAGAGCCATGGCTGAGTCCCCTTCTTCTCCTGCCCCGCCCCGATTCCCGGAGACGGCGCCGCCGACCCCGCTGGATGCGGGTTCGCAAGCCCTGGCCGAGGCGCTGCACAGCAGCTTCGCCATCGTGCGGTTCCTGATGGTGGTGCTGGTGGTGGTGTTTCTGGCCTCGGGCTTTTTCTCGGTGGGGCCGCAGGAGCGGGGGTTGATCCTGCGCCTCGGCAAGCCCGTGGGCGAGGGAGAGGCGGCTCTGTTGGGTCCCGGTTTGCACTGGTCGTTCCCCTATCCCATCGACGAAGTCATTCGCGTGCCCATTACCGAGATTCAGACCTTGCGCAGCACCATCGGATGGTACGCCGTAACACCGGAGCAGGAGGCGGCGGGGACGGAACCGCCGGTGGATCCGCGGACCCCACTGATTCCGGGGGTGGACGGTTACCTGCTGACGGCCGACGGCAACATTATTCATTCCCGGGCGGTGTTGCGGTATCGGTTCGAGGACCCGCTGCGCTGCATTTTTGGGTTCAGCGGGGGCACTCCGGGACGCTTTGACCTGGCGGGGGTTTCCAACGCGGTGCTCAACACGCTGAACCAGGCACTTCTGCATGCGGCTGCGCGGTTCACCGTGGACGACATTCTGACGCGGAACGTTTTGGGCTTTCAGGAGGAGGTGTTGCGTCGGTTTCTGGCGTTGGCCGAGGAGCGCAACCTGGGCATTGCGGTCGAACAACTGCAGGTGGAGAGCCGTCCGCCGCGCCAGTTGAAACAGGCCTTCGACCAGGTGGTGCAGGCGGCCCTGCGGCGGAGCCAGGTGCTCAACGAGGCGCTCAGTTATGCCAATCAGACCACCAACCGGGCCGCGTCCGAAGCGGCCGCGCTGGTGAGTCGGGCCCAGGCTGAACGGACCCGCTACTTGGAGACGCTGGCGGCAGAGGCGCGACGCTTCGAGGGCCTGCTGGCCCAGTTCGAGCGGAATCCCGATCTGTACATGCAGCAGCGCGTGGCCGAAACCATGGCCCGCGTGTTGACCAATGTGCAGGACAAGTTCTTCGTGCCGGAACGTGCCGATGGCCGGACGCGGGAACTTCGGCTATTGTTGAATCGTGAGCCGCCCAGGCCGTCCCCGCAGCCGAGCCGATGACCGGCAGGGTTGGCGGGAGCGAAGAGTGCGGCTGCATCGGATGAGAGCCAACCATGCAGGTGACGTCGTTGCTGAGCCGGCGCGAACACGCGCATGACCACGAACACGGGCCCGGCTGTGGCTGTGGCCACGATCACGAGCACACGCCGATCAAGTTGTGGCAGACCCTGATCGGGCTGGTGTTCGTCGTGAACGCGTTCCTGGTCGACTGGTTGTTCGACCAGAGCCATGCCATCGCCAGTGCCAGTGGCATGATCGGGGCCATCATCCTCGGCTACCCGATCATGGTCACCGCGGTGCGCGACCTGCGCGCCGGCCGGCTCAGTATCAACGAACTTGTGGCCATCGCCGTCCTGGCTGCATTTGCCTCGGGCGACTACAAGACCGCCGGCGTGGTGGCGTTTTTCATGCTGTTGGGGGAGATCATCGAGACCCGCACGGCCGAGGGGGCCCGGGCTTCCATTGAATCCCTGATCAAACTGACGCCCACCAAGGCACGGCGGATTCGCCCCGACCGCACCGAGGAGGAGGTCCCGGCCAGCCAGTTGGCGGTGGGCGACATCATTCGCATCCGCCCCGGCGACAATGTGCCGGCCGACGGAGTGATCGTCAGCGGCCAGGGTTCCTTCAACCAGGCCACCATCACGGGCGAATCATTGCCGGTGGACAAGAAGCCCGGGGACGAGGTGTTTGCCGGCACGCAGAATCTCACCGGTGTGCTCGAGGTGCGCGTAACGCGGGCGGGGACGGATACCACCCTGGGCCGCGTGCGGGAACTGATCCTGGCGGCGGAAAAGACGAAGCTCCCGATCATGAAGATCGTGGACCAATACATGGGTTTTTACACGCCGCTGGTGCTGTTGATCGGGGCACTGGTGTGGGCGTTCACGCGTGATCTGGACCGGGTCATTGCCGTGTTCATCGTGGCCTGTCCGTGTGCGTTTATTCTGGCGACGCCCACCGCGATGGTGGCGGCCCTCTCGGCGGCGGCCCGGCTGGGGATCCTGATCAAGAACGTGGCGGACATCGAAGCCGCCGCCAAGATCAACGCCTTCATCTTCGACAAAACCGGCACGCTCACCACGGGGCAACTGGCGGTCAGCCGCCTGGCGCCGGCCCCGGGGGTCAAGCCGGCGGAATTGCTGCGGCTCGCGGCCTCGGCCGAGAAGTACAGCAACCATCCCACGGCCAGGGCGCTGGCGCAACTGGCCGAAGAGGTGAACGTGCCGATGGCAGAGCCGCAGGATTTTGCGGAAACGCCGGGCCGGGGCGTGCGGGCACGGGTGGGAGACGACTGGGTGCTGGTGGGACGGGCCCAGTGGCTCCAGGAACAGGGCGTCAATGGAGAGCTTTTCCAGTCCGTGGACCTGAACGAGGCGGAGGGATGGAGCCTGGTGTTCGTGGCCCGGAACGGTCAGTGCGTTGGCTGGATCGGCCTGCAGGACCAGATCCGTCCCGAAGCGAAGCCAGCCCTGGCCGAATTGAAAGAGGCCGGCGTGCGCCGCATTGCGATGATCTCCGGCGACCGGCAGCCGGTGGCCGAACGCGTGGCGCGGGAAATCGGCTGCGAGGAGGTTCGCGGAGACTGCCTGCCGCAGGACAAGGTCAATTTTGTGCGCGAGATTCGGGGCAAGGGATATCGCGTGGCGGTGGTGGGCGACGGCGTGAACGACGCGCCTGCGTTGGCGGCGGGCGACATGGGAATTGCCATGGGTGCCGCCGGCAGTGAAGTGGCCATTCACAGTGCCACCATTGCATTGATGAACAACGACCTGCGGCGGCTGCCCTTCCTGGTGAAGCTCTCCCGCAGCACACGGGCCGTCATCAATCAGAACTTCCTTTTCGGCGTGTTCTTCATCATCGCCGGTTTGACGGCCGCCGCCTTCGGCTATCTGAATCCCATCGTGGCGGCCATCCTGCACAACGTTGGTTCGCTCATTGTGGTGTTCAACAGCGCCCGGTTGGTGCGGAAGGGCGAGGAATTGGAGCATTTCCAGGCGCAGCAGGCGCCGGCAGTCCCTCCGACAGGTCCGACCGCCCCGCGGCACGGGGCTGCGACCCAGCTGGTCCCGCGGCCGGCTTGAAACAGGAGTGGAAATCTGTGCCACGATCCCTGCCGGATCCGCGGTGCAGATCGGGTTGGCGGCGGGAGCGGCAGAACGCGAGCGTCGAGATCGCTCGTCGGAGCGACGATTCTGGCAGTACGTTGGGGACGGTGGTTGCTTCCTGTGGCGCAGCCTCGGCTCTGCACACGGTCTGGGGCCCCTGCACGGGTTAAAGCAGCGGCGGACCAACGGCGGGCCGAAGTCGGTTGCCCTGTGACGCGGAGGTTTGGTCCGGTAGATCCGACTTTCCGGCTGCGCGCGGCCTTCAAGAATCAGGCCACGCGACGTTGAGCATTGTCCAGACAGCCGCAAAACAGCCCTCCCGCGGTCGGAAACTGTGGGCCCAGCCCCTGGCATCGCAACTGCAGGGCCTCCCCAATTGCCAGGTTGTTGAAAAACGTATTCTTCGGGAAACAGCCCTACCCGAGCAACGACTTGCGCAATATGCTTTTGCGCAATGCGTTCCTTCTCAGTGCCCCGGGAATGCGAGCCGCGCGGCTTTCCCAGAAGCCGCAGCCGAAGGCCTTGCTGGTAGCGGAGCCTGGAAGGAGGTGGAGCCAGCTTGGGCCACTTCCGTGGGGGCGGGGCCACGAGCCGATCGTACCGGTCGCCAAACGCGCTTCGAAGGCGGGCTCATTGAAGGAGCTGCCGACAGTAGTGGGCGGATGACCCTACGATCCTTCCCATGGCGGCGGTGCCCACGCTTTGTAGGCAAGGGGCTGGATTCGGTTCCCACGTGCCTCGCCTAACGGGCGGCGGCTACGAACCCTCGCAATTTCTGAAGCCACGGACGCAGGACGGCGAAGACTCTCTGGCAAGCCCATCGGCGGCGTTCCGTGGAGGCTACCGGATGACAGCTGTCAGCGGTTGCACCGGAGGGTCCACCGCGTCACCGCGGTAACTACCAGTTGGGGCGGCAGTTGGCTTCCAGATTCCGGGTCCGCTGCCTTACTGCGGCGGCCACCTCCGCAATTCCGTAGCCGCCGATGGAGGTCGGCGGGCAGACAGCTCGCGGATTATCAGTTGCGTTCCTGTTGGCCGTTGTTGAACGACAACGGAGGGCCGGCACCGAATGCGGGGCGCAAACCCCCGCGGCAGCGGGACGACCTGCTGTTCCGGAGGTGCGCCACCGAGTCGCAAAGAACCCTCAGCCTGCGCGGATCCTGACCACATCCAGTTCTCAGAACCCGGGCAGTCGAAAAGACAGCAGGATCGCCACGGCTCACCCGGTTTCGGCCTGGCGGGGGATCTGTTCCATGTGCGGGGGTTCTCGTTCCAGCCGCTGAGGCAATGGGTCGATGGGCGGGGTGGCGCCGAATCGGGTCTGGAGTGACCGCCTTTGTTCGGGATTGGACCGCGGTTGCAGCTCACCGCCGAAGCAGTCGATAGAACCGCGGGGAAGTGCCGGCATTCAGGTCCGTTACCGTGGTGTTGACGAATGCCGGGCCGTCCATGCGGGGCGTGACCTGAATGAGATTCTGCCACTGGCGCAGGTCGGAGGAGACCTGGACCTGGTAGGTGACGAAGGGCTCTCCGTGGATCTCGAATTGAAACTCGTGGGGGCCGACCTTGCGGGGACTGCCCAGGCCCGGAGTCGGCAGAGGGAAGACGGTGAAGTCCAGGACGGCGCCGCCAGGGGGAGGTAGAATCACACTCGCGGGTGCGCAATTGAAGCCCTCGTCCTGCAGATCGTCGCACGACAGCTGTACCTGCCAGGGGCCACCTGAAACGGGCATGCGGTAACGCCCCTGGGGGTCCGTGGCCATCCCGGAGGCATAGAACGTTTCGCCGCCGAGATCGGCCCAGCCGAAGACGCCGATACCCAGCACGGACAAGCCGCGTGGGTCGCGCACCGTGCCGGTGATTTGGTTGGTGGCTTCGACGACACGAATGTTTTGCGCGATCGCCTGACCCGGCAGCACGGTTTGATTGAATCGGAATCCGGAGGCGATGTGATTGGTCAGGCGCGGATTCAGGATCGGGTCGACCATGAGCATCCACCATGAGGGAGTGCCTCCGACGACGATGCCGGTGTAGCGGCCCTGGTCATCGGTGATGGGATCGTTGCCGTCGTAGGTGTCGCTCCCGGTCTGGCCGCTGACACGGAGCCGAATGCCGGCCAGGGGCTGGCCGGCGGCATCCAACACGCGTCCGTGGAACGCGGCATTCGCGGGCACGACGTGGACTTCGACTCCCGCCACGCTGCCGGTGGTGGTCAGGAAGGAGCGCTCTTTTTCGCTACTGGGGAAAAGCACGGCGTGCAGGTGAAGGTCCTCGAAAGCAGGCTCGATGGTCCACGCCCCCTCGCGGACGGCGACCGTGAAGAATCCGTTGCCATCGGTCCACGCCGGGGCGAAGAGCCCCGTGTCCGACTCCACCTGGAGGAACACCCCGGGCAGAGCTCGTTCGGGGTTGGAGGCGTCCACCAGACGACCGGAAAGTTGTCGCGTGGCAGACAAGAGTTCCAGCTCGGTCGGCACCGATTGGCCCGGACCCAAGCCGAGCATATAAGGGCTTTCGAGGTCGGTGACCCAACCGGGTCGAGCCGGCACGAGAACGTAAAACCCGGGCGGCAGTTGCAGTTGGAACCGTCCGCCCGCGTCCGTCAGGGTGGCTGCGGCAAAGGAACCGTCCTTGACCAGGTCGATGGCGACCACGACCGCCGCGGGCAGGTTGGTGCCGGCTGCGCGAACGACGCCGGTCACGCCTTGCCCCAGGGGCGCATTGGTGAACTGTTGAGTTTGGCGGACCGTGGCGAACCGGCCGGTGGGGCTGGCCAGCTCCCATATGTGAGTGCCGATGGTGTGGTCCAGCCAGGGCTGGCCGTAGTTCACCGGCACACGGAGTTGGCCGGCGGCGGGGTCCTGATCGAAAGGTTGGTTCCAGTTGGTCACTCCTGCGAGAAGGGGCACGCTGTTGTCCGTCAGCCGGAGTTCGAAGGTGAGCAGGTCGTTAGCGTCCCAGGTGCCGTTGCCATTGGCGTCCAACCACCTACGGAGGATGACGGTTTCGCCGCCCTGCAGACCCGTGGCCTGGAGGGTGACCATGCCGGAGTAGGTATGTGGCGCTGCCGTCGGACTGACGCTCAGCGTCGCAGCCCGGGTTTGCAGGAATCCACCCAGCAAACCAGTGAGCACAATCAAGCCAAAGCTGGAAATGCCGTTTCGCCGGCCGGGAACGAGAGTGTGTGACGACGTGGTACGCATATGCCCCTGTGATGACCCTCGGTAACTTTTTCCACGATCTCGAGGGAAGCGTAGACCTTATGGCTTCGCCGACAAGCGGTTTTTTGGGTTGCGACACATTCTTGGCGTTTTCTCAGGTTTTGGGCACTCCCGAAGAGCCCGGCGGAATTCCGGGCGTCCTCGGCACGGGTAAGCCGCGGGAAAAGGGTACTCGCTCGAGATCCTTCCTCACGGGGCTCGAAAACAGCCATGCGCCCACAACCCTCCTTTGGCTCCGGCGGGCATAAAGGTCGTCACGATCTCAGTCGGCTTGCTCGAACGCCCGTGGGCGTTGACCGGCCTCGTGGCGTTTGCCTGGTCACCAGCCCTGCTACGCGTGGTGGGACGCGGTGGAGAGACGCACATCGGGTTTCGCTGGAGCCTTCCGAGATCCTGGTTGAGCTCCGGGGACAGCGAAGCATTGACCGGTCCCGAGCCGATGCTCGATTCCGATCCCGTGCCCGCCGGCAGCGGGTGTGGCTGCGGAGCGGCCCGCTGGCCTGGCTGCAAATCGAGCCCGCATTGTTGCCATTGGCGCAGGCTACCCGGGTGCGGCATGGACGGTTGGCCCTGGATCTGCAAAATTGCACGCGACATGAGCCTCAGCCGCCGTTCGTTTCTGGACCGGTTGACAGCGTGCCTGCTTGCCGGCCCCTGGATGTTGCAACCGTCGATCTTGGCCGCGCGAAGCCGGGAACTCCAAGCCGACCTGGTGATCGTCGGAGGGGGAGTGGGCGGTTGTGCGGCTGCCCTGGCGGCCTGTCGAAATGGACTGCGGGTGATTCTCACCGAGGCCACCGACTGGCTGGGCGGGCAATTGACGGCCCAGGCGGTTCCGCCGGATGAGCACCCGTGGATCGAGCATTTCGGTTGCACCCGCAGCTACCGCGAGTTCCGCGAAGGTGTACGCTCGTTTTATCGCGCGCACTACCCACTTACTCCGGAAGCCCGCGCCCAGCCGTTTCTCAACCCCGGCAACGGGTGGGTGTCGCGTCTTTGCCATGAACCGCGTGTGGCCCTGGCCGTTTTGCATCAAATGCTCGCCCCGCATTGCAGCGGCGGGAGGCTCACCGTCCTGGGGGAGCATGCCCCCGTGAACGCGGCTATCTCCGGGGATCGAGTGGTTGTGGTGGAGGTGGAGGACCGTCGCTCGGGCGACCGGCGCACGTTGAGGGCCCCGTTCTTCATCGATGCCACGGAGTTGGGCGAACTTCTGCCGCTGACCGGCACCGAGCATGTCGTCGGCGCCGAGGCTAGGCGCGACACAGGGGAACCTCACGCACCCCCGGAGCCCGATCCCGGCGACCAACAGGCGTTCACCTGGTGCTTCGTCGTGGAATACCTGCCCGGGGAGGACCACACCATCGAGCGACCCGAGGAATACGATTTCTGGCGCACTTATGTGCCGCGGCTCCAGCCTCCGTGGCCCGGGCCGCTGCTCAGTTGGGAGGCTTCCGATCCCCGGACCCTTGGGGTGCGGCGGTTCGTGTTCGATCCCACGCTTCGGAGTTCCGGGTTGAACCTCTGGACCTATCGGCGCATTGCGGCGGCTGCGCAGTTCGTGCCCGGGACCTACCGCAGTGACCTCTGCCTCGTGAACTGGCCGCAGAACGATTACTGGCTCGGCCCCCTGGTGGGCGTGTCCCCGGCGGAAGCGGCCCGGAACCTCGCTCGTGCAAAACAATTGAGCCTCTCGCTTCTGTACTGGATGCAAACCGAGGCGCCCCGTCCGGACGGCGGCACGGGCTGGAAAGGGTTGCGTCTGCGCCCCGACGTGGTGGGCACGAGCGACGGGCTGGCGAAGGCCCCGTATATTCGTGAATCCCGGCGTTTACTGGCCGAGTTTACCGTCACCGAGCAACACGTCGGCACCGAAGCCCGCATGGCCCTGACCGGGAAACCGCGAGACGAGATCCTCGCCGAACGATTCGCCGACACCGTCGGCGTCGGCGCCTACCGCATCGATCTTCATCCCAGGACAAACGGGCGAAACTACCTCGACCTCAGTTGCCTCCCGTTCCAGATCCCGTTGGGGGCGTTGTTGCCACGACGCGTGGAAAACCTGCTGGCGGGTGCCAAGAACATCGGGACGACGCACATCACCAACGGGGCCTACCGACTCCACCCGGTGGAGTGGACGGTGGGCGAGGCCGCCGGTGTCCTGGTGGCGTTCTGCCATTCCAAAAAGGCCGTGCCGCGGCAGGTGCGCAACAACCCCAAACTGCTGGCCGAGTTTCAGCAAACGTTGCAGCGACAAGGATTCGAATTGGAATGGCCGCGCCTGCGCCCGCTGTGAAGGCCTCCCTCAAAGCTGCTCCCGGTGTCCGCATGAACTGCCCCTGGGTTGCAGGCGTGCGCGGCCCGCTTGGGTTTGCGGGGACCGGTGCGTTGCGATGCCTCGAGCGGGCACGGGACGACGCTTCTCGCTGAGGCGCCTCTGATCGACTCTCTGAAGAACGGGCCTCCCACCCGGGGGAGGCTGCGATCCTCCGCTGTTCTTGGCGCCGTCTTCATCGAAAGGGAGCGGCCGAGGGTTGCCCTCTTCGGCTCGCCGGCGCCGGAGGCGAGCGGCCCGAACGGGTCCCGCCCCTGGTTCGGCGCCGGGGACGCGGAGAGAATCATCTTGGGCGCGCCGCGAGCCCTGTCAGTTCGCTCCCGCGGCCAACTCGCCCACCAGCCGGAAGAAGCGGATGGGCAGATTCTGCGCGGCGATGAGCCGGACGTGTTCGAGCCCGCCACCCAGGGGTTGCACCTCCTCGATCAGGTCGCTGGCCCCGAGCCAGGTCAGAAGGTTCTGGCTGCTTTCGAACCGGATTCCCAGCGCGGCGGCACCGGTGGCCCGGTCGAATTCCAGTACCACCACCGGCTCGCCGTTGAGCAGGCCCGCCGTGATGGTCAGGGGCGGCTCGGTCTCGGCCACATACGGGTTGCGACCAAAATAGCTCTCGAACAGGTTGCGCAGACCATCGCCGTCAGGGTCGGCCGCCGGATCGGCCATGCTGCCGCTCAGATAATGATACGCCGCCCAGTCCTCGTAGGTCTGGATCAGGGCCGGGTCGGTCGCTTCAACGGGCACGATTCGGTAGTCCATGTCGGTCACGGGTGCTGGCGGGAGCGACGCGGGCACCCACGGCAGATCGGTGACGGTGAACGAGACCGGGCTTTGGGCGTTGGCGAACGTTAGCTGGCCCGAACCGGAGAGCACGTGGAACATGGTCGAAGCCGAGCTGTGAAAGACGCGCGGCTGGAGGAAGAGCGAACGCAGGCCGGTATCTTCGTGGAAGCGAAGGATGCCTTCCCACGGCAGCTTCATGAGCAGCGGCACAGTGGCCGCGGTGAGCGAACCGATGCCGAACCGGACCGTGTCCAGCGTGGCGTTCCCCAGCACGGCCAGGCCGTCACCGGCCTCCACGATTTCCGCGCACCAGTCTCCGCGCGGGCCGTCGAACACGCTGTAGAATTTCACTCCCAATTCGTCCGTAAGGCCGAGCACCCAGCCGGAGCGGCCATCGCCCAGGCCGGTGCTGCCGCAGGCGATCAAACCCTCCGGCGTCCAGCGCAGGCGCGTGGCGATGTCGTAGGGCGAGGTTCCGCCGGTGGGCAGTTCGTCGCTCCAATCCGGGTCTTCGCCGATGGTCACGTGGTCGAGCAGCGTGCCGTCGGCCTTGAATTTGCCCACAAAGATGGCGGGGAAGCCGTCCGTGACGATCAGGTGGATGGCGCCGGCCACGAACAGCGTTCCGTCCGGGCCTTCGGTGACCGAGGCGAGGTTGATGCCGCGTTCGCTGACGAAGGCAGTGGCCCAAAGCGGACCGCCGTCGGTTGCGGAAATCTTCAGCAACAGCCCGTTCGGAGTGTTGTTCTTGAACAGGTTGCCGTTGTCCGGTGTGCCATAAGGCGGCGGGGCGACATCGGCCGTGGTGGTGCCGCAAAGGACCAGGTTTCCGTCGGCGGTCAGGGTGGCGCCCCAGGTCGGGTCGTCGCCGGGCAGCGCGAAGTATTTGGCCCAGAGCACCGCACCGGCGGCGTCGAACTTGATCACCAGCGGGTCGTTTTCCCCGATGGCCCCGTGGCGCACGTAACCGGCGGCGAAGTATTCGGTTTGGCCCGCGCCATTCGTCCCGGCCAGCAACTCATGAATGAACAGCTCCTTGACCGGGTCGGCAGGCAGGAGGCTCGTCGCCCAGAGCCGGTTGCCGTCTGCGTCGAAATGCTGCAGCCAAACCGCCCGTCCCTGGTTGCCGATCAAAGTGAACGTGCCGTCCGCCAGAGCCACGCCGCGTTGGGGAGCAATGCCTCGATTTGCGCCCAGGTCTTTGGCCCAGAGCAGATCGCCCCGCGGACTCAGCCGCGCCAGTGCACCGGGCCACCCGGCGACGATCAAGTCCGTGTCGTTGCTCCCGCCGCTCTGGAGCACGACCGCCCCCCGGCCGGAGCTGCGCGTGCCCGTCTCGCCGAAGGCGTAAGGATCAAAGCCCGACGCCAGCAACCGCGCCCAGCGCACAGTCTGACCGGTCTCGGGCTTGAAATCGGTGGTCAACCCGGCCAACTGAATGCCGCCCAGACCACCGCCGGCGTCGCGATGGAACAACACGTTGTGATCCAGGTAGGTCGTGGCATCCACCAGCTCGAGGCCCAGCAACCGGAGACTGAAATGGCCGGTCACATCGAACGTGGCATCGAAGTTCCACCACGGATTGGCGAGCGGCGCGACGCGGAAATCGCTGCCCAACCGCAGGCCCATCGTCGTCGCGCCACTGACCACGGAGGCCACGCTGCCCTCGAGCCCCAGCTCCAGTTCCAACCACGCGCCCACCTCCGCAGCCAGTGTGGTGAACACGGTCGGGTCGGACACCCGCAAGGGCACGAACTCCTTGATCGGCTCGTAGAAAAAGCCGTTGGTGTTTGCCGTGGGCCGCGCGGGGTCGTAGCCCATTTCCATCCCGATGGTGAAACTGCTTTGCAACGGAAGCGTGAGCTTTTGCGGCAGGTTGGCTTCCACGCCGGCGGTCAGCCGCGCCGCCGGGCCGACCGTGATCGGCACACCGGCGATGTTGAGCGTGACCGGCGGCAGCGGCAGGTCGAAGATTTCCACCGTCTTCTCTGCCGGCGGGGTGTTGGTGGTGTTCTCCCCGCCGTCACATTCGAGCACCACGTTCATGACCACCCCGGCATCCAGATGCACCAACGCGTGTCGCAGGGCGAAGTTGCGGATGCGCGCCTCGATCTTCAGCCCCGACGAACGCAGCAACAGCTCGCCGCTGAGCCGGACCTTGTCGGTGAGGGGGAGGTCGTTGAAGTGCCACGGGATCGCGTTGAACCCGCGCAGGTCGGCCAGCCGGCCATCGCGCGGATCATCCCGTTCGATCGTCTCGGCGAGGACGTCGCGCGCGTCCTGCTCGGCCCCGGTGTAGGTGTTTTCCAGCTCCGGATTGTAAACGTCGCGCACCGGATTGTCGTAGGCGTCCAGGGCCGCCACCTGCACGAACGACCCACTCTGCAGCACGTCCAGCAGGGACCGGATGCGACCGGTCACGTGCACGTCGTTGCCGACCTGCGTGACCGCGGTCACTTCGAACGGCAGATACAGTCCCAGCCACGGCTCGGTCTGGTGAAACGGGTCGGCCGGGTTGGGCGCAGGTCGGTCCAACAGATTCACGCCCGGGTCTTCCAGCAGCAGATCGCCCGGTTGCAGTGTCGAAAGGAACGTCGTCAGCCGGTCGAACTTGAGGGTGGTCACGCCCAGCACGGTCTCCGCCGGCGGCAGCCAGGCGTCCTCGGTCTCCTGGTCAATACCTTGCGGCGGCGCGTTGAACACCCACAGCTCGAAGCCCGAGTGCGTCAGGGCCGACCCGCTGAGGATGTTCGAGACGGCAAGCTCGACCTCGTTGCTGGCCACGGCGGCGTAAAAGGGCGGGGAGTTGGACAGGGCGCCCATTGCCGGCAAAAGGTCGGGAAACGTGCCGGTGGGAGCGGCGGCGGAGAACTCGTTCGTCGCGAGCCCGGCGTCCACGGCCAGGAAAAGCTCCGACCACGTGTTCGAGCCGTTGTTTTGCAGGTCGGTGGTGAACACCAGCAGCGTCTTGCTGTCGGCCACGGGCAATTCGGCCAGCACGCGGGCATTGACCAGTTGGAGGTTTTCCGCCGCCCGGGCCGCGGCATCGAGGGTGCGGCGCTGGCCCAGCCGGTCCCTGGCGTGAAGCACCAGCGGACTGCCCGAAAGCAATTCGTCGCGCGCGGCGGTCAGGTTGGCCGTGGGCACGCGCAGATACATTGAATTGGTCACAACAAGGGTGCTGTTGGTGGAGAGCAGGCCCAGGATCTCGAGTCCGTTGGCGATGATGCCGTAGCCAACCCCGTTGCTGCTGCCGGGCTGAAATCCTACCTGCACGGCGCTCCACAACCCTTCGCCGACGTTTTGCACGCCGGCGCGGACCTCGAGCAACACGCGGCCGTCGGGCAACAGATGCTGGCCCTCCATCTGGATGGCGCTTTGCAGCAGCACCAGTTCGGCCGGGTGGTCCAGATCCGTGCCCAGCGTGGGCGAGGTGAACTCTGCGGCATAAACCTTGCCCAAGAGGAAAGCGGCGGCGGGTAAGGCAGTGATGATGGTCTTCACACTGTCTTATGACGCGCTGGCGAAGTGGCTGTTACAGGTGCTTGCCGGCTCGGCCCTGGACGCGCCCGCTTTCGAAAACTCTGGCCTCTCCGGCCGACATCGCCCGCGCTCAAACCGGGTTTCCTTTTATCCACCCGGGTGCGGGCTCGTGCGGCCTGATGGATGGCCGCTCCAACCGGGCCGGCGTTGCGATTGCAGGCGGTGAGCCGGACGCCACCGGCAGTCCCGGCCAGGGCAGGCACCTCGAACACGGTTGTGCCAGGGGTGTGGTCGATTTGGGCAGAATCCGTCCCGTGGGCCAAGACCGGTCGCAGGCCCGCTTTGCCCGGCTGCCGGCGTTTTGGGCGGTTTTCCCGAGCGTGGTCGGGCCGCCCACTTTTGCCCGTGCCTGGTTTGACAAGGAAAGAGATCTGCACCTGTGCGGGCGTCTCGCACGCCGGAAATGGCATTCTGCTGCAGTCTCGATAGTCTCCAGACGCCCATGCCCCGGTCCCAAGATGGTTGATCGGGGATTGTGGGGCTAAGCGCCCCGTTTCATGGCCACCCCCGGCGGTCGCATGTTCAGGTGGATCACCCCACGCCGGGAACTTGGCGGAGCTCGTGCCAACCCGAGATGCGCGAGCAACGCATTGGCGCCGAAGGAGCTCGGCCGGGTGCGATCGTAGGGGCTGCGCGTGGTGTTTGCCGGAGGACTCGTGCCGTCCGGCGGGTGACCACGGATCCCGGCCGGGAGAGCGCAAGCCTTCCCGGGTTGACTTTTTCCCTCTGCCGCGCGACAGTGCGTTCAGGAATCGCTTGGGGCCGAGCGCCGGATGAGCCGCGATGACCCCGTTCTTTCGAGTCTTTAACATTAGACAGCATCATGAAAGCCATCGGTCGTCTTCTCCTGGTTGCCATTAGCCTGACTGGATTCGGCCCGGGCGCTTTCGCCCAGGGTGGGCGGGCCGGGGACATCGTACCCGGACGGTATATTGTCCAGCTGCGCGACGTTGCATCCGCAACTGCGGTGAGTCAGCGACACGGCTTGCGCCCGACCCATGTGTATCACCGGACGATTCGTGGCTTTGCGGGCGAGATTCCGCCGGGACAGTTGCAGCGGTTGCAACAAGATCCTGATGTCCTGCGGATCGTGCCGGATCGGATCGTCACGGCCATCAGCGATCCGATTCAGGCAAAAAAGGGCAAACCGGGTGGCGGCTCGGGCGGGCAGGTTGTGCCCGCCGGGGTGCTCCGGGTCGGCGCGAACACCGTGTGGACGCTCGTGACAGGTCGGGGCGTGGGGGTGGCCGTCCTGGACACCGGATTGGACCATGGTCATGCGGACCTGAACATCGGCGGGACGCTTTACGATCCGTTTGACGGGGACGGTCAAGATCGCAACGGGCACGGGACCCATGTCGGCGGGATCATCGCAGCGAAGAACAATACTCGAGACGTCGTGGGTGTGGCTCCGGAGGCCACACTGTATTCGGTGCGTGTGCTGGACAACACCGGCACGGGTACCGATGCGACGATCATTGGCGGCCTCGAATCCTTGCTGACCGAGGAACATCGGGGCCTGGTCCGGGTCGCCAATCTCAGTTTGGGCCGGCCCGCGGCTGGTGACGACGACATCCCCTTGCACCAAGCCGTGCAGTCTGTCGTGGCCGCCGGCATTACGGTGGTGGTGGCCGCAGGCAATGATTGCGGGCGAGAAGTAAACGACCTGGTGCCGGCGCGGTTTCCCGAAGTCATTGCGGTCGCCAGCACCACGGCCACCGACGGCCGGGCGAATCGCCGCGGCGTTTTCATCCCTGCCGACACAGCCTCGTATTTCGCGACCGACGGCAACTGGTTCGACGATCACATCGGCGTGACCATCTCGGCCCCGGGCGAAACCCGGGAAGACGTCAATAACGCCAACCTGATTCAATCGGTGGGGATCCTTTCGACCAGGCTGGGAGGCGGCACAACCTCGATGTCCGGATCGAGCATGGCGGCTCCTCACGTGGCAGGAGCCGTTGCCCTTCTGCTGCAGGCGGATCCGTCGCTTGCGCCGGAGGAGTTGCGTACGGTCCTCATCGCCACCGCCGACCGTCCCGGCGTCGCCCCTCTGGATAGTCCCACCCGGTGCTATACCTTCGACGGCTTCCGCGAGGGCATTCTCAACGTCCCCGCCGCCTTGGGCGCCGTGCTCGGTCCCTGAAACGCCCGGTCCGTGCGGCTGCGCCACAAACGCTGCGGCTCCATCCGAGGGTTTCCGTGAAAGCTGCTCCGGCCGGGCCGGCCCTTGGAGGAGCGGAGACCGCGGCATCCATTGTCACGAAATGATCCATTGCCCCTGCAACCCTTCCCGGCGCCGGGCTCGGCATGGGCCCGATGAGGCGCCGGGAAAAACCGGCCTTGGAGTCTTCGATGGCTTTGACGGGTGAACGCCTTGTGCGTTTGTTTCCCGGGCCACTGCCGGCGGCAGGGATTCCGGCAACCGCGCCACTGCCCATTCCGGGCTCGGGGCCAAGCCCGCTGCGCCGCCGCAGAGCACATGGAAGTGGCCGCCCGGCAAACCTTGGTCCTCATCGGAGTGTTCACACGGCCCATCCCCTTGGGGCAACAATGGAACGTGGAAGGGACAGCCGGTGCGAGAGGAATGACCGGGCCCGAACCCGCGCCTCCCGCTTCATGCGCATGGCAAGTGCCTTTTGACCCGTTGACCGCTCCGCACTCGAAGCCGCACGCCTGAAGTGCCGGGGCCCGGGCGACCCGGCACCTCCAAACCGCTCCGGCCTGCCCGGGCCAGTTGGGCGGACGGGGGAATGTCCCGCAACCGCGGAGCATTGCCAGCCTGCTCGGCCCCCAACCCTCCTGCCGGGGTTGAGGCGAGTGATGAGCCGCGCCATATTTGCTACCAGGCGCAGCCCGGGCTTTTCCGTTACCTCCCGGACCTGGCACGTGCCGTCCAGTCGCGACAACGCAAGCGCGTCCGAGCCGGCAGTAACGCTTTGAGCTACCCTGCGTCTTTGTCTGTGGACGACGCGTCGCGAGAACGGGACCTGCCGGACACCCGCGAGGGCGGCCGAACGATGCCCGAGGCCGCGCTGCTGGCCGCCGTCCGCGCCGGGGACGACGCGGCGGCGCGGGCCCTGGTCGAACGGCTTTACCCCTGCGTCGCTGCGGTGGTGCGGGCCCACCTGCCGCGCCGGGACGACCTCGAAGACCTGATGCAGGAAACGTTTCTCAAGATGTTCGCCCGGCTGGACCAATATCGCGGCGACGTTGCCCTCGAGCGCTGGGTGACGCGTATCGCCCTCAACACCTGCCTGGATCGGTTGCGCCGCCAGCGCGCCCGGCCGGAGCTGCGTTGCGCAGATTTGAGCGTCGAGGACCAGACCTTCCTTGAAGGTTTGGCCGAGGAACGTCCGCAGCGGGACGCCGACGCGCCCCGTGCGCTGGCGCTGTTGGAACGGTTGCTGGCATCGCTGCCGGCGGCGGATGCCTGGCTGCTCCGCCAAATCGAGCTGGAAGAACGCTCACTGGCCGCCGTCTGCCAGGAGACCGGCTGGAGCGCCGTGGCTGCTCGCGTGCGTCTGTTCCGGGCCCGGAAACGCCTCCGGATCGCATGGAAGAAACTCGAATCCCCAATGCCGTGAGCCGCCATCCGACTGCGCTCTCCCGGCTGCTCGCCCTGGCCCGGCGCGCGCCGCGCCGCCCGGTCTGTCGGCCCGAACTCGAGTCGGCGCCCATCGGCTTTGCTGCCCGCATCGTGGCGGAAGCGCGAAGCCGGCGGCAGCCGCACGCCCAATGGACGATGTGGGAACGACTTTGCTGGATCGGCGCGGGTGCAGCGGTGGTCGTTTGTCTGGCGGCTGCGATGCACGCGCGCCGCGCGACCGAACCCTCCGGTTGGGAGATCCTGTTGTCCCGGGCGGAAGATCCGATCTTTCACTGAGTCCATGGAAACGTTCCGAATCCTCCGCATCAGTCTGCTGCTGGTGACGATCTTCATCGCCGGTGTGTTGACCGGTCGGTGGACCGCCCCGCGTCCGCCGATTCTTGTGCCCGTGGCCGGAGGTGGGGTGCGCACAGTGGACATGGCATTGGCGCGGATGACGGCCGAGTTGGGTCTGGACACCGAGCAGCAGGCGAAGTTCAAACCGGTGCTCGAGGAAATGGCGGAACAACTGGCGGTGTTGCCGCCGCGTTCCCGACAGCGGTTCGAAGTGCTGCAGCAGAACAGCCCCCGTCTGCGCGCCATCCTGCGGCCCGAACAGCGGGGCGCCTACGACCGCCTCCTGAGGCAGGCCGAGCGGGCGGTGGAGCGAAAACCGGCAAACGGGCGGTCCTCGGGAGTTTCGCAGGAGCCGCGGTGAAGGTCATCCGCGGGCGGTGTCCGGCACGACGGGGCGTGAGGAACGATCGACCGCGCAATCTGCTCCCCGCGACGAGGCGGTTGGCGAGATCTTCGACGAGTTGCCGGGGCAAGTCAGCCGAGGGCCCCCCGGAACCGTGCCTGAGTCAAGGCCGCTGAGGAAAAGACCTTCCCGGCCGTTGACGATGTGATGAGCAACGGCGCGGCCGGCCTGGCAGGCCGGGCACAGCCAGGCCATGGATTTGCGCTTGTCAGGGAATGTGAGAATGGCTAAGGGGGGCTAATGAAAACGTCAAAATTGGCTTTGTCCGGCGGGTTTCGGCTCCCTTTCTCCCTTCTTT
The DNA here is from genome assembly GCF_049537125.1 of Limisphaera sp. VF-2. Lineage (NCBI taxonomy): Bacteria > Pseudomonadati > Verrucomicrobiota > Verrucomicrobiia > Limisphaerales > Limisphaeraceae > Limisphaera > Limisphaera sp. VF-2. Next base: position 276,714 of record NZ_JBMVQY010000004.1, read on the forward strand.
TGGTGTGGGTCGTTTCGCTCGGTGAGGATCGCGCGGCAGCCCAATCGCCGACGTACGCGGGGCGGCCCTTCGTCCTGATCAGCCGGGCCAACGCCAATGATCCGGTGGCGGGCTTCATCCAGGATTTCGGCCGGGCGCAGGTGGTGGGCGACGCGGTGGTCTTTGTGACGCGGGACGCGGCTTTCAACCCCAGCGGGATTTTCCGTGGCCGCGGTGGACCGCTCACCAAACTGGCCGCCGCCGGCACGGCGACGCCCGCCGGCACGTTGCAGTTCTTCCACCAGGGATTCGCCCGCAACACCACCGCCGGTCACGAAGTGGTCATCGCCGCCGGCCCCGCTCGCGCCGATGCCCTGCTGCGCACCGACGGAACGAACTGGGCGACGCTGCTGCCCGGCGGCAGCGCGTTGCCCAACTCCGGCGGCAAGGTGGCCAATGTGGTCCTCGAGCCGTTTCAGGTCGGCGAAGCGCTCGCCGTCATTGCCGCCCATGAGACCACTCCTGGCAGCGAGGATTTCCGCGGCGTTTACCGGGTCAAGGCGGGGGCCTTGGAGGCGGTCGCAGACACCGCCACCGAACTGCCCGGCCTGGGCGTGCCCGGAACCTTCAGCAGCCAGGTGGGGTTCGACGGCCAGTCGCTGGCCTTCTGGGCCGCGCGGGGGCCCTTGGGCCAGGAGCAGGGCATGTTCGTGCAGGCCGATGGAGGGCCGGTGAAACTCATCGCCCGCACCGGCGACACGTTTCCGGACGGCGGCGCAATGGATCGCTTTTACAGCCCGCCGTTCGTGGCGGGCGGGGCGGTGTATTTCTTTGCCTACGACGCTGCCAGCGTGACGCGGTTGCTGAAGTTCGAGAACGACACCGTATCGGTGTTGGTCAAGGACGGAGACCTGACCCCCGAGGGCGATGCATTGCAAAACCTCGGCTCGTTCGGCCTGGCGGTGGAGCAGGGTAAGGTGTTTTTCCCGGCCCTGACCGCCCGTGGGCCGGGTGTTTACGAGCTTGGTGAGACCGGTCTGCGGACCGTTATTCCGCCGGGCGTCAACAACCTTGGCGGCATCCGCCCGGCGGCCATCGTTTTGCACGATGTGGCGGACGACACGCTCGTGCTCTACGTGGCGGACCAGTCCGGCAACCGCCGGTTGGTGGCCAACCTGGCCAGTCCGGCCGTGCCGGTGATCTTGTCCTCCCCCACCAACCTCTCCGTGCTGCCAGGGGCACGCGTCGAGCTGCGGGTCACAGTCCTCGGAGATGCGCCACTGACCTACGCTTGGAAATGGAGCAGTCCCACCGGAGAGGTCGTTCGCTCGACCACCGACACGCTGGTCCTGGACCCGGTCACGGTGGCCGATGCCGGGTACTACACCGTGCTGGTGACCAATTCGCTGGGCGCTGCGCAGGCTCCCAACTTCCTCCTGAACGTGGAGGCGCCGCCGCAGATCCTGGTGCAGCCGGTGGACAAAACCCTCGAAGCGGGTGACCAACTGCGTCTGGATGTCACGGCCATTGGCGGTTTCCCGCTCAGCTATTTTTGGACGAAGGACGGCGTGGCGGTGACCAACGATACAACGCTCGGAGGAGTCTTCATCCGCACGGTACCGACCGTGGCTGACTCGGGCCGCTATCGAGTGACCGTGAGCAACGCGTGGGGCCAGGTGACCAGTGCCGAAGCGGTGGTCACGGTGACTCCGGCTCCGCCGAATCCGGTGTACAACGGCGGTCGCTTCACGGCGATCCTCGGTCCCACGACCCTGGTGCCGAATAGCAACCAGCCCTTCGACCTCTCCGGTGCCTCGGTCACGTTCCGCGTCCTGGATGGCCGGCTGATTTTCTCGGGAGGTCCGGCCACCAACCGCAACGAGGGCATCTTTGCGTGGGAAAACGGCACCTTGACCCGCCTGGTGGGCGCCGGGGCCACCCTGCCGAATGGTTTGGGCGTGGCCTCGGGCTTTACCCTGCTGCCCTCGGCACTTGGGGAGCCGCTGGCGGTCGTAGGATACCGATTGGTCAACGGCGTCTCGCAGCGGGCGGGATTTTACCGTGTGAACGGCGGCACTCTCGAGGTGGTGGTGGACGTGACCACGCCCGCCCCGGGCTTCGCTGGCACACTGTTTCCGTCCTCATCCTTCTTCACTGCGGTCCAAGCCGGCGGCCGGATCGTCTTTGGCACGAGGATTGGGAGCCAGTCCGCCCTGTACCGTGCCGGGGATGGGGATTTGGTCCAGCTCGTGAACAGCACGCAAAACCTGCCCGTGGTGGGCGCGGGCGCCATTCAATTCCGGAACCTGGCGTTTGACGGAACCAACGTGGTTTTCGTGGCGGATACGGCGGGCCTCCAACAAAGCGTCGTCCTGCGCCGGGATGCGGCGGGCGAAATCACGGCCCTGCTGGCCAAAGGGGATCCCATTCCTGGCACCAGTGATACCGTGTCGAACTTTGGTTCGATGACAGCAGAAGGTGGCGCGGTGTTCATCATCGCTTTAAACTCGGCCCTAGCCTCAAATTGGCTCGAATGGCGCGAGGGCACCCTCCGCCGGATCGCCGGTCCAGGCATGCCCGTCCGAGGCGGCGGGACCGTGCAAACCGTGAGCGGTCTCGGCAGTGTCGCAGGCGGCAAAGTCTATGTACCCGGGACCTTGGACGGGGCCGAAGGCGTCCGGCAGGCGGTGTTTGCGGCCAGCGCGGAAGGCATCGAACCAATCTTGACCAGTGCTGCCAAGCTGGACGGCCGCCCGGGCAACAAGTTTGTGGCCGGCACCGACGGCACGCGGGTGGTCGTGGGCATCATAGACCCTTGGGGCGGCCGCACCTACTACGCCAACGTGGGCCCGGTCGATGACACGGCGCTTCGCCTGGAGTTCGCCCGCCCCGGCCCGGGCAGACTCCGATTCACCGTGCCCACCGGAACTGTGTTGGAGGCCGCGAGTGGGCTGGGAGCACCCTGGCAGGCGGTCGAAGGCACCGGTGAAGTCGAAGTGTCTCTGGACGGGCCCGGCCGTTTCTTCCGGCTGCGCCGCACTGCCCCCTGAGTCAACGAACGCCGTTCCCGCCATCGCCTTGACGCAATGGGCTTGCACCCGGTCTGCGGGCTGCTCGTCTCAGAGCTGTACCTCTCGCGTTTGAATCCCTGAACCGGCTTCGCGTGAGAGAAGTCAATTCCCGCTCGACCGGCAGGGCCGGGCCCCGGTGCGACGAGTGCTCTACACGGCAGCCCTTGGTGGGCCCCTCAGCCCACGGCCCGATGCGCGCCTTTGATCCGCGCCTGCGCTCCGCAGCCAAACCGGCCAAGGTGGTGCTGACGGTGGTGATATGCGGACTCATTCTCCTCATGAACCATGTCAAGGACCCTGCGTTTGCAGCGGCTCGGTAAATCCCGTTGCTGCTGAGGAGGCGCGGTCTTCCAAAAAACGCCCCACGCTTTTTCGAGGAAAGTCGCATGCGCTCTGCTGGTGAAACTACTTGTTCGATGACCCGGGGCCGGCGGATTGAAAAGACGCCGGTTTTCCGAATAGCGCCCACCGGTGTTTGTTGGAAGAGCGTTTACCGAGAAAAACCGTTTCTGCGTCTGCCAGGTAGCGCCGTGAGGCCCGATCGAGGCCCTGTGAGGGGCGGAAGCCCCGAGGTCGGACCCGGCCAGCCAAAACGATCGACTCCGGCGCGCGTTGGCAGGTGTGATTAGCTCCTTTTGTGCATCCGGGAAGCGGGCAGGTCTCTCTGCCGAAAAAAAAAGGTCTGGCATTGGAAAGCGGTTCTGGAAACTCAACACGTCGCCCCGGGCACGACCGAGCTGGCGCTCATGCGGACCCGATCGAGAATCACGCCGCGGGCGTTTCCGAAGAGGTCCGAGAAGAAGTGGTTGGGAATGCAGAGGCGTCGGGGCTTGCCTGCAGGGTTTCTTGAGCCGGTGTGGGCGCCAGGGGTGTGGATTCGGAGGGGCCGGGCGACGACAAGTCAGTGCCCGCGGAGTTTTCCACCACGGCGGGCTCGGAGGCAATGGGCGGCGCCGGCGGGAGTTGCGAGGTCGCGGGCGCACCACTCGCTGGGGCCTCCTGGGCGTCTGGACAGGAAGACCCCTGGTTCAGGGTCCTCCCCTTGTCTCGAGCGTGCGCTGCAGGACTCTTCGCTTTGTCCTTGGGTTTCCCGGTATAAACGCGGCGGAGGTTGGAGGCCAGAATGCCCAGTTCCATGCGGTATTTCGCCACGGTTCGACGGGCGATTTCGATGCCGCGTTGTTTGAGAATCCTGACGACCTGGTCGTCGGAGAGCGGGTTGGCCGGATCTTCGTTACGGAAGATCTCGGCGATCATTTCCTTGACGCTGGTGTTCGAGAGGCCGTCTCCATTGGCGGTGCGAATCCCCGTGCTGAAGAAATAGCGCATTTCGAACAGCCCGCGGGGAGTTTGCATGTACTTGCCGTTGACGGCGCGGCTGACGGTGGTTTCGTGAACGCCGACGGCCTCGGCGACGGCGGCCATGGTCAGCGGCTTGAGATGGGCCGGACCCTTGTCGAAGAATTCGCGCTGCCGCTGCACGATCTGGCGGGCGATGTTGAGGATGGTTTCCTGCCGCTGGTGGATGCTTCGGATGAGGAATTTCCCGGCCCGGATTTTTTCGCGGATGAAGTTGCGTGCCTCAACGAACGCGGCCTTTTCCATGAGCTGGGCCTGGGCCACTTGCAACGCCTGGCGCTGGCTGCGGCTCAGATTGGGGGTTTCGGCCAGTTGCTTCAGCAGGGCCAGGGCCCTGGCATCGTTGTCGGTGCGCATGGCCTCCAGGGCCTGTTCCAGCAGCGGGCGAATGGGCTCGTCACAACCCTCGAAGGCGCGGGCCAGGGCCACGGTGTCCACCGGCGACCGCGTCATCAGGTCCTTGTACGTGTGGCTGATGCGCAACCGGGGCAGGTATTCCGTGTTTGCGGTGACCACGTAGTCATCCCCGACCTTGTGGACGAAGACCTCCGGCACGACGTAAAGGTCGGTGTCGGGCTGATACGCGCGGCCGGGCCGCGGGTCGAGGCGGGCAATTCGCTGAAGGGCGCTCTGGACTTCGTCGACGGTGGACTCGGTGGCGCGGGCCAGTTCCGGGATCTTTCGCCGTGCCAGCAGGTCCATGTGGTCGCGGATCAACCGGTACTCGAGGCTCTCTTGTTGCCCGGCTCGTTCCAATTGCAGAAGGAGGCATTCGCGGAGGTCGCGTGCAGCGACGCCGGGCGGCTCGAAACTTTGCACCACACGCAGGACCTGTTCCACGCGCTCGGGCGTCACGCCGGCCTCCCGGGCAATCTCCTCGACGGTGGCCGTCAGATAGCCGCGCTCGTCCACGTTGCCGATGATCAGTTCGGCGATCGGATGGTCTTGCGGCGGCAGATCCGACTCCCGCATCTGCTCCAGCAGGTCTTCCTGCAGCGAGGGGTTGGCCACGAGGGAATCGAACATGAACTGGCGGCGTTCCTCGTCTTCTTCACTGGCGGGTTGGGCCAGGTTGGTCTGCATGAAATGTTCCCGCCATTCCTGGTCCATCTGGAGCAACCGCTCGAACTCGGCTTGAAAATCGTCCACGGGAGCATTGGATTCCGCGGTTGGGTCGACCCGCACATCGGGCGGCGGCTCGGCCGGATCGAGCCGATCGAAGTCCGTGTCGAAGCCCTCCCGTTCCTCCGCTTCGGTCTCCCCGGGCGGAGCTTCTTCCAGCACGGGGTTTTGCTGGAGCTCCTGTTCGACCAGGGCCTTCAATTCAAGCAGGGGCGCCTGCAACAGAACCAACGACTGTTGCAGTTGCGGCGCCAGAATCAGCGACTGGGTCAGTCGCTGCGACAAGTGCAGACCCTGAGCCATGCTTTGCCTGCACCCTACCAGCAGAGGCAGGGCCTCTCAAGTGCAATGTCCGGGGCCTCGCCTGCGTTCGCGGGAATGCCCGGCGTCGATGCCAACCCGGCCACCGCCGTGGACTGAACGACACTCCCGGTTCGCCGCTGCAGGATCGACGCCGGGGCACGGCCAGGGGCAATCCACGTCAGGCCCGGGGCGGCTCCTGCCACGTCCACCAACGCGCCTGCCGTGGGCCCTTGGCAGGTAGCGCAATCAGCCCCGGTTCGGGCTGGGAGCCCAAGCCGATGCCGCAGCCGCTCCGTGGCGTGCCCATGGGGTGGTGCACGACGGCTGCTTTACAGAGGTCTGGTGGGGCCCTAGTCTCCGAGTGGCCGGCGTTGCGAGCCCGGCTTGCACCCGGAAGTGAGACCTTGGAAACCGGGATTCTTCCGTGGATCGACCGCGGCATCCCTGCGGACCGGGGCACGGTCCGCAGACCTTCGCGCCGGCCGTCCGAGATGAACTGGCGTTATCTCAGGCCGTGGCCCTGGCTCGACACCCGCGCTGGTTTTGTGGCAGCAACGCCGCGTGGGGGATGCCTCCTGGACCTGGGCTCGTCGGATGGAGAAACCTTGCGGCACATGGCCGAGCTGCGGCCGGACCTCCGGTTCTTCGCCGCGGATCGTGCCGGTCGGCCGGATCAGTATCCGCCGGGCTGTGTGTTTGCGCGCGTGGATCTGGAGCAAGACCGATTGCCCTGGCCGGACGGCTCGATGGATGCCATCACCTGCATGCACGTCGTGGAACACCTTCGGTCCCTCGAAAACCTCCTCAACGAGGTGGCCCGGCTTCTGCGCCCGGGCGGCCGCGTGTATTTCGAAACGCCGCATCCGCGCAGCCTGAGCTTGCCCTCCTTGCGCGGGCAACAGGGGACGGCGGCGTTTACGTTGAATTTTTATGACGATCCGACGCACCACCGGTTGGTGCCGGTCGAAGAGCTGGCGCAAGAAGTGGAACGGCGGGGCCTGGCCGTTACCGGCCGCGGGATTTCGCGAAACTGGCTTTTTGCGCTGGCCCACTGGGTGTTGCGATGGGGCCCGCCTTCCCGGAAACGCTTCACCGCCCAGGTCCACTGGGTGGGATGGTCCGCCTGGCTCAGCGCCCGGAAACCTGAAACCGGGGACGCCCACGCTACGCCCTTGGCACATTCCGCAGCGGCATGAAACCGCGCTTGCTGGTCTTGGAACTTTGGGGGTTGGGTGACCTGGTCATTGCCACGCAGTTTCTCCGTGCGGCCAGTGAACGTTTCGAGGTGACACTGGTTGCCAAGCCGTTCGGCCGCGACTTGCAACCGCGTTTGTGGGCCGGGGTCCGGGTGCAGACACTGGTGGCGCCCTGGACGGCCTTTCGCGGAAAGTACCGGCTTTGGTTGTGGCCGTGGCGGCAATTGTTCCAGATGACCCGGGAGCTCCGGGCGCAACGGTTCGACGTGGGCGTCTCGGGCCGCTGGGACCCGCGGGATCACGCATGGCTTCGCCTGGTGGGCGCCAGGGAGCGGATCGGGTTCCCCCGGCTGGGCAGCCAGCGTTGGTTGACCCGGCCTCTGCCACGCCCCGATCCCGAGGCCCATCGCTACGAGTATTGGCGCGGCTTGGGACGGGCCCTGGGCTTCGAACTGCCGCCGCGTGAAGCTCTTGCGGCTCCTCCCCGCCTCAGCTTCCGGACGATTCTGGTCCACACCGGCGCCGGTCAGCCCGTTCGAGTCTGGCCGTTGGAGCGTTATCGCCAGTTGGTTCAGCGGCTCCGGTCACTGGGCTGGCGCGTCCAGGTGGCGTGCGATCCTCATCAGCGGCAGTGGTGGGGTGAGGCGGGCGAGACTGAAGTGGTTGCTCCGCAGACTGTGGCGGAGCTGCTCCGGCTCATCGACGCCGCGGATCTCTTCATCGGCAACGATTCGGGCCCCGGTCACCTGGCCGCCTGCTGCGGCGTGCCCACCTTCACGCTCTTCGGGCCCCAGTTGCCCGAATGGTTTGCGCCACTCCACCCCCGGGCGCGCTGGATCGAGGGGAAGCCCTGCCCCTTCAAGCCCTGCTCGGATTATTGTCGCTGGCCCCGGCCGGTTTGTCTGGAGCATTTGCGGTTCGAAGAGGTTTGGGCCGCGGTTCTCGAGTTCTTGCAAAAAACCACGGGTTCCCCGGCACTGACGCCGGCGGAAGGATTCTGCCCGACTTGAAGAGGAACGCGCGCACCGCGCCTCAACGCGCTCCGTTTTCCGGTTCGCGGAATCCCGCTTGGCCCCACTCCTTCAGAATTCAGGCCTCCGACTGAGCAACCCCGCCTCCGGGGCGCCCGCAGGCCTGCCCCCGCATTGCGTGGCACTCGGGAATCGCTCTGGAAAGGACGGTTCACCGGACGCGGATCTCGCGCCGGATGCCGAACTTTTCGATCCGCTTGCGCAACGTGGCCCGCGTAATTCCCAGGAGCCTGGCCGCCTGGACCTGGTTGTCCCCGGTTTCTTTCAGGGCCTGTACCACCAGTTCGCGCTCCACGGCCGGCAACACCTTCCGATCTGGATGCCGCCGGGCCCACTGAAAGAGCCGCTGGGCCAACTGGACGACCTCGTCGAGTTCGCTGGCTTCATCGGGCTCCGCTGTCGGCGCTCCCGGACCGGAAAGGGGGGCGGAAACGCCCGTGGCATTCGGCCTGGCGCCCGACTGCCGGCCAACCCCTGCCACCGCGGCCCCCAGGATCTCTGCGGGCAGGTCCTCCGGCAGAATGGCTTCCCCTTTGGCGATGACCGTGGCACGGCGTAGCGCGTTTTCCAGTTCACGCACGTTGCCCGGCCAGTGATAGGCCATCAGCGCCTCCAGGGCCCCGGCCGTGACGGACTTCGGGCCCTGATTCTGCTCGCGGGCGATGCGGCGCAAGAAATACTCCACCAGCAGCGGAATGTCCTCCTTGCGCTCACGCAGCGGCGGCAAGTGGATGCGCACGACGTTGAGGCGGTAGAACAGGTCTTCGCGGAACTGGCGGGAGGCCACCATTTGCTCGAGCGGGCGGTTGGTGGCGGCCAGGATGCGCACGTCCACCTGGAGCGTCTGGTTGCCCCCCACGCGCTCGAACTGCCCGCTCTGCAGCACCCGCAGAATCTTGGTCTGTGTCGTCAGGCTCATGTCGCCGATTTCGTCGAGAAAGAGCGTGCCGCGGTGGCATTGCTCGAACTTGCCGATGCGCTGGTGGGTGGCGCCGGTGAAGGCCCCGCGCTCGTGTCCGAACAATTCGCTCTCCAACAGCCCCTCCGGAATGGCCGCGCAGTTCACCGCCAGGAACGGCTGATCACTGCGCCGACTGTGCTGATATATGGCGCGGGCCACCAGTTCCTTGCCCGTGCCGCTTTCGCCGGTGATGAGCACCGTGGCATCCGAACCGGCGAGCTGCCCGATCAACTTGAATACCTGCTGCATCGGTTCGCTGCGCCCCACCAGTCCCAGGGCATCCTCTCCTTCGCCGGGACCGGAGGGGCGCAGGGCCACCGCCTGGCGCATGTCCCGGGCGGCCTTCAACCCCTGCTGGATCAGCGCGCGCAGCTTCGGCACATCGAACGGCTTGAGAAGGTAGTCGTACGCGCCGAGTTTCATCGCCTCGATGGCCGTCTGGGTGGTGCCGTAGGCGGTCATCAGGATCACCAGTTGCCGTGGATCCATCTGCCGGATGCGCCGCAGGGTTTCCAACCCGCTCAACCCCGCCATGCGAATGTCCATCACCACCAGGTCGGGCTGCACTTTGGGCAGCAAGCGCAATCCCTCCTCCCCGCTGCTGGCCGTGATCACCTCCAGCTCCGGCCCGGCAAACAGCCGGCGGAACGAGTACCGCACGTCTTCTTCGTCATCAATCAACAGCAGCTTGTACGCAGCCATAGATGGCCTTAACATAGCCCAAGCGGGAAACCTTCAGAAGGCCAAAGGCATGTTTGCCGCCCTCCGTCAGCGGCTGCCTTGAGAGGGCACTCGAGAGCGGGCGGTCAGAAATACACCCCTTCTTCAACATCCGGCCCGAGCGGTTCTCTGTAGCCTTGGCCCGTGCGCCCACCGGGATCGACCGCGGGGTTGCTTGAACCCGGGGCGGGTTTCCGGCACCCTGCCGGGGAATCGATGAGTGACCCGGTCCATCTTCGAGACTGGCGCCCGGACAGTTGGCAGACCCGGCCCGCTGCCCAACAGCCGGTCTATCTGGACTCTGCTGCCCTGGCCAGGGTGCTGGAACAGCTTCGTCAACTGCCTCCCCTGGTCAGCAGCTACGAAATCGAGTGCCTCAAGGCACAATTGGCCGAAGCCGCCCTGGGTCAGCGGTTTCTTCTCCAGGGAGGCGATTGCTCGGAGACGTTTGCCGATTGCCAGTCCTCCATTATCGCCGCCAAGCTCAAGATCCTCCTCCAAATGAGCCTGGTGCTCGCTTACGAAACGCGTCGGAGGATCATCCGTGTCGGCCGTTTTGCCGGACAGTACGCCAAACCGCGATCCACGGAGGTGGAAACCCGGAATGGCTTGACCCTCCCGGCGTACCGGGGGGACCTGGTCAATCGGCCGGAGTTTTCCCCCGAACAGCGCCAGCCGGACCCCGAGCTGTTGCTGCGCGGATACGAGCGAGCCGCGCTCACCCTCAACTTCATCCGCGCGCTCATCGATGGCGGGTTTGCCGACCTTCACCATCCGGAAAACTGGACCCTCAGTTTCGCCTGCGCCCGATCCGTGGCCGAGGCGTACCAGCAGCGCGTAACGGCTGTCCAGGAAGCGGTGTCGTTTCTGGAGACCCTCACCGGGGGAACGATCCCGCAGCTGCAACGGGTGGACTTTTTCACCAGTCACGAAGCGCTTCATCTGCTTTACGAACAGGCCCTCACCCGCCAGGTGCCGCGCCGCACCGGCTGGTACAATCTGGGGACCCACTTTCCCTGGATCGGAAACCGCACGCGGCAGATCGAGGGCGCCCACGTCGAGTATTGCCGCGGCATTCGCAACCCCGTGGCCGTCAAGATCGGCCCCCCCATCAGTCCGGAGGAATTGTTGGCGCTTTGCGAACGACTCGATCCCGAGCGCGAACCCGGCCGGCTGACACTCATCACGCGCTTCGGTGCCGACGCCGTCACGCGATACCTGCCGTCCTTGGTGGAGGCGCTGCAACGTCAGCCGCGGCGTGTCCTGTGGGTGTGCGATCCCATGCACGGCAACACCGAAACCACGCCGGCCGGCTTCAAAACCCGGCGGTTCGACCGCATCTTGTTGGAGCTCGAGCGCACCTGTGAAATCCTCCATGAGGCGGGCCTTCCCCTGGCAGGCGTTCACTTCGAACTGAGTGGCGAAGACGTCACGGAGTGCGTGGGCGGGGCTTGTGGCCTGACGGAGGATGACCTGGCCCGGGCCTACCGCAGCCCCGTGGACCCGCGCCTGAACTATGAGCAGTCCCTGGAAATGGCCCTGCACCTGGCCCGGCTGCTCCGCGCCCGATCGGTCACCCGCGTCTCGCTCGCCGGGAGCACCGCTCCCGAACGATCCCCCACTGTTGCCTCAGCACCGAGCCCGACTCCATGACCACCACCGAAGCCATTCAACTGTTGGAAGCCTTCCGCGCCGGCCGCGTCGAACGCGAAGAGGTCCTCCGGGCCTTTCAAATGGATCCCGTGGCCGACCTGGGGTTTGCACGCGTCGATCTGCACCGCGGGCTGCGTCAGGGCTTTCCGGAGGTGATCTTTGGACTCGGTAAAACACCCGCTCAGGTGGTGACCATCGCCGAGACCCTGCTGCAACGGGGCGAGCGAGTGCTGGCCACGCGTCTGACCCCCGAACACGCCAGTCAGTTGTGTGCCCGATGGCCGGCGGCCGTCTGGCACGAGGTCGCCCGATGCGTCACCATCGATCCCAATCCGCTGCCAAAACGCCCGGGCACCATCGCCGTGGTCAGTGCCGGGACCAGCGACCTGCCCGTGGCCGAGGAGGCGGCGGTCACGGCCGAGATCATGGGCAATCACGTGCTCCGCATTGCTGACGTCGGGGTGGCGGGCATCCACCGGCTTTTTCACAAGCTGCCCGAGCTTCACCGGGCCAACGTCCTGGTCGTCGTCGCCGGCATGGAAGGGGCCCTCCCCAGTGTCGTCGGCGGGCTGGTGAATCGACCCGTCATCGCCGTGCCCACCAGCGTCGGGTACGGAAGTCATTTCGGCGGGTTGGCGGCGTTGCTGGCCATGCTCAACAGCTGCGCCAGCGGCATCACGGTTGTGAACATCGACAACGGTTTCGGTGCGGGCTTCGCTGCCAGCCAGATCAACGCGCTGGTGGCCGAGAAGGCTGCTCAGGCCCCGAGGGTTCCACCGGCCTCCGCGCATCCAACCCCCCCAGCTTCATGAGCCACGTTCTTTACCTCGACCTTGGCAGCGGGATCAGCGGCGACATGCTGCTGGGCGCGCTGTTCGATTTGGGCGTTTCCCCGGAACGCGTCCGCCAGGAACTGCGCAAGCTGCCCCTGAGCGAATGGGATTGGCAGGTGTGGCGGGAGACACGCAGCGGCCTGGCCGGTTTTCGCGTCGAAGTGCATTCTCCCCGAGCTCCCGCGCCGGCGACCGTCTCGTCCGACTCCGGGCCCGGCGCCCGGGCGTCCCTGCCCCGGGAAAGCCACCCCGAGCACGGTCACCCGCATCCCTCTCACGAAGGGCCGAGCTCCGGATCCTCCGCCCCGGGCCACCACGTTCATGAGCACCACACATTCAAGGAAATCGAGCTGCTAATCTCTCAAAGTGCCCTGTCGGACTGGGTCCGACAAAAGGCCCTGGCCGTGTTTCAGCGCATCGCCACGGCCGAGGCGCGCATCCACGGCTGTCGGGTCGAAGAGGTGCATTTCCACGAAGTGGGCGCGATCGATTCCATCGTGGACATTGTGGGCGGATGCGTGGCCCTGGAGATGCTGGGACGGCCGCGCGTGATGGCTTCTGCGGTGGTGGACGGGACGGGCTTTGTCGAGTGTGCGCACGGCCGGTTGCCGTTGCCCGCCCCTGCGACGCTGGCCATTCTCGGGGCGCGCGGCATTCCCATCACCCAGTGCGAGGAACCTCATGAGTTGGTGACGCCCACGGGCGCGGCCTTTCTGGCCGAGTTCGCGGAGTCTTTTGGCCCGATGGTTTCGCTGGTGGCCGAACGCATCGGCCATGGTCTGGGATCGCGGACCTTGCGGACGCGCCCGAACGTGCTGCGCGCGGTCCTTGGCCATCAGGCAGAACCGGCGCGGGGCCCGTATGATTGGGAAGCGGACACCGTGGCCGTGTTGGAGACCAACCTGGACGACGTGACCGGGGAGGCCCTGGGCCATTTCATGGAGCGGGCCCGGGAGCTCGGAGCCCTCGAGGTCTTTTGCCTCCCCGCGCAAATGAAAAAGGGCAGGCCGGGTGTGCTGCTGACGGTGTTGTGCACACCGGAAAAGGCCGACGCCTTCACGGCCCTGATCCTGTGCGAGACACCGGCTCTGGGGGTGCGCCGCTCGTGGATCGAGCGACGCAAGCTCCGGCGTCGCATCCAGTCGGTCTCCACGCCCTACGGTCCTGTGGAGGTAAAAGTGGCCGAGTGGCAGGGCCGCATCGTGCACTGCAAGCCGGAGTGGGAGAGCTGCCGACTTCGGGCCCGGGAACACAACGTCAGTGTCCAGCTTGTGTGGCAGGCGGCCTTGGCGGCGGCGCAGCAGAATCCGGAGCCAGGTGGGCGTTCGGGAGGCTCTGCAGGATTTTGAAAAAAAACCTCTTGCACCCGCGCGGTCGCCTGCATAGAGTGAAGTCGTTCTTTACGAGAGGACGCTGCGCCGGGAAAAAAAATCGAAAAAACCCTGTTGACAGCAGCGTCGGCTGGAAATAAATTTCACGGCACAAAACAACGGCTGCGCGAAAGCCGGTTGTGAGAGAGCAACGCGGCGCGTTGCTGTGTCGTCTGCGGTGAAAGAAAAAGTTGAATCCCGCGGACGGCGGGTGCAGATTTTGAGGGTCGTGGAGACGACCCGGCGTTCTTTGAGAGTTGAATCGTGCGACAAGTGAGAGCCCCTCTGGAGCCGACCGGCAGGTGGGTCGGATCCGGAGTTTCAACCGATACGGCGGCCGGTCCTGCGGGACCGGTTGCGGAATCAGACCTGCGTGCTTTGCCACGGAGAGTTTGATTCTGGCTCAGAACGAACGCTGGCGGCGTGGATAAGACATGCAAGTGGAACGCTGGTCGTCGGGTAGCAATATCCGGCGGCCGGAGTCGCGAACGGGTGAGTAACACGTGGGTAATCTGCCGCGAAGACCGGTATAACCCGCCGAAAGGTGGGCTAATTCCGGATGTGGTCCCGTGGGGGCATCCCTGCGGGATTAAAGGGTGGGGACCGCAAGGCCTGCCGCTTCGCGAGGAGCCCGCGGCCTATCAGCTAGTTGGTAGGGTAACGGCCTACCAAGGCTAAGACGGGTAGCTGGTCTGAGAGGACGACCAGCCACACTGGGACTGAGACACGGCCCAGACACCTACGGGTGGCAGCAGTCGAGAATCTTTCACAATGGGCGAAAGCCTGATGGAGCGACGCCGCGTGGGGGATGAAGGGCTTCGGCTCGTAAACCCCTGTCAGCCGCGAACAAACCCGCCGACCTAACACGTCGGTGGCTGATAGTAGCGGCAGAGGAAGGGACGGCTAACTCTGTGCCAGCAGCCGCGGTAATACAGAGGTCCCGAGCGTTGTTCGGATTCACTGGGCGTAAAGGGTGCGTAGGCGGTCGGGTAAGTCTGACGTGAAATCCCGAGGCTCAACCTCGGAATGGCGTCGGAAACTGCCCGGCTCGAGGGTTGGAGGGGGGACTGGAATTCTCGGTGTAGCAGTGAAATGCGTAGATATCGAGAGGAACACCGGTGGCGAAGGCGAGTCCCTGGACAACTCCTGACGCTGAGGCACGAAAGCTGGGGGAGCAAACAGGATTAGATACCCTGGTAGTCCCAGCCCTAAACGGTGCACGTTTGCCGTGGGCGGATTCGACCCCGTCCGTGGCGTAGCTAACGCGTTAAACGTGCCGCCTGGGGAGTACGGCCGCAAGGTTGAAACTCAAAGAAATTGACGGGGGCCTGCACAAGCGGTGGAGTATGTGGCTTAATTCGATGCAACGCGAAGAACCTTACCTGGCCTTGACATGCACGTGGTAGGAGCCCGAAAGGGTGACGACCCCGCAAGGGGAGCGTGCACAGGTGCTGCATGGCTGTCGTCAGCTCGTGTCGTGAGATGTTGGGTTAAGTCCCGCAACGAGCGCAACCCCTGCGTCCTGTTGCCACCCGGTCGCAAGACCGGAGCACTCTGGACGGACTGCCTCGCTTCAACGAGGAGGAAGGTGGGGATGACGTCAAGTCAGTATGGCCCTTATGGCCAGGGCTGCACACGTACTACAATGCCCGGTACAATGGGACGCGAAACCGCAAGGTGGAGCAAATCCCCAAAAACCGGGCCCAGTTCAGATTGTCGGCTGCAACTCGCCGGCATGAAGCTGGAATCGCTAGTAATGGCGCATCAGCTACGGCGCCGTGAATACGTTCCCAGGCCTTGTACACACCGCCCGTCACACCACGAAAGCCGGCTGTACCCGAAGTCGCCCTTGACCGGGTGCCGAAGGTATGGCTGGTGATTGGGGTGAAGTCGTAACAAGGTAGCCGTAGGGGAACCTGCGGCTGGATCACCTCCTTTCTAAGGAGATCACGGGTCCCGGATTTTCAACGGGACTTCCGAGGTCGAACCTCCGCTGCGGCGGAGGACCGGGCGATCGCTTGTCGCACCATTCAGCTCTCAGTGAACGCCAGGTTCTTTGGCGATCGTCTCGCGTGGCGGCCGGCCCGGAGGGCCATCCGCGTGGGGCTGTAGCTCAGTTGGTAGAGCGGCAGCTTTGCAAGCTGTAGGTCGGGAGTTCGAGTCTCCTCAGCTCCACCAACCGGCTTTGCCAGCCCGGCCCGCGCCGACGGGCGTGTAGCTCAGTTGGTTAGAGCATGCGCTTGATAAGCGCAGGGTCACTGGTTCAAGTCCAGTCACGCCCACCACGCCGAATGCGAATTTCGAGCCGGGACCGCGCCCGGGGCAGCCGACCGGCTGCCGCCGCGGGCCGCGGTCGGACCGGTGGGTTCTTTGAAAACTGCGCATAGTGTCCATCAGGGCAGATACAGTTCGCTGGGTCTCCCGAGCGGATGTCCGGGTTTGCCGGACCTCCCAACGGGCCAGACTTTGCGATCAAGCTACTAAGGGCTTGGGGTGAATGCCTTGGTGCCAGGAGGCGATGAAGGACGTGGCAAGCTGCGATAAGCCCCGGGGAGCCGCAAGCAGGCGTTGATCCGGGGATCTCCGAATGGGGCAACCCGGCCGGCTTAATCGCCGGTCATCGCCGGATGAATGCATAGTCCGGCGAGGCGACACCCGCTGAAGTGAAACATCTCAGTAAGCGGAGGAAAAGAAACCGAATGGGATTCCGTGAGTAGTGGCGAGCGAAAGCGGAAGAGGCCAAACCGGGAGGACTTGTCCTCCCGGGGTTGCGGGACCTCCACAAGGGGATGTGCCAAAGGTTAGCCGAACGCTCTGGAAAGGGCGGCCAGAGAGCGTGACAGCCGCGTAGGCGAAAACCCGAGGCCCCCCGGAGGGATCCCAAGTAGCACGATGCACGTGAAACTTCGTGCGAATCCGTCCGGACCACCGGATAAGCCTAAATACTCCCTGGCAACCGATAGTGCACCAGTACCGTGAGGGAAAGGTGAAAAGAACCCCGATGAGGGGAGTGAAACAGAGCCTGCAACCCCATGCCTACAAGGTGTCGGAGCCGCGCAAGCGGTGACGGCGTGCCTTTTGCATAATGAGTCCGCGAGTTATGGTCCGTGGCGAGCCTAAGGTCCTCAGGACCGGAGGCGAAGCGAAAGCGAGTGCGAACAGCGCGTTCAGTCGCGGGCCATAGACCCGAAGCGGAGGTGATCTACCCTTGGGCAGGCTGAAGCCTGGGTAACACCAGGTGGAGGGCCGAACTCGTGGATGTTGAAAAATCCTGAGATGACCTGAGGGTAGGAGCGAAAGACTAATCAAACCCCGTGATAGCTGGTTCTCCCCGAAATCGCTTGAGGGCGAGCGTCGGGCCAGTACTCGGAGGAGGTAGAGCACTGAATGGCTTAGGGGGCCCACCAGCCTACCAAAACCAATCAAACTCCGAATGCCTCCGATCCCATTACCCCGGCCGTCAGGCTACGAGCGATAAGGTCCGTGGCCGAGAGGGCAACAGCCCAGACCACCAGCTAAGGTGCCTCAAGGCGGTTCAGTGGAAAGGATGTGACGTCGCTTAGACAGTGAGGATGTTGGCTTAGAGGCAGCCATCATTTAAACAGTGCGTAACAGCTGACTCATCGAGCGATGTCGCGCCGAAAATGATTGGCGATCAAACCGCCTACCGAAGCTGTGGATCCGGATCCGGTGCGCCGGGTCCGGGTGGTAGGGGAGCGTGACCGGTGCGGTGAAGCGGGAGGGAGACCGACCGTGGAGCGCCGGCCAGTGAGAATGCGGACACGAGTAGCGAGAAACCGGGTGAGAATCCCGGTCGCCGTAAACCCAAGGTTTCCTGGGCCAGGTTCGTCCGCCCAGGGTTAGCCGGGAGCTAACACGAGGCCGTAAGGCGTAGTGGATGCACAGCAGGTTAAATATTCCTGCGCCGGGCAAGGAGTTGGCCTGAAGGGGACGCATGGAAAGACGCCGGCTAGGCAATCGAATGCTGAGCTTAGGCTTCGGCCGAAGCGCACCGGTGTTGACTGTGCCGAGAAAAGCCTTCAGGCGGGCCGCCTTGTCCGCCCGTACCGGAAACCGACACAGGTGGGTGGGTGTCAATGCACTCAGGCGCGCGAGAGAAACCTCTCTAAGGAACTCGGCAAATTGGCCCCGTAACTTCGGGAGAAGGGGTGCCCCGACGCCGGTCGCAAGACGGGCGTTGCGGGCCGCAGTGAACGGCGCTTAGCGACTGTTTAACAAAAACACAGCTCTCTGCCAAGTCGTGAAGACGACGTATAGGGAGTGACACGTGACCAATGCGGAAAGATGAAAGCGCTCGGTTAGCCGCAAGGCGAAGCCGCGCGCCTAAGTCCCCGCGAATGTCGGCCGTAACTATAACGGTCCTAAGGTAGCGAAATTCCTTGTCGGGTAAGTTCCGACCTGCACGAATCGTGTAACGACTGAGCGACTGTCTCGGAGAGGTTCTCGGCGAAACTGTAATGGCGGTGAAGATGCCGCCTGCCCGCAGTAGGACGGAAAGACCCTATGCACCTTTACTGTAAGCACGTATTGGGTTCTGGTTGGCGCTGCGTAGCGTAGGTGGGAGACTTGGAAGCGGGGGCTTCGGTTCCCGTGGAGTCGCAATGTGAAACACCACTCTGCGCCAATTAGGATTCTAACCCCGATCCTGTGAAGCCAGGCGGGGGACAGTGCGTGCGGGTCAGTTTGACTGGGGCGGTTTCCTCCTAAAAGGTAACGGAGGAGCGCGAAGCTCGGCTCAGCACGGTTGGCAACCGTGCGGTGAGGGTATGGCCAGAAGCCGGGTTAACTGCGAGACCTACAAGTCGAGCAGGTGCGAAAGCAGGCCCAAATGATCCGGCGGTGGAATGTGGAATCGCCGTCGCTCATCGGACAAAAGGTACGCTAGGGATAACAGGCTGATCGGGCCCAAGAGTTCACATCGACGGCCCGGTTTGGCACCTCGATGTCGGCTCATCGCATCCTGGGGCTGGAGAAGGTCCCAAGGGTCCGGCTGTTCGCCGGTTAAAGCGGTACGCGAGCTGGGTTCAGAACGTCGTGAGACAGTTCGGTCCTTATCCACTGTGGGCGCAGGAGGCTTGAGGGATTCCTTCCCTAGTACGAGAGGACCGGGAAGGACGCACCTCTGGTGTGGCAGTTGTCCCGTCAGGGGCAGCGCTGCGTAGCCATGTGCGGAAGGGATAAGCGCTGAAAGCATCTAAGCGCCAAGCCCCTCCCAAGATCAGGCCTCCCGGACCGCAAGGTCCCTGAAGACCCCCGGAAGACTACCGGGTTGATAGGCCAGACGTGTAAGCGGAGCAATCCGTTCAGCCGACTGGTCCTAATCGGTCGTGCGGCTTGATCGTCTTCTCCGTCGCAAGACGGAAGGCGATTTTCGACCCGCGACTGCAGCTCCCTTGTGGCGCTGTGCGCAGTTTTCAGAGAACCCCGCGCTCTTTCAAAGGCTTTGGGTCCTGCCCGCTCGGCCCACCGGGCCGGAGCAGGCATAGGTGACCCGGAAGGATTTTCTGGTGGCCATGAAGCAGCGGACCCACCCGTTCCCATTCCGAACACGGCCGTGAAACGCTGCATTGCCGATGGTAGTGGTTGTCTAGCTTCCGCGAGAGTAGGTTGCTGCCAGAACTCATTATGCGGCAGTTGGAGCCTCAAGCTTCAACTGCCGCTTCTTTTTGGTCATGACCGGGCTCGTGGGCCAGGGACCTGTGCAGCCCGCGCGCCCCGAACCCCTCACTCCGGCCCCCCAACGCCGCCCCTCACCCCCTCCAGGCCGGAGCCGCTCCAGAAGGATCTGCTCCGGGCAAAAAACCGCCTGGTGGCGCTTCTCTCGAAGAAGGCTCGAAGGGAATGCGCGCTTGGGCCCGGGCCGGCTCGGCACGGCCAACGGGCGCCGAAGCCGCCAACTCTGATGACAAGCGGACGAGCCCCAACTCGAAACAGGCCGCTTCATGACCCGAGTGGACGACTTGGCTGGAATGCGGCCGAGCGACGAAGCGGGATGCTCCCGCCCTGCACAAGAAGTAATTGGACAGCGGAGGAACCTCCGAAGCCCGCGTCCGGGCGACTCTTTGAGGGACGTCCCGAATCCCTACCGGGGTCATGGAGGCGCCGTTGGCCGCGAAACGCCAGACCGCGCCAACCCCGTCGGGCAACCGACGCCCCGCCAAATGCGCTTTTTGGCCCGACTTTCCCGCCATGAGAGCGCGGGGATTTTGAACGGTCCGTGCGGCGGTTGGGGCGCTCCCCGGGATTCGCTTCGAGCCGATGCATGACCCGACCCTGCCTGCTGACGGCATGGAGCTCGAATGCGCCGCAGGCACGTCTCCCGTTTTCTCTGCGGCATTGCGAAAAGTCGCCACTCGGACGGCCGGCTGGCTCCTTGGTGCGGCTTGAGACCGAAGCCGGGGCGTCGCATCTTGTTTTTATGCAGATTGGGTCACTCAAATTGGCCACCAACCTTTTTCTGGCCCCGCTGGCGGGTTACACCAACCTGCCTTTCCGGCTCGTAATCCGGGAAATCGGCGGCGTCGGGCTGGCCACCACGGACCTGGTCAACGCCAGGTCTTTGTTGGAACGGCGTCCGAAGGCCCTGAAGCTGGTGCAAATGCATCCGGCGGATCAACCCCTGGCGGTCCAGTTGTTCGGCAGCAAACCCGAGGAGATGCGGGATGCCGCCCAGATGGTCGAGGCCCTGGGCGCGGCCGTGGTGGACATCAACATGGGTTGTCCGGTCCGGAAGGTTTGTCAGGTGGGTGCCGGAAGTGCGTTGATGCGCAGCATCGACCAGGCCGTGGCGGTGGCCAGAGCCGTGGTGGAGGCGGTTCGCATCCCCGTGACCGCGAAAATGCGGCTCGGTTGGGATGCTCGAAACCTGACGGCGCCGGACTTGGCCCGCGCCCTAGAAGATGTGGGCGTGGCCGCCATCACGGTTCACGGACGAACAAGAGAACAGGGATTCAGTGGTCAAGTGAGCCTGGAAGGCATCCGGAGGGTGGTCCAAGCGGTGCACCGCATCCCGGTCATCGGCAACGGGGACGTGACGACCCCGGAAGCAGCCTGGACCATGTTGGAGGTCACCGGCTGCGCCGGGGTCAGCATCGGTCGCGGGGCCTTTTACGACCCCTGGATTTTCCAGCGAACATGGGCCTACCTGCGGTTGCGGGGCCATCCCGAGGCCCTGGGGACATCTCCGTCGAGCCGGGGGGAACCACCGGGCGCAGTGCCGCCTCCCGAACCGAGTTTCGAGGAACGGATTCGTGTGATGCGCCGGCACCTCGATCTGATGGTGGAAGTTTTCGGAGAAGAGACCGGATGCAAGATGTTTCGCAAGGTGGCTCCCTGGTATGCCCGGCGGTTCGGGCCCAACCATGAATTCAACCGCCGCATCGTCCACTTGAGCCGGCGTGAAGAGTTCGAGGAGATCCTGGCCGAGTACCTCCGCTGGCGGCGTCAGTTCCTGGATGAACAGGGCAACTTGCTGCCCCGCTACCAGCCTGCGCCGTTGACCATGAACTTCCAAGAAACGTCGGGGCCTGGCGAGGAACTCCAAGCGGTCCCGGTTCCTGCCGGGCCGGTGGAATACTGGTAAGCAACCAGACGTCCTCCAACGGGGCAGATCCTCCTGCAAGCCGGGCGCGGACCTGCCAGTCCGCTTCCACTGTCGGCCGGGGGCGCCGGGAGCGCCGGACCAAGGTGGCGCCCGCCCCCGGGACGGTCGCGGCCAACCGCACCATGCATCTGCCCTGTACGGTTTCCCAACCGGGCAAGTTTGAGCTTCTAAGCACCAGATTCCCAATCCAAGGGAAATGTCGATTTGCCACAGCTGTCCCGTGCCGCAGACGCCCGAAAGTCCGCCCCGTTGACGGGGTGTCCGGGAAATGAAATGCACCGCGCCGCAAATCTCCAGCACCGGGAGCCCTGCCGCGCGAAGGCCGCAACCGGCCCCAATCCCGAGCAGTCCTCGATAATTCACTGGCAGCCAAAACCCATCCAAGGGTCGGGAAGATTTCGCCCCCACGGCCTGCCGCGGATTTGCCCCTGCAGGGCGCGGATGGATCGGCCCCGGGGCACGGCCCCGGCCACGCTGGCCAATCGGGATTCCTTTCGTCTCAAAGGGTTCAGTTCGGAGTGGCCTGCCCCGCGAACCTGGTGTTCGTCGTTGGACAGCGCCCTTTTCGGGCGTGGCGGATTGGGGGAGGAGTCGCGGATGGATTCCTCCGGGCTGAGGAATGAGCCGACGCCATTCATGGAGGGCCAAAGGCGCATGCCGGTTTTGGCACATCGGCCTCATGAATCCCGTTGAAATCACGTTTTCGCTCGAATCTCCGGTGCCGGGGACGTCTGAAATCCCGTCGAGCTTTCGGGCGTGTCCAAACCCTGAAATGCCCTGTGGGCCACGCCCCGAGCCTGCCGGGCGTGGTTGCATCCCGGGGATCAGCTGTGCGGTTACATGGGCGCGGACTCTCCACGGCGCCTGAGAGACCGAATCTTACCGAGCTCGGCCGATTCTCGCCTTCGCTCCGGGTGATGCGACTTTTGGTTTCGAGCAGCCCCTTGCTACACGCGTCTCTTGCTTGTTCCAACATCTTCCGGCCCGGATCGCAGGATGAGGATTGTGCAGCAGGAGTCGGTCGCGGGCAAAAGCCCGGCTGTCCCGTGGGACAGAAAGGAATTCCCCGGGCCATTTGGAAGTCGAGCTTCCCCGTTCCCTTCCTCCCGGATAACGCCCCTGTTCAGAGGCCCGATGGCCGATTGTTTCACGGTTGAAGGTGGGGCGCGGCGCTGTTTCGGTAGCTCGGGCTGGGCGTCTCCCCCGAGCGCGCATCCTGATTCAGAATCAGGACATCGCCTTGGGCAGGCCGGCGGAGGCGGTCGGTGATGGCCCCAGCACGTCGGGATCCAGCGATGCCGGCATAACGAAGAAGTCCGCAGAGAATCCACCAAGAGGCCGTCCTTGTGAGTCGCATGCCCACACGCTGCCTCGCGGCGGATGGGGATTGCCCCCAGGGAACCGACGGCAATGCGACTTCTGCGGGGGAGAGACGGAAGAAGGATTCTGCCCGGACGGGTGCCTCTTCGGCGGGATGGTGGGAGCGAGCCGGTAACGGTTCATTGGACTTCCTCAAGGGGCTTCAAGGGCGGGATGTTGGCCGGCGCTGACCGGTTGAAAGGTGCCCTGCAACGGATCCTAGCGGCTTTGGACTGGCGCCCGAGGGATTTCGGGTCCATGCTGCGGGGCGAAGGTTATGGCTGAGTGGAAAGGGACTTACACTGCGTTGGTGACGCCGTTTCGGGATGGCCATATTGACGAGGCGGCGTTGGAACGATTGATCGAGCGGCAGGTGCGCGCGGGCGTGGACGGAGTTGTGCCGGTGGGCACCACGGGCGAATCTTCGACGCTCGATTATGAAGAGCATGTGCGCGTGATCGAGCTGACGGTGAAGGTGGCCGCGGGAAGGACCAAGGTGATGGCCGGGAGCGGCGCGAATTCCACGAAGGAGGCCATTTATTTGACCCAGCGTGCCGAGGCGGCCGGGGCGGACGCCACCTTGCAAGTCGCCCCGTATTACAACCGGCCGACGCAGGAGGGATTGTTTCAGCATTTTCGAGAGGTGGCGCGGGCGACGCGGCTGCCGGTCATCTTGTACAACATCCCCAGCCGATGCGGCGTGGAGATCGCGGTGGACACAGTGCGGAGGCTGGCCGAGGCGTGCCCGAACGTGGTGGGCATCAAGGAGGCCGGCGGCAACCCCGATCGGGTGAGCCAGTTGCGCGCCGCCCTGGGTCCGCGGTTCTGGATCCTCAGCGGTGACGACGCTCTGACGCTGCCGTTCATGGCGGTGGGCGCCAACGGGGTGGTCAGTGTGGCCTCCAACGTGATCCCGCGGGAAATGGTGCGGATGGTGAACGCATTCGCGGAGGGCGACCCCGGCACGGCCAGGCGCATTCACGCGCGGTACTACCCGTTGTTCAAGGACCTGTTCCTCGAGACCAATCCGATTCCCGTGAAGGCCGCCCTGGCGATGATGGGACTGATTGCAGAGGAATACCGTCTGCCGCTGGTGCCCATGGCCCCGGCCAATCGGGAACGGCTGGCGCAGACTTTGCAGGCCTGTGGGCTGATCAGGTCCGGCGCCGCGCCAGCTCCCCAAACGCGCCGTCGGTCGGCAACGCGGACGGTCTGAATTCCGGCCGGGAAACAGGAGCATCTCATGACCCGGATCATTCTTCATGGCGCGCGGGGTCGCATGGGCCGCGCCATTCTCCAGTGTGTCGGCCAGCATCCGGACATGGAAATCACCGCCCAGGTGGATCAGGGCGACGATTTGGCCGCGGTGCTGGACCGTGGGGAGGTGGTGGTGGATTTCAGCGTGCCTGCCGCCACGGAGCGCATGTTGACATTGTGCGTGGAGCGGGGCATGGCCGTGGTTTTGGGCACCACCGGTCACGAGGAAAAAGCTCGAGCGTGGATTGGCGAATGCGCGCGAAGGATCCCGATTGTTTGGACGTCGAACTTCTCCACTGGCGTGAACACCCTGTTCTGGCTGGTGGAACGGGCGGCGGAGGTCCTCGGGCCGGGCTACGATCTGGAGATCGTAGAAATGCACCACCGCCAGAAGCAGGATGCACCCAGCGGCACGGCGCGAAGTCTGGCCGAGATTCTGGCGCGCGTGCGCCGACAGCAGCTTGAGTCGGTGGTCCGCCATGGGCGACACGGTTGGGTGGGCCCGCGGAGCGCAGAGGAGATTGGCGTGCATGCGGTCCGCGGCGGGGATGTCGTGGGCGAGCACACGGTCATCTTTGCGACGCAGGGGGAGCGTCTGGAGTTGACACACCGGGCCTCCAGTCGCGACACGTTCGCGCACGGCGCCCTCCGCGCGGCCCGATGGGTCGTGGGAAGGCCTCCGGGCCTGTACGACATGCAAGATGTTCTGGGTCTGCGTGCGGTCCGAGCGTAGCGAGGTGCGCATCCCTTGACGCGGTCCTGGGCGCACGTAGATTCCGCGCCGTGTCGCGAACCATTGACGCAGACGGCCGGTGGCCGCGCCGGTCCGGAACCGCATGAAACGCCCCTCGCTGGCCATCATTTGGCTGACCGTGTTTCTTGACCTGGTGGGGTTTGGGATCGTGGTGCCCCTGGTCCCGCTGTATGGTCGGGAGTTTGGGGCCAAGAGCTGGGTGCTGGGTCTGATCATCGCTTCCTTTTCGGCCTTTCAGTTCATCTGCGCGCCGTGGTGGGGGCGTTGGTCCGATCGCGTGGGCCGTCGGCCGGTGTTGTTGTTGAGCACGGCGGGTGCGGCCGTGTCGTACGTATTGTTTGCGCTGAGCAGCGGATTGCGGGATTCCGCGCTGGCGCTGCTGTTGTTGGGGGTGTCCCGGGCTTTTGCGGGTGCCTGCGGCGGCAACATCACCGTGGCCCAGGCTTATATTGCCGACATCACGCCCCCGGCCGAGCGTGCCCGGCGGATGGGGTTGATCGGAATGGCCTTCGGACTGGGATTCATTTTTGGCCCGATTCTCGGGGGCATCAGCCTCAAGCAGTGGGGACTCAGCGGGCCGGGCTGGATGGCGGCGGCGTTGTGCACGGTCAACTTTCTCCTGGCCTGGTTCATTCTGGCCGAGAGCCGTCGGAGCGGGCCCATCCCGAGCGTTCAACGGCCGCATTGGGCGCAGTATTGGCACACGTTGCGCACCCCCCGGGTCGGGTTGTTGGTCATGGTGTTTTTTCTGGCCACGTTTGCCTTTAGCTGTTTCGAGAGCACGTTGCCGCTGGTGGTCAGCGACAATTTCGGCCTGGATTTGACGCACAACGGCGAAGCGGCGGCGACCGTGGTGTTTTTGTTCGCGTATTGCGGGATCCTGGGCGCCCTGATGCAGGGGATGGCGGTGGGGCGGCTGGTGTCCCGGTGGGGCGAGGTACGCCTCATCCTGGTGAGTCTGGTTTGTACGGCCTGCAGCCTGTCGATGTTACCGTTCATTCGGGGACAGGGGTTGCTGGAGTGGTCGGTGTTGGGGAGTTCGCAGGGGCTGGGTTGGTGGGCGTTGTTGGGGGCGCTGGGATTGCTTTCCGTCGGTTCGAGCCTGACGCGACCTCCGTTGTTTGGGCTGCTCTCCAATCTGACCCACGAGCATGAGCAGGGGGCCACCTTTGGCGTGGCCCAGGGCATGGGCAGTCTGGCGCGGATCCTGGGCCCGATCTTTGCCACCACGACGCTTCACATTCTGCCGCCGCTGCCCTACCTGGTCTGCAGCGGGCTGTTGCTGGGCACCGCGGTGATCCTGGGGCTCCGTTGGGCCGGCTCGGAACCCGGGGTGGCGCCGGCGGGGTCGCGATGACGGCGGAGCTTTGAACGTTTTTCGGTCTGGACGGTTTAATTAGGCGAGCGGCGGTCGCCCGGGTTTCGCGGCGAGAAAAGAATGGACAGACCGACGCTCTCGCGCTATACATGGGATTCTGTCCGTGCTGGCGCAAGGAAGACGATGATTCGGGTCGAGCATTTGACAAAACAGTTTGGTCCGAAACGGGCGGTGGACGACGTGTCGTTCACGGTGGCTCCCGGGGAGGTGCTGGGCTTCCTGGGGCCCAACGGCGCGGGCAAGTCCACCACCATGCGCATGATCACGGGGTTCATCCCACCGACAGCGGGCCGCGTGTGGATTGGCGGGCACGACATGTGGGAGACCCCGATACCGGCCAAGCGGCTGATCGGGTATCTGCCGGAGAACGCGCCGGCCTACACCGACATGACGGTGTACGGCTTCTTGAACTTCGTGGCGGAATTGCGGGGCTTGCGAGGACAGGCGCGAAAGCAGGCGGTGCACCGGGTGGTGGAAATGTGTTTCCTGGAGAGCGTGTTGCACCAAAGCGTTGAGACCCTCTCGAAGGGCTACCGACACCGCACCTGCTTTGCGCAGGCCATCCTCCATGACCCTCCCGTCTTGGTCTTGGACGAGCCCACGGACGGCCTGGATCCAAACCAGAAACACGAAGTGCGCACCCTCATCCGGCGCATGGGCCAAACCAAAGCGATCATCTTTTCCACGCACATCCTCGAGGAAGTGGACGCCGCTTGTACCCGGGCCATCATCATTGACCGCGGGCGAATCGTGGCCAACGGCACCCCGGCCGAATTGCGCGCGCGTTCCGAAATGGCGGGTGCCGTGACGTTGCAGGTGCGCAATCAGTCCGCTGCCGCGGTTTCTTCGCGTCTTTACCAGGTGCCCGGGGTCAAGCGCGTCAGCATCCTGGAGGAAAAGGAGAATCTGGTGCGTGCCCGGGTCTTCCCGAAGGAACCCGGCGTGAACGGAGCATTCACCCGGGCGGTGGCGGAGGCCGTGCAGGGTTGGACCTTGGAGGAGTTGCGGGTGGAGGAGGGCCGATTGGACGAGGTCTTCCGCAGCATCACCATGCCGGACACGGTCCGGGAGGTGGGCGACCGCGCCGCCCCGAGGACGTAACGATCCGGCCCGTGACGCCGTGGGGCGCATCCGGCGCATTTGCTTCAGGCGTATGAAGGAATCCCTGGCCAACATCTGGACCATCACCAAGCGCGAGCTGTCGGGCTACTTCGCTTCCCCGGTGGCCTATGTGTACATTGTCATCTTCCTGTTGCTGAGCGGGTTTTTCACCTTCATGGTGGGCGGGTTTTTCGAGCGGGGAGAAGCCTCGCTCGCGGCGTTCTTCATCTGGCATCCGTGGTTTTACCTGTTCCTCGTGCCGGCGGTGGGCATGCGTTTGTGGGCCGAGGAACGGCGCGTGGGCACGCTGGAGCTGCTGCTGACCATGCCCATCACGGCCTGGCAGGCCATCCTGGGCAAGTTCCTGGCTTCCTGGTTGTTCCTGGCGCTCGCGCTGGCGCTGACCTTCCCGCTGGTGATCACCGTGAACTATCTGGGCGACCCGGATAACGGCGTGATCTTTGCAGCCTATTGCGGGAGCCTGCTCATGGCGGGAGCCTATCTGGCGATTACCTGCATGACCTCGGCCCTTACCCGCAATCAGGTCATCAGCTTCATCTTGTCGGTGGTCATCTGTCTCTTCCTCATTCTGGCCGGGTTTCCGCCGGTGACCAACCTGTTGGCCCAGTGGTCGGCCCCACTGGTGGAACTGGTCGCCTCCTTCAGCTTCATTACGCACTTCGACGCCTTTCACAAAGGCGTGCTCGACACACGCGACATCGTGTATTTCCTCTCGGTGACCGTGTTTGCGCTGTTCACCACGAGTGTGATTTTGCGCGGTCTGCGCGCCGGTTGAGCGTGCGCGTCCTGATGCCATGAACAAGCGAGCCTGGGAAACGATCGTATTCTCGGCCGTCGGCGTGGCGGCCATGTTCATCATTTTGCTGGGGCTGAACCTGGTCACGGCCCGGTTCAAGCACCGGGTGGACCTGACTGCCGAGAAGGCCTACACCCTGTCTCCCGGCACGCGCGCCATTCTGAGTCGGCTGGATACCCCCGTCACCATCCGGTTTTACTGGTCTCGCCTCGACACGGCCACGCCGGAGACGGTGTTTTTGCGCAACTATGCCCGGCGGGTGGAGGATCTTTTGGAGGAGTTTCGGGAGGCGGCCGGCGGCAAGCTGCGGATCGAGAAGCTGGATCCCCAACCCGACTCGGACGCGGAGGACTCGGCGCGGATGGACAACATGGAGCCGCAGTTGCTGCCCACCGGCGATCGTTTCTATCTCGGGCTGGCGGTCAGCATGCTTGATTCCCGGGCTGCCATTCCTTTTCTGGCTCCGACCCGGGAACGGTTGCTCGAGTACGACATCCTGCGGGCCATCACGCGGGTGATCAAACCGGAAAAGCCGGTGGTGGGGATCATGAGTGCCCTGCCGGTGTTCGGCGGCCCGGCCAATCCGTTCATGATGCAGATGGGCCAGCGGAATCAGGAACCGTGGGCGGTGGTCAGCGAGTTGCAAGCCGACTTCACCGTGCGCCGCGTGGAACTGACCGCGGAAAAAATCGATGACGACATTCAGGTGCTCGTGATCATCCATCCGCGGGACATTTCCGAGAAGACCCAGTACGCCATTGACCAGTTCCTGATGCGCGGCGGCAAGCTGGTGGCCTTCCTGGATCCGGTGTCGCTGGCGGACAGCCGGCAGCAGGGCAATCTGCCGTTCAGCATGCCGGGGGCGCCCTCGAATCTGGAGAAACTTTTGACGGCGTGGGGGCTGCGGTTCGACACCACGAAGGTCGTGGCCGATTTGAACTTCAAGATGCAGCTGTTGGGTCAACGCAATCAGCCGGTGGAGGCCCCGGCCTTTCTGGCGGTGACCCGGCAGGGGATGAATCCCGATGATCCGGTGACCAGTGAACTTGGGACGTTATGGATGCCGCTGGTCGGGGCTTTCTCGGGCACACCGGTCGAGGGGTTGAAACAGACGGTGTTGCTGAAGAGCACGCCGGAGTCCCAGTTGGTGGAAGGGTTCATGGCCCACATCAGCGGGGAGAACATCCTGAAGGAGTTCCGCTCCTCGGGGAAGGAACACCCGCTGGCCATCCGGTTAACCGGCCGGTTTAAAACGGCTTTTCCCAACGGAGCCCCCGGATCGACCAACGGGCCTCCGCCGCTGCAGGAAAGCAAAGAGGAGACCGTGGTGGTGCTGGTGGGAGATGCGGATCTCTTGTTCGACCGGTTTGCCATTCGGGAGTTGAACAGTCCCTTTGGCATCCTGCGCATACCGGCCAACGCCAACCTGAACTTTGTTCAAAACGTGGTGGAGCAGCTGGCCGGCGACGTGAACCTGATCAGCGTTCGCAGTCGCGCCATGCCAAGCCGGCCCTTCACGCGCATTCAAAAGATGCAGGCGGCGGCGCAGGAGCGATACCAGGCCGAAATCAAGAAACTCGAGGACAGCCTGGCAGAAACCCAGAGGCGCCTGAACGAACTCCAGCAGCAAAAGGAACCGGGCCAGCGATTCATTCTCTCGCCCGAGCAACAGGCGGAGATTGCGCGGTTTCGTCAACAGGAAGCCCGCACCCGCGAGGAGCTGAAGCGGGTGCGCCGCGAGTTTCGTCGGGACATTGACGCGCTGCAGACGCGCGTCCAATGGATGAACATCCTGGCGATGCCGTTGTTCGTTTCCCTGTCGGGCATCGCCATCGCACTCTATCGGCGCAAACGGACATCGGCCAAATGAACCGCAAACAACTGGCGTTGCTGTTGGGCCTTGTGGTCGTCCTGGGGGGGGCGGGTTATTGGCTTTACCGCCAGGAGAGCCGGAGCTGGCAGCAGGCGGCCCTGGGGGCGGGGTCAAAGGTCCTGCCCGATCTGGCCATCAACGACATTGCGCACGTGCGCATCCGCCGCGAGACCAATGAACTGAACCTGGTGAAAAAGGACGGTCTCTGGCGGGTGCGGGAGCGAGGGGATTACCCGGCCAATTTCAATCAGATCAGTGAGTGGATCCTGAAAGCGTCGGAGTTGAAGGCGGTGCAGGTGGAGGAAGTGGGCCCCTCCCAGATGGGCCGACTGTCCCTCCTACCCCCCGGACCGGGAACGAACACAGCGACGCTGGTCGAGTTCCTGGATGCGCAGGGCAAACCACTGGCCGGCTTGCTGCTCGGCAAGACCCAGGCCCGTCCGGTGGCAGCCGGAGCCGGGATGGAAGGTGACGGGGGCTTCCCCGTGGGCCGGTTCGTGATGTCCATGCAAGCGACCGGGCGGGTGGCACTGATCTCCGACACCTTGTCCGGGTTCGAGCCGAGGCCGGAACAATGGATTGCCAAGGACTTTTTCAAGGTGGAACGGCCGCGGCGAGTCGAGGTCCGCTTTGCCGAGGCTACGAACTCGTGGGCCATCCGGCGCGAAACCGAGAGCGCCCCCTGGCAGTTGGTGGACGCGAAACCGGGGGAACAACTGGACTCCGCCAAGGCCACCAGCGCGACCAGCGGCCTGAGCTGGCCCTCGTTCCTTGATGTCCTGCCCAAAGATACGCCGCCAGGGCAGGTCGGACTGGAACATCCGGTGACGGTGACCGTGGAGACTTTCGACCAATTCACCTACACCCTGCACGTCAGCCCCCAAACCAATCAGAGTTACTATGTGACGGTGAGCGTCCACGCCGATCTCCCGCAGGAGCGGACGCCCGGAGCGGACGAGAAGCCGGAGGACAAGGAGCGGCTCGACAAGGAATTCAAGGAGAAACAGCAGCGGTTGAGCGACAAGCTCGCCCAGGAAAAAAAACTGGAGGGCTGGATTTACCAGGTTTCCACCTGGACGCTGGACGCCTTGTTGAAGCCACGTCGGGAGATGCTGACTGCAAGCGGTCAGCCGGAGGGCGAGAAAGAACCGGAGTCGACCTCCGCGGTCAACGGCGGGGATGCGGATCGCTGGGTATCGATCCCAGAGCTGGAATAGCGGCGGCCTTCTGCATCGCTGCGACAGCGCTACGAGGTTCTCGCGGGTCTCGGAGGCGAGCGGAGCGGGCAGAGCCTCCCAGGCGGAATTCCGCACTTCGGGCGACCCGGCCGGAGCGCTCGTTATTCCGCGACGAACCTGACTCAGGGCGCGGCCAATTCCTGCCATGGACGCCCCGCCGGGTGCCGTTCTGCCGGCTCAACGCGTTCGCGATCAGGGTCCGGAGGTCCCATTCATGCGGCTGAGGGGTGGCAACGGCCATGGGGCGAGGGCCGATGTCGGAACGCCGCCCGATGTGATGGGCCCTGTTTTTCCTTGGACCGTTTGGATCCAGCGGCCGCGAGATTTCAGGGCGTTCGACAGGATTCAGGTGGTGAGCTTGGCCCCTCTTCGGGTCCAGATGTGATTGCCACCGCTCGCGTTTCCCGAGAATGCGGTCATGGGAGCGCATGGTTCGTTTGGCCGTCTCGGGGTCCTGGAAAACGCGGGCGAACACGCCGGGCCGTCGCACCCACAGCCAGCCCCGATGGTTCGGCCCATGATGGGTTGCGCCTCATGGCCGCGGGTCCCCACTCGGACCCTGCGGTGACTGGCGAAGCGCCGGCAAGTGGCATTGGGACTGCGACTGCGGCGGGCCGTCTGCTCGCTTGAAAGCCCGCGGTGCATCGGGTACACCCGCCTTGTGTCGAGCATCGTGATCGCGGTGGCCAATCAAAAAGGTGGCGTGGGCAAGACCACTACGGCCGTGAACCTGGCGGCGTGTCTGGGGCGACTGAAACCGCCGGTGGTGTTGATTGATTTGGATCCGCAGGCCAATGCCACCAGTGGCCTCGGGCTGGAAAAAAGGCCCGGAGGCAGCGTGTACGGCGTTCTTCTGGGAAGCGGGGCCGTGGAAGAAAAGATTCAGCCCACCGCCTGCGCCGGGTTGCATGTGGTTCCGAGTGAAGTGGATCTTTGCGGCGCGGAGGTGGAACTGGCGCGGGCCGAGAGGAATGTCCACCGACTGCGCGAGGCGCTGGTGTCGCTCCGACAGGCCGACCGCTACGGGCTGATTCTGATCGATTGTCCGCCCTCCCTCGGCCTGTTGACCATGAACGCGTTCGTGGCCGCGGATGCCGTCCTGGTGCCTCTGCAGTGCGAGTATTACGCCATGGAGGGGCTGTCGATGCTGCAGCGGGTGTTGGATCAGGTGCGCAGGGCCGGGCTCAATCCGCGACTGCAACTCCTGGGCATCTTGATGACCATGTATGATGCGCGGACCCGGCTTTCGAACCAGGTGGTCGAGGAGGTGCGTCAGTATTTTGGGGACTTGGTCTTTGAAACGGTGATTCCGCGCACCACGCGGCTTGCGGAGGCTCCCAGCTTCGGCAAACCGATTATCGAGTACGATCCGTACAGCAGTGCCTCCGCGGCCTACGAAGTGCTGGCCCAGGAAGTCCTGGCCAGGCTCGAACGACTCCGGCCGCTCGAAGCGGCTCCCGAGTCTTTGGCGCGGCCTTCTTCCCTTTCCTCATGCTGAAGCGCACTCCTCTGTTCGAAGAGCAGCAGCGCCTGGGCGCGCGCTTTGTGTCGTTCGCCGGATGGGAACTGCCCCTGCAGTATTCCGGGATCGTCGAAGAGCATTGGGCCGTGCGCCGGGCGGCCGGCCTTTTCGACATCTCGCACATGGGCGAAATCACCGTGAGCGGGCCGGCCGCACAGCGCTTCTTGAACTACGGGCTCACCAACGATGTCGCCCGCCTGGTGCCGGGGCAGGGACAGTACAGTCTGCTGTGCAATTCTCGTGGCGGCATCGTGGACGATCTGTATGTCTTCCGGCTGTCCGAAGAGGTCTTTTTGTTGGTGGTCAACGCCGCGCGAACCGCGGTGGACGTGGCCTGGTTGCAGCAGCTGGCGGAGTCCTTCGCGTCCCCGGACGAACTGCGGGTCACGGACGCCTCTCACAACTACGCCGCGCTGGCCGTCCAGGGCCCGGCAGTGACGAAGTTTCTGGACGCATGCGTGAGCGGCCCTTCGATCTCCGGGATGCGGGTCGCGCGCGTGACCGAGCTTCGAAAGAACCAAATTGGCGGGTTCGCCTTTGACAAGAGCGGCGTGCTCGTGTCGCGCACGGGGTACACGGGCGAGGACGGATTCGAAATCATTGGCACGGACAGCGCCATTGTGGCGTTGTGGCGTCGGATCCTCGAGGCCGGCGCTCCCCACGGGATCCGACCCTGTGGACTGGGTGCGCGCGACTCGTTGCGCATGGAAATGGGCTACCCACTGTACGGGCAGGAACTGGATGAAACCACGACCCCATGGGAAGCGGGCCTGGCCCGGTTTGTGGTCATGACCAAGGGTGACTTTGTGGGCCGCGCGGCCCTGGAGGAACAGCAGCAGCGCGGTTGGTCGCGGCAGAGTGTGGCGTTCCGCATGATCGGACGCACCCCGCCGCCGCGTCCGGGTTATCCGATTCGCGTGGAAGGCGAACCCTGCGGCCGCGTGACGAGCGGAACGCAGAGTCCCTGCCTGGGGGTGGGGATTGGACTGGGTTACGTGCCCACCGCCCGGGCACAACCAGGCACCCCGATCGAGATTGAAATTCGTGGCCAGGGATTCCCGGCACAGATTGTGGACCGGCCGATTTATCGCCGAAACGCCCTCGCCGGCGCCGACCCGGCCTGAGGGGAAGACCAAGCACCCCGAGGGGGCAGCCCAAAGATTTGCCCGCCGCATCCGGCAAAAGCCTTCCCCTGCCTCTTGAAAGCGGGGCTTGCAAAACTGCATCGCATTGCGCGGGCTTGAGCGGAGCCGCGAAACCGCCATCGTTCCACAAGGCCGTTTTTCATGATCCCGGCCTCAAGGGGGTGCTGGGTCATGAACTCAGAGCGCCGATTCAATACTGCGTGCATCCGAGCCGGCGCTCTCACTCACTGCAAAGGCGACCAAAGCCCGCACGGTCGGCCTGAGCCTGAGTGCAGACATCCCAGCCGATCTTGGGGGCAGTGGCCTGTCCGTGCGGAGGCGCGGCGTGGCGTGCCTGAGCTTGCTTTGAAGGTCAGCTTCGCGAACGGCTCGATAGGTTGTGAAGAATGCTGCGCTTCCGGCGGCTCTGGTTATGTGGACCGGTCTTACAGGGATCAACGCCAGCGGGCAGATTTTTCAGGTTGGCGGCGCTTGTTGGCGGTACCTTCGCCTCCCGCGGGGTTTTCTGTGGATCTTCGGCGGTTCCTGTGCGCCCTGAGCCGCCAATTCGGTGGCTGTCGTCGAAACGCTGTGACGCGACCGGGCCCGGGGGCTTCGCCGACTTCCGTGGGGAGTATGACGGCAGCCACCAGGGACACGCAGTGAATAGTTGTGGGGCGAGCTTCCGCCGAGTTCCGTCGGGCGGCTGGGTGGATGGCGGCTCGGTCGTCGCCGCCATCGGCCGGAAGACCGGGAATTCGAATACAGACCCTGGCTTCGGGGGCAGTCGCTGCAGTAAGCGCAGGACCATGGATCGATCCGGCGATCCCGATTGCCAGCCGGCTTGCTTCAAATTCGCCGACTTCCGTCGGTGGGCTACCTTGTTCCGTTGTCCGAATTGGACCGGGCTCTCTCGTCAACTCCGCCCCGAGTAAAGCCATGGGCAGCAGCCGTGGCGGAAGCCGCGCGTAGGGGCCACGCAGGTTTTGGGTGACGCACGCCTTTCTCGAGCCGATTTGGAGGACCTGCTTTTCTGAGAAGCAGGCCGTTTCAGGGCCGGTTAACGCCAGCGGACCTGGTGTAGGCGCCAGGGGAGTCCTTCTTGGGCGGCCAGAAAGCTTCGCGGCACCGTGGCCAGGAAAACCGGCTGGATGCCCTCCTGGTAACAACGCCGGCGAGGGGCCGCAAATCGAATCCGCCAACCGCGCTCGGTGCGCTCGACCGATTCCCGCTTCAGCATCTCCAACCCGACCCTGGCGCGGATCGCATGCGGATCTGCCGGGATCGGTGCCTCGCTGATCTCCTCCAATTCCAATTCCAGCAGGTGAGGTGAGTCCACGAAGAGGATCACGCAGGGCATGAGCATGCCCTCGGGATTGCGCTCCCAACCTGCGCCATTGAACGGGATCCCGGTGGCCCTGGGTTCCTCGGGATTCGTGTAACGACCATTCGGCGGTAGCGCGACCGGTTGAGTGGCCAGGTGCTTTTGTAGCGATGCGATGGCTTCGGCCCGCGTTTGGGGCCGTGGCTCGCCGTAAATCTGGTGCATGGCACGAGATTGCCATGCGAGCCAGGCTACCAGGGCGATGCCGGCTGTGCCCAGCAGCGTCACGCGCATGGAGGCCGAAGGAACCCGGTCGCAGGCGAGTCCAACGACCAGCCAACCGGCCATCATCCCGGCGGCGAACGCGGGCATGAAGTCCAGCATGTAACGCGTGGCGATGACGCAGTTGCGCAGATAGAACGCGGTCAGGAGAAACGTTGCAATTCCCGAATACACTCCCAGCCCGGCGATCGCCTGCCGGACTGCCGGGGGAGGATCTGCGGCATGAAAGGGACCGTGCCCGTTGCGGTGCCGATCCCGACGCGTCGCAAGGGCCAGTGCTGCGCCCCAACCCGACAGCAAGAGCACGAGATAGGTCGGATCATACGTGGGAAGGCCGATCTCCCGCCATCGGACCGTGCTGGACTGACCCGGAAACAGGTTCGTGGCGTACCAATCCCACGTCAGCCGCTTTTCGAGGAACAAGAGCCCGAAAAGCTCTCGAGCCGCGGACGGAAGGGGTTCGGTGGCAAACGGATGGTCGAATCGCGTTGCATACAGGGACCCGTACAAGCTCTGGATATTGAGCCTGTGACCGAACTCGAATCCGTCTCCGAAGCGCAACGCGTTGGTCACGTAGAGACCTGCTCCTCCCAGCACAAAGAGCAACAAGCCCGTGATGATGGGATGTCGCACCGGCGAGAGAGCCCGCGTGCGAGCGGTGCGCCCTTCAGCCCCGGCGCATTCCGGTCCGCGATGGTTTGCCAGGAGCCACAAACCGGTAAGCACTGCGGCGATCCCGTGAAGGACAAGGGTGGGGCGGATCCATCCTCCCACCCCGGCCCATCCACACAGGGCCCACCATCGCGAAGGAGTCGGCCGGCCGGCCAGGCGGATCAATAGAGCCAGCAATACGAGCCCGGCGATGTACTCGTACGCAATGGCTTGCTCGTAAACCTGGAAGCGCGTGCGCAGCAACCGCAAAAACGGAGGGAAAAACAGGGCCAATGCGGCGGCCAACCCTGTCCAGCAGAGCCAGAGGGCTCTCGGCTGCAGAACCGGTGTGGGCGCCTCGTGGGCCGGGACAACGGGTGGGCGGACAAGGATTTCGTGGAGGAGGGAGAAGAGTAAACACCAGGCGGCCAGGCCGAGCGCGATTCCGAACGCCGCCAGGTCGGGAAACGGCGCGAAGCCCATCGCGCGAGCCAGGACTTCGAAGGGTAGCAACCATAGAGGAACCCCGAGGCCCCAGACCTGATGAACGCCTCCCTGGGGCCAACAGTGATCGAACCGCAGGGCGGAGGGATCATGACTCAGGGCCAATCGGCCGGCAAGCAACGCCGCCACCTGAGCCCGGTACTCCGGCTGATAGGAATACCAACGGCCTCCGCTCTGTACCAGTCCCGTGAACACCAAAACGCCGGCGGAGTAAACCATCGCCTGCAGCAAGAGGATCCATCCGAGTGTCCGACGGCCGGGCGCTGCAGGCATGGCCGTTTTTTCGGTCGTTGGTTCGACAGGTGCCATGCTTTGACGCGATTTCCCGGCAGAGACCTCGCGGCACACAGGATAAGGCCGATGGTCAGGAAGGCGAGTCGACTTCTGCAGCCCGGAGAGCCTGGACGCTGGCGCAGGGTTGGTTCCGAGCTTCGTTTTGGTCAGGCTCGCCGTGGTCAGAATGCCCCCTGAATCGAAGACCGGCGCTTCTTGTCGCCGAGCCGGTTGCTAGGCCCTGGACGAAGCGGTTTCGGGAGACGAAGTGGCCCGGCTGAGCTCTTGCTGGGGTGCTTTTGAACGAGGGGGCCGAAGTTTTGGCGTCAAGGGATGCGGGAGTATTACCCACAGGCATCGGAGAGCCGCCCGGCCCTCTTGTCACCTGAGCTTCTTGCCTCCGGCGCAGCCGCGGTGGCCATACTGAATGGGAAGTTCCAGCATCGGGATTCCGGATCGCGCCAGTTTGGCGGTCTCCTCCGGACAGAAACCAAAACGTTCCTCTCCCAGGGGGAAACTCAGCAATAGGTCGCGACGGGAAGCCTCTTAGCAGGTTGCCACGTCAGTGAGTCGGAGGCCCGTAATGTGATTGGCGGCGCGTGGTACGACCCGATTTCTGCCAGCGATGCCACAGCGGCGTACTGGGCCGGGTAGCTGCCGCAAAGCGGCTCCCATGGACCATGGCGGCGCGACTGCCAGGACGGGCTGAAGCAACAAGGGCCAATCAGTGGGGTCATACTCGAGATCGGCGTCCTGAATCACAACGACGGGCGCCGAGAGGGCAGCCAGGGCAGTACGGGTCGCTGCCCCATTGGCGCGGTTTTTGTCCTGCCGCAAGGTCTGAACACGGGCATCCTGCTCAGCCCGGTGCAGGAGAATCTCCCAGGCGGCGTCCGAGAATCCATCGTCCACGGCAACGACGTCCGCCGCCACGGGCGGGGCAGTGATGCGTTGGGGAACCGTGTTCAGGCTTGGCGCCTCGTTGTCGCATGGCATCCATAACCTCCGGATAGTGGAGTTGCCTTGCGGTGCGGCATGGGGAGCGTCGCACGAGTGATTTCCCGGGGTATCTGCAACTGCGGACCTGATCATACGGGTTGGCAAGGAGATGAAGGGCCACCGGTCGGCTGCGCACCGGAATGTGTCTGAAACTCCGGCGACTTCAGGCGTACGCGCCCAATGGCCAGAAATGCCAGTCCCGCAAGGGTGAAAACCGAGATCCATCCTCCGAGGCGTTCCGGCAACAGGGCGGTGAGCCTGAGATCCACGCGGTAGTTTCCGGGCGGCAGTTCCACGGCGATCGCGCCGCCCGGGCCGGAACCGTCCGCCTTGAGTTCCAAAGTGTTGTCACGCCACGCGCGCCAGCCCGGGTAATAAAGCTGTCGGACCCATAGGGTTGTGGCCCCGGGAGTGTTTACGGTGAACTGGAGATGGCGCGCTTTCCATCCCTGGATGGACACCGCAGCTTCGGAGGACTGTGGAACCACCAAGCGGTCACCCATGGCATCGCGGGCCACCCACGGGCTGGCCAGGCCCGGAAGGTATTCCCGGGCATCCAACAACGTGCGAAGGGGTTCCGGTGGATGAGACGGACCCCGGGCATATTGGGACGCAGTGTCCGGGATTACTCCTCCGCTCACGAGGACCAGCGTCACCAGGGCGCTCAGCAGTCCCACGCCATCACATACACGGCCGAGCCTGGGTTCCCTGGGGTCCCCTCTGCCGTTCGCAATCAATGCGGCCCATATCAGACTGGCGGGGGCGAGGAAGCGCCATGTGAACTGAATCATCTGCAAGGGCCACAGAGCGCTGTAGATCGGACGACTCAAGGGCAGCATCAGGAACGTGACCAGCCAACCGAGCCACAGCCAGTGCGGTGCGGCGGCCGGGCGGTCCCGGGATGCCCACGAGCTCAGCCACCGGAGATGGTGGCAAACAAGGGTCAAAAGGAATCCGAGAAATACCATGAAGACGCGGATACTGAAGGCGTCCGGCCCTGCCAAGGGTTGGGTCAGGGATAGATTCGGAAAAAGGAAGGTCTCGTGCAGACCGCACCGCATCGAGCCGGTGTTCACAAAGCCCAAGTACGCAAAGCACGGCAAAAGGTAAACGGCCGCCAACATCACTGCACCGGTGAGCGCCAGCAGCGTGCGTCCCAATGCGGCCCAGCCGTGCCCCAGGGCCAGCAAGAGGGCCAATGGCGTGAAGGTAACCGTCGTGGGAAGGTGCGACAGGAACAGGCCGGTAAAACCGGTGATTGCCCAGCCCCATGCGGAGGGCTCCTTCGCCCGAAACCCCCATATCCCGCGCACAATGAGCGGCATCCATACGTACGTCCAAAACTCGGCGTAGGCGGCACGCTCGTACAAACCGAGAGCCAAATGGTAGGGACCCAGCATGTACAATGCCGAAGCCAACCATGCCCGGCCGGGCCTTGCCATTTTCGAGAAGCAGACCCAGGCAGTAACCCCGGAGAGCAGGAGCGCCAAGGCCGCAGCCCATCCCAGGCTCATCCAGACCTGCCGGGGGCCGGCGAACAGGGGGCACAAAGCGGCTGCGACCCAGTGCCCGAGGGGCGGGTAATAGAAAAAGGCAGGGCTGCCGAACCCAAAGTTGACCTGGGACAACCAGCGGGGATACGGCTCCCCGGACCAAACCTGGCTTGCGAAATTCGAGCACCAGCGGGCGTGATGGATGCTGTCATGTCCCCGCGGCGGGAAACCCAGGAAGAGCAGCGGCAGCGCGGCCACGAGGCCAAGAGCGATTAACCCGCTCACGGCTCGAAACGAACCCTGCCGGGACCCGGCGCCGGGCGCTGGGTCGACCGGGCTCATCGGATCAGAGCAGAGGAATTGTCAACGTAGGCGGCTGCGGGCGCGGACATCCCCGCCCGCCCGTGCTGGCCCATGCGGTCGGCGCGGTTGCTGTTGCGTCGTCTCACCGGGCCCCGTGTGTCGGTGCGCGTGTATCGGTCCACGGCCGGACAGGGCTCAGCACACCCCCGGAAACCGCGCGTTGGACATGGCGACCGCGAGAACGCCTCCCCGCCTGTGATGGCTCTCAGCAGGCTTCTCGGCAGCGGTATGCCAGGGGTAGCGGGTCTCGTAGGGCGTGCACGCTGGATGACCCTGCCTGTGCCCTCGAGATGAATCGTCGGACGGCAGGCAGCCGGCCCGGCTGCGGCAGAAGCGGTGGCCTTTTGGGGGCACCGGCGGATTCGCGTTGAGATGACCATAAGAGTGCTCGAATCGCAGTTCCAGGCCGTGGTTCATGAGGATTGACTCCGGTGGCCGGCGGATCGGGGGAGCCCTGTTTTTCGAAGCTTCAGGGTCCAGAGGAGGGTGGGCAGGACGACCAGGGCGAGGAAGAGAGTCCAGGCCAGGTAGTGACGCGGGCCGGGGCGGAGGAAGGCGTCATAACGGGGGCCGTGGCGAATGTAATGCTCGGCCTGCGCCAGCAGTTCGGGATCGCGATCGGTGGGCCAGGGTTGACCCGGCTGGAGGGTGTAAGTGGCGTGGAGGAAGAGGCGTTTGCGTTCGAAGCGGCGGTAGCGGTAGTCGGCCACCTCCACCGGCTCCGACGGCCGGGGCACGGGGTCGAACCCCTCGGCCGACCATTGCACGTTGGTCGCCAGGACTGTCACCCGTCTCCAGAGCTTGCCCGGTACGGAACTCAAGTAGTGGTCCATGACGCAACGAACCGGAATCGACCAGCCCCGATACTGCTGCCGCTCCATGCAAACGAACTCGCTGCGTACCAATCCATCTGGCAGGCCGTGGACAAACTCGATGTCCTCCAGGAACCAGTTGTACTCCTGCAAGGTCCGCGGAGTGTTATAGTGGGGGAGCAACATCCATTCTTTCGGGGGTCGATCGAGGGATCGATCGCGAATGACACGCAAGACATCGATGAATCGGCGATCCTTCGCCGGGACGACCTCGCTGCGGTTTACTGGCAGCCCATCGCGACCCCCGTGGATCGGCAGTGTTACGATTCGCCCCTGTTTGTCGGGCCTGAGGGAATCGGGCCGGAGGCAGTAAGCGATATCCATGCGGGGTAGATCTGCATCCGTTCATTCAGGATGTAATGTAACAGCCACCACGAGCCCGTGTAAATCATCGCGCGGGAGGGGAGGGACGCACCGCGGAGTTTGTCGTCCTCCAATACTGGAGGGTAGAAGGCATACGTATTGGTTCCGTCGTGACACACGGATAACCAGTGATCAGGCATGTGCAGATTGGTGCCCTGCACCTGCCAGTATGGGTCACCGAACAGGACGCTAAAATGAATCAGCCGATACGACTCCTTGTACTCGGCACCGGTCTCTAGATTGAACTGGCGCCTCTCAATCAATCCGGTGACGTGAATCGTTTCGGCGAACCCCCCGAGAGCGCACGAAAGGCTGATCGACGTCCACAATATCGAGACGCAGAGGCGGAGATGCCTTTTTTCCTTACGGCGACGGTGGCCGGAGGTGCCCTTGGCAACCTCTTCTTTTGCAGCAGAACAGGCGCAAAGCCGCGTCGCAGCGGCAGCAGACGCAGAGACGCGGCGGAAACAAGCCCTGGCCGAGGTCATAAGCGGCGGGAGTTGGATGGGAGCGGCAGAAGCGACGCGGCCGGGAGCAAGCATGGCTCAACGCTACATTGGGCTGCGGAGGAGCTCAAGCCTGTCATTGTAGCGGTGCGAATCGAAGAAGGGCCCGCCGGACCCGAGCAGACCCGACGGGCGCTGATGGAGGTGTGTCGCGGTTCGGTTGCGGCAACCGCGATCACAATTGCCGTGACGTGGGTGTCACAGCAGCCGGGTCTGGCGGCGGTCGCATTTACACGGCTTTAGAGTGTTGCTCACCGTTTGACAGGTACCGTCGTTTGTAGTTTTCACCGTGCAGTCCTTACCTTGCTCCTTGCATCCGTCTTCGTCCTCGTTCACCTCGCACTGCTGGTCGCTTTGCGCGTGGGGTGGCTGGGCCAGCAGTTGCAGGGCGACCCAGGGAAGGGTCAGCGACAGGGCCAGGATCAGGCTTGCCAGTCTCGATTTCATAGGGGTTCCTCCTTCGTTGGGATCTGGGGTTGGGAACATGGCGGTCCGCACTGCTCTCCCGGGCACACCCGTACCCGGGGCAGCCCGGACCGCCAAAGGTTGGCACCCGTCGGCCGGGCGCACAGAGGGTCTCTCGGAGACGCTCGACAATCGGGCCGAGGGCGTTTGCGGCACGCAGGCTCGAGCGGCTGAAGGATTCTGAAAGCAGGACTGAGGTGCCCCACTGCGGGTGGTGGGCGAAGTGTGGCCGCCCATGGCTCAGGGGATCGAGCTGGACCGTAACGGACAGCAGGGCCCGGTCCTGAGCGTGACCGGGCCGGGGCGGAGGAAGGCGTCGTAACGCGGGCCCTGGCGAATGGCGTGTTCGGCCCGGGCCGGGTCTGCGGGACGGCGATCGAACATGGGGCGGCGGAATGTCGATGTGGCCCTGGGCGGCAAGCGGAGAGCAACCTGGTGCGGCCATTGATCTTCCCCCGGTGGCTGGAGTCAGGGAATCCTGACGAGGGCCTTGGAAAGATGCCACGGCTCTGCGGGCCTATCCATGTCCTGACGGGCTGAGAGGCGCGTGGCTTGCGCGGGAGGAGTGCTCTTCGCCCTGCCTGAACAAGGCGGGGAGCGCGCAAAGGACCATCAGCGCCAGGGCAACGGAGGGAATCAGACGATCCAGCTGGCGACCCACGGGGAACAGCCGCGGCAACACGCCGAGGCATCCACAGGATTCCACATAGCCGTTCCAGATCAGAGCCCAGCGATACCAGAGCATGGTGCCGACCAAGGCCAGGAGAATCGCGCTGGGGAGCTTCTGCCCGCGCCACCGGATAGAGATCCATGCACAGGCCAGTTGAAGGGCTGCTGCGAAGAGGTACACCTGCCGGTTTGTGAGGAACGGGAAGACAAGATTCCGCAGGCCGTCCTCGACCGAGGGGACAAAGAGCGTTGCCGCATGGGACGCTGCGAAGAAGAACAGAATGGCTGCTGCCAGCAGGTGAGGCAGATTTCGAAATACAGAAGATCGCGTCATGGGCACCTCCGGATGCTCCCGGAACCGAAGCCGAATGGCGCAGCGGGCGTGGCCATGGAGGGAATGCACAAAAACCCGTCCTGAGGACCTGTCGCTCCAATTGCACAAGGAAGGCGCCGTGGAAGAGGTCGCAAGCCAGCGGCGAACCTGTCGAAAGGAGACGCGGTTTGCAGGGCGGCCAATGGGCGCATTCGGGAGCAGAAGTGCACTGCAGAATCGCTGAGAACCCTGGGTTGGCGCAGGAAATGTGGCCGACCTTGCGTGCGAGGGGCATTGGCATGGCGCATGCCCGCGCCTGACCGCTCATGGCACCAATGGCTTGCCGCTTGGTCACGGACCTGAGTCTCTCTCTCTCCTGTCAAGCCCCCGCTACGGGAAAGCAGCCGTGTCCCAGTCGGAGCCGGACAGTCGAAGAACGGACATCGAGAGTGGTTCGCTCGAGATGCGATTCTGTCCGGCTGGGCGCGGGTGACCGCGCGAGGTTCGAGAGCGGGCGGCAGCGGTCGAGCCGGAAATCAGCGCGGCAATCTTCGCGGAGAGGCTGGAAAGGTTTGGTGTCCTGCCGGCCCAGTGGGTGACGGCCCGGTTTGACGGTTCCAGCGCGTGCCAGGGGTCTTTTCACGTCGAGTCCGTCCCTAAAGCAGCAGCTTTGCCTACCACAGCAGTGCGTTTTTTGGCCTTCGGCGGCTGTTGGGCAGGGGGGCCGGGAAAGTGACGAACGGTCTCGGGAAGGATTCTCCGTCGACTTTCGTCCGCCAACTCCCGTCGGCGGCTACGGAAGCCGACACTGCGATCACCTGGTCAAGCAGGGCTTGAACTCCGCCGACTTCCGCCGGCGGCGACTGGATTGAGGGCTGCCGACCGCCGTGGACCTGTCAGGGGTTCGTGGGTTTTTGGTGGCCGGTGCTATGGAGCGCTGTTGCGGGGATGAGAATGCGGATTGCCGTTCCCGATCGAAGCCACTCTGGTGGGATAGCCCGGGGAGGGCATCGATCTGCCGACTGTCGTCGGCAGCTACGTTGTACGGGAGGGTGGAATTTGGGCAGCGACTGTCCACGAGCCGGACAGCAGACGTCGCGAGACCATGGGCACGGAGTTGCCCGCACCGACAGAAACCGCTCGGGAGAGGCGGCAGTGCAGGCAATGCGAGAGCCCGCACCTGCGGGCGGGCCGCTGCCGTTGCGCCGCAGCGGTGCATGGCATGCGTCCTGCCTCTGGGTGGTTGGACTTATGGCGACGAAGCTGCATCTGGCCACGTTTCTGCAAGAGATTCGATGTTACCAGGCGATTGCAGATCGCCGGCCCGAGGCGGCCTCGTTGCGCGGCGTCGGGTTTCCCGGATTGACCTGGCCGGCGGATCTGCCGGTGGGAATCCGTCGGCGTCGCCTGGTGGTGGAGATGCAGCACGAGCCGAATGAGGCTTCAGGGTGGCCGGTGCCCATTCGGCGCATTGCCGGGGTAGAGCGAATCCCTGATCCGGCCGGGCCGGTGGCTACACGGCGCACGCGACCCCGTTAACGCTTCGAGGGGGGCTTTCAGTTGTCCCGGTCGGGCCGTCGGATGTGGATCTGGACCTCGCGAAAGCCGGCCAGTTCGAAGAAGCGGCGTAGTTGTTGGCGGGCGTGTTCCTCGGCGTCGCGGAGGATCCCGGCTTCGTGCGCGGCCAAACGAATTTCCCGCAGCGCCGTTTGGCGTGCAGTTTGTTCCAGCTCTTTGTCGAAGCGCCGGAGCAGGCCGGTGTCACGGTCGATGACGCGGGTCCGGGCTTCGTCGAGGTAGGCATCCGTCACGCGTGGGGGCGGCAGCCACAGCGTGAGGCGGTCTCCCTCCACCGCAATGTCCCCGGGTTCCATCCGAGCGAGATCGAAGCCCGCTTTGACCACGCCGTGGGCCAGAAGAAGCAATCGGTTCTGGCCGTACCATTTGACATCTTCGGCCACCACGGCCTTCTCCATCACGTAGCGGACGGTGACCAGTTGGGCGAGGGATTGAACCTGCTGGAGGATGGCAGCACTGGTCTGGATGCGCGGCCCCGTGGGTACGCCGAAC
The DNA here is from genome assembly GCF_049537125.1 of Limisphaera sp. VF-2. Classification (NCBI taxonomy): domain Bacteria; kingdom Pseudomonadati; phylum Verrucomicrobiota; class Verrucomicrobiia; order Limisphaerales; family Limisphaeraceae; genus Limisphaera; species Limisphaera sp. VF-2. Next base: position 321,506 of record NZ_JBMVQY010000004.1, read on the forward strand.
CATTCCGGGTGACGGGAACCGAGCCAGAGCCCGAGGCTGAACAGCCCCACGATGATCAGCGCAAACACCAAACTTTGCAGTGGCTTCATCGGGGCCAACATGGCGGGGGCGGACCCCCGGCGCAAGGACGAGCGGCCGGTAGCGGCTGCGGAGGCGAAACGCTGAAGTGGCCGAATGAGGGGATTTCAAGGTTCGATGCCAAGGGCGGGGTAGAGGAGCTCGGAAAACGTTCGAGCTTCTGCGCAGTCGGGCGCAATTTACGCGAAAGAAGGGGGGAATGTCCGGGACCGGCCCGGCTGCGTGGTGGAAGCGGGTGCCGCGCGGCCTAACGAGGGGTACGGTCCGTCCACAAAAAGGATTTTTGCTCCGCCAACAGGGCCGGACCCGACCAGAGGCTCACGCGCCAGGCGGTGACGTCGCCGAGCTGCCGGTACTGGTCGGGCGTGAGCCGAATCGAGGTCCAGCGTCGGCGGGTCGAGCCGGCCGGCACGGCCTGTTGCAGCGTCAGTTCCCGTGGACTGCCGGCGGTGGACCAGCCTCGAAGTTCAAGTTGGAGGCGCAAGGGCCCTGGATCGGGGGCGACGGGCTTCCAGAGGATTTGGAACCGCATGGTGTTGCGGAGTGATGGGTTGCGACGGAGCTCGGCCTGGTAGGCGTCGCGATCAAACAGGCTGGGAGACAGGGCCGCTCGCCCCTGGGCGTCGAGGTACTGGGGGAGGACTTTCAGGATTTGCGCCTGCGCTTGGGTCGTAAGGACGGCCCATGTCAGGAGCACGAGCTTCAGCCAGGTTTGTGGCGCCAGCTTTTGCATGAACGGCACTATAGGGGCGCTTTGGGGGCTGGCAACCCCGGGCTTTGCCGCGGTTCAGTCCGGCCCGGGCCTGGCGGTGCTCGAGGGCCGGGACAGGTCAGGGTCGGGCAGCAAGGGGGGGTACGGCGCAGGGGCCGGCCATTTCACGAGCGGCTTTTCCGGTCTGCGGAGACGGCGCCGTGTTTGTCCGGGCCTCCCCGTTCTTCGGCTCTCTGCAACGGTGGCCACCTGACTCATCTTGGCGAGTTTCTGTTGCGCAAGCCGGGCGATGAACCGGCGGTGGTGGCAGGAGCGTATAAAGCTCTGGACAGCGTGGCTGGTGTCGGGCGGCCCTTGCCAAGAGGCACGGGTTGCTCGGCGAGCGTACCATGGAGGGAGCCGATCCCGTGGAACCGCGGTGTCAGGTGGGGCGAAGGCCTTTGATCTCGACGGCGGCCATCCGGCCCCGGTAGAAGAGGGACATGAACCGGATGGCGTTTTGGCTTTGCCACGGGATCGCAGGGCTGGCGATGGTTACCTGGAGCCTTCGAGCCCAGAGCGCGACCCCGGTCCGCTACGAACCGCGGTGGGAATCTCTGGATCGCCGCCCCACGCCGGAATGGTTCCGCGATGCAAAGTTTGGGATTTTCATTCACTGGGGCGTGTATTCCGTGCCCGGATGGGGCGTGAAAGGTCAGTACGCGGAGTGGTATTGGCATCGAATGGCGAAGAAGGGGGAGAACAACCCGTGGTGGGAGTATCACAAACGGGTTTGGGGCGAGGACTTCGAGTACGCAGACTTTGCGCGGCTCTTTCGATGTGAGCATTTCGACCCGGATCAGTGGGCGGACCTGTTTGCGAGGTCCGGGGCACGTTATGTCGTGCCGACCTCAAAACATCATGATGGGTTTTGTCTCTGGCCCAGTGCGGAGGCGAGCCGAACCTGGGGCCGGCCCTGGAACGCTGTGGATACGGGACCGCGTCGTGATCTGCTCGGGGACCTGGCGGAGGCAGTGCGCCGCCGGGGACTGCGTTTCGGGTTTTACTATTCCCTGTACGAGTGGTTCAACCCGTTGTGGCGGACGGATCGGACCCGGTACGTGAACGAGCACATGATGCCCCAGCTCAGGGACGTGGTGCTGCGGTACAGGCCGGCCATCCTCTTCAGCGACGGCGAGTGGGAAATGACTTCGAAGGAATGGAAATCGGAGGAGTTTCTCGCCTGGCTGTTCAACGACTCACCCGTGCGTGACGAAGTGGCGGTGAACGATCGTTGGGGGAAAGAGACACGACACAAACACGGGGGATACTACACGACCGAATACGCCGCGGGCCTGCCAGGTGCGGATCATCCCTGGGAGGAAAATCGTGGCATGGCATACTCGTATGGGTGGAACCGGATCGAGACGGCCGAGGATTACCGGTCGGCCCGGGAATTGATCCTGCTCTTGTGCGATACCGTGAGCCGTGGTGGGAATCTGTTGCTCAATGTGGGACCGACAGGGGACGGACGCATTCCGGTGATCATGCAGCAGCGGCTGTTGGAGGTGGGCGATTGGCTTCGGGTCAATGGGGAGGCCATCTACGGGACGCGGTTTGCCGGCCGCGCGGCCCAGTGGACGGAGGGCCGGATTCCGGAGCAGAAGTACGGGGACTACAATGTGGAGTACAAACTGATGGAGCAGGTGGGACAACAGCCGCGCCCGGACGGACAGGCGGTCAAGCAGGTGTTTTTCACCCGGAAAGGCGACACGTTGTATGCGATTACGGCCGGCTGGCCGGGCCGCCGCCTGGTGTTACGGGACGTTGACGTGCCGGCACAGACAGAGGTCACGATGTTGGGAGTCCCCGGGGTCCTGAAGAGCCTGCGGGAGGGGAACCATCTGATCATTGAGACGCCCCCACTGGGCCCGGAAGAGGCGCCCTGCCGGTATGCCTACACCTTCAAGATTCCCGGCGCGCGCTTGACGGGTTCGACTGTGTCGGGAGCATCGGTTTCCGCTCGTTGAGTCCGGTATCTCCCCCAGGTTCGCGGGGCACCCTTCTTCCAATGCCACGCGGTTTCCGAAGGATGCTTCGCCGGCAAGGGCCCGATGCGCGGACAGCACAAGGGGGTGGGCTTGGGCCACAGACACGGGTGCGTTGTGAGCGAATCGGAATATCGGAGTCCGGAAAAGTTTTTGCGCGCTGGTGCGCCGAGGTCCTTATGAGGCAGGTGGTTTGGACGGTTCTGGCCATTGTGGGTTTGACGCGGCCGTCTGAGGGTGAAGCGGGCGAACCCGGGAGGGACAACTTGCGTCCGGATGCCGTGGTGGCGTTGGATGGCAGCGGGGATTACCGCAGCATCGAGGAAGCCATTTATGCGGCGCCCTATCGCGGGCCGGACCGTCGGTGGGTGATTCTGGTCAAGCCGGGGACTTACAGGGAACGGGTTTATGTACAACGGGAACGGGGTTACCTCCGATTGGTTGGCGAGGACGCCGCGACAACCGTTCTCAGTGCGGGACTGCACGCCAACATGCCGGATGTGGACGGGCGGCGCCTGGGGACATTTCGGACAGCCACGCTCCACGTGGATGGCGATGGGTTCGAGGTGGAGAACCTGACCATCGCGAACACGGCCGGGCCCGTGGGGCAGGCGCTGGCACTGCGGGTGGATGGTGACCGGGTCCGGTTCCGGCGGTGTCGATTCCTCGGTTGGCAGGATACGATCCTGCTGAATCGCGGCCGGCATTACTTCGAAGATTGTTACATTGAAGGGCATGTGGACTTCATTTTCGGCGGGGCGACCGCTTATTTCGAAAACTGTCACATTCATTGCCTGCGGGATGGGTACATCACGGCCGCCTCCACTCCGCCGTGGCAAACCCACGGGCTGATTTTCCGTCGCTGTCGGGTTACGGGGGAACCGGGCGTGAAGACCTACCTGGGACGGCCCTGGCGTCCCCATGCCATGACGGTGTTTCTGCACTGTGATCTGAGTGCGGTGGTTCGGCCCGAAGGATGGCACAATTGGGGGGATCCATCGCGGGAAGCGACCGCGCGCTACGCGGAGTATGGGAATCGCGGGCCGGGAGCGGATCGTTCCGGGCGGGTGCCGTGGGCGCGGGAATTGGGCGGGGACGAAGCGACGTTGTTGACGCCGGAACGAGTGTTGGCAGGGCCGGACGGTTGGCGGCCTGCGGTCCTGCCCGCCGGTCCCCGATGAGGTGAAGCGGCAGCCGCTGTGGCCGGTGAAACGGGCGCACTTCTCCGGTTTTTGGGTACTCCCGAACGCCCGGCGTAAGTTCGCGACACCTCGGCACGGGAAGGGCGGCAGACAAGCGGACTTCCCCGGGATCCGCGGTCCCGGGGCTTGAACACTGGAACGCCTCCGCGGCCCACGGATCGCACGGGCCCAGTCCCGCGCTGAAGGCGGCTCCCACTCACCCGCCCGGGTGACGCCCAGGGAATTCTCTCTTGTAAGTCCACTGCGGCTTGATAGGGCGCAACCGTTGACCTCACCGCGAGGCCCGGGCGGGCCACGACGAAGGCCGCCCTTCGTGGGCGGGGAAATGGCGGTAATCCGGGTACCCAGGGTGTGCCCTGGGCTTGGTACCCATGGGGCAGCTGTACAGCGTGCTGGAGGCGCAATCCTTCCCCCGGGATCGAGGCAATCTGGTTACCCAGGGCGCTGCCTTGGGCTCATGCAATTCGGGGCCCGTTGGGGCAAGCACCCCCTGCGCCGGGGCTGTGAAACCTCCCCGAGCTTGATGCGTTCGGAGGGAATGAAGCTGCAGGGACTGATTTGAGCCATCGTCTTTGGGAACGTTGGCCCAGGCAGGCCCCGGCGCCATGGGCCCGCTGTTCCGCGAGTTTCAGGTTTTCCATACTCCTGAAAGCCTGGCGGGATTCTGGGTGTCCTTGGCAAGGGTAAGCCGCCGGAACCGAGCCATTCTCCGGGATTCTGGATCCGGGCTGAAAAACGGAAATGCGCCCTCATGGAGCGACGTCGGGCTCGAGGACGGGGTGGGCGGCGCAGGGGGAGAGACACCTCCTCGGTTCCCGCCTTCAACCCGGTGAATGTCGAGGCTCGCATGGCGGACCGGGCGCGTCGGCCAGGTTACTCTGACTTTGACGCTTCGCTCTCCGCCGGGGCGGACCGGCTCGCGTGGTTGGTGTCGGTCTGGAGGATGCCTTCGATGCGATGCAGGTTCAGGTACTGATGGGATGCCTGGATCAGCTCCGGGGAGGTCATGCGGTCGGGTCCGATGATCTTGACGATTTTCCCCTTGAGGCAAAGGGCATCCACGATGGCTTTGAAATCGCCATCTCCCGTGATCAGCACCACTTCGTCGAGGTAGTCAGCCTGCGTGAGGATTTCGACCGCCATGTCCAGGTCCATGTTGGCCTTGATGGTGCCGTCGGGGAGGCGACGCAGCGGCTTGGAAATCACGCGATAGCCCATGAGGCCGAGGGCATTGCGAAACGAGCGTTGCCCGTCGCTTTCGGGGTCGAAGCAGGTGAAGGCCGTCAAAGTAACGACGCCGTCGGTGCTCCGGAGCAGGTAGTCGCGCAGCGTGGCGAAGTTGATTCGGCCCTGTCCGTAGAGCGCCTGCGTGGTAAGATACACGTTTTGAACATCGACAAACACACCGACTCGTTTCATGGTTTGGTCTTCCCAATGAGCGTTTTTGCGCATGGCGCGGGCCGGCCGGGCCTCCCGTGGGCCTGGCCGCGTGGGTTTCCAACCGGGACCTCGGGCGACCCGCCCAGGGCGGTGCCCCCGCGCCGCCGGGGTGGAATTTGTCCCGGGGCATCGGAACCGACAAGGTTTTTGCGCAAGCGCGCACGGGTTTAGGGTGTCGCCGTGCCGGGTGCAATCCGGGAGCGTGCGCAGAAGGCAACCGGCCCGGCACGTCGAGAGGTACGGGTCTGCCTCTCCGGGGGGCGGACCTTTGCTCATGGTGCGTGCGGATGGCAGCGTGCTTCGGTTCTCCGGCCGGCTTGGAGTCGGGTGTGTCTGTACGGACGTACTTGGGGACCATCGGTGCCCTGGGTTTCGGGAGCGCCCCGCTGAGGATGTGGAGTGTGCGGAGGTGAGGGGGATTCTGCGGTGGGGCACGAACGCTTGAGCGGTCAAGCCCGTGGCGGGCAGGGGCTCTGCATGGCGCAGGGCATTGGCCCCGCCCGGGGTGTGCCCGGGGGAGTTCGGGACGTCCCAAGCGGGCCCCACTCATTGTGGTGTGGGCTCCGACCTGGCCGTGCAGGGGCTGCGCTCGAAATGAAGGAGCCGCTCCGGTGCAGGCCGGAGCGGCTCGTCGTAGATCGTTAGGAGGCCGTGTGGAGACGGCCCCCTGAGGCTGTGGCTATTTCTTGCGTGCGGCTTTCTTGGTGGCGGCCTGCTCCGCTTCTTCTTCCAGGGCGGCCTGGGCGGCGGCCAGGCGCGCCACGGGCACGCGGAAGGGCGAGCAACTGACGTAGGTCAGGCCGATGCGGTGACAGAACTTCACCGAATCGGGGTCGCCGCCGTGCTCGCCACAGATGCCCAGTTTGATGTCCGGCCGGGTGGCACGGCCTTTTTCGACGGCGATCTTCATGAGCTGACCCACACCGTTCTGGTCGATCGTGGCGAAGGGATTCTTTCGGCAGATCTCCAGCTCGGTGTAGGTGGGCAGGAACGAGGCGGAATCGTCGCGGCTCATGCCCAGGCAGGTCTGGGTGAGGTCGTTGGTGCCGAAGCTGAAGAATTGCGCGGTTTGCGCGATTTCGTCCGCGGTCAGTGCGCCGCGGGGCACTTCGATCATGGTGCCCACCAGGTAGTTGATCTTGACCTTCTGCTCCTTCATGACCTCCTGGGCCACGCGGTGGACGACGTCCACCTGCAGGTCGAGTTCCTTCTTGAAACCGACCAAGGGGATCATGATCTCGGGTCGGACCTTGATGCCCTGTTTCTGCACCTCGGCCGCGGCTTCGAAGACGGCGCGGGCCTGCATTTCGGAGATCTCCGGATAGACGATCCCGAGGCGACAACCGCGGAAGCCGAGCATGGGATTGAACTCGTGGAGTTCCTTGACGCGCTGGCGGATTTTTTCGACCGGCACGCCCATCTTTTTGGCGAGGTCCTCCTGGGCGGCTTCCTCGTGCGGCAGGAACTCATGCAGCGGCGGGTCCAGGAACCGGATGGTTGCCGGATAGCCCTTGAGGGCCTTGAAGATGCCGATGAAGTCCTGTTTTTGATAGGGCAGGAGCTTGGCCAGCGCCTTTTTGCGGTCCTCGACGTTGTCGGCGAGGATCATTTCGCGCATGGCGTCGATGCGGTTGCCCTCGAAGAACATGTGTTCGGTGCGGCAGAGGCCGATGCCGGTGGCGCCGAAGGCCAGGGCATTTTCGGTTTGCTCGGGCGTATCGGCGTTGGTGCGCACCTCCAGGCGTGTGACCTTGCTGCACCAATCCATGAGGGTTTTGAACATTTGATAGGTCTTGCTGGCCTTGGGATCGAGGGTTTTGTTGATGAGGACCTGGACGATCTCCGAGGGCGCGGTGGGGATTTGACCGGCATAGACGTTGCCGAGGGTTCCGTTGATGGAGAGCCAGTCGCCCTCCTTGAAGACCCGGCCGTTGACGGTAAGCGTGCGGGCTTCATAGTCCAGTTGGAGCGCGCTGGCGCCGCAAACACAGACCTTCCCCATTTGTCGGGCCACCAGGGCGGCATGCGAACTGACGCCGCCCTTGGCGGTGAGGATGCCCTCGGCGGCGATCATCCCGCGCAGGTCCTCCGGGGTGGTTTCGTTGCGGACCAAGAGCACTTTTTCCCCTTTTTGGGCAGCGGCCACGGCGCGTTCCCAGCTGAGATACATCTTGCCGGAAGCGGCCCCGGGGCCGGCGGGCAGGCCGGTGGCGATGACCTCCGCGGCCTTTTCGGCGTTGGCATCGAAAATCGGGGCCAGGAGCTGATCGAACTGATCGGCAGGGTTGCGACGGATGGCCGTCTTCCAGTCGATCAGTTTCTCTTTGACCATGTCGATGGAGAACTTGAGGGCGGCCAGGGCGGTCCGCTTGCCATTGCGGGTCTGAAGCATGAAGACCTTGCCGTCCTGGATGGTGAACTCGAAGTCCTGCACGTCCTTGAAATGCTTTTCGAGGATGGTGCGGATGCGTTCCAGCTCCTTGTAGGCTTCGGGCAGGTGTTTCTTGAGTTCGACGACCGGTTCCGGGGTGCGGATGCCGGCGACGACGTCTTCGCCCTGGGCGTTGATGAGAAACTCGCCGTAGAATTCCTTTTCGCCGTTGGCGGGGTTCCGCGTGAAGGCGACGCCGGAGCCGGAGCGTTCGCCGGTGTTGCCGTAGACCATGGCTTGCACGTTGACCGCCGTGCCCCAGTCGTGGGGGATGTTGTATTTGCGGCGGTAGACGATGGCGCGATCGTTCATCCAGGAACCGAAGACGGCTCCAATGGCGCCCCAAAGTTGTTTCCAGGGATCCTGTGGGAACTCCTTGCCCCCGGTGCGCTCTTTGATGAGGGCCTTGAACCGGTTGACCAGTTCCTTCAGGTCGTCGACCGTGAGTTTGGTATCTTCGATGTCGGCGCCGTAGCGTTCGTGCTTGAGCTGGTGCAAGACGCTTTCAAAGGGCTCGTGGTCTTCGCCGGAGCGCTTTTGCACGCCCATGACGACGTCGCCATACATTTGAACAAAACGGCGGTAGCAGTCCCAGGCGAACCGCTCATTGTTCGTGGCGCGGGCCAGCGCGTGGACGGTCTGGTCATTGAGGCCGAGGTTCAGAATCGTGTCCATCATGCCGGGCATGGAGTCGCGGGCCCCGGAGCGGACGCTCACCAGCAGCGGCAGCGCTTTGGTGTCGCCGAACTTGGTGCCCATGATCTTTTCAATGTGGGCCATGCCGGCTCGGACCTGGGGTTCCAGGTCTTTGGGATAGGTTTTCTTGTGGGCGTAGTAGTAGGTGCAGACCTCGGTGGTGATGGTGAAGCCGGGGGGCACGGGCAATCCGATGCGGGCCATCTCGGCGAGGTTGGCGCCCTTGCCGCCGAGCAGCGCCTTCATCGAGCCGTCGCCGTCTGCCTTGCCGTTGCCGAACAGGTACACGTACTTCGGTGCTTTAGCCATAAATCGTTCCCAATCCTCAATGTTCGTTGATCAAGTTTTGCTTGCGTCAGGACACCTCCGCAAGAAACGTGCCGGAGCGTATCAGAGGATGGGGAAGAGTCAATGCAGCAGTGGACTGTTTTGCGTTGTCATCGGGCCCGCAGTGGGAGGACGAGCCGGTGTTGGTGGGAGGAAGAGCGGACCCGTGGGGAAGGTCGAAGGGCTTCCACAAGGGCGCGGGCGAAGCGAGAGAAGGGGGGCGCGAAAGGTGAGCGTCGGGCGAGGCGTCACGCCCGCGGGGGATCGCAGGCGCGGGGCCGGGGCAGGTGGAGCGGGACAAGCCCCAGTGGAGATGTGGGCTGCGGCGGAGTTGCAGAGGGCAGCCAGTGGATTTAGTCGTTGTCTGCTTTCAGGCGGACGAGAACGGAGAGACCGAACAGCGATGCGTGAATCGCGGGCATTTCGAAGCGGATTTCGAGTCGGGCTGTGGCTGGCCGGGGCGTGGATCGTCCCTGGGATCAGCCCGGGGCTGCTGTCGGCGCAGGGTCCGGAGATGGAAATGGTCGCCTGGGACTTCAACAGTGAGCTGCCGGACGGGAACGAAGCGACGGGCACGGTGGCGCCTGCGAAGGGCTGGGGACAGGTGGCGCAGGTGGGCGGGGTGTGGGGCTGGTTCGGGTCCGGGCAGGGTTCCGCGGACCCGGCGACAGCCGACGACAGTGCCTGGCGGTTGGGGAACTGGCCGTCGCAAGGCGCGGGGAACAAGCAGCATGGGATCGAACTGCGCTTGAATGCCACGGGGTGGCAACCGGTGCGGTTGGAGTGGGATTTCCATGTTTCGGCCGGGGCGAGTCGGTATTGGCGCGTGCAGTATTCCATCGATGGCCGATCCTGGGTGGACGGGCCCGTGGTGGTCGCCGCTGCGGGGGCCTGGCTTCAGGGGGTGCGGGTGGATTTGCGGGGAATGCCAAGGACGGCGGACAATCCCTGGTTGGCGTTGCGGTTGGTGAGTGAATTCGAAGCGACCGCGACGGGACGGGGAGCGGCGGCGTACGTGGGGGCCAGCTCGCAGCACGCGTATGACCCGAACGGTTGGGTGGCGATGGATTCGGTGCGGGTGTGGGGAATCCCCACGTTGGCGCAATGGGGCGTGCTGACCTGGAACCTGTCGGGATTCGGCATGACCAACTGGACGCCGACGCATGCGCAGCTGGAAGCGGTGGTGCGCGTGTTGCGTCATCTGAAGCCGACCGTGGTGAGTTTTCAGGAGGTGCCGGAGGGATGGGAAACCGCCATGACCAACTGGGTGAAGAGTTGGTGGCCGGAAGCGACCGTGGTGGTCGGGGCGCGCACAGATGGTGCGTTGCGGCTGGCCGTGGCGAGCGGCTTGCCGGTGCGAGCGGTGCGTTCGTGGCTGCGCCGTGCTCCCCTGGATGCCTGGGGCCATGTGGGGGTGTTCACGCGGGAGCTGTTGGAAGCGGAAGTGGTGGTACCCGGCCATGGGGAGCCGGTGCATGTTTTTACGGTGCATTTAAAGGCGGGGACCGATGGGGAAAGCGCGGCGCGGCGCGCGGCGGAGGCACTGGCAATCTCGAATTTCTTTGCCGGGGAATGGCCAACCCGAAGACGGGGGCGGGCATACCTGCTGGCGGGCGATTGCAATGAGGACGTGAACCGACCCAGGCCGGGGGAACGGGGCGCGGTGCGAATCCTGGTGGGGGAGGGAACGGGGCTTCGGTTACTGACACCGGTGCAACCGGTGACCGGGGATGACCGGACGTGGTCGAGTCGGCAGGCGTCACTGAGCTACCGATTTGATTATGTCTTACCGAGCGGGTTGCTGGTGTCGAACGTGGTGGCAAGTGGCGTTTTTCGGTCGGATCGCGAGTGGCCGCGGCCGGTGGGGGTCGAGCTGGGCGACTCGGCGCTGGCGTCGGATCATCTGCCGGTATGGACGGTCTTTGCCAATCCGTTCCTGCCGCCGCGTCTGACGTGGGATGTCCGCGGGGGGAAAAGTTGGTTGCGGTGGTGGAGCGGGGCGGGACAGCGGTATCGCCTGGAGGTCTCCACGGATCTGGAGCGGTGGACTTCTTGGGAGGAGTTATGGGCAGCCGGCCCGGGGTGGATGGAATCCCCGGTGGAGATGACCGATGTCGGCCGGTTTTACCGGGTGGTGCGGCTGCCGTAAAGCAGGGGACTCAAGCCTGGCCGGATGCGGTCGCGGGCGCAGGAGAAGTTCGGGGGTGGGGACGGTCGGACGGCCGGAGGTAATACTTCTCCACGTACTCCTTGACCATGCGATCGGTGGTGAAGCGGGGCACCAGCGTGGCCATGGAACGTCGGATCCGTTGGATCCACTGCCGGGGGATGCCCTGGGCATCGCGTTGATAGAAGAGCGGGATGACTTCCTCGGAGAGCACCCGGTACAGGTTCTCGGCGTCGACGCGGTCCTGCTCTTCGACCGAGGAGGGGTGGGCGTCGGGGCCGATGGCGAATCCGTTGGTGCCGTCGTAGGCTTCGCGCCACCAGCCGTCCATGATGCTGAGGTTGAGGCATCCGTGACAGAGGGCTTTCATCCCGCTGGTGCCGCTGGCTTCGAGCGGCCGTCGCGGGGTGTTGAGCCAGACGTCGCAACCGGAAACCATCTGGCGGGCCACGTGGATGTCATAGTTTTCGATGAAGACGAGGTGGCCCTTGAGTTCACTGTACTTGCTCAGGTGGATGATGTGCTGGATGAAGCGTTTGCCCTCGTCATCCCGGGGGTGGGCCTTGCCGGCGAAGATGAATTGGACGGGTCGGGCCGGGTCTTTGACGAGTTGAACGATGTCATGGAAGCGTTGGAAAACCAGGGGTGCGCGTTTGTAGGTGGCGAAGCGACGGGCGAAGCCAATCGTCAGGGCGTCCGGGTTCAGGAGGTGGTCGAAGGTGATGAAGTCGGTTTGGGTGACGTGATGCTGTTGGAGCAGGAGGCGGCGTCGGGTGAACTCGATGAGTTCACGTCGGAGTTTGTAGCGGAGGGCCCAGAGCTCTTCGTCGGAGATGAAGTTGGGGTCCAGGAGGCGATTCCAGAATTCAGCCGAGTTGATGTAGGCTTCCCAGTGGTGGTGGTGTTCGGCCAGTCTGCGGCGCCAATAGGTGCGGAGGGTCCCTTTCATCCAACCCATGAGGTGGATGCCGTTGGTGATGTGGCCGATGGGGACCTGATCCACGGGCCGGTCGGGGTAGAGGGCATGCCACATGTGTCGGCTGACCCGGCCGTGGAGTTCGCTGACGGCGTTGGCGGCCCGGGAGAGCCGGAGGGCCAGGACGGTCATGCAGAAGGGCTCGTTGGGGTCATCGGGGTGCACCCGGCCGAGGGCCATGAGGCGCTCGGGCTCGAGGCGCAGCTCATCCAGGAAGAGGCGACCCGCGTAGCACAGCAGATCCCTGGAAAAGCGGTCGTGTCCGGCTTCGACCGGGGTGTGAGTGGTGAAGACGCATTCCTGTCGGGTGGCCTCGAGGGCGGCGTCGAAGGTCTGGCCGGCTGCCAGCTTTTCCCGCACCAGTTCGAGAGTCAGGAAAGCGGCGTGGCCCTCGTTCATGTGAAAGACGGAGGGTTGGATGCCCAGGGCCCGAAGCATCCGAACGCCGCCGACACCCAGCAGGATCTCCTGCATGATGCGCACCGAGCTGTCGCCCCCATAAACGCGGCGCGTCAGATCGCGGATGAACGTCTCGTTCTCCGGCAGATCGGTGTCGAGGAGGTAAAGCCGGACGCGTCCCACGTTGACCCGCCAGGCACGGACCCGGGCCAGGGACATGGCAATCCGCACGGTGACGATCACCGGTTCGCCCTTCGGATCCAACACGGGTTCGATGGGCAGGTGCCGGGGGTTGAGCAGGGAGTAGTACTCGGTCTGCCAGTTGTTGGCGTCGATGGCCTGCTGGAAATAGCCTTCGCGGTAGAAGAGGCTGACCCCCACCAGGCCCAGGCCGAGATCGCTAGCGGACTTCAGATGATCGCCGGCCAAGACCCCGAGTCCTCCTGCGGCGATGGGCAGGGTCTCGTGTAAGCCGAACTCGGCGCAAAAGTAAGCGATGGGACGCTGCGCGAACTGCGGGGCATGCTTGGCGGCCCAGGTGTTCTTTTGGTTCATGTACGCGTCGAAGGCCTGCAAGACCGCGCGGACCTGAGCGGCGAATTCGGGATCTTGGAGCCGGACGCGCAGTTCGTAGTCGGAAACCTCGCGCAAGACCGCCACGGCGTTGTGGAAGAGGTTTTGCCACCCGCGAGGGGTCAACTGGGCAAAGACATCCTGGGCGGCCTGGTCCCAGGTCCACCAGAGGTTGTAGGCCAGGCGGTTCAAGCCGGTGGCCAGCTCGGCCACGGCTTCTGGTCCCAACGGTTGCTTCGGTTCCATGCGCATCGTGAGCGGTTTCAAGATCTCCAGTTACCAGATGGAGCCGGACAATCGGGCTTCAACGGTAAGAGCTTGACGACCGACCAGCAAATCAAAATCCGGGGCCGAGCTGCGAAAAGCTTTTGACGAGACGGACTCTGGAGGATCCCGGCCAGGAGGGCACCCCAGAGAAGAAGTCCAGTACACGGTGTGCCAGCGGAAAGCCTGATCGGCTGCTCCCGATCAAGGCCCGCTTCTCGCTGGCCGGGCCGTCCGGGTCGGCGCGCGGATTCTCGTCGGTCTCTCCCGGGGGCCAGACACGGGTTCCGCGTTGCTCCGGGCGGTCGCAGCGGATGCCCGGCAACGCACGCCGGCGGGTCATTGGCTCGGTGGTGGTCTCGCGAAACTGCTCCTTGCATTCGCGCTGTTAAGCATCTCGTGAAGGCCGCGTTCCAACCTTGGGCGCGGAGAAGGTCACCCGCTTGCTGCGGTTGGACGGCAGGCACCGGGCGCACTGGGCCAGCGTGCCGCACGGCGAGTCGCGCCGGCTTGTGGGCTCGGCGCCGTGGGAACACTTGGGTCCAGCGAGCCCGCTTCAATGGCATGGGTGTTGGCTGCGGCTGCTCGCTTCCGCTTCCCCCGAGAACCCGGCCCGGAGGGAACCCGGCGAAGGTCCCGCGTCCGCGTAGACCGCGTGGTGGGGAGCGGCATCTTGGGCCAGATCCACGACGGACGGACACGTTGCCGAGCGCTTGTCACAGTTTGAACGGCGGCCAGAGCGTTGCCGAATGGGTGCAGGGTAGGCGAGGCCACCCCGCCGAGTGGGGATGACCGGATTTCTTCAAAAAAAGACATAAACATTCCCTTGCCCCGCGCTGTCGCCCCCCTAGAATGTGGGCCGGTTGTGGGGAGCAAACGGGCTGTACGGCCGGTCAAGCCCGACCGCCGGGGCTGGGGTGCCGGTCTGCAGTCCGGGCGCGCAGCGGGGTGGCCCGGACCAAGCCGGGCAGGCTCCAGCGGCTTTGCCAAGGAGGTATGGTTGAGGACTAACTGGTTCGGCGGGGGCGCCCACCCCTTCGGGCGCCCCCGCTTTCTTCAAGGCGGAGAGGAGGGCGCGGGCGAGACCCGGAAAACGCGCCGGATTGCCTCGCCCCGTGCCCACGCAGGACATGGGACCGGAGAAACATTGACAGCGAGGAATCGCCTATGAACGGGGCCTTCCAACTGACCTGGGTGGATATCGCCATTTTTCTGCTGTTTGTGGTGGCCGTGGTCGGCGTCGGCCTGTGGAAAAGCCGCCACGAGAAGGGGAGCGAGGATTACTTCTTGGCCGGTCGCGGTCTTCGCTGGTGGTTGATCGGTTTCTCCCTGATCGCAGCCAACATTTCGACCGAGCAGTTTGTGGGGATGAGTGGCAATGCCGCCAGCCACGTGGGCATGGCCATTGCCAGTTACGAGTGGATGGCCGCCATCACGCTCGTGGTGGTGGCGTTTGCGTTCCTCCCCTATTTCCTCCGGGCCGGGATTTACACCATGCCGGAGTTTCTCGAGTACCGCTATAACGCGACTGCGCGCACGATCATGGCCGTGGCCACGATTTTCATCTACATGCTCCTGCTGGGGGCTGTGACGTACTCGGGGGCCCTGACGATCAGCACGTTGGCGGGCCAGGCGGGCCAGTCTCTGACGCTGGCCACCGGATCGCTGATCATCGGGTTGATCGCGATGCTGTATGTCACGGCGGGGGGGCTCAAGGCATGCGCGTGGGCCGATTTGATTCAGGGGAGCGCACTGATCCTGGGAGGGGGCGTGATCATGTTCTTTGCCTTTCAGAAGTTGGGGATGGCCCAAGAGGCCGCCACGGTGGTCAGCCCGGAGACGGGTGCCGTGACCATGGTGGCTCTGGCACCGGATGCGGGGCCCTTGGAGCGGTTCCTGGAGTTGAACCGGCCGCGCCTGAACATGTTCCTTCCGGCCACGGACACCGTGTTGCCCTGGACGGCGCTGCTGTTGGGGTTGTGGATTCCCAATTTCTACTACTGGGGGTTGAACCAGTACATCACGCAGCGCACCCTGGGCTCGGCCTCCCTGGCGCAGGGGCAGAAAGGGATCGTGTTTGCTGCGTTCATGAAGTTGCTCATTCCGTTTGTAATCGTGATACCGGGTATCATTGCGTTCAACCTCTACAGTACCCAGATGCGTCTGGAGGCGGCGCGGGACACGGCGACCAGCCTCACCAAGTACATCAAGGCCAATCCCCAGACCCAGTATGTCCGGACGGCCGAGGCGCCCTCGGAGGCTGAAATCGCGGCCTGGCCCGCCGGGCGGTACCTGCTGGCGATCTATCCGGACGCGGAGAGTCTGCGCCGCGTGCGCGTCCAGAATCCATACGTGCTGCCCGTGGCCCGTCAGGATTTCGATCGGATCCAGCCGGACGCGTTTCAGGTGTTCACGACGGAGGATCATTCGTGGCGTGCGGTTCATGAGGGGCTGGCACAGGAACTGGACGCGTACAACGCGCGCGTGCAGGAAGCGGCCCGGGGCGCGGGTCGGGCGGTGACGGTCGAGAAACTCATCGCGTTCAAGTACGACACGGCGCTGGCTCAGCTGCTGGGGCACGTGCTTCCCCAGGGGGTGGGCCTGGTGGGATTTGTGATGGCGGCGCTGCTGGGCGCGGTGGTGAGCTCGCTGGCGGCGATGTTGAATGCGGCGTCGACCATTTTTGCCATGGACGTGTTCAAGAAGTTTCTCGCACCGGCGGCCAGCCAGGAGCGCGTGGTGTGGGTGGGCCGCGTGTCGGTGGTTGTATTCACCGTGATTGCGGTGTTGCTGGCGCCGCAACTGGGGAATCCGAAGATCAGCAACAGCATTTTCACGATCATTCAGGAGGGGCAGGGGTTCATTTCGCCCGGGATCCTGGCCGTGTTCGCGTTTGGGTTGGTGGTTCGGCGGGCGCCTCCGGTCTGCGGCGTGGCCGGGCTGTTGACGAACATCGCGGCCTACGGGTTGCTGAAGTTGCTGGTTCCCCAATTGCAGTTCCTGAACCGCATGGCGGTTTGCTTTGCGCTGTGTTTGGTGGTGATGAGCGTGATCACACTGCGGCGGCCCTTGGCCCAGCCGGTGGAATTCCGGCGCCAATCGACTCTCGCGCTCGAGAGCTCCCAGGGTGCGAAAGTGGCCGGGGCGATCGTGATCCTGCTCACGCTGTCGCTCTATGTGATCTTCAGCCCCTGGGGCTTGGCGCGGTGAGGGAGGTGCGACCTTGCGGGAAGGAAATGCAAGGGGCGGCTCCTCCCGGGTTGCCGCCGGGAGGGAGACGCATTGCGACCAAGGAGGTTGTGCCCGGTGAGTGAATTCGTCAGGGTGGAGCACTTCGGACGGCTGTCGGATGGCCGGAGCGTTCGCCGGTTTACGCTGGAGAACCGCCACGGTATGCGGGTGCGGGTGATCGATTACGGCACCATCATCACGGAAATCCATGTCCCGGATCGCCGCGGGCGTTTGTCCGATGTGGTGTTGGGGTTCGATCGGTTGGAGCCCTATCTGAAAAGGCACCCTTATTTTGGCTGTACGGTCGGCCGCTATACGAATCGCATTGCCGGGGCCCGGTTCGCTCTGGACGGCCGGGTTTATCAGTTGCCCCGGACCGAGGGATCGAATTGTCTGCATGGGGGCCGGCAGGGTTTTGACAAGGCCCTGTGGCGTGCGCGTGTGGTGGGACCGGCGGCGGTCCGGTTCGTCCACGTCAGCGAGGACGGAGACCAGGGGTTCCCCGGGCGGTTGCGCGTGGCGCTGACCCTGAGCCTGACCGCGGACAACGAGCTCCGGCTCGAGTATGTGGCGCGGACCAATGCGCCGACGGCCATCAACCTGACCAATCACACGTACTTCAATTTGGCCGGAGCGGGGGACATTCGCGGGCATCGCCTTCAGATTGCCGCCGATTTTTACACGCCGAAGGGACCGGACAACGTTCCCACGGGCGAAATCCGCTCCGTGGCGGGCACGCCTTTTGACTTTCGCAAGCTGACACCCGTAGGTGCCCGTTTTGACGAGATCGGGGAGAACCCGCCCGGCTACGATCACAACTTTGTGCTGCGCGGGGATCCGGCGGGATGGAACCATGGCGAGGTTTGGGGCGGGCGCCCCGATCGACCTGCCTTTTGTGCGCGGCTGGTGGAGCCGCGGTGCGGGCGCGTGTTGGAGGTCTGGACGACGGAGCCCGGGGTGCAGTTGTACACGGGGAACTGGCTCGACGGTACTCTGGTGGGCAAGCAGGGCTGGCGCTATGAACGGCACGCCGGACTGTGTTTGGAGACGCAGCATTTTCCGAACTCCGTGAACCTTCCCCATTTCCCAAGCACGATTCTGCGGCCGGGTCAGACGTACCGGCAGACGACGGTCTATCGCTTTTTGGCATTGTAACTCCCGGACCGTCCCGGCAACCGCCGGCGTGATCCGGTCGGGGCGGATCACCCGGGAGAAAGGAGAAACACACGGAGAGAGTCGCGCATGGAATTGGACGCATTGATCGAACAGACTCAAACGGCCTTTGCCCGGCGATACGGTCGGGCGCCGAAGTGGATGGCCGCGGCGCCGGGTCGGGTCAATCTCATCGGCGAACATACGGATTACAACGACGGCTACGTGTTCCCCATGGCGCTGGAGCGGTACACGATGGCTGCTGCCGCGCCCCGATCCGATGAAGTCTTTCATTGCGAAAGCGAGGAGCAGAAGGAGCCGGTGGAGGTCCGCCTGAACCAGCGGTTCCAGCCTCTGCCACGGGGTTCCTGGGGGAACTACCCACTGGGTGTTGTGGCGGGCTTTCGCGAGCGAGCCCTGCCGGTGCCGGGAATGGATGTCCTTGTGCATTCCAGCGTGCCCCTGGGCGGCGGCCTTTCCAGCAGTGCGGCCCTGGAGGTGGCCATCGCCACGCTCCTAGAGGCGGCGTGCGGTGTGCCGCTGGATCCTGTCGAAAAGGCGCTTTTGTGTCAGCGGGCGGAGCACGCGTATGCGGGGATGCCGTGCGGCATCATGGACCAGTTCATCGCCGTGTTGGCCCAGCGGGACCATGCGTTGTTGCTCGACTGTCGATCCCGTTCCTACGAGCAGGTTCCCATGCGGGATCCAGGGGTTTCGGTGCTCATCATCAACACGCAGGTGAAGCATGCACTTACCGGAAGCGAGTATCCGACGCGTCGCCGGCAATGCGAATCGGCGGCGGCGGCGCTGGGCGTGCCCGCGCTGCGGGATGTCACTCCGGCGCAACTGACCCTGGCCCGGGACCGGCTGGACCCGGTGGTGTATCGCCGGGCCCGGCACGTGGTGGGAGAAATCGAGCGCACGTTGCAGGCGGCCGAGGCGATGCGCCAGGGCGACTGGGAACGGGCGGGTCAGTTGATGTATGCCAGCCACGCGTCGCTGCGGGACGATTACGAGGTCAGTTGCCGGGAGCTGGACGTGGTCGTGGAAGCCGCCCGTGCGATCGGGGTGGAGGGGGGCGTTTTCGGCTGTCGCATGACCGGCGGCGGATTCGGGGGCTGTGCCGTGGCGCTGGTTCGCACGGAGGCGGTGCCCGCAGTCCAGGCGCGCTTGGAAGCCGAATACCAGCGTCAGACCGGGATTCGGCCGGCTCTGTTCGTGACCCGGCCCGGTCGAGGTGCGTGGGTGATCCGGGGCTGAGGGAATCCCCGGGGTGTGGACCGGACAGCACGCAAGGCGATGAACGCAGGACAGTTTCGCGCGGACGATCACCCGCATCGACGGTACGATCCATTGCTGGACCGCTGGGTTCTCGTGTCGCCGCACCGGACCAAGCGGCCTTGGCTGGGGCAAACCGAGCGACCGGCGGAGGAGCAGCGGCCCGCTTATGACCCGGGTTGCTACCTATGTCCCGGCAATCGCCGGGCCGGCGGCCAGGTCAATCCGCAGTACCGCGGGACGTTTGTGTTCACCAACGACTTTTCCGCGCTCTTGCCCCAGGTGCCGGGCGCCGAGGATGCCCCCGATCCGCTGCTCGCCTGTCAACCCGTCCGTGGCGAATGTCGAGTGCTTTGCTTTTCACCCCGACACGATTTGACGCTGGCCGAGATGTCCCTGGAAGGGATCCGGGCGGTGGTGGATTTGTGGGCGGAACAGGTTTCCGACCTGGGGCCGCGTTATACCTGGGTGCAGGTTTTCGAGAACAAGGGCGCGCTGATGGGTTGTTCCAATCCTCATCCCCACGGGCAGATTTGGGCGGGGGATTTCCTGCCGAACGAGCCGGCCCGGGAGGACCGTCAGCAGCGCCTCTGGTGGGAGCGGCACGGCGAGCCCTTGTTACTGGCTTACGCCCGGAGGGAGGTTGCCCTGGGGCAGCGGGTCGTGGCGGCCAACGCGCATTGGGTGGCCGTGGTGCCGTGGTGGGCCGTCTGGCCGTTTGAACTGCTGTTGCTGCCGTTGCGCCCGGTGCAGCGGTTGCCGGATCTGGATCCCGCGGAACGGACCTCGTTGGCCGAGGTGCTGCGCCTCATTCTCACCCGCTACGACAACCTTTTCGAGGTTTCCTTTCCCTACTCCATGGGCTGGCACGGGGCGCCCACGGGGACGTTGTGGGGGCAACCCCAGCCGCACTGGCAATTGCATGCGCATTTTTATCCCCCACTATTGCGCTCGGCAACGATCAGGAAATTCATGGTGGGGTATGAAATGTTGGCGGAGCCGCAACGCGACCTGACACCGGAACAGGCCGCAGCCCGGTTGCGGGCCGTGCCGGAAATCCATTACAAGCTCCGAAAGGCTGCCGCGAGCGCTGTGGTGCCGGGACAGCATCTGGAAACGCGCACTGCATCCGGGGTGCAGGAGGGCGGGGTATGAGGAAGCATTCCATGACGCGTTGGCTGGGCCTGAGCCTGGCGGTTGTCCAGCTTGGCGCAAGTCCCGGAATCCCCGCCGAGGAGGACCGCTGGGCGGATTTTGAGAATCCCCGGGTGACGGGGCGCAACCATTTAGCTCCGCGGGCGACGATGGTGATCTGTCCGGACCGGGCCACGGCGCTGCGGATCGGCCCGGTCTCCAATGCCGAAAGGATCAAATCCCCGTGGTACCGTTCGTTGAACGGCCGGTGGAAGTATCATTACGCATCGAATTACCTGGCGCGGATTCCCGGGTTTTGGCGGACCGACTTCGAGGATTCGACCTGGGCCACCATCCCCGTGCCGTCCAACGTGGAGATGCATGGCTACGGCATCCCCATCTATGTGAACATTCAGTATCCCTGGCCCGGGCCCTGGCAGCCCCCCAAGGTTCCGCGGGATGATCCCAACAACACCGTCAATCAGTACCGGCGCACATTCACCTTGCCCGCCTCGTGGTCGGGGCGGCGGGTGCTCCTGACCTTCGACGGGGTCAACAGCGGATTCCAAGTGTGGGTCAACGGGCATTGGGTGGGATTGGGGAAGGACAGTCGGACGCCGGTGGAATTTGACATCACCCCGTACGTGCGGCCCGGCCGGAACCTCCTGGCCGTGGAGAATTACCGGTGGTGCGACGGTTCCTGGTTGGAAGACCAGGATTTCTGGCGGCTGAGCGGCATCTTCCGGGACGTGTATCTCTGGTCGCCGCCGCCTCTCCATGTGCGGGACTTTGAAGTGCGGGCGGATCTGGACGCGTCGTTTCAAGGTGGGATTCTGAGCATCTCGGTGGAGGTGGAGAATCTCACGGGCCGGACGGCCGAGCCGTGGGTGGAGGCGGAATTGTTGGACGCCTCGGGACGCACCGTGGCCCGGGTGCAGGCCCGGCTGCGGGTCCCTCCGGACGGTCGCAGTCAACAGGCGTTTGCGGCGCACTCCGTTCCGCATGTCCAACCTTGGAGTGCGGAGACGCCTCATCTCTACAAACTGCTTCTCACGCTAAAAGACGAAAGTGGCCGGGTGATGGAGGTGATTCCCGCGAACGTGGGATTCCGCAGGGTGGAGATTCGGGACGGCAATCTGCTGGTCAACGGGCGACGCGTCTGGATCAAAGGGGTCAACCGTCACGAGCACGACCCGGACCGGGGCCAGGCCATCACGGTGGAGAGCATGGAGCGGGACATCCGGCTCATGAAGCAGTTCAACATCAACGCCGTGCGCACCAGCCATTATCCCAATCAACCGGCCTGGTACGACCTTTGCGACCGTTACGGCCTGTATGTAATCGACGAGGCCAACATCGAAAGCCACGGGATGGGTTATGGAGAGCGTTCATTGGCCCGCCCTCCGGAATGGCGCGAAGCCCATCTGGATCGCACCCGTCGGATGGTGGAACGCGACAAAAACCATCCCTCGGTGATCATTTGGTCCCTGGGAAACGAGGCGGGAGACGGGCCGAACTTCGAAGCGACCTCGGCCTGGATCAAACGGCGGGATCCCACCCGGCCGGTCCACTATGAGCAGGCGGGACGTCGTCCCCACACCGACATCGTGTGTCCGATGTACCCGCCGCCGCGGGAGCTTGCAGCCTACTCTTCGGAGCCACAGCAACGGCCCTTGATCATGTGCGAGTATTCCCATGCGATGGGGAACAGCAGTGGGAACCTGTGGCTGTATTGGGATCTGATTTACCATCGGCCGCATTTGCAGGGGGGATTCATCTGGGACTGGGTGGATCAGGGGCTCCGGCAGGAACAGGGCCCGCTGCCCAAGCCGGTGTTCCAACCGGTGCGGAAAGGGCATCCCACCTTTTGGGCTTATGGCGGGGACTTTGGCCCGCCCGGAACCCCGTCCGATCAGAACTTTTGTTGCAACGGGCTGGTGAGTCCGGACCGCGTGCCCCATCCGGGCTTGTACGAGGTCAAACACGTGTATCAACCGGTGCGGGTGCGCTTGGTGGACGGCAAGAAGCGCCGGATCGAGATATCCAACGGTTATAACTTCTTGCGGTTGGGAGAAGTTTTGCAGGGCCGGTGGCGATTGAGCGGGGACGGTGCGGTGCTGCAGTCGGGGATCATTCCGCCCTTGGAGATAGCGCCGGGCGAACGGCTGGAGTGGGAGGTTCCCGTGGCCCCATTCGGCCCGGAGCCGGGCGTGGAGTATTTCCTGGAGATCCGCTGGACTCTGGCGCGCAAGACGAGTTGGGCCCCCGCGGGACATGAAGTGGCCTGGGACCAATTCCTCCTCCCGGACAGCGCCCCGGCCGAGGTGCGCCGGCCGCAGGGGCGGGGCGTATTGGACTGGCACACCAACGAGGCCCACATTCAATTTGCAGGTCGGGACTTTGTCCTGAACTTCCGGCGGAGCGACGGCGCGCTGACATCCTGGCAATACCGGGGGCGTGAGCTGGTGGAGTCACCGTTGCGGCCCGATTTCTGGCGGGCGCCCACGGACAATGACCGGGGTCGGAACATGGAAGAGTCCCAGGGCATCTGGCGACGGGCTCACGAGAATCCCCGGGTCCTGGCCGTCACGGCGGACCTGGCCGGGGATGGACGAACGGGGGTGCTGCAGGCCCGTTGGTTTTTGCCCGCCGTGGAGGCCACGTGGGCAACGAGGTACACCATTCACGCCGACGGAGCCGTGGAGGTTGAAGCCTCATTCCAGCCCTCGCGCACCAACCTGCCGCCGCTGCCACGGTTGGGGATGCAAATGGTCCTGCCCATGGGTTATGATCGCATCGAATGGCTAGGCCCCGGTCCGCACGAAACCTATTGCGATCGCAAGGACGCGCGTGTCGGCCGGTATCGCGGCACGGTGCGGGCGCAGTTTTGTTATGATTACACCGAGCCGGGGGAAAGCGGGAACAAGGTGGAGGTCCGCTGGGTGGCGTTAACCGACCGCCGCGGCCGCGGGTTGTTGGTCACCGGCGATCCGTGGCTGAGCGTCAACGCCATGCACCACACGACGGACGACCTGCAGTCGGTTACGCATCCGTTCCAGCTCCCGCGGCGGGACTTCGTGGTGCTGAACCTGGACTGGAAACAGCAGGGCGTGGGGGGCGATGACAGCTGGGGCGCATGGCCGCATCCGCCGTTCCTGATTCCATGCCGGGCGCAGACATATCGGTTCCGGCTGGAACCGCTTGACTCCGGGCAGGACCCGGGACGGCTGGCTAGGAGCCGCCCGGCCAGCCCGCGGCCATGACAAGGGATCCTGCCGCGGCAGATTCAGCCGGGCCTGAGTCCAGTGGCGCCGTCCGGGAGGGCGCCCCGGCGCGCGGCCGGCCCGGGTCCCGTGAAGCGGTCAGCGATTGGAATCCGCGTGGGAGAGATTCTCGGATGAGGGCATGGGCAGGCCTTCCCACTCCCAGCCGCCGCCCAGCGCTTTGTACAAGGCCACACAGGCGGTCGCGAGACGGGTTTCGGCCCGAGCCAGTTGTTCCTCGAAATCGAGCCGCGTGCGCTGTGCGTCCAACACGGCAAGATACTCCACGACGCCGGCCCGATAGCGTTGCCCCGCCAGTTCGGCGGCCTGGCGGGCGGCTGCCGCGGCTGCGCGAAGATGGTCACGGCGGACCCGGGCCCGTCCCAGTTCGAGCAGGGCGCCTTCGGTTTCTTCCAGGGCCTGCAGGACCGTGCGTTCGTAGAGGGCCAGTTGAGCGTCGGCACGTGCGCGTGCGGCTTCCAGACGGGCGCGTACCCGACCCAGATCGAGAGCGGCCCAGGTGAGGCGGGGACCGAAGCCGTACGTGTCCGAGCCGGCCTCACCGAGCCCGGAGAGCGCACCGGCCTGCCAGCCGAGGCTGCCCACAAAGGTCACCCGAGGAAAAAGGTCTGCCGTGGCAACGCCGATGCGGGCGGTGGCCGCGGCCAGGGACCGCTCGGCGGCCTGAATATCGGGGCGACGCCGCAACAGCTCGGCCGGGTTACCGATGTGGACCAACGGGGGCACCTCGAGTAGCGGGCCCGGGGAAGCGAGATCGGGTTCCAATGCCTCCGGAGGTTGGCCGGTCAAAACGCTCAAGCGGTACAGCGTCCGGTGCACGGCGGTTTCCAGCGTCGGAATTGCCGCCAGGGTGGCCTCGTATTGGGCACGGGCCCGGGAGAGATCCAATTCGGTGGCGCGTCCGGCCTCGAGTTTGGCCCGGACGATCTCCAGACTCTCCGATTGCAGTCGTGCGTTTTGTTGGGCGACGCTCAGCTGGACCTGGAGGCCGCGGAGCTCGCAGTAATTCCGTGCCACCTCGGCCAGCAGGCTCAACAACACCTCGCGGCGGCCCGCCTCCACGGCGGCCACTTCAGCCCGGGCCGCTTCGACAGATCGCCGCACCCGGCCCCACAGATCGAGTTCCCAAAATGCGTCAAAGCCTGCTTCATAAAGTTCGGATTCGCGCCGGGGCCGGGGCACGCCGGGCATCGCGTCGGCACTGCGAACGCTTTTGGAGAATCCGCCGGCGGCTTGGACCGTGGGCAGCAGGTCGAGGTCGGTCATGCGGCGCAGGGCGCGGGCTTCGCGCAGGCGTGCCGTGGCCAGGCGGAGATCCGGGTTTCCGGTCACGGCTGCCTGGATGAGACGATCGAGAGTCGGATCGCGGAAATTGCGCCACCATGTCACGTCCACGGGGGCATGGGTGAACTGGGGTGCGTTCCCCTGCACAAAAGTCGAGGCCACCCGGGTTCGGGGGTGGGCGTAGTCGGGGCCCACGGTGCAACCGGTCAGGGCGAGGGCGCTGGCCGCGATGAGGGCCAGGAGACCGAGGGTAGCCCCCTCCGGCGTCAGTCCCGAGTTCGACGGCTGTCGGGGTCGGGTGGTTTCGCCTCGCAAACGGCGCAGGACGACGTAGAAGACCGGCGTGAGAAAGACGCCGAACACGGTAACTCCGAGCATGCCCCAGAACGTGGCCGTGCCGATGGCCCGGCGCAATTCACTGCCGGCGCCGGTGGCGATCATCAGGGGCAGGACTCCGAACGTGAAAGCCAGCGAGGTCATGAGGATCGGCCGCAGCCGCAATCGACTGGCCTCCAGGACGGCGTCAAAGCGATTGAGGCCCTTGTCCTGTAACTGGCGTGCGAATTCCACAATCAGCACCGCGTTCTTACAGGCCAACCCGAGCAGAACCACCAACCCGATCTGGGTGAAGAGGTTGTTGTCCATGCCGCGGGCCCAGACGGCCACGAGGGCGAACAGGAGGCTCAGGGGGGTGATCAGGATGATGGCAAGGGGCAGGGTCCAACTCTCGTATTGGGCCGCCAGGACGAGAAAGACCATGAGCACGCAAAGGGCGAAAATCCAGGCACCGGTTTTCCCCGCCAGGATTTCCAGGAGCGTCAGTTCCGTCCATTCGATCGCCATTCCCGGCGGGAGCAGCTGCTGGGCCAGAGACTCGAGAATGCGGATGGCCTGACTGGAACTGACTCCCGGTGCGGGTACGCCGCTCAGGTCTGCGCTGGGGTAGAGGTTGTAGTGGGACACGGTGGTGGGGCCGGTGGTGTCTCGCACGGTGATCACCGTTGCCAACGGCACCATCTCGCCGGCCAGGTTTCGGGTCTGCAAACGGAGGACGTTTTCAGGCCGGGCCCGAAAAGGTGCGTCGGCCTGGGCGACGACCTGGAAAGGACGCCCGAAGAGAGTGAAATCGTTCACGTACACCCCACCCAGAAAGACGGCCAGGGCCTCCCAGACGCCGGTCAGGGGCACTTGCATGCGCCTGGCCTTCTCGCGGTCCACTTCCAGTTGCACCTGGGGGACGTTGCCGCGGTAGGTGGTGATGACGTTCTGGAGGCGCGGGTTTTGGTTGGCGGCCCCCATGAGGGCAAAGGCGGCGGCCTGGAGTGCCTGCGGCCCGAGATGGGCGCGATCCTGGATCTGGAGTTTGAACCCGCCCACGGAACCCAGACCATCCACGGGAGGCAGATTGAAAGCCGCCACCATGCCCTCGCGGATGCCGGCGAACTTCGGCTGGAGTTCGGCCAGAATCTGGTGGCTGGTCCGGCCGGTCTGGCGGCGCTTCTCGAACGGCTCCAGGCGAATGATGAGCGTGGAGGCATTGGGTTGGCTTCCGAACGAAAGGATGGAGAAACCGTCCAGCTTCAGTACCGTTTGGACCCCCGGGGTGTCCTTGACCAGCTCGTAGACCCGGGAGCTGACTTCCCGGGTGCGATTCAGCGAGGCACCGTCGGGCAGTTGCAGGTAGCAGAAAAGGGTTCCCTTGTCCTGCACCGGGATGAATCCGGTGGGCACGGTGCGGAGGCCGATGGCGGTGAGCGCCAGCAGGCCCGCGTAGAGAATCAGCACCATTCCCCCGTGACGGATGACCAGTCCCAGGGCCCGGGAATAACCGGATCGGGTCCGATCGAACAGCCGGTTGAACCCGCGAAACAGCCAACCAATCGAGCCGTGGATCGCTCGGCTGAGCGGGTCGTTCTTTTGATGGTGCGGCTGTAAGAGCAGGGCGCAGAGGGCCGGGCTGAGCGTCAGCGCGACAAAGGCGGAAATCAGCGTCGAAACGGCAATGGTTAGGGCGAACTGCTGGTAGAACTTGCCCTGGATTCCCGGAAGGAACGCGGTGGGCAGAAAGACCGAGCTGAGGACCAGCGCGATGGCGATGACGGCGCCCCCGATCTCATCCATGGCGATTCGGGTGGCCTCCACCGGCGCCTTTCCTTCGGCGATGTGCCGTTCCACGTTTTCCACCACGACGATGGCATCATCCACCACGATGCCGATGGCCAGCACGAGGCCGAACAGGGTCAGGTTGTTGATGGAGAAACCGAGAGCGGCCATGACGGCGAACGTTCCGATCAGGGAGACCGGCACGGCAATCAGCGGAATGATCGAGGCCCGCCACGTTTGCAGAAACAGGATCACCACCCCGGTGACCAGAACCATCGCCTCCAGCAACGTTTTGAACACCTCGCGAATGGAAGCCCGAATGTACTCGGAATCGTCGCGAACAATGCGGTAGTCGAGGCCGGCGGGGAAGCGCTTTCGTAATTCGGCCATCGCGCGACGCACGGCGTCGGCGGTTTCAATGGTATTGGAACCCGGTTGCTGGAAGATGCCGAGGGCAATGGCGGGTTTGCCGTCGAGCCAGGCGCTCACATTGTAGTCCCGGGCGCCGAGCTCGACGCGGGCCACGTCGCGCAGGCGAATCATCCGGCCGGAGGGATCCGTGCGCAGAATGATGTTGCCGAACTCCTCCTCGGTCGCCAGCCGGCCCCGCACCTGCGCCACCAGTTGCAGTTGTGTGTCCGGAAGGTTGGGGGGTTGGCCGAACACGCCGCCGGCGACCTCCACGTTCTGCTCGCGAACCGCCGCCACCACGTCGCCCGCGGTCAACCCGTGTGCGGAAAGCTTTTCCGGATCCAGCCACAGGCGCATCGAGTAATCGCGGGCCGCGAAGACCCGCACGTCGCCCACGCCCGGCAATCGGGCCAGCACGTCCCTGACCTGCAAATAGGCGTAATTGCTCAGAAACACCTCATCCAGCTCGCCTGTGGGAGAGAACAAGGTCACGACCGCGGTCAGGCTGGGGGAACGCTTGCGGACTTCGATGCCCAGGCGGCGCACTTCTTCCGGCAGCCGGGGCAGGGCCAGCGCCACGCGATTTTGGACCTGAACCTGGGCCTGATCGATGTCCGTACCGACGTTGAAGGTGACCTGGATCACCAGGGAGCCGTCGGCAGAGGCTGCGGACGACATGTAGAGCATGTTTTCCACGCCGTTGATCTCCTGCTCGAGCGGCGTGGCCACCGTGGCCGCGACCGTATCGGCGCTGGCCCCGGGAAACCGGGCGCTTACGAACACCGTGGGCGGCGCCACCTCGGGAAAGGAGGCGATCGGAAGTTCCAAGAGCGCTAGGAGTCCCAGCAGAGTGATGAAAATCGACAGAACCGCGGCGAAAATGGGACGCCGAATGAAGAAGTGCGAGAATTTCATGGCGGCCAAACCTCCTCCGGAATGGATGGGCTACTGCGGCCCCGCCGCCGTGGACGCAGCCGACGGCCCGGGAGCAGCTGCCTCCGGACGGGCCACCTGCACCTGCATGCCGGGCCGCAGCATCAACAGCCCGCTGACGACGACTGCATCCCCGGGGCCGATCCCGGCCAACACGACCCGTTGGGCACCGTGGGCCCGGCCCAGTTGCACGGGCCGGGCTTCGACCACTCGCTGCTCATTGACCACGTACACGAATTTGCGCGTCTGCTCCGAAAGGATCGCGGCCTCCGGAACCAGAAGGGCGCCCTCGATGCGCTCCACCGGGATTCGGATTCGTGCGAACATGCCGGGCACCAACACCCGATCCGGGTTGGCAAGCACCGCGCGCAAGCGCAGGGTGCCCGTGGCCGGGTTGACCCGGTTGTCCACGAAATCGATCCGGCCGCGATGGGGAAAGCCGTCCTCGCCGGCCAGGCCCAGTTCGCAGGCCACTGCGGAGGCTCCCGGGTTCTCCAAACCGGGCAGAAGCCTTCGATAGCGTTGGAAAGCCGCTTCCGGGACATCGAAATACGCGTAGATCGGATCCAGGCTGACCAGTGTGGCCAGAAGAGTGCCGGGCATCTGCGTGCTGCCCTGGATCATGTTCCCCACCGTGACGAAGCGCCGGCCGATCTTGCCGTCGATGGGAGCCTCGATGCGGGTGTAGGTCAGGTTGAGTTCCGCGGCGGCCTCGGCGGCCCGGGCCGCGGCCAATGCGTCTTCCGCAGCTCGGGCCCCCTTGGTTCGGGCATCAAATTCCTCCTCGGAAATGGCCCGGTGTGCCCGCAGGGTACGGGCCCGTTCCAGATCGTTGCGGGCCAGCTCTGCCTGGGTTTCTGCGCGTCGCCGTTCGGCTTGGGCGCGTCGGAGTTCCGCCTCGTAGGGTCTGGGATCGATGACGAAGAGCAGATCCCCGCTGCGTACCTCGGCCCCGTCGGTGAAGTGAATCGACGCGAGATAGCCGGCCACTCGGGATCGAATCTCCACGGTTTCCACGGCCTCCAGGTGGCCCGGATATTCGTCCCAGTTGGTCACCGTGGCACGGGCGGGGTGGGCCACCGTCACGATGGGAATGCGGGGCGGAGGCGCGGGCGGTTGGCGCATGCAGGAGACCCACGGGGCCAGTGCTCCCGCCAGCGCGAGGGCGAACAACGGCCGGGCTCGGGCCGTGACTCGGCTGCGTCGGTTTCCGGGGCCCGCCTCGTGGGTGAGGCGGTTTTGTTCTCCACGGCTCTCGGGCAACCTGTTCGGCTTGGGGGACGATGGTCGGCTGTCGTGATGCATGGCGACAAAACGTGCAGGGGTTACGGTCGGGGCCGGGCTCGGGAGCCGCGGGGCGCCGGCGCGGTGAGCCCGGCCACACAATACTGGACGAACTGGGGCAGCAGCGTCCCGGTGTCCAGGGGATCGCACACGCCGTCGGTCTTCCGGACGACCCACGAGCGATTGCAGAGCATGAAGGCCAGCGCGCCCCAGATGAATTCGTATCGCCACAACAGGACGGCCCGCGGCAGTTGGGGCAGATGGCGGGCCAGCAGTTCCAGGAATCCCTGGCGCACGTTTCGGATGTGCTCCTGGAACCAGTCCTGAATGGCGGGGGTGGGGTCGGCGATGACGCGACCGATCAAATGCATGACGACGGAGCCCTGTCGGGCGTCGGCCTCGGCCAGGCGCAGGACGGGCCGGATCATCGCTTCCAGAATGGTTTCCAGCTCGGGCGGAGGGGAGCCGGGCGACGGTTGCAGGCGGGCCAGCGCCTGTTGATGTTCGGTGCGCAGCGGACCGAAGCGGCGTTCCAGCACGGCGCGGATCAGCCCGGTTTTGGATCCGAAGTAGTAGTACAGCACCGGCAGCGACACGCGGGCGCGGCGGGCGATGGCGCGGATGGAGGCGGGCTCGAATCCCCGGTCGGCGAAGATCTGTTCGGCGGCGGTCAGGATGCGTTCCCGGGTCCGACCGTCGCGGGCCGTATGGGCGCGCGGGTTCATATTTAACGAACGTTAGATATAGAACCATGTCCCTCGTCCGTCAAGGGGCCTCCCGGGTACTCGGCCCGCCCCGCCCGGTTCGTCCCTCGGGCGGTCCTGGTGCGTGGAAACCGGGCAGGGGACGGGGCCGCCGGTCCGATCCGGCGATTCCCGGAAGCCGGCGGTCATGCCCGGGCCGGAGGGGTCAAAACGGTTCGGAACTCCGTTGTTCTTCGCTCCCCTCTTCCCGGGCACCGCGCGGCAGGGGACTTTTGTGCCGGGGTCGGAGGGGCGAGGGGCACAAGGGGGCGCTGCGGGAGACCGCAGCACGGGCCCGGGCCTCGACGCTCAGGCGGTCGGGCGCTCGGAGCCGGCGTCCCGGTTTTGTTGGAGGCGGCGGCGCCGTTGCTGCACGGCCTGGCGAAGGAGGTATTCGATTTGACCGTTCAAACTGCGCAGCTCCTGCTGGGCCCACGCCTCCAGTTCCTTCAGCAGCTCGGCATCCACCCGCAAGAGAAAGGCCTTCCGCTCCGCCATCAGAGAGACATGCGTGGAGGTTGGGGCTCGAATCCCAGCGCCCGGACGAATGCCTCGGGCCGGTCCGGGCTGATCACCAGGGTGCGCCCGGGAAACTCCAGCACCACACAGCGGGCCGGATCGGTCACCCAGGCCCGGAAACGCCCCAGTCGTTTGTTGTAGTACCAGCCGAGGGCGGCCATGAACCCTGCGGCGCCCCAGATGCGCACCGACCCTCGGAGTGCATGGGGATCGACCCGCGCGTCCTGCAAATCGCTCAGGGGAATGCGGGTCCACCAGAAGGAACGTCGGATCCAAAGTTCCCCGTGCCGGAGGGCGTAGCCGCGCACGCAGAAGAGCGCCACCCCTCCGAGGATCAGCCAGAGAACGCCCACGCCGAACCAAGCCCAGCCACGGGCGCGGGGCTGGGGCGCCAGGGCCACAACGCAGGGGACCGTCAGCAGAATCACGGTCAAAAGGGCCGTGCTGATCCGGTTGCCCACGCTCCAGGGCGCCTGGAACTCCTGCGGTTGGTAGGAGGAAGGTCTCACGGTGGAAGGAAGCAGGGGTGGGGAGGGCTCAGGGATACAGTGTGCCGGTGTTGATGACCGGGGTGACCTCGGTGTCTCCGCACAACACCACCAGCAGGTTACTGACCATGGCCGCCCGCCGTTCATCGTCCAGTGCCACCACCTTGCGCGAGGCCAGGTCGTTCAAAGCCATTTCCACCATGCTGACGGCTCCGTGCACGATCTTTTGTCGGGCGGCAATGATTGCCTCGGCCTGCTGCCGGCGCAGCATGGCCTGGGCGATTTCCGGGGCGTAGGCCAGGTGCGTAATTCGGGCTTCCTCGACCACCACCCCGGCCTTGGCCAGTCGTCGCTGCAATTCCTCCTTGAGACAGGCGGCCACCTCGTCCGCGTTGCTGCGCAGGGTGATCTCGTCTTCCTCGCCCTGGTCGTAGGCGTAGCTGGAGGCCAGGTGTCGCACGGCGGCCTCGCTCTGGACATCCACGTACTGGTGATAGTCCTCGACGTCGAACATGGCCTGGGCGGTGTCCTGCACCCGCCACACCACCACGGCGGCGATCTCGATGGGGCTGCCGCGCTTGTCGTTCACCTTGAGTTTCTCGGTGCTGAAGTTGTTGGCGCGGAGCGAAATCTTGGTGCCGCGGCTGTAGAACGGGTTGGCCCAGTGGAACCCGCTTTGTTTGACGGTGCCGTGATAGGCGCCAAACAGGATCAGGACCCTGGCCTGGTTGGGCTGAAGGGTGAAATGACCCGAGCTCATCAACCCGGCAAAGGCGCCGAGCAGCAGACTCCCCACGAACATGCCCATGGGGAAATGATCCTGCCGGATGCCCATGCGGATGGAATGGACGAGCAGCGCGATGGTGATCAGGCACAACAGCACGTTGACGGCCAGCATCAGCCAGCCGTTGGCGACGGAGACGACACGTTCCTGGCTGGGCGGTTTGCCTGTGCCGGGGGCAGATGAAACATCCAGATGTGCATTCATAGCAAAATGATATCATTATGCAATCGGTCGGCAAGTCTTTTTGCAGCCCCGGTTTTGGGCCCGGTCTGCGCCCTTCGCCAACGTGGGGTCGAAAACTCCCTCCACCGCCATCGCGTCCCAGAGCCCGGGCGGGCCGACTCCGGCGTTTGCCGCCGCAACGGGACGCGTTGTCCCTGCGGCTCCGGGCCTGCCGGCTGAAACCCGCGGGTGCGCGCGCATCGTCCGGAGCGGGGGCAGAAAGCCAAAGTCCAATCGTTGACGTGGGCCCGACCATCGAGTGCGGTTCGCCCCATGGGGCAGGGAGCGGTGTGGAAGACACAGGAGGGCCAAAGTCGCAGGGCGGCGAATCTACACTC
The DNA here is from genome assembly GCF_049537125.1 of Limisphaera sp. VF-2. NCBI lineage: Bacteria > Pseudomonadati > Verrucomicrobiota > Verrucomicrobiia > Limisphaerales > Limisphaeraceae > Limisphaera > Limisphaera sp. VF-2. Next base: position 353,986 of record NZ_JBMVQY010000004.1, read on the forward strand.
CCGACGGCGAGCCTTGTCGAAGGGCGCAGGTTCGCTTCACCGGTTTGAAACCTCTTCGAAGAAACGCCGGTTTCCCCTGGTTTTCTCGGGCCGAGGACGTACGAAATCTCGCCGAGCTTCAGAGGGTGTCCAAAAACCTGCAAGGCACCCACTGTCGAACAAAAGTCCGATGGATGCCTGGAGGTTTTTCTGCAAACGTCCAAAGTGTGAATCCGGGTTTCCGAGTCGCGGTGGCAGGGCGCGCCCTTTGGCGGGGCCGGGAGCAGGGGATGGGTTTCGGGGGCGTACCGGCCGGGAAGGGCGTTGCCGGCAGGTGGACGGGGAAAGACCCAAGGAGAGGGCGCGGAATCGGGGCGAGTTCGCGAAGTTTTCCATTCGAACCCCGGGTCGGGACGTTTGAAATCGCAGGTAATCAGGCGGGACAGGCTTATGCAAGCTGAGGATGTTTCGCGGTGGCCACGGGTCGTTCGCACTTGCGGCAGGCCGACCGGTTGGGTGGTCATTTGGGTTCTCAGTGCCGCGGGTCTGGGCGGGGCGGACCGGGTGTGGGACGGGGGCGGTGCGGATGGGTACTGGCGAACGGATGCCAATTGGGTTTCCGACGTTCGGCCGGTGGCCGGGGACAGTCTGTTTTTTGCGGGCGATGCGCAATTGAGCAATACGAACGATTTTGTGCCCGGCACCGCCTTTGGGGGGCTGACGTTTCGGAGTCCGGCAGGGGCTTTTACGCTGCATGGCAACCGCCTCACGTTGAACGGCGGCCTGACGAATGAGCAAGCCCTGGTGACGCAGACGGTGGCGTTGCCGTTGACGTGGACGGGGCTGACGCCGATTTGGGTGGCGGAGCAGGGGACCCTGGCTTTGACGGGTCCGGTGGATGGCGCCGGCGGTGGGCTGTTGAAGCTCGGCAACGGTGTGTTGACGCTGTCGGCGGTCAACGCGTTTGGCGGGCCGGTCGTGGTGCGGGAGGGTTTGGTGTCGATTGCTGCGGACGGGAGCCTGGGGGCCGTGCCCGGTGCGTATTGGGCGGATGCACTGGTGTTGGACGGGGGCGGCCTGCGCGTGACAAGCTCGATGGTGTTGTCGAGCAACCGTGGGGTGCGGCTGGGACCCACCGCGGGCCTTGGATACGGTCGAATCGAGACGGCCAGCGGCGTGACCCTGAGCTATGCCGGCACGCTGGCGGAAAGCGGTGGCACGGGCGGACTGATCAAGGGTGGGTTTGGTACGTTGACGCTGTCGGGGGCCCACACGTACACGGGCCCCACGGCGGTGCGGGTGGGAACGTTGGTGCTGGACTTTGCGGGGCCGGGTGCTCCTTCGACGAATCTGTTGCATCCGGCCACGTCGTTGGTGCTGGGCGGGGAGACGGCCGGATTTGGCGCGGTGAATTATGCGGCGCTGGTCGTCAACGGGGCCCCGCAGCGCACGAATGAGCAGAGCTTCCACGGCACGCATGTGACGTTCGGGGCCGCCGTGGTGCGCGTGACCAATCAGGTGAACAATCAGGTGTTCGTCCATCTGGGTCCGCTCACGCAGGACCCCGGCGGTGTGTTGACGGTGATCAGTCCGGCCCTGGCGGGTGCCGGTCATGTGACCACCACGCGCACGAACCTGCACGGTCTGTTGGGCAGTTGGGCCACGATGGGGGATGGGACCGTGCTGTTCAACCTGGCCATTGCCACGAACTACGCACGGGTGGACGAAGCCGGCCGCCTGGTGAATTTCACGGATTACCGCGTGTATGCCACGGGGGAACGGCTGCGGGATTTTGCGACGCGCGAGACCAACCTGATGGTCGACAACAACTCGAGCGGGGACGTGGTGGTGGATGTGCCCAACGCGGGCACGTTGACCGAGGTCAACACCATTCATTATCGCCGCAACACCGCGGCCAGCGTCCGGATTGGCGCGGGCAACACCTTGCGGTTGGGACGCTACGGCGGCTTTTTGAAGTCGGACACCACCTCGGGTTTGACGCTGGTCATTGGGGAGGGCGGCGCCGCGGGCACGCAGGATGTGGGCACGTTGACGGCGGGGGACGGCGACAACAGCCCCGGCGAGATCGTGTTCCATCTGAACAGTACCAGTCAGTCGGCCGGGACGCTTGCGGTGGATGCCCGGATTACGGACAACGGCACGGGGGCGGTGACGGTGGTGAAAATGGGCCCGGGCTCGATGAAGCTGCGCGGGCACAACACCTACTCCGGCGGGACGTTCCTCTTACAGGGCCGCGTGCAAATGGTGGGGGGTGAAGTGGGGACGGGCAACGCCGACGGGTGCGGTACGGGACCCATTTACATTTTGCCCGGCTGTTACCTGTTCCCCAGCGGGGCCGGTCCGGGTGTGCCGGTCACCAACGCTGTGTACATCGCCGGCAATGGCACCGTGGGCGAGCCGTTGGGGGCGATTCGGACCAGTGCGGGATGGTTGTTCAACGGACCCTGGACGCTGTTGGGGGACACGACGATTGGAGGCAACGGCGGCGCCAGCGGGGCCATCGCGGCCCGTCTTTCGGGGCCCTATTCTCTGACGCTTTGTTCGCCCGCCACCGTGACCGGCACGGTGTGCCTTTCGAATCCTTCGAATGACTGGACCGGCACGACCATTTTGACGGCGCGACTGTCCGGCGGGACCCCGCCGCTGTACAACACGTTCCTCAGCGGTAACCACGAGATCATTCCGAATGGCTTCGGTCGGGGCAACGTGGTGATGGCCGGCGGGGTCAATCGCTTCATTACCTGGAATCTCAACGGGTACAGCGAAACGATCAACGGCCTGCTGAACACGGGTCCGGGCGAAAGTTGCATCATTCTGAACAACGGCGCCGCTCCCTCCACGCTTACGGTGGGTGACAACGACCAGTCGGCCACGTTTGGGGGGTTGATTCAGGACGGGTCGGGCCAGCTGTCGCTGGTGAAGATCGGCGCAGGGGTTCAGACGCTGACGGGGGTGTGCACCTACAGTGGAGAAACCGTGGTGCGCGAGGGCACGCTGGCGCTGGCCGGTTCCGGCTCGATTGCGAACACGGCGCTCCTCACGGTCGAAGCCGGAGCCGCGTTCGACGTCTCGGGCGTCACGGGCGGTTTTACGCACCCCGGGCCGATCGCGGTTCGTGGGGGCACGTTGGTGCTGCGGTCCACGGTGAGTCCGGGGATCAGCCGGTTGCATCTCGAGAATGCCCGGTTGCGTTTGTTGACATTGTCCGGCACTCCGAGTTTGGAGGTGGGGACGCTGGAGACCGGGGGCGCCTCCAACGCCGTGGACGTGGTCTCGCTGGGGGCGGTTTCCGGATATCCGGTGGTTTTGCCCGTGCTGCGGTACGGCGGCGCGATTGGCGGTGCAGGGTTCAACTTCGTGTTGGGTCGGCTCCCCGGGGCGGGTACGACGGGCTATTTGTCCAACGACGTGGCGGGGGCGACGGTCTACCTTGTGCTGTTGAGCGGGCCGCGGCCGTTGACCTGGACGGGCGCCGCGGGATCGGACTGGGACGTGGGCCGGACCACCAACTGGTTGGCGTTCGGAACGACGCCGGCCGTGTATCAGGACGCGGACAGTGTGCGCTTCGATGACACGGCCAGCGAAACGACGGTCCGCCTGACGACCGCCCTGGCGCCGGGCGCGATCGTGGTTCAGAACACCACCCGCGATTACCTCTTCATCGGTCCGGGTCGGCTGACGGGCCTGACGGAGCTCTTCAAGGACGGTTCCGGGCGGCTCGTACTGGCCAATGAGGGGATCAACGATTATGCGGGCGGCACGACAGTCGCGGCGGGCACGTTGCAGATCGGCAACAACGATGCGACCGGCAATCTCCCCCCTGGCCCGGTGGCCAACAACGGCTTGCTGGTCTTCCATCGGAGCGACGACCTGGCGGTCAGCAGCACCGTGAGCGGGACGGGCGGACTTCTCAAGCGAGGTGCCGGGGTGCTGACGTTGAGCGGCCCGAATACGTTCGACGGGGAAGTGACGGTGGCCGAAGGCACCCTGCGGGTCGGGAGCGCCACGGCGTTGGGCAGTGGGATGGCCGGCACACGCGTCGAGGCCGGAGCCACGCTCGACGTCAACGGCCAGAACCTGGGCAGCGAACCCGTGCTTGTGGCCGGCAGTGGCGCGGGCGATCAGGGGGCCATCATTAACTCTGGGCCGGACCAGATCAACGCCCTGCAAAATGTGACATTGACAGGGCCGACGGTCTTTGGCGGGACCGGTCGCTGGGACATTCGGGGCGCAGGCTCGCAACTCTCCACGATGGGAGCCGCGTACGATCTGGTGAAGCGCGGCCCCAACCAGGTGTCGTTGGTGGGCACGACCGTGGACCCGGCCCTGCGACATGTTACCGTGGAGCGGGGCGTGTTCTCGATCGAAACAACCACCACGGGCCTGGGGAGTCCCTCCGGCACTCTGTCCATTGCTTCCGGGGCCACGCTTCAGTTGTGGAACCTTCAAACGCCTCTGGACAAGGTGGTCGTGCTGCAGGGCGACGGTGTGAGTCCGTCATTGAACTGCGGGGCGGGCACACTCAATGCCATCGCCGGGCCGGTGACGCTGCAGGGCGATTGCGTCATCAACACCGCTGGCGGTACCACCTTGACGCTGGCGGGTGCGGTCGGCGGTCCGGGGGCATTGATCAAGACGGGCGGCGGCACGCAGCTGTTGACCGGCACGAGCAGTTATGCGGGACCGACCCGTGTGCTGGGGGGAACCCTGGTGGTGGACGCTTCCAAGACGGGCACGGGTACGGTGGAGGTGGGTGCGGGTGCGGCCCTAGCAGGCGTGGGCTCCATAGCCGGTCCGGTGACGGTCGCGGGCGGTCGGGTCGCTCCCGGGAATTCGAGCCAACCGCAGGCCGCGCTCATTGTGGGCGGTTTGCAGTTGGACAACGCGACGCTGGACTTCGATCTGGCGGGTGATCCGCAGGGGATGAACGACCGCGTGGTGGTGAATGGTGCGGTGGTGTTGAACGGCCTCACCACGATTCGGGTCAATCCCATTCCCTGGCTGGAGACGGGAGCCGAGTACACCGTGATTCAGTACAGCGGCCCCTTGACCGGCGGCACGAATCAACTGCAGGTGGTGGCGCCCAGTGGGTATCGCTTCTCGGTCGTGGATCCGGCCACGACGCCGGGCGCGATTCGGCTGCGGGTGGATTTCGCCGTGGCCAATCTGTATTGGCGGGGCGGCGCCACGGGCGCTCCCAACGTGTGGGATGCGGATCTGACACCGAACTGGCTGCGGTTCGGGCAGATCGGTCGCTTTGCGCAGGGAGACTTCGTCAATTTTGACGACCAGTCCAGCCACCGCGAGGTCGAACTGCGCGGGGACCTGGAGGTCTCGGGCATGGTATTCAACAACTTCGTGCAGCCGTACCGGCTGGTGGGCCCGGGTCGGTTGACCGGGCCGGGCGGTCTGGAAATCAACGGCGCCGGACTGGTGCTGGCGAATCTGGGCAGCAACGATTTCACCGGCCCCATCACCATCAACAGTGGTTTCTTGCAGGTTGGCGACGGCGGCTCGGGCGGGAGCCTCGGCTCGGGCCCGATCACCAACTACGCCCAGCTCACGTTCGCCCGGAGCGGGGTGTTGCGGGTGAACAATCCCATCCGCGGGTTCGGTGTCATTACGCTGGAGGGCCCGGGGACGGTCGAACTGGCCGGAGCCAACAACCTGTTCAGTGGCGAGGTGCGGGTGCAGCGGGGCACGCTGCGCACCTTGAGCAGCACCGCGCTCGGCGATGCCAATGCCGGCACGTTCGTGGCCGAGGGCGCCACGCTCGATTTGGGCGCCAACAACGTGAATCTGGGATTGGAACCCGTGACCGTTTCGGGCGCCGGTGGGGACGGCCAGGGCGCGATCATCAACAGCAGCGGCGATCCGGCCTTTGTGGGGCCGAACCTCCGCTATGTCACGCTGGCGGGCGACACCACCTTCGGCGGGACCGGTCGCTGGGATCTCCGGTCGGAACCTGCCACCGCGGCCAATGCCTGGCTGCTGACCGGGGGTCAGCCGTTCAAGCTGACCAAACGCGGCACCAACATGGTGGCACTGGTGGGCGTGCAGACCGACCCGGCCCTGGCGGAAATCGAAGTGCAGGAGGGAACCCTGGCGGTGGAACGCTGGACCACTCTGGGGGATGAAACGCGGCCTTTGACCGTGTTTTCCAATGCCGTGCTGCAGTTCTACCAGGTGTCCAATGTGCTGACCAAACCGGTGGTGCTGCGGGATGGCGCGCGGATCAACAACGCCAGCGGCACGAACGCGTATGGCGGCCCCGTCCAGTTGCTGGGCAGCAACACCGTGGTCGCCGGCGGCACCTGGTTGGCGTTCACCAACGTCTTGAGCGGCCCGGGCAGCCTGGTGAAGGAGGGTGGCTCCACCTTGTACCTTTTGGCCGTCAACACGTACACGGGTGCGACCCGCGTGCGCGCCGGCACGCTGGCCCTGGTGGGCGAAGCCAGCCTGACCGGGTCCAGTTCGCTGGTCATCAGCACGGGAGCCACTCTGAGTGTGGTCGGTCGATCCGACGCCAGCCTGACGCTGCAGCCCGGACAATTGTTGGCCGGCAGCGGAACCCTGGACGGGCAGCTGATCGCCGCGGGCACGGCGCGCGTGGCCCCGGGCGAGGACGGGATCGGTACGCTTACGATCAGTGGCAGCGCGCTCTTGAGCGGTGTCACCGAAATCGAAGTGGACGGTGGAGAGGGACGGGCGGACCAGGTGCGGACGGTTCAGGGCGGACTGAGCTTCGGCGGCCGGCTGGTGATCTCTCTGCGCAATGGCCCGCCGGCCGGAGGGAGCAGTTTCCCTGTCTTTGTGTCCGGCAACGGCCAGTTCACGGGAAATTTTGCCGAGGTGATCCTGCCCGAACTGCCGCCCGGGCTTTCGTGGGACACGAGCCGGCTGACCACCGAAGGGATATTGGCCGTGGTGGGAATGGCGCAGCCGCCCAGGATCGAGCAGGTGATCCGCACGCCGGACGGCCTGATCCTGCAGGGTTCCGGCGGCACGCCGGGTGGAACCTTCCGTGTGCTGAGCAGCCCCGACGTCACTTTGCCCCTGGCGCAATGGCAGGTGATCGACACCGGCCGATTCGATGGCCAGGGCTTCTTCGAGGTTCGATTGCCGATCAGCACCGAACCCGGCGCGCGCTTCTACCGGCTGCAGGTCCCCTAGTATCCAACAATCACGAACCTTCGGGCTCTTGGCTGCAATCCTGGCTTCATCCCTCTCCTGGGAATTCGGGAGGAATTCGTTGGGCCTTGCCGAGGCTTCGGAGCACCCCTGGGTCGCTGGGTAAGCGTCCCGGGGCGGGTGCGACCCATTCGCGCACGGCGGTGGTTCAGTCCGGCTGAGCCAGTGGCCGCAGGACGGCTGGCAGGCGGGCGGACGTTTGCTTTGGGATGCGCACCGCCTTTGGCGGGCTGCCGCGGCAACTCTCGGTCCGGCGCAGCGCGTTGCGTGTCGATGCCCCGGATGTCGGCTTCCCGGCGACAAGGCTTCGGATCGGTTTGAGCACGTGCATCGCGGCTCCACTTGCAATCCCGCTGGCCGTCGAGCCCAACCCCGGGGCTGACCGCGGCGCCGGGCGAGAGCGGATCGAAAGGTGAAATTCATCGCGCTTTTTCCAGCTGCCCCCATCCACCATGGGGTCTCAATGAGCTGAAACGGGCCGGCAGTGCACAACACCGGAAGAACAACCTTGACAATTGACCGCGCCGGCTTAAAACCCAGCCAAATGAATTTAACAAAAAACTCTTCTCGCTCTCCGCACGGGACTTCAACGCGGAAACTCCCCTCCTCGGCATTGATCCTGGCGTCTGGCCTGGGCTTTCAGGCCTGGGCCGCGCCGGTCATCTCGCCCTTCGCAGCGGACCTGCCTGCCTCCAGTTACAGTGCGAGCGGGCAAATCGTGCATCCCACCCTGGGGCGGGCGTGGGCTGAGGACGCGTTCAATGGCGGCTACTGGAATGCGGGCAGCCAGGGGCCGGACTGGATCCAGGCTGACATGGGCAGCACCCAGACGCTCTCGATGGTGAAGATCCAGTATTCCAGTTCCGCAACTTTCTCCATCAGCGGACCCAACGTATTCATTCGCGTGTATCTCTCGGATGAGCCCATTGGCAATCGTTGGACGACGCTGACCCCGGTCGCAACTGCTCCCACACCCTTCGACCGTGGCGAGTTATTCGAGCTGCAGTTTGCCCCCACTTCGGGGCGCTATTTGCAAATCGTGGCGAACTATGCCACCTACTCCTGGGTTGCCCTGGGCGATACGCACCCCCGTCAAGACTGGGTCGATCCAATCTCGGTCCCAGAGCCCCGAGCAGGGCTCCTCCTGCTGGCCGGCCTGGGTTTGCTGGGACTGGGCCGGAGGCGTCTGAGAGCCGATGGCGCATCGGCATCTTAAAAGCGAGAACACGATGCTGCGGAACGCGGCAAGGGGCATGATCCATGCGCTCCGCGCCAGAGGGAAAGGGCGATCCATGTAACTGCGCTCCGAAGTGATTGGACGCCAGCCACTGTGGGTCCTCCCGTCACCTGGGAGCGAACGGCACACCGGGTTCATCCCGTAATCAGAGAGCGTGGTGCGCCGCAGGTCGGCCTTGAGGGCAACGACCAAAACCGGTGCGTCCGGATGGACCTCACGGCATTGCTCCGCCTCGGCGATGCTGGCGCGGCCGGGGCGTTTGCTGGGCGTCGCGGGTGGGTCGGCCTCCTCGCGGTAACTGCTCCGGCATGCCCTGTAGCGATGGATCATCGAATCCCCGTCGCCGGCGGTGACGCCGTGGAGCGGGCCGGAGGCTGAGTGGGGCAAACATCTCGGCTCGCTACTGTCCGGGTTGTGCGAGGATGCTTGCTCGGAAGCTGTGCGCCTCGAGCACGCACTCGGCGAGCGTGCTGCCGAGCCCCTTACGGCGTGGCGCGCCCAGAATCAATGCCTCTCGGTCCAAGAACGAGCGCATATGAGTTGCGCGGCACCCCGTTGAGAGTCGTGTGAAGCACCCGAGCACCCGGGGACCGACGTTCGTTGCGCGAGCAGGGGTCGGGACACTGCAGCGGTTCGTTGCCCTCATGGATTCCCAAACTGCCGGGACCGGTTGAAACGCCATGGAGCGTCCGTGCAGGCCGTCGACGCCCCTCCGGGGCCGGGCGCCTCCTGGCGCGGTGGCGCGTGTTTGGCGTCCATCCGCGACTCGTGCTCACCGGATGGCGCATTTGCCTGGCCAACGTGTCCCGGCAGGGCTGCCGTGGCCGCGTTGGCCCGGTAACTCATCCAGTCGCCCGAGGACGTTCTGCGCCGATTCGCTTTCCCACTGGCGCTTCCACGGTCCCAGCGGTGGGGCGGATGCCGCGCTGTCCCTGCCCAATCGCCTTCGACCCACAGTGGCCGGCGGTTGCAGCGCAACCCAGTGATCCAGCCAGAGGAGGAGCTCCAGCCAGCGGCCACTGAGCGGCCACTGGCTACCCGCACCAGGGACATCCGCACGTCCTCGAGGACTGGTGCCTTCGGCCGTTTGCCCCAACTGCCGGCGCAGCACCGCGGCTGGAAACTGGTACCGGAGCGCGTCCAGCCCCGGCACCGGGCCGGCCAGGGGAACGCGACGTTCTGTGGCATCGGCAAGCCGCCGCGCCTGCGGCGCAGGGCCCGGGTGTAAACCGAATGCGGAAGGTGCGTGGATGGCCGTGGCTCAACCGGCTGGGTCTTTGGCGGCAGGGCAGCAGGAAGGGGTGGGGCCGGCCTTTGGTCCGGACGCCGGCGAGAACGCCGGTGTGGTGGCTTCCCCGGATGTAGCCCGTCGCTTTGGCTTCCGAGTGGCCGAGGTTTTGGTCGGCGGTGGGGCCGAACGCTCGGGGGGCCTTGCGCGAGTTGACCTGCAGCTTCGGCGCCACCCCGGGTAGTGAAGGCGGAGCACAGCGTGCCGGCCGGCGCCAACCCGACAGGCTCGTCGGACGCCCCGGGTCCAGCCACCTGGTCGCCACCCGCCCTTTGCGAGAGCCGTGGCGGAAGAGCGCAAGGGCCATGGTCTGCATGGGGAACGCATTTGCGACCGGTCCGGTTCGGGTTCACACTTGCTTCGGGCGTGGCGCTTTGGTGTCATGAAGGTGCTTCACGCGGGCGACGATGCAACCGTATCCCAAACACTATTGCGGCGTCTTCGGTGTTTTCGGGCATCCGAAAGCAGCCGAGCTGACCTATTACGGGTTGTTCGCCCTGCAGCATCGGGGTCAGGAGAGCGCCGGGATCGTGGTTTCCGACGGGCGCCAGTTTCGGGTGCACAAGGGGATGGGGCTGGTGCCGCAGGTGTTCGATGCGGCCACACTGCAATCTTTGACCGGGCATTTGGCCATCGGCCACACGCGGTATTCCACCACCGGTTCCTCGCACTTTCGCAACGCCCAGCCGCTGACGGTGGATTGTGCACGGGGCCAGATCGCCGTGGCACACAACGGCAATTTGACCAATGCGGCCGCGCTGCGCGACGAACTGGAAGCGGCGGGGTCCATTTTCCAGACCACGGTGGACAGCGAGATTGTACTGCACCTGCTGGCGCAGCCCCGTTGCAACGGTTCGACCAACACCCTGGTGGAGGCGATCCGGCGGATTCAGGGCGCCTTTTCCCTGTTGATCATGACGGAGACGGAACTGATTGCCGTGCGCGACCCGCACGGGTTCCGACCGTTGTCGCTGGGGCGGGTGGATGACGCGTGGGTGGTGGCCAGCGAGACCTGTGCGTTCGATTTGATCCATGCGAAGTTCGAGCGGGACATTCAGCCGGGGGAGATTCTCATCATCCGGGAGGGGGGATTGTTGAGTTTGCAGGCCTTTCCCGAGCACCGGCGCCGGGCCTTCTGCGTGTTCGAGTACGTGTACTTTGCCCGGCCGGACAGTCAGTTGGAGGGGCGCAACGTGCATCTGGCGCGCGTGGAAATGGGCCGGGAGCTGGCGCGGGAACATCCGGTGGATGCCGACCTCGTGATTCCGGTGCCGGACAGTGGCAATTCGGCCGCGCTGGGCTATGCGATGGAGTCGGGGATCCCGTTCGAGATGGCGTTTGTCCGCAATCATTACGTGGGCCGCAGCTTTCTTCAGCCCACGCAGCTGATTCGGGATTTCAACGTCCGGGTGAAGCTGAACCTGATCGGCGAGCTGGTGCGGGGCAAGCGGGTGGTCGTGGTGGATGACTCCATCGTGCGCGGCACCACGTGCAAGGCGCGGGTGAACACGCTCAAAGAGGCGGGCGCCCGCGAAGTGCACGTGCGCGTGAGCTGCCCTCCGCACATGAATCCCTGTGTGTACGGGATCGATTTTCCCGACCGCAGCAAGCTCATGGCCGCCAATCACACGCTGGAAGAAATCCGCCAGTATTTGAAGGCCGACTCGTTGCGGTACCTGTCGCTGGAGGGGATGGTCAAGGCGATTGGCCGTGCGCAGGACAGTCTCTGTCTGGCCTGCTACAACGGCGATTATCCGGTGCCGTACGATCCGGCGCTGGACAAACAGATCATGGAACGGCGCCGCAGTCGCAGTCCGCGTCTGGTGGAGGCCTTGTTGCAGGAGCAGGCCCAGGGGCGGTTGTTGTAAGCCGGGTCGGGGCAGGGCGGGAGGCGTCCGCAGCCGGAGGAACCCGCGGGCCGACCGGTCGGCCGATTCCCGGTGAGGACGTGCGGAGGGCAGACGCGTCTCCGGACTTTGCACACGCTGGACCTGATTGTTTTGGGGATCTATCTGGCGGGCGTGGTGGGCGTGGGTTGGTGGTGCAGCCGACGCCAGCACGACCTCCGCGATTACTTTCTGGGTGGCCGGCAGGTGCCCTGGTGGGCGTTGCTGGCGTCCATCGTCGCCACCGAGACCTCGACGGTCACGTTCATCAGTGTGCCCGCCTTCGCCTTTGCGGCCAACGCACGCGGCGAGGGCGGGAACTTCAGTTTTCTCTCGCTGGTGCTGGGATCCCTGGTCGGGCGGTTGCTCGTGGTGGTGTTGCTGTTGCCCTCCTACTTTCGGGGCGAACTGTTCACCGTGTACGAGTTGCTCGACCGCCGGTTCAGCCGCGGCGTTCGGCAAACGGCTTCGGCGGTGTTCCTCGTGACTCGTTCGCTGGCGGATGGTGTGCGTTTGATGGCCACGGCCCTGGTGTTGGTGGCGCTGGTCGCGTGGAGCGATCCGACGGCGATCGTGGTGCTGGGTGTGGTGACGATGGTGTACACCTGGCTGGGGGGCATGCGCGCCGTGATCTGGGCGGACGTGTTGCAGCTGGGGGTGTACCTGGCGGGCGCGGGGGCGGCGGCCGTGCTTCTGTGGCAGAGCATCCCGGGCGGTTGGGAGACCGTGGTCACGACCGGGCATCAGCACGGAAAGTTCCAGATCCTCGATTTCACACTGGATCCGGGCCGGAGTTACACCTTTTGGGCGGGGCTGATCGGCGGGGCGTTCCTGACCACGGCCACGCATGGCACCGACCAGCTCATGGTGCAGCGCTATCTTTGCGCGCGAAATGCGCGGCAGGCCGCGCTGGCCCTGCTCGGGAGCGGAGCGATGGTGCTGTTGCAGTTCACCCTGTTTTTGGGGATCGGCCTGTTGTTGTTCGTCTTTTACGATCGAGCGGGCACGTTGCCGGCCGAGGTGGCCGCGCGGCCCGATCGCGTCTTCCCGCATTACATGGCCACGGCGTTGCCGGTGGGGTTGAAGGGGCTGGTGGTGGCCGCGGTCTTCGCGGCGGCGATGAGCACCTTGTCCTCCTCGCTCAACTCGCTGGCCGCGGCCACGATGAACGATTTTTACAAGGCGTGGCGCGTCGGCCCCGCCGATCCCCACCGGGAAGTGCGCGTTTCTCAATGGCTCACGCTTTTTTGGGGCGGGATTCTCATGGGTGTGGCCTGGGGCGCGGCGCATCTGACGACGCGGGTGGTGGACACTGTGCTGGCGCTGGCTTCCTTCACGAATGGTCCGGTGCTGGGTCTGTTTCTGCTGGGAGTTTACACCCGACGGGTGGATGGCACGAGCGCGTTGATGGGGCTGGTGGCGGGCCTGGTGGGCCTGCTGCTGGTCTGGAGCACGGGCAAGGTTTCGTGGCAATGGTACGTGGTGGTGGGATCGTTGCTCACGGCCGGGGTGGGATGGGGCGCGTCCATGGTGCGAGCGAGGCACACGCACGGGCCTTGCCGCGGAGGGGTCCCGCCGGACGGGCAGTGATCCGTGAACTCCGGCCGGGCCGGGCGCTTCTCGGGGAGCGCGCTATTTGCCGATGCAGAAGCGGCTGAAGATGATGTCCAGGAGGTCTTCCGTGGCTGTCTGGCCGACGATTTCGCCCACCGCGTCCGTGGCCGCGCGGAGATCCACGGCCACCAAATCCAGCGGCACGGTTTCGCGCAGCGCCTGCACCGCATGCTCCAGAGCGGCTTGTGCACGCAACAAGGCCTCCTGGTGCCGTGCATTGATGAGGGCTTCGGGGGCGGCATGATCGGGTTGTCGGCCCGACCAGATCAGGTTCTCCAGCGCGTCCTTGAGCGCCTCCAGCCCCTCGCCCGTCCGGCAGGATACCTCCACGCGCGGCGCGCGGGACTCCGGGAGGACCAGTCGCGGCGGCAGGTCGGCCTTGTTCAGAACCAGAAGGCGGCGGCGCGGGGCGAACATTTCCCACAAACGCTGGTCCTCCGGGGTCCAGGGTTCGGAGCGGTCGAACACGTGAAGTAAAAGGTCCGCCGTGGCCACGGCCGAATGACTTCGGCGGATGCCCTCCTGTTCGATTTCGTCCCGGGCCTCGCGCACTCCGGCGGTGTCCACCAGGATCACGGGAATGCCGCGGATGTTGGCGGTTTCCTCGATGGTGTCGCGCGTGGTGCCGGGCCGGGGGGAGACGATGGCGCGGTCGTGCCCCAGCAGCAGGTTCAGCAGGCTGGACTTGCCCACGTTGGGCCGGCCCACGATGGCCACGCGGATTCCCTGTCGCAGAATGCGCCCCTCTTCGGCGGTGCGGAGCAGATCGGCCACGAGCCGCAGGCCCGCTTCGAGTCGCTGCAAGATGCCTTCGCGGGTGTCGGGGGCGATGTCTTCCTCGGGGAAATCGAGCTGGGCCTCCACATGGGCGAGGGCCAGCATGAGATCGTCCCGCAGTTGGTGCAATCGGCGGGAGAGGCTCCCGGCGAGTTGTTCGCGCGCGGCGGCCAGCGCGCGTTCGGTCCGAGCGGCGATCAGGTCCGCCACGGCCTCGGCCTGGGTCAGATCCAGCCGGCCATTGAGAAAGGCCCGACGGGTGAATTCGCCGGGCTGGGCGAGACGGGCCCCGGCTTCCAGCACGCTTTGCAACACGAGCCGCGCCACCAACATGCCCCCGTGACAGGAAATCTCCACCACGTCCTCGCGGGTGTAGGTGCGCGGCTTCCGCATCACGGCCAGCAACACCTCGTCCACGATTTCGCCCCGGCGATGCACATGCCCGTAGTGCAAGGTGTGCGAAGGGGCCGCCGACGGAAGACACGATCGTTTGCCTGCCGGGCGGAACACGCGATCTGCCACCTCGAGGGCCCGGGGTCCGGAGATCCGGATGACCGCCAGACCGCCTTCCCCGGGCGGCGTGGCGATGGCGGCAATGGTGTCCTGTTGCATACCGGCAGCGTAGAAGGACCATTCGTGGCGGAGCAAGCGGGCCACACCGACCCGGGAGCCCCGCGGGCGGCGACGGGTGCGCGCTTGTCCCGACTTTTGCCGGGCCGTCGAGGTTCTCAACCTGCGATCCGCATCGTCGGGGAGGGCCCTTGACCGCACTGCGTTTTCTCGAGCTTTTCATCTCCACCCTTGCGCTCCTGCAGAGACTCATGCGGGGGTCCCGAAGCTTCATGCTCCGTGGACTCGACGGCGAAGGTGGGGATTCCCCTGACCGATGCCTTGTGCGGTACGTCAAAAGCTTGTGGCAAGGGGACGTGTTCCGGGACGGGGCGCGACGTCAGGAGCCGGAGGGAACGTCCGGACGCGGGGACTCGGGAGCGGCTTCCGCGGTGGAAATCTGCGCAGCGGGCTCGCAGTTGGCCGGTGCCGGGGAGGGCGCCATCTCGGGACCCGCGCCGGGGGCCGCGGCGACGGAGCATTCCGCCCCTTGGAGTTGTGGTCCGGATGGTGGCGGGGCGGGTTCCGGTGCGGTTTGAGCCGGAGAACCAGCATCAGAGTCCCGGAGCTCCGGAGTTGTGGGGGAGGTGCTTGCAGCAGAAGCCTGCGCAGCCGCGGCGGATTCGAAAGCTGCCGATTCCTCACCCGTGGCAGGGGATGGTCCGGTGACTTCGCCCGCTTCGGTTTGGGCGGCTGGTCCGGGCGATTGTCCTCCGTGGGCCGGGGCTTCCGCAGTGGCGGTTGCCGCTCCGGCCGGAGCGGAAAGCTTGGCAGTGGCCTGGGCCGAGGCGGCGGGTTTGACGGGCTTCGGGGCGGGCTTTTTGGCCACCTCCAGGGCGCCGTTGGAGAATTCGATGACGTGCCCCTGATGGATCAGCCAGTGAAGATCGGCGATGATCTGGGTTTGTTCCGGGGTTGGCGTGGGAGGTTGGGGTGGCTGCGTTGTGCCGGCCGCTTCGGGCTGGCCGGGGGTGGACGCCTCTTGCGGCTGGGGCGTCGGCTTGGGGGAGGGGGCCAGGGCCTCGAGCAGGTCGCGTCGCGTGCAATGCGGATGGTCCAGGATATACTGGACGATCCGCTTCACATTGAGAGAGACGGGTGTGTTCTCGATGTCCAGGTAGTGGGGGCGGGCGACCGCCACATGGGTGATGGTGCGGTTGACCTTGAAGAACTGCAGTCCATGGGCGGCGAACTGCTGGCTCAAGGCGGTGGCCAGCTGAAGTGGGAAATGGCGTTGTTCTTCGACGGTGTGGCGAACGAGTCGCGCCAGCTCGCGGCAGGGGATGTCCCGAGCCGCCTGTCCCGTGAGCGTGACCAGATCCACTTGTCGGACGATGTTGGGGGCGTGCACCTCGCGGAAGTGCCGCGCGACAGCCTCGCGGCTGCCCAGGCGCATGGGCTCGGGGACGTTCAGGGTGATGTACTCGGTCTTCCAGCTCTGCTCTTCCAGCCACTGTTTGACCACGGCTTCGTCTCGCACGATTTTGATCCGCGCCTTGTAGGCTTCGAACGGCATGTGCGAGAACCGTTCCGCATGCAACTGGCGGACGCGGTTGGGGTAGTCGTGGTGGTTGGGCGGACCGAGGATGACCCCGCTGAGCCCGCACTGGGCCACGAACGTGTACTTCCCCTTGGGAGGCTCGGTCGGGGTGCGTTCCACCTGGTAGAAGGTGTCGAAATGCTTTTCCAGAACGTGCGCCACGACCTCGTCGGCCGACAGCCAGGGCGTCTCGTCGAGGGCACACACGAACAGGGGCTGGAGGACGGTGCCATCGGATTTCTTTTTGACGCTGATCTCGACGCTGTAACGCTCCGGGCGATCCAGGAAGAGCTTGGCGATTTCGAACAGGGGAAACGCGCGGCCGGTGCTGCGGATGCGGCGTGCGACCAGCTCGACCCCTTTGGGGTCGGGGATCAGTCGAACCTGCAGATCCGGCAGGGGGGCGCGAGCGGGTTTGGTTCCGCGCGCCGGGGCCGGGGCCTTGGCGCCGGGGGCGGAGGGTGGCGAGGCCGGGGAGGGGGCGGGTCCCCGCCGCAGTTCGGGCTTGCGGCCGCCCCGGGAACGTTCCTTCCGGCGCCGTGGGGGTCGGGCCTCGCCTTCCTCGGCCGGTTCCCGGGACCGGGTGACCTCGGAAGGCTTGGACGGCTCCGTCGCCCAAGCCGGCAGGAACAACTTCTCCAGGTCGAACTCGTTATCCGGCAACGCACTCATGACGTGTCGTGGGGATGCGCCCATGGAACCATGGGGGCGGTCCCTCTGCTGGCAGCATGCGAGCCCTCGGGCTCAAATGCAAGTGCGGGCTGGGAACGCGCCGGGGATCGCGACCCCGGCCAGGGGAACCACATTCCCGGCCCAACGGTTGCAGCGGGGGTTTTTGGCGACCCGCGCCCGCCGTATCGGGCCGGGTCTTGGCAGAAGCGCCGCCTTTGCCCATATTGCGCCGCGTGATTGACACGCCGGAAGCACTGGAGGCTTTTCTTCCCGTCCTGCGTGCAGCTCCCTGGGTGGCGGTGGACACCGAAGCGGACAGCCTGCATGCGTATCCCGAGAAGCTGTGCCTGTTGCAGATCAGCACCCCCAGCGGAGACCGGCTTGTGGATCCGCTGGCCGGGCTGGACCTGCGGCCGCTATTGAACGTCCTGGCCGACCACGACCTGATTCTCCATGGCGCCGATTACGACCTGCGCCTGTTGTGGCGGCACAGCCGTTTCGTGCCCCGATGCATTTTCGACACCATGCTGGCCGCGCGGCTGCTCGGCGAGCGCAATTTCAGCCTGGGTGCGCTCCTGGAGAAATTTCTCGGCGTGCGGTTGGACAAAGCAATGCAGAAGGCCGATTGGGCCCGCCGACCTTTGACCCCGCGCATGGAAGCCTACGCGCGGAACGACACGCGGTTTCTGAAGCCGCTGGCCGATCGACTTCGCGCCGAGCTGATCCGGCGTGGCCGGTTGAGCTGGCACGAGGAGTTCTGTCAGCGACTCATCACCGAGTGCGCGTGCGACACGGCGCCGGACCCGGATCAGGTCTGGCGGGTCAAGGGCAGTCACCGGCTCGGTCGGCGCGGCCTGGCGGTGTTGCGGGAGCTCTGGCACTGGCGCGAGGCCGAGGCCCGAGAGGCCAATCGCCCGCCTTTTTTCATACTGCCGCACGAAACCCTCAGCCAGATCGCCGCCGCGGCGGTGGATTCCCAGCCGGTGGATCCCCTGCTACCGCCGCGATTGTCCCCGCGTCGTCGCGCCTCCCTGCAGCAGGCCATTGCCCGCGGGTTGGCTCTTCCGCCGGACCAGTGGCCCGAGCTGCGCCGCGGGACGGGGCGGCGCCTGACGGAGGCAGAGCTGCAGCGGTTCGAAGCGTTGGAGGCCCGTCGGAACGCGCGTGCGCAGGAGCTGGGCCTGGAGCCCTCCCTGATCGCTCCGCGCAGCGTGTTGCTGGATCTGGCGCGGGATTGGGAGACGCACGCCCCCCGTTTGATGCGCTGGCAGAGAGAGTTGTTGGAGCCCTGACGCCGGAGCGAGACGACTCGGGTTTCTCGTGCCGCACAGGTCACCCCGGCGGGCGGGCAGGGCAGCTCAGCGACGAGCCCTGGGAGGCGCTGGCGCGTTCGTTTCCACGGGCAGGTCTGCCAGTTCCACCGGCTTCAAATCCTCCACCAGCACCTCCACGGTTTCCTCGGCCCGGATCTTGCGCACGTAGTCGGGCAGCGCCTTTTGAATGGCTTGCGTGGTCAGGTACTCGCGCACGCGGTCCTGAACCTCGGCCAGCGGAATGCGACGCGCCGGCAGGCGCTCATGGAGCTTGAGGATGTGGTAGCCGAACGGGCTGGTCACCACGTCGCTGATCTCGCCGGGCTTCAAGCTGAACGCTGCGGTCTCGAATTCGGGGACCATCTGGCCGCGGGGAAAGGTGTATTCGCCCCCGCGGTCCTTGGAGCCGGGATCCTCCGAGTATTGGCGTGCCAGGGCGGCAAAATCCTCGCCCGCCCGTGCGCGCGCCAGGAGCTCCTCGATCTGTTTGCGTTTGGCCTGCCGCACCTCCTCCGCCAACGGCTCGCGGGTGGCGGCGTCCACTGTGCGCAGCAGGATGTGACTGACGCGCACCATCTCGGGCTGCTCGAACTGGGCCGGGTTCTCCTCGTAGAACTTGCGCACGTCTTCGTCGGTGACCTGGACCTTCACTTCCCGGATGATGACCGCCTCGGCAATGGCCTCCTCGATCAATCGCTCCCGCAACTGGTCCGGGGAGATGCCGACCGACTTGAGTTGGCGGAGGAGGTTCTCCTCGGATCCGGCGCGCTCCTTGACCTGGGCGAAGCGTTTTTCGCCGTTGGCCCGTCCCTGGGCACGATCCTCCGGCGTGGCCCGGCCGACCAGCATCTGGATGCGGATCAATTGCTGGAGCAACTCGCGTTCGACCTGGAGGTTGGCAGCGGGCGGGATCACTTGGCCCCGCGCGGCCATGGTGGCCTTGAAACTGAGCAGGGCGGCGTCCAACTGGCTGCGCTTGATTTCGAAGCTCTTGCCGCGCGCGATGACCTGATCTCCGAACAGCTCGGTCATCGCGGCCACCGCACTGGTGGGGGTGGGATTGGTCTGGGCCCAGGCCAGGCCGGCCAGCAACACCGTGGTGAGAGTGAATCGAATCGTGTGGCGAGGTTCAGGTTGCTTCATGAACAAAGGGCTGCCCGCCGGAGGCTCACAGATGAACCAGGCGGACGTTGCTGATATCCGGATCTCGTTCCAGTTCTTCCAACACCGTGGCCGGCGGCTCGCTATCCAGGTGCAGGACCGTCAGGGCACGGCCCCCGGCCTCGTCCCGATGCAAGCTCATGCTGGCAATGTTGACTCCATGACGACCCATCAGGGTCCCGATGTGCCCGACCATGCCGGGCCGGTCCTTGTTGGTCAACAGCAGAATATGCCCGGCAATCGGGATTTCCACCGGCATGCTGTAGAGCCGCACGATGCGCGGATTCTGCGGCGATCCGAAAAACGTGCCCCCGGCCGAGACCAGTTTCTGTTCGCCCTGGAACACCTGCACATGGAGCCACTCGTTGTACGTAACGGGCTCGTGGGATCGCTTTTCCTCCACCGTGAGGCCCAGCGTGGAGGCGATGCTGCGGACGTTGACGTTGTTCAGATCCTTCACGCCCGCCCGCGCCAGGAACCCGAGCAGGATCGCGCGGGTGATGGGATCGACATTGGGCAGCTCGCGCGCCTTGCCGCCGTAGGTGATGTGCAATCGGTCGGCCGGACCCGGCACCAGCTGGCCCAGGAGCTTGCCCAACTTTTCCCCCAGCACCAGGTAGGGCTTGACCTGCTCGTAGGTCTGGGCGTCCAGGTAGGGGAGGTTCACCGCATTTCGAACCTCGCCCGTCAGCAGGTAGGCGGCAATGACTTCGGCCACCTCCACCCCGCACTTCTCCTGGGCTTCCTTCGTGCTGGCGCCGAGGTGCGGGGTCAGAATCAACGCGGGGTGCTTGCGGAACGGATGATCCGCCGGCAACGGTTCCACCGCGAACACGTCCAGCGCGGCTCCCGCCACCTGACCGCTGTCGAGGGCCGCCAACAGGTCGGCCTCCACGATGATCTCCCCGCGCGCACAATTGACGATGCGGACGCCGGGTTTCATCCGGGAGAAGGCGCTGGCGTTCAGCATGCCGCGCGTCAGTTCGGTCACCGGCATGTGCACTGTAATGAAATCCGCCGCCCGGTACACCTCGTCCACCTCTTGCACCAGTTTGACCCCGAGATTGCGCACCCGCGGGTCCGTCAGGAACGGATCATAGCCCAGCACCTCCATCCCAAAGGCCAGGGCCCGTTTGGCCACTTCACTTCCGATGCGGCCCAGACCCAGGATGCCGAGCTTCTTGCCGGCCAGCTCGATGCCGGTGAACTGTTTGCGATCCCATTGCCCGGCCACCATGGAGGCGTGCGCCTGGGGCAACTTGCGGGCCAGCGCCAGGAGCATGGCCCAGGTCAGTTCGGCGGTGGAAATCGTGTTGCCACCGGGCGTGTTCATCACCACCACGCCGCGCTGGGTGGCCGCCTCCACATCCACGTTGTCCACTCCCACGCCCGCCCGGCCGATCACCCGCAGGGCCGACGCGGCCTCGAGCACCCGCCGCGTGACCTTCGTTTCCGACCGTACCACCAGGGCCACCGCGTCCCGGACCAGGGGCAGGAGCTCGTCTTCGGAATGGCGTCGTGACAGGACTTCCACCCGAAACTCCGGTCGCGCCCGTAACAATTCGATGCCCTTGGGCGCGATAGGGTCACAGACCAGAATCTTCATAGACGATGGGGCGAGTGTAAGGGGGCTTTGGCGTCGGGGTCAAACGTGCGTTGGACGTCAACGTTCGGACCCTGTCGCAGCAGGCTGTCTTCGATGGCAGACCGTGAAGCCGCGCGGCGTCAGGGCGCAGGCATGCGATAGGATCGGCCGGATCGGTACAACTCCAGCAAGTTTTGGTTGAACGTCACCAGATCACTTCGATTCTGCTCCCGCGCCAAACGAATGGCCTCTTCCGCCGTTTGCACCGCCTCCGCAAACCGGTCTGCCGCCGCCAGGGCCGCGGCCAGTGTTCCCAGAAACTGCGGCTCGGCCCACCGGGTCAGTTCACAGGCCTGCCGGGCCAGCGCCACCGCCTCCGCCGGTTGCCGCAGTTCTTCCACCGGAACCGTGGCCAACAGCCATGCAAGGTTGTTCAACAACTCCGGCCGATCCGTGGCGTTTGCGAGCGCGGCACGGCGCTGGTCCACCGCTTCCCGCCACTGCCCGTGCGCTTCCAGACACGTGGCGTACAGGTCGCGGAAGATCGGTTCCCGGGGCCGCACACGCACTGCCTGGGCCAGGGCGTCGGCCAGGGGCGGCCAGCGGGGCGAAACCGCCAGGGCCGCGCCGTACCGGCGCGCCGCGGCAGCCACGTCTCCCTGATCCAACGCCCAAATGCCCTGGACCACCATTGTCTGCGGATGGGAAGCCCGGACGAAAAACGCGCTCCAACTGGACCCGCACCAGACCAAGAGCAGCGTCGTCAGCAGCCCATGTCGGATCCTCGACGTGCCTGCCAACCTTTCCCATCCCGTCACGACGGCCACGGCCAGGCCCGCGAGCGCGGGCAGGGCATAAAAGGCCTTGACCTGCGCGTAGGAGGGCACGCGCACCGACATGTAAAGCAGGCCCCACAAAAACAGCGCCAACAGTCCGGGCCCCACCCACCCGGCCTCATCGCCATGCCGCACCCATCGCCAGGCCAACACGCCCGCCCCCACAACCAGCGACACCGTCCACACCGCCGACAGCCACCATGTCACCGCCATCCACGATTCATTCCACGGCGGTCGAAACGCCATCCAGGCCGCGCTGCTGGCCAGCCCGTCTCCCCATAAGGTGGCGTACAGGCCGTCCCAAAAACTCCGAAAGCCGATGAACCAGGGTTCGACAAACACCCCACCGAATCTCAGGTAATCCCATGCCGTGCGGTAGCCCGGGTCCTGCCACCAGTGCGCCCAGGCCTCGAGGTCCCAGTTCCCGACCAGCGGTTTTCCAAAGTGCCACCAGACCCGGAGGTAGTGCCAACCGCACACCAGGGCTGCAGTCAGGGCCGCCGACAGCACCCGAAGCGCCCCGGCAGCGGGCAGACCGCCACCGACGCGCGCGCTTTTTCCTGCGTGCGGTTCTCCCTGCCACAGGAGCCCCAACACGATCGGCACGGCCAGCAGCGTGGAGAACTTCGTGAGCAGACTCAGACCCAGGGCCACACCCGCACCGATGGCCGGCCCGACGGGTCGGGGACTTCGTGCCGCTTTCAGCGCCAGGGCCAGGGCGACCGTCACCCCCAGCGCGGCCAGGGGTTCGTTGGTCACATAATGGGACAGCAACAGGTGAGCCGGCAGAGCACTGACCAGGAGCGCACCCACGGCCGCCTTCCAACCTTCTTGGGGAAACAACAGACGCAAAAGCCAGAAAACGGCGGCAACGTGCAGCCAGCCGAGCAGCCCGTTGAACCCCCGCAACACCGCCACCGCGGTGTCTTCCGCTACTGTCAAGCCGCAGAGCTCCAGCAACGCGGCTGCCAGGACGTAGTACAGGGGCGGCTGATACATCTGCCAGCCCTCGTCTGCCAGGGGCAGGCGCCCTTCCTCCTGAACCAGCCGGATGTATTGCTCATGGCCTTCGGCGTCGAACCCGTAAATGCGGGGCAACTGCGGCAGGTTGTTGACAAAAAGGCCCAGCCACACGACCGCGCTCCCCCCCAGGACCATTGCCGGCAGGAGCCGGTGCCATGCTTGTTTCAGGCGTTCCTCCAAAAATCGTCCGGCAAGGAACCCCACGGCGGCCAACAGGCCGCTGCCAACGGCCATTCCCATCCACGCCTTCCAGGCCGCCCGCAGCAGATGGGGCAACGGGACCTGTCCATCCAGGTAGCTCCCCTTTGCCACGGGCAAAGGGATGTGGGCGGCCCGAGCAGGTTGGGGCTCCGCGCCGGCCGAGATCACCTCCCAATGCAGCTTTGGCAGCGCAGCCGGGACCGGTGACTCCCACTTGGCCCACAATGCGGGTGGACCGAGCATGTTCGTCACCCAGATCCCGACTTCGTTCGACCCGGGCCGCAGTCGGGGCGCCACGTCAGCGGCACGGCGCCGCTTCCAATCCGTCGGGTCCACACGGAGCTCCGGCACAGGCTGCTCATTGACCCAGACCGCGGCTTGTCGAAACGCGGCGACCTCCAGGAGAACGGGTCCATCCGGTCGTTGGTCCAACTCGAACCGCGCGCGAAAGCACGTCCACCGAACCTCTTGCCGGTGCATTTCGGCGGACGCCGTGCGTGGCGGGACCCACCAACCCTGACCTTCCCAGGCCGGCAAGTACGGGAGGGCAGGGTCCCATCGCGTCGCAAGGATCCAGCCCACGAACCCGGCTGTCAGCAGCCCCACCAAGAGGAAAGCCGGTCCCCGCGGCCGCCACCGGTGCATCGCCAATCCGCTCACGTGGCCATCGTGCGTGGCCGGCCCGCAATCTGGCAAGGTCGGCCTGCCTTCGCGCAGCCGGCCGGCAGTTTTGACGTGTCCTGTGCGGGGTCCGAAGGTAGGATTGCGCCGTACGGTTTATGAATGCCTCCACGCCAGCCCTGGCCAATCACGTCGCCTTCCTCAACGGTCGCGGGGAACTTCCCATGCTCGAGCTCCAGACCCGCTGGAGCACGGCGGAACTGTATTTGCACGGCGCGCAGGTCACTCACTTTCAAAAGCACGGTGAACCCCCGCTGCTGTTCACCAGCCAGTGCAGCCGGTTTGAACCCGGCGCGCCCATCCGCGGGGGCATCCCCATCGTATTCCCCTGGTTCGGGAAGCCCGAGGGGCGGCCCTACCGACACGGGTTTGCGCGCTTGTGCGACTGGGCCCTGAGCGAGCTGGCCACGGGTCTGGACGGCTCGTTGCGCCTGCGTTTGCGCATGCCCGATTGCGAAAACCGACCCGACTGCGCCGCCTGCGCCGTCGAATATGAACTGGTCATTCGGGACACCCTCACCGCCGAAGTCAGCGTCACCAACCAATCCGATCGTCCCTTCCGGTTCGAACTTTGTCTGCATACCTACCTGTGGGTGGGCGACGTGCGTCAGATCTGGATCACCGGACTGCAGGGCACCGACTATCTCGACGCCACGGCCGGGCTGCGCCGCAGCCGCGACGCCGGCGACTCGTTGCGCATCGAGGGCGAAGTGGACCGGATCTACTTGGACACCGCGCGACCGGTCGAGGTGCACGACCCTGTCCTGGGACGGACCCTCCGCATCGACAAGACCGGCTCGGCCAGCACGGTCGTCTGGAATCCGGGGAGCTCCAGGGCCAAGGAGATGTCCGACTTCGGCGACGACGAATACCTGCAGATGGTCTGCGTCGAGTCCGGCAACGTCGCCGACAACGCTCTCACCCTGCCGCCCGGGGGCAACACGACCCTGCAGATCGTACTCAGCAGCCGACCCGGCGCCTGAGGACCCGCCGCAACCGCCCCGGCACCCCGGAGAAGCTTCCCCCGGATGGCCCTGGTGTTTCTCGGGCAGGTGAAGACTTGCCGTCCTCGACCGCGCGCGCCCAACGTGAACGCATGCATGCGGATTCAGCGGTCCCAGTCACCCGTGCCCGGGTCTTTTCGGCCGCAGCGGCCGGGCTGTTGCTCTTTCTCCTGACGTGGGCCACCTACAGCCCGGTGGGCAGTTTTGATTTCGTCAACTACGACGATCCCGACTACGTCTCGGCAAACCCACGTGTTCAGGCGGGCCTTACCTGGGAGGGGCTGCGGTGGTCCTTCACAGCCGTCCACTCCAGCAATTGGCATCCCGTGACCTGGCTTTCGCACATGCTGGATTGTCACCTGTTCGGTCTGCGTCCCGGCGCGCATCACCGGGTCAATGTGGGCCTGCACGGGCTGGCTGCCGTGCTCTTGTTCGGTTGGCTGGCGTGGGTGACCGGCCGGTGGACATGGGCGTGGGTCGTGGCCGCGTTGTTCGCCTGGCATCCGCTGCGCGTGGAATCCGTCGCCTGGATCGCCGAACGGAAAGACGTGTTGAGCATGGGGTTCGGACTCGGTTCGGTGTGGGCTTACAGTGCGTATGCGCGCGCCCGGGGCATTCCTCTGGCCGCTCCGGCCCGCGCCCGGCGGTGGTACGCCCTGAGCTGGCTCCTGCTGGCCCTGGGGTTGATGAGCAAGCCCATGCTGGTCACCGTGCCCTGTTTGTTCTTGTTGCTCGACTATTGGCCGCTTCGCCGCATGCCCGTCTCTCCGCCGGCGATCGAGCCTTCCGGCGCGGCTTTCTCTTGTGCGCCGGAGTCGTGGCGCCGCTTGATGCTGGAAAAAGTGCCGTTTTTCGCCCTCTCCGCAGCCGGCTCTCTGGTTACGCTCATTGCCCAAACCCGGGGCGGGGCTACGGTTCCCCTGGAAGCCCTGCCCGTGGAGGCCCGGGTTGCCCACGCCTTTGCGGCCTACGCCGCCTATCTGCAGAAGACGTTCTGGCCGTCGAACCTCGCACCTTTCTACCCCTATGAGCCGAGAGACTGGGCGGATCCGTCTGTTTGGGTGGGCGTGGGAGTCGTCGCGGCCGTGACTGCGGCCGCCTGGTTCCAGCGACGCCGATGGCCTTGGGGGCTGGTGGGATGGCTGTGGTTTTTGGGGACACTGGTTCCCGTGCTGGGATTGGTTCAGGTCGGCCGACAATCCATCGCGGATCGCTACACGTATCTTCCCCATGTGGGCCTTTTCTGGGCGATCGTTTGGTCGCTTGGCCACCTGTGGCCCACGAATTGTCTCTGGCGCAGAGTTCGGGTGGCCCTGGCGGCAGCCGTCCTGACGACCAGCCTCGGACTGACTCGTGAACAACTGTGGGCCTGGCGAAACACCCGGACGCTTGCCGAACACACTCTGCGCGTGAATCCCGACAACTTTGTGGCACAGACGCAACTGGCCACGGAACTCCTGCGGGAGGGACAACTGGAGGCCGCCCGAGAGGCCTGTGAACGGGCGCTGGCCATCCGACCCGATTACCCGGAGGCCCTCAACACCCTGGCCAACGTGCATCTCCGCCAGGGCCGGTTGGACGCGGCCCGACAGGCTTTTGAACTGGCGCTGCGTTCCGATCCCACCTACCCGGATGCGTGGCACGGCCTGGCCGCGGTCCACCTCGAGCGCGGCGAATGGGCGGCTGCAGAGACAGCGGCCGCACGCGCCGTGGAGTTATGGCCGCTTCACCTCGGGGCGCGGTTCGTCCTCGCCCGCGCGCAGCATCAGGCCGGCAAACTGGACGAGGCCATCCGCAACTATCGCGAACTGCTCCGGCTCAAGCCGGATTTGTCCTCCGCCCTCCAGGGCCTGGGCGGCGCGCTGGCCCTCCGCGGGGACCTGGAGGCGGCTTGTCAGACCTACGAACAGGCTCTGGCGCTTTCCCGGGACGCCCTCGAAATCCACCTCCGCCTCGGCATCCTTCGCCTCCGGCAGGGGCAACTGGAACCCGCCACCCGGCATCTCGAGCAGGTGCTCACAGCGCAGCCGGATCACGGGTTGGCGCATGCCCACATGGGTCATCTCTGCGTGGCCCGGGGCGACCGCGCAGGCGCTCGGGATCACTACCGCAAGGCCCTGGCGACGCACCCGGACGATGTCGAAGTCCTGAACAACCTGGCCTGGATGTTGGCCACCGATCCCGATGCCTCTCACCGGGACGGGGCTCTGGCGGTCCAGCTGGCGGAACGAGCGTGTCGGTTGACGGACCATCAGGTTCCCTTGCTGCTCGGAACCTTGGCCGCCGCTTATGCAGAAGCCGGCCGCTTCGCCGAGGCAGTGGCCACTGCCGAAAAAGCCATCGCCCGTGCTGCCGAACTGGGCCAGACAAACCTGGTCGAGCGCAATCGCCAACTGCTCGAACTTTACCGTGCCCGCCAGCCTGTCCGGGAATGAGTCCGCCATGGGGACGGGGAGCGGCTTCCGGAGCGTCAGTTCGGCCCGCCTCTCTGCGGGCGCGTTGCCTCCTTGGAAAACCGCCGCTGCGAAAAGGATTTGCGAGCGGCTTGCGCCTCTGGTGAAGTGCTGGGCCATGAAACGCTTCGCCACCGTCACCGTCATCGGCAAGGACAAGACCGGTGTGGTTGCCCGCATCACAAGCTTCCTTTTTGCCCAGGGCGCCAACATCGAGGCTCTCGAAGAACAAGTGACGCGCGGCCAGTTCAGCATGACCCTGCAGGCTTCCTGGAGCCCGCGCAAACTCGATGAAACGGCGGTGCGCGACGGCCTCGTCCGGCTCGGACGCGAGCTGGAAATGGAGGTTACGATCCGGTTCACCGAGCCCCACCGCACCCAGCGCATGGGGATCATGGTGACCCGGGAACCTCATTGCCTGGAAGCGATCCTCCGAGCCTGGCGCGCCCGCCAACTGCCGCGGGCCGAGCCCGTGGTGGTCATCGGGAATCGGCCTGACCTCGAGCCGATCGCCCGCGCTCACCAGTTGCCGTTCGTGCATATCCCGTGGGAAGATCGCAACCAGGCCGAGACCCGGGCGCTGCAAGTGCTGGACCAGTACGAGTGCGATTTCATCGTCCTGGCCCGGTTCATGAAGATTCTCTCGCCCAACTTCGTGTGGCGGTACAAGAACAAGATCATCAACATCCACCCCTCGCTTCTGCCCAGCTTTCCCGGTCCCCAGGCCTACCGTCAGGCCTACGAGCGCGGCGTCAAAATCGTGGGGGTCTCAGCCCATTTCGTCACCATGCACCTCGACGAGGGACCGATCATCGCCCAAAGCGCCTTCCCGGTGAAGTCCGGCATGACGCTCCAACAGATCATCGCCAAGGGGCGCGAACACGAAGCCAAAACCCTTCTGAGGGCCATCAAGATTTTCCTGACCAAACGGCTGGACGTGTACTGGGGTGTCGTGAAGGAGGTCTGAGGGGAGCCAGCCATGCTTCCATGGGCTGCAGCGCATTTGCCACGTACTGCCGGAGCGGCTCGCCCTGCGCGGGAACGCTTCAGCCGCCTCTCTCACTGCTGAGAAACAGGATTGGTGGATCGCGCGGAGGTGCCCTCGAATGCACCCAGATCCAGCGGGCCCAGCTCCGGTCGTATCCGCCACCCCGCGGGTGGCGTGAATTCATACAGCACCAGACCGGGGACGCGTTGCCGCAACGCCGCCGGCTCGGCCCCGCCATCGGTGATACCCGTTACCGGGACCTGCAAGTGATAGTCGCCTCGGGCCGGATCCGTCCAGGGCAGCTCTTGGTCGGGCGCGCCCCATTGTGTCTGTTCCAACCGGGGTGGCGGGTCGCCGCGATAGCCCGCTGCCAGCCAGTTGCACCGGCCGCGGACCCGCTCTGCCTCGGCGCCGCTGCGCACTTCCACCAATCGCTGTCCCGGGCGCCTGCGTCCCCCGTCCCACACCACGTTGCCCTCCAGCCACGCAGAGGTCCCCGGCGCGGACAGTTCCACCACCGGCGCCACGTGCGGCGTCACAATGGTATTGTGCACCAGCCACAACGTGCCCGTGTGATCGTGACGCCCGTCCTGACCGAAGTGCGCCACGGCCCGATTCCCCCGGGTCGGATCGGCCTTCACGATCACGCACCCCACGACCCATGCATGACTTCCGGGCCGCGTCGTCCAGCCTGCTGCATCCACCAGGTCCAACTCGCGCTCCGCCGCGCCGTAGAGGTAACAACCCAGGACCCGCGTCTCATGCGCACGGCTCTTCAGATTATGTCCCACCCGACTTGAGTGAATCACGCATCCTTGCAGGGTGACACTCTCCCCGCCCAGGTAAAGGTTGTGACTGTAGCCGCCGTGCGCCGGACTGCCGTTCCGATAGATCCGGCACCCCTCCAGAACCAAACCGCCGGCACCGCCCGACCTGCCCGCCCCGTCGGACATCACTCCCATGTCGTTGTCGCGGATCACGCAGTTCCGAACCACGAGATTGCGGGCCCCGGTGATACGCACGCCGGCGGCGTTACCGGTTTCATTCGTGGCACCGTACAATTCGAACCCTTCCAACCGCGCCCCGTCGGCGTCGGGATCGAACTGCACAATGGCCCGCGGATGCACTCCGCGCCCCGAAAGGTCCGCTCCCTCGCCGCTCAAGGGAATCGGGCCGGCCGCTTGTGATGCCGCACACAGCACGATGCCCGGTTGACGCACGCGCAACGCCACCCGCGGATAAGGCGCGTTTCCCGGCTGGGGATGGACCACAATCACATCGCCCGCCCGCGCCTCCGCCAGCGCCGCCGCAGGATCCGCCCACGCATGGCCGGGGCCCACGTGAAGTTCGGCCCCCTCCAAAGCCGAAAGATGGGCGAGCATCCACCCCACGCTCCACCAGGCGCTTCCGACGGAGTGCGAGCGTCGCCAGGCCTTTGTTTTCATGGAATGTCCCGCAACCGACTTGTTGCGAGCCAACGGCGGCCCCGGCGGGATCGCTGCCGGTCATGGGCATGGTCGCCGCGGCTCGAGCGATGTTGTGACGTTGACCCGGATTCGGAGGCGGCTCAAGTCCCCTCACGCCGTTCCGCAGGCTCATGGGTTCTTGGCCCCGGCACACGACCCGGACGGAATACCATGCGGGCCGGGGCCCGCGAGGGGGGCACCTTCCCGGCCGGGCGCATTTCAGCTTTTCGGACATCCGCCGAACGTTCGGCGGAACGCAGGGCAGCCGCGGCACGGGAAAGCCGACGGGGAACTGGCATGTCCTCGGGATCTTCCATCCGGCGCTCGATCCTTGAAACGCCCCCTTTGCGGCCGCGGACCGCTTTTTTTTCTGTTGCACAAGGGCGGCTTCACATCGCATAGTAAAGGCGTCGTAGGTCTTGTTGGCCGCAGCGGTTGCCCGGCAACCGCCCTTCGGCTCAGCAAATTCCCAGAGCGCTCCAAGGCGCTGCATCCCCGGGGTCGGGGTTCAGTTTTCCGGACCTGTGACACCATCAGTCTCGTTATGAGCAACAACAACAGCGGCAACACGCCGGGCTACGGTTCCGGCTATTTGGAAATCTCGGAAAAAGGGTTTGGGTTTCTCCGTTCGCCCCAGAACCACTTCCAACCCAAGCCCACCGACATCTTTGTGACTCCGGATACCATCAAGCGCCATTTCCTGCGCGAAGGGTGTCTGGTGGCGGGCCCCCTGCAGCCGCCGCATCGTGGCAGCAGCCCGCAACTGAAGGCCGTCGAAAAGGTCAATGACCTGCCGTTTCAGGAATACCTGAAGCTGGTGCGGTTCGAAAACCTGACCACCATCGACCCGATCGAGAAATTCAAGCTGGAAACAACCCCGGACATGATCGAAACGCGGGTCATTGACCTGGTCACGCCGATCGGCAAGGGCACCCGGGGCTTGATCGTGGCGCCACCCCGCAGCGGCAAGACCACGGTGCTGAAGCAAATCGCCAACGCCATCACCACGAATCATCCGGAGGTGTACGTTCTGGTGCTGTTGATCGACGAACGTCCCGAGGAGGTGACCGATTTCCAGCGTTCGGTCAAAGCCGAGGTGGTCGCCTCCTCCAACGACCAGGACCTCGAAACGCATGTCCGGCTGTCGCGCTTCATGATCGAACGGTGCCGGCGCATGGTCGAATGCGGCAAGGATGTGTTCGTCCTGTTGGACTCGCTCACCCGTGTGGCCCGTGCCTACAACAGCGTCCACGGCGGAAGCGGTCGTACCATGACCGGCGGTGTGGACGCCCGCGCCCTCGAGATTCCCCGCAAAATGTTCGCGTCGGCGCGTAAAATCGAGGGCGGCGGCTCCCTCACCATCATCGCCACCGCACTGGTGGAGACCGGATCTCGCATGGACGAACTCATCTTCCAGGAGTTCAAAGGCACCGGAAACATGGAACTGGTGCTGGACCGAAAACTGGCCGACCGCCGGCTGTTCCCTGCCATCGACATTCCGCGCAGTGGCACCCGCAAGGAGGAAAAACTCTTTCCCAAACACCAAATCGAGGCCGTCCGCAAGCTGCGCCGCATGATGGTGGATCTCAACCCCGTCGAGGCCATGGAAACGCTCATCGCGGCCCTGCGGAAACACAAGACCAACGACGAATTGCTCGCCAAGCTTCTCTAGGTCGCCAGCGGGGGCAAAGCTCGGTGGATGCACCGCCGCTTCGGCACCATCAGCCTCAAGCACTTGATCGGCCCGCCTTGGGCGTCGCTGCCGGTCCGACGTGGTCGCTTTTCCCCCGTCTCCCCGTCTGGCCACGGGTTCACGATATCTTCTTCCGGAGGGCTTCTTGAATCGCGTCGCATCGGGCCCGGACCTCAGAGGTGTGCTGCGATCTTCGGATGCGACATGTCACGCCTTGATGAATCTAAGGCGACAAGCTGTCCCGCAGGGCCACGAGGAGGTCCGACCGATCAGGAACAAGCCGGCGAGCCGAATTTGCCCCGTGGCTCGGGATGAAAAGTCTCGCACTGCGGAAGGCCAAGAGGGAGCGTGGCAACCTCTCGGCCCTGGACGATTACCGGCAGAATGCCGAAGCGAGCCGGGGACCCGGCCCTGTCACGGACGGGCTTTGCCGGAGCGGCTCAGATGCCCGGCCGCTTGGGAATCTCCGTGAACGGCGACGGCATCTTCGGTCCGCGGAGCGCAGGGGATGCGGACGGTCGCGTCACCGGCGGTGCCACCGTTCCTCCCACGGGTGAACCGGACGCGGACGTTCCGGCCCCGAGCGCCGGCGTGTTCCCCGACGCTCCCCAGCCCGGACTCGGCGACGCTCCACCCGGAGTCAGTCCCGGCGAGCGCGTCGCCGGCTGGCCGGCACCCGCCGTTGCCGAGGGCGTTTCCATCCACATCGGAGCCGTCGGCAAAGCCAAAGAACGCGTGCCGGTTCGCCCCGGTTGGCCCGCACCCTCGATCCGCATCGGATCCAAACCACCCTCCGGCGCGGTTGTGATGGCCTCCAATCCCGCCCGGAATCGCTCGAGTCGATCTTCCCGGCTCCGAGCCTGCGCTCTGGCCAGGTCCGATTCCCGCGTCGTCATGGGGCCGTCCCAAAACGATCGCTCCAGCCCGGGAAGCAGATTCAGCAGCCCGCTGCTTTCGCCGCCTTGTCGCAAGGCCTTTTCCAACTGCTCCACGCGCGCCTCGGTGGCGGCGGCTTCCGGGGATCTGCGCGGTGTTGGGGCACCTGGATCCGCGCGTGCATGACCGGGCTCGCCGGCTTCGGCCTCCCCCCCGGCCTGCTCGTCCTCCAACTCCTCGGCAAACCGCGTCCACAACCGCGGATCCGTCGGCTCCGGGGAATCCGTCGCAGAAGACCGTGGTTCGAGCGGGTTCTGGTTCAAACGCGCCTGTCCTTCCATCCCCTGCAGTTGATTCAGCGGATCCGCCTCGGAAGAGGACTCGCGCAGTCTCTGCCGTTCCAACAGCTCCCGCACGCGCGCACTCTGGATCATGGGACCTGCCGGGGGACGGGGGAGCAGGCTGGGGCGCAGCGGATCCCCCAGTTCTTGGAGTGGCGAGCGACGTCGCTGCAGCTCTTCTGAAAGATTCGGACGGGGTTGATCCCTGCGTGGCAACCGGTTCGCGTTCGTCACGAGCAAATCGTTCTGCGGTTCCGAGAACTGAATGGGCGGCCCGCGGCGGACCGGCTGTGCGACGAGTTCCTGCCCGGCCACGATCCAGGCCAATCCGGCCCAGACACACCACCGCGCCGCCACCAGCATCGCAACCCTGCACATCGCCTCCACCCTACCCCGCATTACGGCCGCCGTCAAAGGTGCGTCACTCGCCTGAACCCTTCCTGCCGGACCTTCCCCATTTCGCCTCCCGAGCCGACCTCGAACAGATCAGTCCCCGGTGCACCTGGCAGGAATCCATCCGGATCCCACGGTTGTTCGAGGTCCTCCCCAAAGCCAGGCTGCCCGCCGGTAAACCGCCTCCGGGCCGGGTTGGTCGCCCGCTCCAAAAGGCTGCAGGGCTCATGGGCCGCACGGCCAACAAGCCCCGACCCCTTCCGGGCCTCCGACTGAAAAGCATGACGGAACGCATCGCTTTCGGTCCCTTTTTCGCTCCATATTGTGGGCCATGCCGGTCATCGAGGTGCAGGGACTGACGAAAACCTTTCGCGTTTACAAGAAGGAGCCGGGCTTCCGCGGCGCCTTGCGGGGCCTGGTGCGACGACGCTACGAAACGGTCACCGCCGTGCAGGAAGTTTCCTTCCAGATCGAGTCGGGTGAGTTCGTCGGCTTCCTCGGTCCCAACGGCGCGGGAAAAACCACCACGCTGAAAATGCTCTCCGGACTCCTGTATCCCACCTGCGGCACGGCCCGGGTTCTCGGTTACGTGCCGTGGGAACGACCCGACGGCTACCGGCGCCAGTTCGCCCTGCTGCTCGGCCAGAAGAATCAACTCTGGTGGGATCTGCCCGCCCGCGAGACCTTCGCCCTCAATGCCGCCATTTACGGCCTGGACAAGGCAGAGTTGGACCAACGGGTGGTGGAATTGACCGAACGCCTGGGCGTCCGGGACAAACTCGACGTCGTAGTGCGGGAGTTGTCGCTGGGCGAACGCATGAAACTGGAACTGATCGCGGTTCTGCTGCACCGGCCCCGGGTTCTCTTCCTGGACGAGCCCACGCTCGGGCTCGATGTCGTTTCGCAGAAGGTCGTGCGGGATTTCCTGCGCGAGTACAACCGACAGGCGGGCACCACCATTCTGCTGACCAGCCACGACATGGCCGACATCGAAGAGCTTTGCGAGCGGGTTATCATCATCGATCACGGCCGGATCATCTTCGACGGTCCCCTGACCGAGGTCCTCGAGCGCTATGCCGATTTCAAGTTGATCACCCTCCGATGGGATTCCGGCGCCGTCCCGCCCGCGCCCGCCCGGTTGGAAGCCCTCGGCCAGATCACCGAGCTCAACCCCGCCTTCGTCCGCCTTCGCGTCAAACGCGACCAGGTCATCCCCGTGTGCAAGGCACTGCTGGACCAGTTTCCCGTTCGTGACCTGGACATTCGTGAAGTGCCCGTCGAGGAAGTCATCCGGAATCTCTTCAGCCGGCGCCGCTCTCCTCCGGACTCGGGCGGTGCCTCGTGAGACGGATCGGGCCGTCGGGCTACCCCGGAAGGGTCACCGGCTCTCTCCGTGCGTCGTCGGCAAAAACCGGAACACCGTCGTGCTCCGAAACACCTGGCCGGGACGCAGAATCACCGACGGGAAATGCGGCTGGTTCACCGCGTCCGGATAGTGCTGTGTCTCCAAACACACGCCGCGATGCTGCAGGTGATTGCCGGTGTACAATTGCAGCCCGGGTTCGGTCGTTTCCACTTCCATGCCCCGGCCGCTGAGTGGATCCCTCAAGCGTGCCACCAGGCGCAGGAGGGTGCCGTCCCCGCCCAGGACGTAATTGTGATCGTACCCCCTCAACCGCGGCTCCAGTGCGGCCATGCGCGCCCCCAACCGCGTCGGCGTCGTAAAGTCCAGGGGCGTGCCCACCACGGTCCGAATCTCGCCCGTGGGGATGAGCTCCTCATCCGTCGGAGTATAAAAACGCGCCGCGAGCCACAATTCATGGTTCCGGATGTCTCCATGACCGGCCAGGTTGAAATAGGCATGCTGCGTCAGATTCACCGGCGTGGGGCGGTCGGTCTGCGCTTCGTACTCCACCCGCACTTCGTTGCCGTCCGTCAGGGTGTATTTGACGTGCACGCGCAACGTGCCGGGATACCCTTCGTCCCCATCCGGGCTCACATACTCCCATCGAATCCATGCTGCCTCTGGCTCCACTCCTGACCCGGCCGGTTGCCACCATACCTGACTGAACCCCCGGCGACCGCCATGGATGTGGTGTCGGCCCGCGTTCGGAGTCAGCCGATACTCCACCCCGTCCAGGGTGAAACGTGCGCCGGCAATGCGATTGGCAACCCGACCGATCACCGCAGCCGCGCCCCCAAAGCCCTTCTCGTACTCTGCCGGCTCGGCGGCGGCCAGGATCACATTCGTCTTCCCTCCCCGGCCATCCGGCACCCAAATGCCGGTCAAAGTCGCGCCGAAACCGATGCCCCTGACCTCCATGCCCGTGCGATTCCGCAACACGAACTCGCGAATCAATCGCCCGTCCGCACCGCCACGGTGCTCCTGCCATTCGAGACGCACCGGGGAACCCTCCGACGCCATCGAGATTGCTGCGCCGAGACACAAGACCCCGGCAACCACGCACAACATGCGAGCCTGCATACCGTCAGCCTGAACCGAGCCGCCAGGTCTGCAAGATCAATCCGCGCGGTCCGCCCGGACCGGGGAGATTTCAGGATTCGAACCTTTGAGCCGGCTTCGCATGGGAAAACCCAGCTTCAGCCCGATCCACGGGTGGTCTTGGAGTCGGGCTTCGGGGCAAAACGACCAACTGTTCAAAAAGGGAAATGCGCCCGCCCGGGAAATGCACCCGTCCAAACTCCCGGGTCGTCCGGTCCGCCGTTGACCTCCAAGGGAGAGAGGTCGCGATCCTTCGAACCCTCGTCCTCGGCAGAGGCATCGGCCGCGCCCGCTCTTGTTGCGCGGACCCTCGTTGGCGGGCGGACCTGTCGCTCTTCGGCTTTCCATTCCTCCAACCCGGGGCCCGGAGCATCCCGGGCTGCGGTTCATCGCCGGGGTTTGGCTCTGCGACCCTCAAGCATCCGGGGAGAACTCGGGTTGGCCGAAGTTGCTTGTTCCCAAGGCCAATCCGTTTGGGGCCGCCGCCTGCCGGGAAGGTTCGGCTCCGGAAAAACCGACGCCATAAGGGAAAACGGATGGACGATGCCAGGGAAAGCATGTCCAGCCGTCGCTGCGGAGCCCTGAAAACCGTTCAGGCCGGGCCTGTGGGCGCTCTTGCTGTCGTCAGGGAACCGTGGAAAGCAGCCCCGTCGTTCTCGGAACGGAGCCTTGGCGGGATGCTGAGTTTCGGTTCACGTCGGAGAGCTGACATTCAAAATCCATGACCTTGTGCAGGCGCGTTGGGGAGCGAACGGCTCTTTAACACGCCTTCGGGGGGGCCGCGTGCGACCGGCAGTTCCTGACCCCGCTTCAGTGGCAGAAGAACCCCAAAAAAGTGATCGATTCGCGGGGGCTCTTTTTGCGGTAGCATCGCCAAAGCCACGGCCGGTTTTGCGCCCGGTCCTTGAGTGGCCGGCAGCAGATCTCGGAAAGACCTCCTGCAACATGCGACAAAATGTCTCTTTTGGTGCTGCGTTGGCACAGGGATCGAACGGCTTAAGAGACAATATGTCTCGATCGCTTTGGGTGTGAAACGCGGAAGTTATTCATTATCAAGTACTTGTTTTGAATCCGTCGATTGGCATGCCGGATGTTTTATTAGGAGGTGGCTTGGCGGTGGCCTCCGAGTGGAGGTCGCCACAGAGGATGACCAAGCCGCCTGCAAACCGTGATGATCGGCGGCGCGGTTGGCAGGTCCACAGAGCAAAACAAGCCGCCTGTGCTGGGAGAGAAGTGAATATGTCGGCCCTGACTCGCTGGAATCCCTTCCGGGAGCTGGAGGAAATGCAGCGGCGGATGGCTGCTCTGTTGGATTGGTCGCCCTTCCGTCGCAGCACGCTGACCACGGACGAGGAAACCATCACCGTGCCCGAGTGGTCGCCCTTGGTGGACATCTCGGAAGATGACAAGGAGTACCTGCTCAAGGTCGAGTTGCCCGAGGTGAGCAAGGACGACGTCAAGGTCACGGTGCAGAATGGCACACTGACCATCTCCGGCGAACGCAAAGCCGAGAAGGAGGAAAAAAACCGCCGGTATCACCGGATCGAGCGGTACTATGGGCGGTTCGAGCGCAGCTTCACCATCCCGGATGATGCCGAGCCCGAGAATGTTCGGGCCGAGTTCAAGGACGGTGTTCTGCGCGTGCACCTGCCCAAGAGCGAGAAGGCCCGTCCGAAACAGATCGAGGTCAAGGTCAGCTGACCTTCCTTCGCTCCCGGCACGCGCGCGGGGGCGCCTCCTTCGCGCCCCCGCGCTTTGTTGCACCGCCGGGGGTTGCGATTCCGTCTCTTCCATGAGCAGGACCCGTCCAAACTCGGAAAGAACGCGCCCGCGAAGCCGATGGTCCCAAAACGCGCATCGGCAGGTGCAACCGTCGATCCCGGGCCCGATCTTCGCCCGACCGAAATGGTGCCGGGAGCGACCTGGAGGCGCGGCGGGTTTCGGACTTGGAGTTCCGTCCTTTTCCAGCTACACATTGGGTGAGTGCAAACGTTTTCCCCGCAACCCGGTCAAATCCCTCGTATGAAAACGTCACCTTGGATCCTTTTAAAAAGCTTCATCCAGCACAGCTGGTTCGCACTCGGTAAACCCGCAGGCTCCCGGCGGAACCCGGGTGGCCATCGGCCTGTTTGGCCATGGGTGACCTTGCTGGTCTGGGCACTCGCTCAAGGGGCCTGGGCCGCCGCCCCGGCGCCCCGTTTCAAGCTGGACACGTCACCCTTGCCCGCCGAGGCGCGTCCCACCCTGTCCTTCCACGGCGTGGTGGAGCGGGTGGCGCCCAGTGTGGTGAACATTTACAGCACGAAAACCGTTCGGCAGGAACCGTTCTGGGCGCCGTT
Source organism: Limisphaera sp. VF-2 (assembly GCF_049537125.1). Lineage (NCBI taxonomy): Bacteria > Pseudomonadati > Verrucomicrobiota > Verrucomicrobiia > Limisphaerales > Limisphaeraceae > Limisphaera > Limisphaera sp. VF-2. Next base: position 391,656 of record NZ_JBMVQY010000004.1, read on the forward strand.
CCTGGAGGATCCGTTCTTCCGCCGCTTCTTTGATTTCCCGGACCAGGGTCCGCGGGAGCGTCGCGAACGAAGCCTGGGCTCGGGCGTGATTGTCACGGAGGACGGTTACATCCTGACCAGCCATCACGTCGTGGCCGGTGCGGAAGAGATCCGGGTGGCGCTGGCCGACGGGAAAACCGAATACGAAGCCAGGCTGGTGGGCTCGGATCCACGCACCGACGTGGCGGTGATCAAAGTGGAAGCGCGGAACCTCCCCGCCATCGTGATCACCGACAGCGACCAACTGCGCGTGGGGGACATCGTGCTGGCGATCGGCAATCCGTTTGGCGTGGGCCAAACGGTGACCATGGGCATCGTGAGTGCCAAATCGCGGTCCGGTCTCGGCCTCGATTACGAGGATTTCATTCAAACCGACGCCGCCATCAACCCCGGCAACTCCGGCGGCGCCCTGGTGGACGCCTCGGGTCGACTGGTGGGGATCAACACCGCCATCATTACGCGTACGGGTGGGAACCTCGGAATCGGGTTTGCGATCCCTGCCAACCTGGCCCGGTACGTGATGGAACGGCTGATCAGTGATGGCAAGGTCACGCGCGGCTATTTGGGCCTGTCGCTCCAACCCTTGACGCGCGAGCTGGCCCGCGAGTTCCAGCTGTCCGAACCCAGCGGCGCCCTGGTGGCCGAGGTGGTTCCCGACTCGCCTGCCGCCGAGGCGGGGCTGAAAGAAGGCGACGTCATCGTCGAATTCAACAACCGAAAAGTGGAAGACATGCGGCATCTGCGCCTCATGGCCGCCCAAACCCCTCCCGGCACCACCGTCCCCGTCAAGGTGTTGCGGGACGGCAAAGAGCTGACCCTGAAGGTCACGCTCGGAGAATTCCCCGAGGAGGGTGGCCTGGCCCGCGCCGGGCGCCCCGGTGGGCTGCGCCGGGGCGATCGGAGCGCGGCCGATCTCTTGGACGGCGTGGTGGTGGACGACCTGACACCCCGCAACCGTCAACAATTCAACATCCCCAGCCAGGTTCGAGGTGCGCTGGTCGTCGAGGTGGATCCGGATTCCCTGGCCGGGCAACAGGGGTTGCAGCCGGGTGATGTCATCCTTGAAATCAACCGCCAGCGCGTGACCAGTGCCGACCAGGCCGTCCGGATCAGTCAGAATCTGCGTGGCGACCGCGTGTTGCTGCGCGTCTGGAGCAACGGTGCGAGTCGATTCCTGGTCATTGACGCTACACGCCGACGCTGAGGTTGTGTCCGTTCGCCGGGCCGGGGCGCCGCGGATCCTGTCCGGCTCCGGCCCGGCCCGGACTCGCAAGCCATCCTGCCCATGAAGAAGAATCCGCCCCAACTGAAACTCCCGGGCAAATTCGATCCGCAAGCCCGACTGCTGTTCTGGTACTTCCTGGCCACTCTGCTGGTGCTCTGGGGCTGGCAGGAATGGTTTGATCAATGGACCGTCCGCACCATCCCCTACAGCCAGTTCAAACGCCACTTGCAGCGCGGCGAGGTCGTTCAAGCCCAGGTCAAGGAGACCGAGATCGTGGGCCGGATCGTGCCGCACGCGGAGGCCACCGCGGAACCGGACGCTGCGGGCTCGGCGACCCAACCGCCCGCCACTGCCAGCGCCTCCACGCCCGGCACCGAGGCCGGTCCCGCGGCTCGTCCCTTTTACTTCCGCACGGTTCGAGTCGAAGACCCCGATCTTGTGAAGGAACTTCAGGCGGCCGGAGTGGAGTTCTCCGGCGCCCGGCCGGGCGTGCTGAGTCAGTTGGTTTTGGGGTGGCTCCTGCCCATCGGCTTGATGGTGCTCTTGTTCATGTTCCTCAGTCGGCGCCTCAGTGCCGCAGGGGAACATGTCCTGAGCATCGGTCGCAGCCGGGCCCGCTTGATCCTCGACAAAAACACGGGGGTCACCTTCGCCGACGTGGCCGGGTGCGAGGAGGCCAAGCAGGAACTGAAAGAGGTGGTGGACTTTCTCAAGAACCCGAAGACCTATGAACAGCTGGGCGCCCGCATACCCAAAGGGGTGTTGTTGGTGGGCCCGCCCGGCACGGGCAAGACCCTGCTGGCTCGCGCGGTGGCCGGGGAGGCCGGTGTGCCCTTCTTTTCCATGAGCGGCGCCGATTTTGTCGAAATGTTCGTCGGCGTCGGTGCCGCCCGGGTGCGCGATCTGTTCAAACAGGCCAAGGAACATGCGCCCTGCATCATCTTCATCGACGAATTGGACGCCATCGGCCGCCAGCGCGGCGTGCACCTGGGCGCCGTCAACGACGAACGCGAGCAGACCCTCAATGCCCTGCTCGTCGAGATGGACGGATTCGAGGCCAACACGGGCGTGATCATCCTGGCGGCCACCAACCGACCGGAGATCCTCGACCGCGCCCTCCTGCGGCCGGGCCGCTTCGACCGGCAGGTCGTTGTCGACGCGCCGGACCTCGACGGTCGCGAAGCCATCCTGAAGGTCCATGCGCGGAACAAAAAGCTGGCGGCGGATGTGGACCTGCGGCGTGTGGCCGCCGCCACGGCCGGTTTCTCCGGAGCCGACCTGGCCAACGTCTTGAACGAGGCGGCTCTCCTGGCCGCGCGGCGTCAGGCCGAGGCCATCACGCAGCAGGACATCGAGGCGGCCATCGAAAAAGTGGTGGCGGGTCCCGAACGGCGCACCCGCCGCCTCAACACCGAGGAGAAAAAACGCGTCGCCTACCACGAGGTCGGCCATGCCCTGGTGGCCGCCTACTGTGCCCACGCCGACCCCGTTCACAAAATCAGCATCGTGCCCCGGGGTCGGGCCGCTCTCGGGTACACCCTGCAGCTGCCGCAGGAGGATCAATTCCTGCTGACCCGCAGCGAGCTGTTCGACCGCATCAAATGCCTCTTGGGCGGCCGCGCCGCCGAGGAAGTGGTCTTTGGTGAAGTATCCACGGGCGCCCAAAACGACCTGGAACGCGCCACGGCCCTGGCCCGCCAAATGGTCGCCGCCTACGGCATGAGCGAGCGGATCGGTCTGGCCCACTGCGTCCAGCGCGGCCCGGTCTTTCTGGCCGGCCACGACGGCGGCCTGCAACGCGATTGTTCCGAGCAAACCGCCCGCGAAATTGACGAGGAGGTTCGTTCCCTCCTCGAACACGCCTATGCCCAGGCCAAAGAGGTGCTCATCGAGCATCGGGATCAGCTCGAGCAGATCACCGCCCAGCTCCTGGCGCGCGAAACCCTCGATGGCGACGAGTTTTACCGACTCGTGGGGAAACCCCGTCCGCAGGCCAAAGAGCCGGTGCCGCCCCTGCCCGCACCGGCCCCGATGGCTGCGGCCTCTCCGGATCCCCACTCCGGCAGTCCGGCCCGCACGAAATCCACCCCCCCCGATCGCCCCTGAATCCATGAACGCGTTCGAACAATGGCAGATCCGACTCAGCCAGCTCTCCAACGAGCTCTACCAGCTGAGTGTCGTCCACCTGCAGTCCACGGCGGCCTGGCGACCTGCAATCAACGCCTTTCGGCTGCCGGATCACTACCTCGTGTGCGTGGATCTGGCCGGGATGCAAAAACCGGACATCTCCGTTCGCGTCGACGCACGCCGGCTGACGATCAGCGGCCACCGGCCCGCACCCGAACCTCCCCGCACCGATGCCAGTCCCTCGCCGCAGGTCCTGGCCATGGAAATCGATTACGGCCCCTTCGAAAGGACGGTGGAAATGCCCGAGCCGATCCAGCCGGAACAGGTCACCGCCCATTACCGCGAGGGGTTGCTCTGGATCCGCCTGCCCCTGGCAACCCATTCCAGCTCGCCCACCCCAACGGAGGACCATCAGCCATGAACGCCAACGCACGCTTTGAGCTGTTCCCCATCCTGCTGGACTCGGTCATCGAGGGAACGTCCGAGCCCGGCAGCGCCGCCGCGGCCTCCGGCCAGGGAGCCGAGCAGGACAGCCGCATTCCGGACACGCTGCCCATCCTGCCCGTGCGCAACACGGTTCTTTTCCCGGGTCTGGTGGCTCCGCTGACCATCGGCCGACCCTCGTCCAAAAAGTTGCTCGAGGAGTCGCTGCCGCACAGCAAAATCATCGGCATCTTCACGCAAAAAGATGCCACGGTGGAGGAACCCGGGCAGGAGGACCTCTACCACGTCGGCGTTGCCGCCCGCGTCCTCAAGCTGCTGCGCCAGTCCGATGACACGCTGGTCATCATCGTCCAGGCCCTGGAGCGGATCGCCCTCAAACGCGTGCTGGTGGTCGCCCCGTTTCTCCGGGCCGAGATCGAGGTCTTGCACAGCACCACCCCGCCCGCGGACGACCTGGAGTTCATTGCCGCGGTCGAGGGGCTGCGCGACGCCGCCCTGAAACTGGTCGAACTGACGCTGGACCCGCCCGACCAGGCCGCGGCCGTCCTCCGCAATCTCCGCGACCCCGGCCAGCTGGCCGATTTCATGGCCGGCAGCCTCAACCTGCCCGTGGAACAAAAACAGCCCTTGCTGGAGGAACTCGACGTCGCCAGGCGCGTGCGGGCCGTGCTGAAACACGTGGCCGCCCAACTCGAAATCGCGCGCATTCAGCAGAAAATCCAGAAGGACGTCTCCTCGGCCATCACCGACCAGCAACGGCGCGCCTTTCTGCGGGAACAGGTCCGGGCCATCCAAAAGGAACTCGGTGAAGACGAGGGCGGCGTCGAACAGCAAATCGAGGAACTCCGTCGCCGCCTGCAGGAGGCCGGGGCCCCCGAGCCGGTGCTGCAGCAGGCCGAACGCGAACTGCGCCGGCTTCAGCACCTGCATCCCGCCAGTCCCGAATACGCCGTGGTGGTTTCCTATCTGGAGACCCTGGCGGAACTGCCGTGGAACAAACTCACCGAGGACAACCTCGATCTGGACCGCGCCCAAAAGATTTTGGACCGCGATCATTTCAACCTCGAAAAGGTCAAGCGCCGCCTCATCGAGTACCTGGCCGTCCGCAAACTCAACCCGCAGGGGCACGGCCCCATCCTTTGCTTCTGCGGGCCTCCCGGCGTGGGCAAGACCAGCCTCGGCCAGTCCATCGCCGATGCCCTGGGACGCAAGTTCGCGCGGGTCAGCCTCGGCGGGGTGCATGACGAGGCCGAAATCCGCGGTCATCGCCGGACCTACATCGGTTCCATGCCCGGCCGCATCATCCAGGAAATCCGCCGCGCCGGTTCGCGCAACCCGGTGCTCATGCTCGACGAAATCGACAAGCTGGGCAGTGATTTTCGGGGCGACCCCGCCAGCGCCCTGCTGGAGGTACTCGACCCGCGCCAGAACCACGCCTTTGTGGATCATTACCTGGATGTGCCCTTCGACCTTTCCCAGGTCATGTTCATTTGCACCGCCAATGTCATGGACACAGTACCGGCGCCGCTGCGCGACCGCATGGAGGTGATCGAGATTCCCGGCTACACCGACCGCGAGAAACTCGAAATCGCCCGCCGGTATCTCGTCAAACGCCAGCTCAAGGAACACGGCCTCAAGAACGGCCAGTGCAAATTCGAGACGGCCGCCCTGCAGCGCATCATTCATGACTACACGCGCGAGGCGGGCGTGCGCGAACTGGAACGTCAGATCGCCGCCATTTGCCGTCACGTGGCCGCGCGCGTCGCGAAGGGCGAACTCACGGAATTCACCGTCACCCGAGACGAGGTGGAAAAAATCCTCGGCCCCGCCCGTTACATTCATGAGACCCGCTTGACCACCGGCCGACCCGGCGTGGTGACGGGCCTGGCCTGGACGCCCACCGGCGGCGAGATCCTCCATATCGAGGCGCTCGCCTACCCCGGCAAGGGCAACATCCTGCTGACCGGCCAAATCGGCGAGGTCATGAAGGAAAGTGCCCAGGCCGCCCTGAGCCTCGTCAAAAGCCGGGCCCGGGAACTCGGGATCCCCGACGACGCCTTCAAAGACGTGGACCTCCACATTCACGTGCCGGCCGGCGCCGTCCCCAAAGACGGCCCCTCCGCGGGCATCGCCATGTTCACGGCCATTGCCTCCCTGTTCTCCCAGCGCCCCGTCCGGCCCGATATCGCCATGACCGGCGAAATCACCCTGCGCGGAATCGTCCTGCCCATCGGAGGGCTGAAAGAAAAATGCCTCGCCGCCCTCCGGGCCGGCATCCGCACCATCATCCTCCCGAAGCACAACGAAAAAGACCTGACCGAACTGCCCCCGGAAGCCAGACGCCAGCTGCGCTTTCAACCCGTGGAAACCGTGGACGAGGTCCTGGCCCTGGCCCTCCGCCGGCCTCCGCGCCCGCGCCGCACAGCCCGGGCCGCATCCACCCAACCGGCCTTGTCCACGCCGAGTTCTGCCTGAAACCTGCAAACCACCCTTTAAACGCCTATGGACCTGAACCAATTCACCGAAAAATCCCAGGCCGCCCTGTTGGAAGCCCAAAACATCGCGGTGCGCTACCAACACCAGGCGGTGGACGTCGAACATCTCCTGCTGGCCCTCCTCGAGCAGGAGGGCGGCCTCATCCCCCGGCTCTTCGAGAAGGCCCGCGTCTCCCCTGATCTTCTCAAGACCAAGGTCGAGGAGGAGCTGGCCCGCCTGCCTCGCGTCTCCGGCAGCGATGTCACCACCCAGGGCATCTACATCACCCAACGCCTCAACCGCCTGCTCGTCACCGCCCGTGACCATGCCCGACGTCTGAAGGACGAGTACGTGTCGGTGGAGCATCTCGTTCTGGCCATGTTCGATGAACCGGTGGGCACCGGCATCGGCAAGATCTTCAAAAACCTCGGCATCCGCCGCGACGACTTCCTCAAGGCCCTCACCGAGGTGCGCGGCCACCAGCGCGTCACCAGCGCCAATCCGGAGGCCACCTATGAGGCCCTGGAAAAATACGGTCGGGACCTCACCCGCCTGGCCGCCCAGAACAAACTGGATCCCGTCATCGGGCGCGACGCCGAGATCCGTCGCTGCATCCAGGTCCTTTCCCGCCGCACCAAGAACAATCCCGTCCTCATCGGCGAGCCCGGCGTCGGAAAAACCGCCATCGTCGAGGGCCTGGCCCGGCGCATCGTCGCCGGCGATGTCCCCGACAGCCTCAAGGACAAACGCATCATTGCCCTGGACCTCGGCGCCCTCATTGCCGGGGCCAAATATCGCGGCGAATTCGAGGAACGCCTCAAGGCGGTCCTCCAGGAAATCGCCCGGTCCCAGGGCCAGATCATCCTCTTCATCGACGAAATTCACACCGTGGTCGGTGCGGGCAAGGCCGAGGGCGCCATGGACGCGGGCAACATGCTCAAACCGATGCTCGCCCGGGGCGAGCTCCACTGCATCGGCGCCACCACGCTGGACGAATACCGCAAATACATCGAGAAGGACGCCGCACTCGAGCGGCGCTTCCAACCGGTGCTCGTGGACGAGCCCAGTGTGGAGGACACCATTTCCATCCTCCGCGGCCTGCGCGAACGCTACGAACTTCACCACAAGGTCCGCATCCAGGATGCCGCCCTGGTGGCGGCCGCGCAGCTTTCCCACCGCTACATCTCGGACCGCTTCCTGCCGGACAAGGCCATCGACCTGGTGGACGAGGCGGCGGCCAAGCTCCGCACGGAGATGGAGTCCATGCCCGAGGAGCTCGAACAACTCGAACGCCGCATCACCCAGCTCGAAATTGAACGCGAGGCCCTCCGCAAGGAAAAGGACGAGGCCAGCCGGGAACGCCTCCAGGCCCTCGAAAAGGAACTCGCCAACCTCCAGGCTCAGCGCGATTCCCTGCGCGCCCAGTGGCAAACCGAAAAACAGCTCGTCGACGACATCCAAAAACTCCGCGAAGCCCTCGAACTGGCCCGCACCGAAATGGAAAAAGCCCGACGCGAACACGACCTGGGCCGCGTCGCCGAATACCAGTACGGCCGCATCCCGGCCCTCGAGAAACAGCTGCGCGAGCTCGAAGCCAAAGCCGACGCCGTCAGCAAGTCCGGCCAGCGCCTCCTGCGCGAAGAAGTCACCCCGGACGAAATCGCCGAGGTCGTTTCCCGCTGGACCGGCATCCCCGTGGCACGCCTCCTGGAGGGCGAAAAGGAAAAACTCCTCCGCCTCGACCAGATCCTTCACCAACGGGTCATCGGCCAGGACGAAGCCGTTCAGGCCGTGGCCGATGCCGTCATTCGCGCCCGTTCGGGCCTCAAAGACCCCAAACGGCCCATCGGCTCCTTCATCTTCCTCGGCCCCACCGGCGTCGGCAAAACCGAACTGGCCCGGGCCCTCGCAGAGGCCCTCTTCGACAGCGAAGACAACCTGATCCGCATCGACATGAGCGAGTACATGGAAAAACACGCCGTGGCCCGCCTCATCGGGGCCCCGCCGGGCTACGTCGGCTACGAGGAAGGTGGCCAGCTTACCGAAGCCGTCCGCCGCAAACCGTACTCGGTCATCCTCTTCGATGAAATCGAAAAGGCCCACCACGACGTCTTCAACATCCTGCTGCAGATCCTCGACGACGGTCGCCTGACCGACAGCCACGGCCGCACCGTGGACTTCAAGAACACCCTCATCATCATGACCAGCAACATCGGCAGTCCGTATCTCCTCGAGAATGCCAGCGAGACCGGGGAAATCGCCGAGGGCGTCCGCCGCAAGGTCCTTGCGGAACTGCGCGCCCATTTCCGACCCGAGTTTCTCAACCGCGTGGACGAAATCGTGCTCTTCAAGCCGCTCACCCTGGCGGAGATCAAGAAGATCGTGGACCTGCAGTTGCAGTTGTTGCGCCAGCGACTGGCCGACCGGCACATCGAGCTGGCGCTGACCGACGCCGCCAGGGAACACATCGCCCGCTCCGGCTACGACCCGGTCTACGGCGCCCGTCCGCTGAAGCGATTCCTCCAGCGTCACCTGGAAACCACGCTCTCCCGCAAACTGCTGGCCGGCGAAATCACCGACCACAGCCGCGTCACCGTGGATTGCAAGAACGGGGAGCTGGTGTTCCGCGCCGAAAGCCCCAGTCCATCTGCCGCTTGAGGTGATCCACGGCCCGTCCCGGCCCACGGGCTCCCTGCGATCCATCGGTTCCGGAGACGCCGGGGGCCCGTGCCCCCGGATCCCCGGCCCCCGCAAGCCGTCCCGGGCTTCGAATCTCAGCGGATGCATCCTTGCCCCGGCCGGGCGCATTAGGCTGGCCAAATCACCCGCTTCGTGATTTCATGCGAAGCGGGAAAGGAATCGAGCCATGCGTCCTCCTCTTTTTGGCTTCAGCCTGTGGGTCGGCTTTTGCAGTTGCAGTCTGCTCATGATGGCCGGCCAATGTTCTCGTGCGGCGGAATCGGGCGCTCCTGCCGGCGGTGCCAAACCGACTCCGGTCATCCTCGATACCGACATCGGCGACGATATCGACGATACTTGGGCCCTGGGGCTGCTGTTGCAATGCCCTGAACTGGACGTGAAGCTGGTTCTGACCGATTACGGTCGGCCCATGTACCGGGGCCGGCTCGCCGCCAAGCTCCTGCAAGCGATGGGCCGACCGGAGATCCCGATCGGTCTCGGGGTCGAGGTCCCTCACGTCGGCGGCCTCGAATCCCAGGCCCCGTGGCTGGGCTCCTACGATCTGAAGGAGTATCCCGGCCCCATTCATACCAACGGGGTCCAGGCCCTCATCGACTGCATCCGGGCCTCGCCCGAGCCGGTGACCGTCATTGCCATCGGGCCCTTGCCCAACCTGGCCGCCGCTCTGGACCGGGAACCGGGCATCGCGCCGCGCGCAAGGTTCATCGGCATGCACGGCAGCGTGCGCAAGGGTTATGGCGGAAAGCCCGCCCCTGATGCCGAATGGAACGTCCGCTGCGATCCCCGCGCCGCCCAAAAGGTCTTTGCCGCGCCCTGGCGTGAGATCCTGCTGACGCCGCTCGACACCTGTGGTCTGGTCTCCTTGGCCGGGGAAGATTTCGCCCGAGTTCGTGATTCCCGACAGCCCATTCCCCGGACGATTCTCGAGAATTACCGCATCTGGGCCGCCCAACGCCGCGAGCTCGCACCGGCCAATGTCGATGAACGCTCATCCACCCTGTTTGACTGCGTGGCCGTTTACCTGGCGGTCTCGGAGGCATTTTGTGAAATCGAGACGCTGGGCTTGCGGGTCACGGAGGACGGATTCACCCGCATTGACACGGCCGGACGGCCGATCCGCGTGGCCGCCGATTGGAAGGACCTGCCCGCCTTTCGGCAATGGATGGTCCAGCGACTGACGCGCCCCTGAGGAACTTCCCTCGGGAGGGCCCGAGGATTGTGGCGCCGAACAGCCCAGATTTACCGAAGGACGAAAACAGGGCGTGCGCGGCCCGGCTGCGGCCTTCCTCAACGGACCGCGCCGGGGGGCCTGGACTCGCGACCGTTCCCTGCACCCGCCGGACAAGCGCGCCCGAACCGGGCCTGCCGCAATACTCGGCAGGGTCGCCGTCCACGGAGGATCCGCGGAGGTGCGCCGCCTTGAGGCGCTCCGGGGATGGTTACGGGAGCCGGTCGGGCTGCCCGGGCAGCTTACCGGGGAAGGAGGATTTGATGGATGGGCCCTCGAGCCGTCAGATCGGCCAGCGTGTACCGGTCGAGCACCTCGTAGAACGCTCCGGCCGCTTCGTCCAGGGCCTGCTTCAGGGCACAGCTCGGCACCAGCCGGCAGGGCCGGCCGCCACGGTCTTCGCAGGAAACCACGGAGGCTTCGGACTCACACGACCGGATGACCTCGCCGAGTCGGATTTGGCCGGCCGGACGCGCCAACTGAAACCCGCCCCTGACCCCCCGGCTCGTCCGCAAGTATCCTTGTCGCCCCAGCTTGTGCACGACCTTCGTCAGATGATGATGGGAGATGCCGAAGGTCTCGGCCACTTCTTCCACCGTCACCCGGGCCGGGGCACGGAGAGCCGTGTACATCAGGACTCGAACTGCGTAATCGGAGAAGCGACTTATGCGCATGACGTCGGGAACTTATTCTAAAAACGTCGTTTCCCCAAATGCGCAGGGATTTGACTTGGCGCGTTTTCTGACCACTGTAGGGCGCAAAGGGTGTACGCTGTCCGGTGTGACCGGCCCGAGCCGGTCGAAGGCAGCACACGACCGGACGGGGCGTGGGCCCTGACTGGCGTCGGACATGAAAATGCGAGGTCGCGGCAGGCGAGGCGGAGCACCCGAGGGGCACCTTTCCGTTGCCTTGCGGTGCCACGCTTCCCCTGGGCGAAGCCGCTCGGATTCCGGTGCCTGGGCGGGAAGGAGCCGGGTGGACGCGCGTTCCAATCCGGGTCCGGTTCTGCCGAGCGTTGCATGCCGGCCAGGGCAAGGGTGCCCGGAACCGGTACGTGCGGTGCGTTGCTTTCGGGGGGTTCCCCCGCCGGGGCGCCGGCTTTCGAACGCACACCATTCGCCATGACCATTCAGCTCAAGCGCGTGTACGATTCACCGGAGCCCACGGACGGCGCCCGGTACCTGGTGGATCGACTCTGGCCCCGCGGGGTTTCCAAGGCAGCGTTGGTTCTGACGGGTTGGCTGAAGGAACTGGCCCCCAGCCATGAACTGCGTCGCTGGTTCGGTCACGATCCGAGCCGCTGGGAGGAGTTCCGACGCCGGTATTGGGAGGAGCTTCAGCAGAATCCGTGCGTAGATCAAATCGTGCCGCGACTTGCACAGCATGGCTGCATTACTCTGCTGTACGCTGCCTCCGACCCGCTTCACAACCATGCGGTTGTGTTGCGAGAATTTCTCGTTTCGCGCATGGGGAACTGTGTCCCGAGCGGCGGTTCGGCGCTTTTGAGCGACCTGAGTTGCGGTTCCATGCTCCCGCCCCATGCGGTTGACTCCGGACCGGCGCAACCGCCCAGGGTCCGCCCGCGTTGGGCCCGGCGGTCCCGGTCGCCTCGACGATCCGTGCCATGACATCCCAACCATCCAGTCCTTGGCCGAAGTCCGTGTCCGGCCCGGCGCCGGGGGACCCGATTTGTGATCAGTGCGGCTGCTACGGTGCTCAGCCCTGGGGAGATCGCCTCCTTTGTCCGGACTGCGTGACGCTCTGCGGTTCTTGTTGTCCGGAGTTTGGTGCATGGGACGCGTGGGACCAAACGGAGCAGGCCGATCCGCCGTCCTCCTCGAAGCCATGAACCCGCAGGATCTTGCTCGCGCCGGTTTCTCCACCCGGTGCGTCCACGCCGGAACCTGGTTCGATGCCGCCACGGGCGGCGCCTGTTCGCCGGTGTTTCTGTCCACTGCTCACGTGTATCCCCATCCGACGGGCGAGAATGTTTATCCCCGTTACTTCAACACCCCGAACCAACAGGTGGTGGCCCGCAAAATCGCCGCCCTCGAGGGTGGGGAAGCGGCCCTGGTGTTTTCGTCGGGCATGGCCGCCATCAGCACGCTCCTGGCCACGTGTCTTCGACCGGGGGACCACGCCATCTTTCAGACCGACCTCTACGGAGGCACGCACGAGCTGGTTGTCCGTGAGCTGCCGCGCTGGCAGGTGGAGGTGTCGCGGGCACGAACCGTGGAAGAGATCGAACGGGCCTGTCGCTCGAACACGCGCCTGATTTATGTGGAATCGCCCGCCAACCCCACGCTGCGGTGTCTCGACCTGGGGGCGGTGGCCGCTTTGGCCCGTCGGAGGAACATTCGCACAGTCATCGACAACACCTTCGCCACTCCCATCAATCAGAACCCTCTGGCCCTAGGCTTCGACTGGGTCGTTCACAGCGCCACCAAGTACCTCAACGGGCACAGTGACGTGAACGCGGGCGTGGTGGTGGGCGCGCGGGCGGAGATCGAACGTCTCCGCGAAGTGGCCATGCTCTACGGCGGGATGTTGGATGCCGAAGCGTGCGCCCGTTTGGAACGCGGGTTGAAAACGCTGGCCCTCCGCATGCACCGGCACAATGAAAACGGTCTGCAGCTGGCGCAGTTCCTTTGCGGTCACCCGGCCGTGGCCCGCGTGTATTATCCGGGGTTGCCCGATCACCCGGATCACGGGGTGGCGGCCCGGCAGATGCGGGGATTCGGCGGGATGCTCTCCTTCGAGCTGCGTCGGCCCGAGGCTGTGGACAAGTTCCTTCAGCGTCTGCGGCTGGCCCTGCCGGCTCTGAGCCTCGGCGGAGTCGAGAGTCTGGTTTGTGTGCCCGCTCGGACTTCGCATCGACGGCTGTCGCCCGAGGAACGACGGGAAGCCGGCATCTCCGAAGCCCTGGTGCGCGTATCGGTGGGCATCGAGGACCCTGCCGACCTGGTGGCCGATTTTGCGCAGGCTCTGGAGGGGTGCTGAAGCCCCCGGTTGACAGGGACCGGTTTTGCCGGGAAAGACCGCTGCCCGCTGAATCGCGCGAGCAGTTACCGGAACATCCCGGATTTTTCCGAGGGTCGGCCGGGCTGCGCGGCTTCGAGGCGCGATGAGGCGCTGCCGCGTTTCCCCATGCCTCACGCGGGGAGAGGGTGCCGTTCGGGGCATCGGACCGTTCGCAGTCACCCGGCCTGCGCCCGTGTGCAGGAGACCGGGTCGCGCATGATCCCGCATGGTCCATTTGGACACGGTGTTGGAGAAACTGGCGACGCTCAGCGACGGTCTGAAGGTTGTGGCGGCGGATGAGGCGACAATTCGGTGGCGAATTCCGTGGCCGTCGGTACGTCGAAGGTCAAGCCCGGGAGGCTTGGTTTGCGTGGCCTTGAAGGTGGACCAGGGGTGGGTTGGTGCGTGGCGGGTCTGCGTAGCGTGGCGCCGTCTTTGCCCCGGAGGTCCATGACCCCGAGGTTCACAGCCGGACAGGTCTCCGTGTGCTGACAATTGCCCACGGGTTCGAAAAAAGGGTCTGGCCATTGGGTCGAGGCCGTGGCAGATTGCTGCGAGCTAATTGGAAGAACAAGGACGGTAATTGGTTCGATGCACAGCGGTACTTCATCCACGACACACCACCGGTACAGTGCCCATTGCAACCTGCGGCCGGTCAATTTCATTTGCTATGCCCCGCAGGCGCAGGCGGTAAGTCTGGTGGGCGACTTCAACAACTGGGATCCAACGGCACATCCGATGCAGCGGATGCCGGATGGCGCCTGGCTGCTCAAGGTGGACCTGCGCCACGGGCATCACCGTTACGCGTTTTGGGTGGATGGTGTGCTGACGCTGGATCCGCGGGCTCAGGGCATAACGCGCAACGATCGCGGAGAGCGCGTCTCGCTCATTCCGGTGAGCTGATCGATTTGCTTGCGGCCCCGGGGCGAAGCGCGTGCCCGGGCAGCGGAAACGGCCGGCCGATGGGGGGCGCCGGCGGCCGCAGGGGAGGTGTGAACCGGGCTTCTTCCCCGGGGTCGGCTGAGGATCCGTGGGAGTGAGAGGGCCCGGGTGTTCCGGTGTGGAGGTGACCTGCCGGTGACCGCGGGGCGCTGGGGTGGGTGGGGGTGGTTTCGTTTTCGGCGGCGCCCTCCACCCGGGGGGAAATACCGCAATGCCTGCGCGGCTTCGAGCGTCTCCGGGTGCCCCGCCCGGAGCGGAGAGCCGGGGAGATGTGGACACCGGGCGGGTTCGGCGGCACCGGGTTTCGGGCCACCGGATGGGACGATTGCCGGGGCGTGGGTTCGACCGGCCATGGGATCTGCGCAGCCTGTCGCGGGCGCACTGATTTCTCGTTTCTTGAGAAGGCCCGGGCTTCTCTGGAAAAGGGAGGCAGAATGCCACGTCGGGATCCGGCTGCGAGGTGCGGAGGCGTCTTTCAGTTTTTGGGGGCCCAATTGCAGAGTCCCGATGGAATGCCGGTTGGCCGCGGCTGTGCCGCGTCGGGAACGTCCGGAGTTCGGCGGTGCGTTCCGGGATGTTCAGACACCGAAAGGTGCTGGAGGTTGCGAGGGTGGGATGGGCCCATTGACAGGGCAGGGGCCGGGGTTATGATGAGCGCTTAACTGAACATGAATCGAAAACCGCATGTGGCTGTGGTCGGTGCGACGGGGGCCGTCGGCATCGAGATGATTCAGACGTTGGAGCGCCGAAACTTTCCGGTGGGCCGGCTGACGTTGTTGGCGTCGGCGCGCTCGGCGGGCAAGCGATTGAAATTCCGGGGTGAGGAGATTGCCGTTCAGGAGCTGAAGCCCGACTCGTTTCGCGGGGTGGATCTGGCGTTGTTCAGTGCGGGGGGGAGCATTTCCAGGCAGTTTGCGCCCGAGGCGGTGAAGGCGGGCTGCGTGGTGGTGGACAATTCCAGTGCATTTCGGATGGATGACACGGTCCCGCTGGTGGTGCCGGAAATCAACGCCGAGGATGTGCGGTGGCATCGGGGCATCATTGCCAATCCGAATTGCACGACCGCGATTACGCTGATGGCCCTCTACCCCTTGCACAAGGCGTTTGGCTGCCGGCGGATTTTCGCTGCGAGCTATCAAGCCGTTTCGGGAACGGGTGCCAGGGCGATTGCGGAGTTGGAACAGCAGGTGCGGCAGATTGTGCGGGGCGAACCGGTGACCCGGGAGGTGTATCCCCACCAAATCGCGTTCAACGTGCTGCCGCACGTGGATGTGTTCCTGCCCAACGGCTACACGAAGGAGGAGATGAAGATGGAAAACGAGGGGCGCAAGATCATGCATCATCCCACCTTCCGGGCCAGTGTGACCTGTGTGCGGGTGCCGGTCTATCGCGCCCACTCCGTGGCCGTGAGTGCGGAGTTCGAGAAGCCGGTCAGCGTGGAAGCGGCGCTGGAGGTGTTGCGGCAGGCGCCGGGGTTGGACGTGATCGACGATCCGGCGCAGTGCCAGTACCCCATGCCCCTGTATCAGGCGGGCAGAGACAATTGTGCGGTGGGCCGGATTCGCAAGGACTGTGCGTTCGACAACGGACTCTGTTTCTGGGTGTGCGGGGATCAACTGCTCAAGGGGGCGGCGTTGAACGCGGTACAAATCGCCGAGACCCTGTTGGCGATGTAGCGTCCCCTGGGATCCCCAAGGGTGCGAAAGTTGCGGTGTCAGGGCGCGTCGGGCCGGGTGGCGCGCTTGCCCGCGAGGCGTCGAGCCTCCTCCCGGTGCCTTGGCGCCGGGTGCAGCAGGGTGGGTTTGCTGCGGCGATTTTGGATGGCATGCCGCGGTGCTGTTTGGGATTCAGTCGCCGCGGTCATGGAACCACTGCCAGGTCAGTTCGAGACCTTCCGCCAGGCGGTAGGGCGGATCGTAGCCCAGCAGGCGGCGTGCTTTGGAGATGTCGGCCTGTGAATGTCGCACATCCCCGGGCCGGAAAGGCTCGTACACGGGCGACGGCGGGTTGAGATCGGGGCGCCAACGCCGGAGGCCGACCACCAGAAGGTGGTAGAGTTCGTTCAACGAGGTCCGCTCCCCGACTGCGATGTTGTATACTTGGTGCACCGCTTCGGCCCGGTCCGTGGTGGCGGCCAGCAGGTTGGCCTGGACGACGTTGGCGACGTAACAGAAGTCCCGACTGGTTTCGCCGTCGCCGTAGACGGTGACGGGGCGGCCGTGCCACAGGGCATCCATCCAGCGCGGGATGACCGCAGCGTACGGCCCCTGCGGATCCTGTCGGGGGCCGAACACGTTGAAGTAGCGCAGGCCGATGCATTCAAGTCCGTAGACGCGTCCCCACGTGTCGGCGTAGATCTCGTTCATCCACTTCGTGGCGGCATAGGGAGACAGGGGTCGACCGATGCGGTCTTCCCGCTTGGGCAGCTCGGGGGCGTCGCCGTATACGGAACTGCTCGAAGCATAGACCACGCGTTTGACGCCGGCGTGGCGCGCGGCCTCCAGGAGTTCGAGGAAACCCGTCACATTGGCCCGGTGACTGGCCCGAGGTTCCGCCAGCGAACGCGGCACGCTGCCGAGGGCGGCGTGGTGCAGGACGTAATCCACGCCCTGGCAGGCGGCGGCGCAGGTGGCTGCGTCGGCGACATCTCCTTCGATGATGCGGCAGCGGGCCCACTGCGCCGGCTGCAGGCGAGTCCGGACCGCTTCGAGGTTTTCGGGTTTGCCGGTGCTGAAGTTGTCCAGAGCGATGACGCTCTGGTCCAGCGAAAGGAGCGTTTCCAACAGGTGGGAACCGATGAATCCGGCGGCGCCGGTGACCAGCCAGGTTCGGGGCCGGTTCCGGAGGGTTTCCGCGACCTTGCTGAATTCATTCATGACGGGGTGTGGGTGGCGCACTCACACGGTTCAATGCTGCCGCAACGGCCGTGGGGGCAAAACCTTTTGCGCGAATCTGCCCTGGTCGGAAGGTGCGGCCGGCGCTGCAGGCCCGGAACCCCAGAGTCGCCGGGAAGGACGCGTTCCCTGGAGAACATGGGAGGCCCCGCTCGAGCGCCGCATTCGATGGCAGCCGCCCGGAGACCTTGCGGTTTCGCATCCGGCTGGGTTGCGATTTGCACAGGCTTCCATGGGGGCGGGCCATCATTTGCGCGACCGGCGGGTCGGTTCGTGACCCACCTCGATCCGGGGGGTGCCATGAATCCGTTCGGATTAAACGTGGGACGCGACCAGATCGCCGACCTCACTGGTGCTGTAGCCCATTTGGCCTGCGGCCAGGCTTTTGAGCTTCTCGCGGACCACGCGGATGACGGCCTGTTCAATGGCTGCGGCAGCGGCCGTTTCGCCCAGGAAATCCAGCATCATTTGGCCGGCGCAAATCGCGGCCAGGGGGTTGATGACGCCCTTGCCGGTGTATTTGGGCGCGCTACCGCCGATCGGTTCGAACATGCTCGTGCCCTGCGGATTGATGTTGCCGCCCGCGGCGATGCCCATGCCGCCCTGGATCATTGCGCCCAGGTCGGTGATGATGTCGCCAAACATGTTGTCCGTGACGATGACATCGAACCACTCCGGGTTCTTGACGAACCACATGGTGGTGGCATCCACGTGGGCATAGTCCCGTTTCACATCCGGGTACTCGTTCCCGACCTCGTGGAAGACGCGTTCCCAGAGATCGAATGCGTAGGTGAGGACGTTGGTTTTGCCGCAGAGGGTGAGCTGCGCGCGTTTGCCGGCGGCGACATCCTCGGGTTTGAGGCCGCGCCAGGGCTGTTGGGCGTGTCGCTTGCGGGCGAACTCGAAGGCGAAGCGCAGGCAGCGTTCGACGCCGCGACGCGTGTTGATGCTTTCCTGCACGGCCACTTCATGAGGCGTGCCCTTGAAAACAAAGCCGCCGGCGCCCGTGTACAGTCCCTCGTTGTTCTCGCGAACCACCACGAAATCGATGTCTTCGGGACGCTTGTCTTTGATCGGGCAGAACCGGGCGTCGTACAGGCGCACGGGCCGGAGATTGATGTATTGCTCCAGCTCGAACCGGATGCGCAGCAGGATGCCCTTTTCCAGGATCCCGGGCTTGACGTTGGGATGGCCGATGGCCCCCAGCAAGATGGCCGGAAATCGGCGCAGCTCGGCCAACACGCTGTCCGGCAGCACTTCGCCGGTGCGAAGGTAGCGGTCGCCGCCGATGTCGTAATGCGTGTAGTTGAGTTTGAACCCGAATTTGGGGGCCGCTGCGTCCAAGACCTTGATGGCTTCCCGGACGACTTCGGGCCCGGTGCCGTCGCCTCCGATGACTGCGATGTCGTAGCTTTTCATACCTTGCAAAACTGTCGGGCGGGCGGTTTGCCGCCGGAGCCCCACATCCTAGTGCTCGAAATCGGTGGGGCAATTGTATTCTCGGTCCGGTCCGGGTGGCGGTGCATTTCAGGTGCGGGGTTCCCCGGAAACTCGGGCGCAATTCCGGGAGACGCTCGGCGCACAAGAACCCAAAAGTGGCCCTCTGATGTCCGCGAGCCCGTCCGCGTGCCCGAGGCGCATCGCCTTCTCGAGCCCGGGGCAACGCCCCGCGAGGTTGGATCGCCCTGACCCGCCTGAAAGGGCTCCGCCAGTGGGACCTCCACCGCCCGGCCCGGGCGCATCACACTGAATCTCGCCCCTTCGGGACAGGGTGAATCTGCAATCCAATTTGTGATGCGTTGGCCGGAGCTGGCGAATTCCCGCCCCGCTGGGGCGGAGCAGGGGCGCGGGGAAGGCGGGGAACCATTCATCCGACAGCGGGCCCATCGGTTTTGTCCAAAGACGCTGCCGTGGGCCGGTGCTTTTACGCCACACCGGGAGAAACCCGTGGCGTGTCGGGAACCCGGACACCTTTCCGACCCTCGGTGGGGTGGTGGAAAAGGGTGTGCAGGGGGCCGCGTTGGTGTGGCTGCTCGGTTGCAGCGTGCCGCAGGCAGGGCCTTTGGCGCGGCAGATCCCCTCTCCGGCGCACTTCGGGTTTTGGGCCGTTCCCGAAAGGCCGGGCGGAGTGCCGGGCGTCCCCCACGGCAAAGCCCGGGGGAAGGCACGTTTTCGCCGGGTTCTTGAAACCGGAGGTCAAAAACGGGAATGCGACCGGGCACAACCTCGAGACGCTTTCGTGTTTGCGGGGCTCGGGGCGCCTACATAGCCTTTCCGCCGGGTACGATTGGGGGCTGCGACAAAAGGATCAGGTCGATGTTCTCGCACATTGTCATTTTTTGGACGGATCCGGGGCAACCCGGGGCGGTGGAGGAACTGGTGGCCGGGGCCGAACAATATCTGCGCCCCATCCCGGGGATTCTGCATTTTCACGTGGGTCGAATGGTGCCCAGTGAGCGTCCGGTTGTGGAGCAGAGTTACCAGGTGGGTCTGAACGTCGTGTTCGCCGACAAGGCGGCTCACGATGCTTATCAGGTGCACCCGTTGCATGTGGAGTTTGTGGAGAAGGTGTTCAAACGCGTCTGCACCCGGGTTGTGGTCTATGATTTCGCCTGAAGCGGCGGCCAGGTTCGGGGCGGACGACGATGCGCTGAGGGTGCGAAGGAGCATGAGTATGACAACGCGGTGGAGACGGCTGCGTCCGCAGAGGTGGGTAACTGGGACAACGGCTTCGGCGCGAGCCGCGGCCCGGGCCCTCGGCCTGGCGGCGATGATTTGGGCGGCTGCCCCGGTGCCGGGCCAGACCCAGGGCGGGTTCCGCTTCGGTTCGGTGAACGAGACCTCTCTGGGCTTGTGGGAGGGGGAGCGTCCGGTGTTGGTGTACAATCACGGGGTGATCCGGCGACCAGGGGTGGCGGAACACCTGGCCCGGAGCACTTACGTGCATCCCCTGTACGGCTTGGACGGGGAGGTGCTCACGGACGATTTCCCATCGGACCACCTGCATCATCGGGGTTTGTTTTGGGCCTGGCCGCATGTGCGGATCGGGGAGGCCCATTATGATTTGTGGTTGTTGCGGGGGATCCGGCAGCAGTTCGAACGCTGGATACGGCGCGAGGCCACAAACGAGGGGGCGAGGTTGGAGGTGGAAAACGGATGGTATGTGGGAGCCGACAAGGTGGTGGCGGAAGAGGTGCGCTTCCATGTTCATCCGGCGCGGGAGGACGCTCGTGCGGTCGATGTGGCGTTCACATGGACGGTGCGCAAAGGGCCGCTCACGTTACAGGGGGCCGAAGGGAAGAGCTACGGAGGACTGACGCTGCGCTTTGCACCGGGTACGAACACGACCATTACCATCCCTGCGGGCCGCATTTCCGAAGACCTGCCCATGACCCATTTGCCGTGGGCGGATTTGACGCGGCTGTGGGAGGCCACCCGTCAGACCAGCGGTGCGGCCATCTTCGTTGCGCCCGATCATCCCGATTATCCCCCGCAATGGCTCCTGCGTCATTACGGCGTGCTGTGTTTGGGTTGGCCGGGCGTGCAGGCAGCCACATTCGCCGAGGGCCAAACCATCCGGGCCCGGTATCGGATTTGGATCCACCGCGGTGCGGTCTCTGCGGATCGTTTGCGCCGCGCGTACGAGGAGTATTGTCGCGAACTTTCGGTCTCGCGATGAGACCCGGCACTGTCCCGCGCGTGTGCGGACAGGTCGGACCCGGGCGGACCGGGGTGGTTTTGAAGGGTTTGCACTCCGGGTGCGTCCAACGAGCCGGGGAACCACCCTTGCTGCAAGGGCAGAGAGGGATTGCTTGTTCCTCGCACGAACCAAACGAGAACCTCGACCATGACACGAATGACTTCCTGGATCACGGGCCTGGGCGTTGCCGTGGCGGTGACGGCCCTGGCGCAATCGGACACTGTCTTGCGGCCGTTTAACGGTCGGAATCTGGAGGGTTGGAAGACCAAACCGGAGGGCAACAACCGGAACTACTGGACCGTGGGCACGGCACGATTGGACCCGGCGGATCCGCGGCGGCTGGTGGTGGACCCCGGTGGGCAGGAGTTGATCAACGCCGCTCCGGGCCACGGACAGGGGCTGGATTTGTACAGCGAGGCGCTTCACGGCGACGCGATCATCAAGTTGGAAGTGATGGTGCCCCGGGAATCCAACAGTGGCATCTACGTGATGGGCGAGTACGAGGTGCAGGTGCTGGACAGTTACGGGCGAGACGACCGGCCGGGGCCGGGAGACATGGGGGCGATTTACGGGGCGCAACCGCCGCGCCGGCCGAAATATCGGGCCCCGGGCGAGTGGAACACGTACGAGATCCACTGGCGTGCCCCCCGGTTCGATGCCGACGGAAAGAAGGTCGCCAATGCGCGCTTCGAGAAGGTCATTCTGAATGGCGTGGTCATTCACGAGAACGTGGAGATGAAAGGGCCGACTCCGGGCGGGGTGGATGGCCGGGAGAAACCGAAAGGTCCGCTGATGTTTCAGGGCAACCACGGGCCGGTGGCGTATCGGAACATCGAGATTCGTCCGCTCCCGTGACGAAGCGGCGCGCCCTTCACTGCCGCTGAGGAACTGCGCACGGCTCACGCCACGGCGGGTTCCAACAGGATCAGGTCGCCACGCTTGGCGTCCAGCTCGGCGCGGACCCCGAGGGGAAGAGTGGCGTTGCCGGGGGTGTGCCCGAAGGGCAGGCCGATGACGACCGGCTTGCGCAGCGGGCCCAGGCGATCTTTCCAGACGTCTTCCAGAGTGGGCCGTGGTTCACTGGAGGTGGGTGCCCACGGGTCTTCGCATCGCTCGCAGGTCCCGATGGCGATTCCGGCGACTTGTTGGAGCAAGCCGGCGTTGAGCAATTGGGTGAGCAGGCGGTCCACACGGTAGGGCGGCTCACCCACTTCTTCCAAGAGCAGGACGCGGCCGCGAAAATCCGGCTGCCAGGGCGTGCCCAGCGTGGAGACCAGGACGGTGAGGTTTCCCCCGAGCAGAGGGCCGACGGCGCGGCCCGGACGAAGGATGCGAGGAGCAGGCGCCGGGCAGTGGTCCCGGACACTTCCGTAGGGCTCCGACCGCGTCAAGAGACGCAGGAAGGATCGAAGGGTGAAATCCGGCAGATTGGGTCGGGCAAAGTCGGGCACGGCCATGGGCCCGTGGAACGTGACGAGCCGGGCGTGGGTGAGGAGGGCGCAGTGAAGGGCGGTGAGGTCGCTGTAGCCGACCACGATTTTGGGGTGCGCACGGAAAAGCCCGGGGTCGAACCACTGCAGGAGCCGGGCGCAGCCGTATCCGCCCCGGAGGCTCACGATGGCTTTGACCTTCCGGTGGCGCGCCAGTTGATGGAGATCGGCGGCGCGTTCCCGATCGGTCCCGGCCAGGTACCCACGCCGGCGCAGCAGGTGTCGGGCGGGCAGGATGCGGAAGCCGAGTGCCTCGAGCCGGGCGACGGCGCGATCGAGGTCGGCGGGCTGTGGCAAGGGACTGGCGGGAGCGGCCAAACCGATCAAATCTCCGGGTTCGAGCCGCGGGGGTCGGAGGAGCTGGAGGGTCCGCACGGTTCGGTGGGGGGAACAGGGCGCGCATCAGCCGCGGAGTGCGGCCAGCTCGGACAAGGTTTGGGCCAGGACGCCCTCGAGTTCGCGAACCAGGTCCGGTACGGGCTGGGTCTGACCGGCCCGGGCGGCCTTTTCGATCTGCTGGCAGAGGGCGACGACTTTTCGGGCGCCCAGGTTCATGCTCATGCTTTTGAGCGAATGGGCGTGGAAGGCCAATTGGGTGGGGTCGGCCACGGCCTGGCGCAGTTGGTGAAGCTGTTGCGGAGCGGTTTGTTGGTAGAGGTCGATGAGCTCCTGCAGCATGGTGAGATTCTCGCCGGATGGGATGTCGCGTAACTCCTCGAGCAGCTCCCGATCCAGCAGGGCTTCGGGTGCAGCCTGGGGCTGTCGGGCGAGGAAGGCGGTGGTGTCGAATTCGCGGAGGCGCGTGGGACCCCAGCGTTCGAGGGCGTTCTGGATCTCTTCGATGCGGATCGGCTTGGAGATGTAGTCGTCCATTCCGGCGGCGAGGCATTTCTCGCGATCGCTGGCGAAGGCGGCGCCGGTGATGGCGATCAAGCGGGGGCGTTTGTGCCGGGGCCAGTGTTGATGAATGTGGCGGGCGACCTCGAGTCCGTCCATCTCCGGCATTTGCACATCGAGGAAGAGAATATCGTAATCCTGGCGTTGCAGGGCGGCCAGGACTTCCCGGCCGTTCGTGGCGGTGTCGGCCTGGTAGCCGAGCTTGCGCAGAATGGTGAGTCCCACCTTGAGGTTGATGGGGTTGTCGTCGGCGACCAGAAGGCGCAGGGGCAGGCGTCGGGCGAGAGTGGCGTCCAGGACGGGCGGCGAAGGGGTTTTCTTTTCGCGTTGGATTTGGACGCCGATGGCACGACAGAGCGTGTCGAGGAGTTGAGCCGGCCGGATGGGTTTGTAAACGATCAGGTCGAACCCGGCCTGAGTGGCGCGACGATCCTCCTGACGCAGGGGCAGGCTCGAGAGGAGGATCACGGGAAGCGGGCGTCCGCCGGGCCGCTGTCGAATTTGCTGCGCCAGCGCCAGGCCGTCCGTGCCGGGCAGTTGCTGGTCCACCAGAGCCACGTCCACGCCCGGGGTGTGCTCGAGGAGGTTCAGGGCTTCTGCGGCCGTACTGGCGGTGGTCACGCGCATCCCCCACTGGGTGGCCCGGTGCCGCACTAGGCGTTGGTTGGTGGGATTGTCCTCCACCAGCAAAAGGTGCTTCCGCAGCAGCACGGGCTGAGGGGACTGCCAGAGGGCCGGGGTGGTGGCGGGAGCGACGCAGGCCTGAATGGTGAAGTGGAAGGTGGCACCTTTGCCGGCGTCGCTTTCCACCCAGATGCGGCCGCCCATCAGTTCACAGAGGCGCCGGCAGATGGCCAGGCCCAGGCCGGTCCCGCCGTAGTGTCGGGCGGTGGAGGCGTCCACTTGTTGGAAGGATTTGAAAAGGCGGTCCTGTTTGTCCAAGGGGATGCCAATGCCGGTGTCACGCACGGAGAAATGCAGCAGGACGTTGGGGGCTTCGCCCGGGGCGGTCGAAGCGGCCGTGCGAGGCAGACCGGAACGGTCGGGACTTCCCGCGGGTCGGACCTCCACGACGACTTCGCCGGCATGGGTGAATTTGACGCCGTTGGAAAGCAGGTTGACCAGGATCTGGCGCAGACGGGTGACATCGCCAATGATCACGCGGGGCAGGTGGTCATCGAGCAAATAAGCCAGATCGAGATTCTTTTCCGCGGCCTTGGGGGCGACCTGTTCCAGGGCTTCCTCGATGCAGGCGTGCAACTCGAACGGGTGTTGTTCCAGTTCGAGCTTGCCGGACTCGATTTTGGAGAAGTCGAGGATGTCGTTGATGATGGTCAGGAGGGACTCGGCGCTGTGGCGGGCGGCTTCGGCGTATTCGCGTTGTTCCTCGGTCAATTCCGTGGCCAACAGGAGGTTGACCATGCCGATGACACCGTTCATGGGGGTGCGGATCTCGTGGCTCATGTTGGCCAGGAACTCGGTTTTGGCGAGGGTGGCCTCCTCGAGCTTCTGGTTCAGCGCCAGGAGGGCCGCGTTGTTTTCCATCAATTTTTGTTGGCTTTCACGCAGGGCCCGATAGGCGGCGTCGCGCTGCAACAGGTTCAGGTAGGCGCGGGAGTGGTAGCGGATGCGTGCGATGAACTCGGGTGCGTCCGGAAGCTTGACCAGGTAATCGTTGGCTCCGGCGGCGAAGGCGCGGCTCTTGGTTTGCGAATCGTCGCGGACGGACAGGACGAGGATCGGAACGTCTCTGGTGGTGGGATGGCCCCGGAACTGCGCCAGCAGGCTGAGGCCATCGATCCCGGGGAGCAGCAGGTCCAGCAGGATCACTGTGGGCCGGACTTCGGTGGCCACGGCGAGGGCCTCCCGGGGATCGGCGCAGTAGTGAAAATCGATGTCGGGTTCCGTGGCGAGGATACGACGAACCGCTTCGCAAACCACGGCCTGGTCGTCCACCAGCAGGACCATGGTGCGATAATCGGCCGAGGGCCACCCCGTCGGCAGGGGAGCCCTGGCCTCGGGCCCTTCCCGCGGCGTGATGTTGGTCATGGCGGCCGGTTCCTCCGTGCCGGGTTTGGGGCACGGCACCTCTCCGGTTCCAACCTGCGCGATTCTTGCGCGCTCCAGCCCCGCGGCAGGTGCGGCGTTGCCCACGGTTCAACCGCGGGCTGGCGACATCCACGCGCCGCCGTTTCCGGGGCAGGCTGCGCATTCCGCTGGGATCTCATGCTGGCGCGTCCCGGCGGCCTCGGCAACAGGAAACCCGCGCGGGACCGCCGGGGTCGGAGCTCGTGGGCGGGCGACTCGCGTCGCCGGGGCCGGGTGGGCAGGGCAATTCACCTTGCAGGGGCGGCGAAGCTCCACTAGGTTTGGCCGCGCTTACGGAGCGGGGACGGTCTCATGCAAACCACCACGGAGATCGGATACAACTCGAAGGTCGAGGGCGACGTCATTGTGACGCGCCTGGAGGCCGCTTTGAACTGGTTCCGGCAGTATTCGCTGTGGCCGATGCCGATGGGGTTGGCGTGTTGCGCGATCGAACTGATGGCGGCCGGGGCCAGTCGGTTCGATATTGCGCGGTTCGGGGCCGAGGTGATGCGGTTCAGTCCGCGCCAGTCGGACGTCATGATCGTCTCGGGCACCGTCACCTACAAGATGGCGTTGGTGGTGCGGCGGTTGTATGAACAGATGGCCGAGCCCAAGTGGGTCATCGCGATGGGGGCCTGTGCCTCCACGGGGGGGATGTACCGAAGCTACGCGGTGTTGCAGGGGGTGGACCGGATCCTGCCGGTGGACGTCTATGTGGCCGGATGCCCGCCGCGACCGGAGGCGTTGCTGGATGCGTTGATCAAGTTGCAGGCAAAGGTTCGGCGGGAGCCGGTGCTGCGGACCCTGAAACAACCGGGACCCGCCCTGCCGACGCGGCCGCCGGTGTTGCAAGCCGGACTTCAACCATGACCGCGCTCGAGTTGGCTCAACAGTTGCGCAACCGCTTCGGAGGGCTCCTGGGCGAGCCGCTCGAATTTCGCGGGGAGGTCAGCCTGGAACTGTCGGATCCGGACTGCATTGCCGAGGTTGGCCGGGTGGCCCGCGACGAGCTGGGCTTTGACCTGTTGCTGGACATCACCAGTGTGGACAACTTCGACCAGCCGCCGCGGTGGTTGATCGTCTACCACCTGTACAGCCTGCGGCATCGCCAGTTCCTGCGACTCAAGACCCGCGTGAGCGAGGAGAAATCGGAGCTCCCCACGGTGACGACCGTCTGGCCCGCCGCCGACTGGCATGAACGCGAGATTTATGACATGATGGGCGTGCGCTTTCGCGGCCATCCCGATTTGCGGCGGATCCTCATGTGGGAGGGTTACCCGTACCACCCCTTGCGCAAGGATTTTCCCCTTGGCGGTCTGCCCAGCGACGTGCCGGGCGTGGCCTTCACCGAACCGGCGCCCCTGGAGGGCGGCCCGTTCGTCACCCTGCCGGGAGCCCCGGACGCGATCGCCCGCGAGCCACGGGCCCGACCGGTGCAAAAAGAGTCCTGAAGCGCGGACGCGTTCCGGGAACGCGGTCCGCAGGGGACAGGCTGAACGCATGAGCAACCAGCACGAACTGACGTTTGGCGACGCGGCCGCGCGCATGGAAGAAGCGCGCGCGGCACTGCCGTCACCGCCGGACGAAGGGCCGTGGGAGGAGATCCACGGCGACCGAATGGTTCTGAACATGGGCCCGTCGCATCCCTCCACGCACGGGGTCCTGCGCATTGTCCTGGAGTTGGACGGGGAGGTGATCACGCGCGCCACGCCCGACATTGGTTACCTGCATCGCGGCGACGAGAAGATCGCCGAGAACATGACGTGGACGCAGTTCATCCCGTACACGGATCGTCTGGATTACCTGGCGCCGCTGGCGAACAACGTCGCCTACGCACTGGCCGTGGAAAAACTTCTGGGCATTCACGATCGCCTGCCGCCGCGCTGCCAGTACATTCGCGTGATCTGTGCCGAACTGGCGCGGATTTCGGCGCATTTGCTGGGTCTGGGCAGCTTCGCCATGGACGTCGGCGCCGTGACCGTGTTCCTGCACACGTTCACCGAGCGCGAGAAGATCTACAACTTTTGCGAGGCCCTCACCGGAGCCCGG
Organism: Limisphaera sp. VF-2; assembly: GCF_049537125.1. NCBI lineage: Bacteria > Pseudomonadati > Verrucomicrobiota > Verrucomicrobiia > Limisphaerales > Limisphaeraceae > Limisphaera > Limisphaera sp. VF-2. The sequence goes on from NZ_JBMVQY010000004.1 coordinate 418,975, forward strand.
TTCACCACCAGCTACACCCGCATCGGCGGGCTGTCACGCGACACGCCTCCGGGCTGGTGCGATGCGGTGCGCCGGTTTTTGGATGAGTTGCTGCGGGCGGTGGACGAGGTGGAGACGCTGTTGACCCGCAACCGCATCTGGGTGGACCGCACGCAGGGCCTGGGAGTGATTCCGGCCGAGCTGGCGATTGCCCACGGGTTGACCGGGCCCAACCTCCGCGGCAGCGGCGTGGCCCACGACCTGCGAAAGGCGCATCCCTACCTTTGTTACGCGGAACTGGAGTTCGACGTGCCCGTGGGGTCCACGGGCGACTGCTACGATCGCTACCTGGTGCGCATGGAAGAGATGCGGCAGAGCGCGCGAATCATCCGGCAGTGTCTGGATCGGCTGCCGGGGGGCCCGGACAATGCCACGGGCGAGCCGATCTGCGTGGACGATGGCAAAATCGTTTTGCCGCCCAAGCACAAGGTGCTCACCTCGATGGAGGAGTTGATCCACCAGTTCATGCTGGTGACGCAGGGGATTCATTGTCCACCGGGCGAGGTCTATTTCGGGCACGAGAACCCCAAGGGCGAACTGGGCTTTTACATTTACAGTCGGGGCGGGGGCAGCCCGTGGCGGCTGAAAATCCGCTCGCCCTCCTTTTGCAATTTGAGCATCCTGCCCCGGCTGTTGCCGGGTCACCTCCTCAGTGACACCACGGCCATTCTGGGGTCGCTCGATTTTGTCATGGGCGAGTGTGACCGCTAGGGGAGGGAAGGCCCGGGGCGGACAATGCACGGGCCGCGAAGGCGGCGCTCGTCCCCGGGAAGGAACACAAAGGGATGGACTGGACGGTACCCAGGGCGTTGGAGGAGCGGATTGACGCGTTGGTGGCGCGATATCCGGTGAAGCGGAGCGCGTCGCTCATGGTCCTGCACGCGCTGCAGGAGCACTTCGGATGGCTGTCGCAGGAGGCCATCGAATGGACGGCCCGCAAGCTGGAATTGCAGCCCATTCACATCTATGAACTGGTGACGTTTTATCCGATGTTCCGGCAGCAACCGGCCGGTCGGTACCAGATCAAAGTGTGCCGCACGCTCAGCTGCATGCTGGCAGGGTCCCATGAGGTGCACCGGAGATTGTGCGAACGCTTGGGGCTGGATCCGCACCGGCACGGCCCGCAGACCACCGCGGATGGCCGGTTCACCGTCGAGTTCGTCGAATGTCTGGCCAGTTGTCACACGGCCCCGGTGTTGATGATTAATGACAAGCTTTGTGCCCACATACGGCCCGAGCAGGTCGACTCGTTGTTGGCCGATCCGGACGCCGTTCCCAATGCGGAGCGCGTGTCGCCCGTGGCATCCGATTCCCGCGCATGAAAGGCTCTGCGCTACCGGTCTCGGGCCCCAATCCCTCGCGCTACGGACCTGTTGCCGTCGGCGGCGGGCTCGGAAAACGCCGGCAGGGTGGGGGAGACAAACGGATTCGGGACAAAAAGAATTGGCTGCCCGACATGGATTCGAACCATGACAAACAGATCCAGAGTCTGCTGTGCTACCGTTACACCATCGGGCAACCCCGTCTGCTAGAGAGACTACGCGTTTGTGCCGCGGAGTCAAGGGGCCAGCCCGCCCGCCTGCCCTAGGCATATGCCGGCCGAGTATCGACTGATTTTGAAGCACGCTTCGGAGCCGGGGTACACGCCGGACCTGGCGTGCTACCTGCGCCACGGGGGGTACGAGACCCTGCGGAAGGGCCTGACGTTGCCGCCCAAGACCCTGCCCGATGGCCGGGTCTTGAGTGCGCAGGAGCAAATCCGCGAAGAGGTGCTGCGCTCCGGCCTGCGGGGCCGTGGCGGCGCGGGCTTTTCCTGCGGCATGAAGTGGAACTTCGTGGACCGCAAGAGCGGCAAGCCCATCTACCTGATCTGCAATGCCGACGAGTCCGAGCCCGGCACCTTCAAGGATCGCCAGATCATCTACCGCGATCCCCATCAATTGCTCGAAGGGATGATCCTGGCGTGCTTTGCCAACGACGTGCACCTGGCGTTCATTTACATCCGGGGTGAGTTCGTGGAGGGGGCGAGGATTCTGGAGCGGGCGCTGGAGGAGGCGCGGGCGCACGGTTTTCTGGGCCGCAACATTCTGGGCACGGGTTATGATCTGGAGATTTACGTGCACCGCGGCGCCGGGGCCTACATTTGCGGAGAAGAGACGGGGCTGATCGAGTCGCTCGAAGGGAAGCGGCCGTACCCGCGGATCAAGCCGCCCTATTTCCCGGCCGTGTTGGGGCTGTACATGTGCCCCACCATCGTCAACAACGTGGAGACGCTCTGCAACATCAAGCACATCGTCGCCATGGGCGGTGCGGAGTTTGCCAGGATCGGGACCCCCAACAACACCGGCACCCGTCTGGTCAGCTTGAGCGGGCACGTGCGACGGCCGGGGTGTTATGAGATCGAAACGGGCAAGGTCACGCTGGGTGAGTTGATTTTCGATCCGGCCTTTGGCGGGGGGCTGCGCGAGGGGCGCCAATTACAGGCGATCATCCCGGGCGGGGTGAGCGCCAAGGTCTTCCGGGCCGGGGAGCGTGTGACCCTGCGTCGCCGCGGATTGGACGGCAAGGAGACCGTTGAGGAACGGGACGTGTTGGATCTGCCGTACGATTTCGACACGTTGATCGCGGCCGGCAGCATGTCGGGGTCCGGGGCCATCATCGTGGTGGACGATTCCGTCAGCATGGTGGAGGTGTTAGCCAACATCAGCGCCTTCTTCGCCCACGAAAGCTGCGGTCAATGCACGCCCTGCCGGGAAGGATCCCTGTGGATGGCCAAGATCCTCCAGCGGCTGGCGGCGGGGCAGGGCCGGCGCCGGGATGCGGACGACCTGCTGCACATTGCCGACAACATTCCGGGCGGCCGGACGATCTGCGCGTTTGGCGATGCATGTTCGTGGCCGGTGCAAAGCACGGTGCAGAAATTCAAGGAACAATTTGTGGCGCGCGGGGCCGAGGCCGAAGCGCGAAGGGCTGCCCAACGCGCGGCTTCGGCGGCTTCGGCGGCCGCTTCGACGCCGGGCCGGGCCCCGGTGGAGGCGACCGCCCAACCGTCACCAGTGGCGATTCCTAGCGGATCATGAGCGCTGGTTCCCTCACTCCCAATCCTGCGGTGACCTCGGCGGGTTCGATCGCGGCTCCTCCGGAGACCCTGCGCGTCCGCGTCAACGGGAAGGAGGTCGTGGTGCCGCGCACCATGCCGGACTGGCAGGGCCGGCCCGCGCCCACCACGATGCTGCAGGCATGTGAAATCGCCGGGGTGACGGTGCCCCATTACTGTTACCATCCCAAGTTGCCCGTGGCCGGCAACTGCCGGATGTGCCTGGTGGAATACGGGACGCCGGCACTGGGGCCGGATCGCCAGCCCATCCTCAATCCGGACGGCACCCCGCGGATCGTGCGGTCGCCCCGACCGGCCATCGCTTGCGCCACACCGGTCAGTCCGGGCATGGAGATTTACACGGACACGCCGGGTGTCAGGGCCATGCGGGCCGGGGTGCTGGAGTTCCTGCTGATCAACCATCCATTGGACTGCCCGATTTGCGATCAGGCGGGAGAATGCAAGCTTCAGGAGTATGCGCTCGATTACGGCGAGAGCCGCAGCCGGTTCGTGGAGGCCAAGGTCCACAAGCCCAAGGCCGTGTTGTTGGGGCCGCGGATCGTGTTCGATGCGGAGCGGTGCATTCTCTGCACCCGTTGCATTCGGTTCACGCGGGACATCGTGGGCGATGACGCACTGGGGATTCTGAACCGCGGCAGTTACAACACGATCGCCACGGCACCCGGCCGGGCGTTCGACAACAACTACACCCTCAACACCGTGGACATTTGTCCCGTCGGCGCACTGACCTCGCGGGATTTCCGTTTCCAGATGCGGGTCTGGTTCCTGAAGGAAACCAAGAGCATCTGTCCCAGTTGCGGCACGGGCTGCAACATCCTCATCGGCTCCCGGCAGGGTCGGATCTATCGTTACACCCCCAGACCCAACGATGCCGTCAACAGCCATTGGATGTGCGATTATGGTCGGCTGAATTACAAGTGGATTCACCGGCCCGACCGGTTGCAAAAGGTGCTGATTCAGGGACAGCCGTCGACCTGGGAGCGCGCCATGCTGGAAATGGTTCAGCGGCTGCGCCAGGCCACCCCGGGCACGGTGGCGATCGTGGCTTCCGCCCGCCTGAGCAACGAAGAACTCTGGTTGCTGGCCCGACTCAAGCAGCATTTCCGTGCCTTGAGCGATGCCGTGCCCCGGGAGGGCGAGGGCGATCACCTGCTGCTGCACCCGGACCGCAACCCGAACAGCCAGGGCGCACGGCTCACAGGGATCTGTTACACCGAAATGGGCAGCGTCCTGCCGCGGATTCTGGACCAGGTGCAAAAGGGCACCGTGCGCACGTTGCTGGTCTTCGGAGAAGACGTGACGCGACACGGCTTCGAGCCGGACCTGTTGCAGAAACTCGACACCCTGATTGTGTCGGATGTGTTGCCCAACGCCACCACGGCCCTGGCCCACTATCTGTTGCCCGGGTCTGCCCCCGCGGAAAAATCCGGCAGCTTCACCAACGTCCAAGGACGCGTGCAACGGTTCCATGCGGCCATCGCACCTCCCGGCGACGCACGGCCCGAGTGGGAAATGCTCGCGGAACTGGTGGAAAAAGTGACGGGTCAGCGACTGCCGTCTCATCTGCCCGGGCTGTTCGATGCCATGGCGGCAGCGGTGCCGGCTTATCGGGGGCTGACCTGGGCGGGCCTGGGCGACCTGGGGGTCTCGGTGCCGGTCTGAAGGACGACGCGGACCCTGGTAACAATCTCATCGAGTCCCGGAGGGTGAAGGAAGCATGAGCATGTGGGAACAGTTGAACCCGGCAACCCAGGCGGCCCTGGTGACCGTGCTCCGCGCGGTGGGGGCGTTTGCCGTGTTGATGTTCCTGGTTTCCTACATCGTGCTGATCGAGCGCAGGGTGTGTGCGTTCATCCAGGATCGCGTGGGTCCGAACCGTTGCGGCCCCCTGGGGTTGCTCCAACCGGCGGCGGACGCCATCAAGGCCTTTCTGAAAGAGGATTTCACTCCCGCGCATGTGCGCAGAGTGCTGTTCACGCTGGCGCCGGCCCTGGTCATGATGCCGGCCATTCTGAACCTCGCCGTGATCCCCTTCGGCTCGGCGCCCGGAACAACCTCCGGTTCCTGGGTGGTGGCGGACCTGAATGTGGGCCTGGTGTACGTGTTTGGCATCGTCTCCCTCAGTGTCTACGGGATTGTCCTGGCCGGTTATGCCTCCAATTCGCGCTACCCGCTGTTGGGCGGGCTGCGATCCGGTGCCCAGCTCATTTCGTACGAGGTCCTGATGGGCCTGTCCGCGGTCCCGGTCTTTTTGTGGGTGGGTAGCCTGAATCTCAGCGAGATCCTGGCTGTTCAGGCGGGCCGCGCAGATTGGGCTCCCGCCTGGTTGCCGGTCCCCAACTGGCTGGTGTTCCAGAGTCCGATGCTGTTTCTGTCGTTTTGCCTGTTCCTGGTGGCGGCCTTTGCGGAAACGAACCGGACCCCGTTCGATTTGCCGGAGGCGGAACAGGAGCTGGCCGGGGGCTACAACATCGAATACAGCTCGATGCGGTTCGCGCTGTTTTTCATGGGCGAATATGCCGCCATGATTCTGGCCTCCGCCCTCATGACGACGCTGTTTTTCGGTGGTTGGACCCTGCCCGTCGGGGGATTGGACCGGCCGGCGGCCACTGTCTGGGGTGGATTGTTGCACGTGGCCATTTTTCTGGGCAAAGTGCTGGCGTTTTTGCTGGTGTTCATCTGGGTGCGGTGGATGTGGCCGCGGTTCCGGTACGACCAACTGATGCAACTGAGCTGGCACCGGTTGATTCCGCTGGCCCTGGGCAACATTGTCGCAACCGCCGTGTGGCTCTGGTGGCGCGCGGGCTGACGGTGGCGGGGAGGCACGAAACCCGGAGACAGAAAGCATGAGTCGGGGCAACAACCAACGGACGAGGCGGCCGGGGTCGACAGCCCCCGGGACCGGGCCGGTCGCGGGGGTCGGCGATGGCACGCGTTGGCTCATGTAGCATGACCACGGTCGTCAAACGCAAGCCATTGAACCTCTGGGAGCGCCTTTACCTGCCGGCGGTCTGGGGCGGGCTCAAGGTCACCCTGCGGCATTTTTTCCGCAGAAAGGTGACCCTCCAGTATCCGGAAGAGAAATGGGTGGTGCCCGAGGGTTACCGGGGCGCGCCTTATCTGGTGCGCGACCAGGATGGCAACACCAAGTGTGTGTCCTGCCAGTTGTGCGAGTTTGTTTGCCCGCCCAAGGCCATCCGGATCGTGCCGCCCGGCCCGGACGGGCCGCCGGCGGATCGGCCGAATGCCGAGAAGATGCCGCTGGAGTTCGAAATCGACATGTTGCGGTGCATCTTTTGCGGGTTCTGTCAGGAGGTCTGTCCCGAGGAGGCCATTTTCCTCATGAAGGATTATTCGCTGACGGGGACCAGTCGGCAGGAGATGATTTACAACAAGGAGAAACTGCTGGCCCTGGGAGGGGTGCACGCGGGGATTCAGAAATGGAAACACAAGCTGGAAGAGGCACGCGCTCAAGAGGACTTCCCGCCGCCGACGTGAACCGGACCGTGTCTCCGGGGTTGTGTGCCGGCCCGGCCGGGCCGTATGGCTCGGGGGAGGTGTTCGAGGCATGAGCCTGCCGGACCTTTTGTTTTATGGGTTTGCCCTTGTGGCGCTGGTGAGCGGGGTGCTGGTGGTGTGGAATCCCTTCAGCCGCAACCCGGTCAACAGCGCGTTGTTTTTGGTGGTCACCATCCTGGCGCTGTCCGGACTGTTCGTTCTGCTGCGCGCCTACTTCGTAGCGGCCGTGCAGGTGCTGGTGTACGCCGGGGCCGTGATGGTGCTGTTCCTGTTCGTGCTCATGTTGTTGGATTTGCGGGAGGAAGCCAGGCGCCGGTTGCGCCTGGCCACGCTGATGACCGGCCTGGTGGCCGTGGGGCTGGCCACGGGCCTGTTGCTGCGAGCCCTGTGGCAGAACCGACCGGGCGAGGCGTTGCCGTCGATGGCCATGGAGGGAACCGTGCATCCCCTGGGCCGGCTCTTGTTTACGGATTACCTCCTGCCTTTGCAGGGCATGGGATTGTTGCTGCTGGTGGCCATGATCGGGGTGATCATCCTGAGCAAACGGGACCTGCCATGAGCACGGGCAAACCACACCAGAGGCGCCGGAGCCGGGCGGCCTTGCGGAAGCGCCGTGCGCCGCGGACCAGACCGTTCACGGAGGATTGACCCATGGAATGGAAACCCGGTTTGGAGCACTATCTCACGGTCAGCTTTTTGTTGTTCGGCCTGGGCCTGCTGGGTGTGGTGGTGCGCCGGAACCTGCTGGTGATGTACATGAGCCTGGAACTGATGCTCAACGCGGCGAATCTGGCCCTGGTGGCTTTCTCGCGGTTCCGTGGCGATTTGAACGGGCAGATGCTGGTGTTTTTTGTCATCACCGTGGCCGCGGCCGAGGTGGCCGTGGGTCTGGCCCTGTTGGTGGCCCTGTACCGTCAGCGCCAAACCGCCCATGTGGAGGATGTCAACCTGTTGCGCCTGTGAATCCCCGCGTGACGGCTGAGAGAGCGGGTCGGAACGAATCACCGCGCGGCATGGGCATGGGCCCCGCCCGCAGCAGGCAAGTCGTGCCATGAAGTTCGAAGGTTTGTTGTGGTGGATTCTGCTGCTGCCCCTGGCAGCGGCCGTCGGCATCACACTGCGCACGCTGAAGGATCCGCGGCGCAGCGCCACATTGTCGATCGGGGCGGCTCTGGCCTCGTTCGCTCTTACGCTGCTGTTCTGGATGGCCAATGGTTGGACCACCGGTCAGGTGTCGGTGACCTGGTGGAAGATCGGCACCTGGACGGCCACGTTCGACCTGCGCGTGGACCCGCTGAGTTTGTTGATGCTGCTGGTGGTGACCGGGGTCGGCAGTGCCATCCACGTTTACTCGGTTGGTTACATGCGGGGCGACCCGGGTTATTCAAGGTATTTTGCCTGCCTGAGTCTGTTCATGTTCTCGATGTTGGGCATTGTGCTCGCCGGAAACTTCCTGCAGATGTTTGTGTTCTGGGAGCTGGTGGGCGTGTCGAGTTACCTGCTGATTGGTCACTGGTTCGAACGCCCGGCGGCCGCGGATGCAGCCCAAAAGGCGTTCCTGACGAATCGACTGGGGGATTTGGGCTTTCTGGCGGGCATTCTCCTGCTGCACGGCCTCACGGGGACCCTGCAGTTCGACCGGCTGGAAGAGACCTGGCCCGGGATGATCCCCGCGTTGGGCCCCGTGGCGACCGTCGCCGGCTTGCTGGTTTTTTGCGGTGTGGTGGGCAAGTCGGCGCAGTTTCCTCTGCACGTGTGGTTGCCGGACGCCATGGAAGGTCCCACGCCGGTCAGCGCCCTGATCCATGCCGCCACCATGGTGGCCGCGGGCGTGTACTTGCTGTGCCGGGTCTTCTTCCTGTTCACCCCGGACGCGCTCATGGTCGTTGCGTGGACCGGGGGGTTGACCGCCCTGTTGGCGGCGGCGATCGCCACGCAGCAGAATGACATCAAACGCATCCTGGCCTATTCCACGCTCTCCCAATTGGGGTACATGGTCATGGGGGTGGGTCTCGGCGCGCCGGCGGCGGGAATGTTTCATTTGGTGACGCATGCGTTCTTCAAGGCACTGCTGTTTCTCGGGGCCGGTTCAGTCATCTGCGCGCTGCACCATGAGCAGAACATCTGGCGGATGGGCGGTCTGGCGCGGCGAATGCCCGTCACGTTCTGGACCTTCCTCGTCGGTACACTGGCCCTGGCGGGTGCATGGCCGTTGAGCGGCTTCTTCAGCAAAGATGCCCTGCTGGCCGCGGCATGGGAGCGGAACCTGCCCTTGTTCGCCCTTGGCCTGGGGGTGGCGGGCCTGACAAGTTTTTACATGTTCCGGCTCGTATGGGTGGCCTTCGGGGGCACGGGCCGGAGCGAATCCGCGGCGCACGCCGAGGAGTCTCCCCAGGGGATGCTCTGGCCCTTGCGTGTCCTGGCCGCTCTGAGCGTGGTCGCAGGTGTCCTGGGGATTCAGCCCGTGTTGCAGGGGATCCTGCCGGGTTTGGAGGGCACCCACGGCGCGGGCTGGTGGGCCCGGTTGAGGGAACCGTTTCATCACGCGCCACTGCCGGCTGCGGGCGGGCTGGTCGCCATGGGGTTGGGCCTCGCGCTGGCCTGGAAATGCTACGCGGGCGTTGCGGAAGATCCGTGGGTGGAGCGCTGGCCGGCGCTGAGTCGATGGCTCCGGAACCGGCTGTACTTCGATGAACTTTATGCGCAGACGGTGATTTGGTTCCACGAGGCGTGGGCAAGCTTTGCAGCGGGGGTGGAGCGGTGGGTGTTGAACGGTCTTTGTCTCGGCCTGATCCGCGGGGGCACCGACCTGCTGGGCCAGTCGCTGCGGCTGTTGCAGTCGGGCAACTTGCAGACGTACGCACTGGTCTTCGGGGCGGGCGTGGCCCTGCTGCTGTGGTGGGTGCTGGGAGGGTGAACACGGGTCCGATGAGGAGAACGCACGGGGGGACAAGATGACGGCGCTGGGTTGGATGGTTCTGATTCCGTTGCTGGCCGCAGGGGCGGTGTTGTTCGTGCCCCGGGACGCAGCCCGGGTGCCCCGATGGCTCACGCTGGGTGCCCTGAGTGTCACGCTGGTGTTGGGCCTCCGCGTTTTTGCAGGTTTCGAGGGTGCGGCAGCGGATGCCGACGGGTATCGATTGGTGACGGACATTCCCGGTTTGGGGGCTCCGAGCCTCGGGATTCGGTGCCGACTGGGGGTGGACGGTCTCAATGTGGCGTTGCTGTTGATGGCCGCCATGGTGGGACTGGCGGCCGCGGCCTGTGCCCGGGAGATTCAACACCGAGGCAAGGAGTTCTATTTCCTCCTGTTGCTCATGGTGGGGGGAATCCTGGGCGCGTTCGCCTCGCTCGACCTGTTCTTTTTCTACTTCTTTCATGAACTCGCGCTGGTGCCCACCTTTCTGATGATCGGAATGTGGGGGCGCGGCCCGGACCGCGCCGCGGCGGCGTATCAGATGACCCTTTACCTGACGGCGGGGGCCCTGTTGGCGCTGGTGGGGCTGGTCGCGCTGTATCTGCAGGTGCCGCCTGAACTTCGAACGTTCGACATCCCCACGCTGACTCGTTACTTCAGCGACCACCCGCTGCCCTCGAGCGTCCAGGCCTGGATCTACCCGATGCTGCTGTTCGGGTTCGGGATCCTGGTTTCCTTGTGGCCCTTTCATTCATGGGCACCACCGGGTTACGCCGCCGCTCCCACCGCCACGGCGATGCTGCACGCGGGCGTTTTAAAGAAGTTCGGCTTGTATGGTCTCCTGCGGGTCGGTCAGCCCTGGTTGCCGGATGCCGCCGCAGATTGGATGCCGGTCGTGGCCTGGCTGGCGCTGGGTAACCTGCTGTATGCAGGTTGGGTGGCCATGCGGCAGCAGGACCTCGGGCGGTTGCTGGGGTACGCCAGCGTGGCGCACATGGGATTTGTGTTCCTCGGGCTGACGGCGGGGAATGCCCTGGGTTTGACGGGAGCCGTGGTCGTCATGGTGGCGCACGGGTTGTTGGCGGCGCTCTCGTTCGCGGTGGCGGGTCATCTTCACCAGCAAGCCGGCACGCTGGAGATCCGGCGATTCGGCGGGCTGGGCCGGTCGATGCCGTTCGCTGGAGCGACGTTGACCATGGCCGCGCTGGCCGGCTGCGGGTTGCCCGGCTTTGCCAATTTCATCGGAGAAGTGACAGTTTTCCTGGGTGCCTGGCAGGTGCAGGAACTGCGCGCGGTGACGGTGGGAGCCTTGTGGGCAGCGTTGGTTGTCGGGGCCGTGTACATGCTGCGGGCCGTGCGCGCGGTTGTGCACGGGCCGGTGCCGGCGGCGGGTCAGTTGGGACAAGACATTCAGGGTTGGTCGGGGCGGTGGCCGTACGCGTTGTTGCTCGCGGGATTGTTGTGTTTCGGCTGGCTCCCTCAGATTCTGGTCGGGAAAGTGGAACCCGCGGTGGCGAAGATGCTGCCGGTGGATCGATCCGGCGTGCTGGCTTTCGGAGCGACCCCGGAAACGGATCTTTTGGATGCCCCTTCGGCGGACACCCTCTGCGGCTCCGGTGTTGGTCAGGCCGAAATGGCGAATTCTCCTTCAGGGCGGACTGCCGTGCAGCAAGTGCGCTGAGGCCATCAGGGCTCGATGAGGGGGACGGGAGGGTTTGCCTGAATGGCCCGCCGCGGGCGGCCGACCGAAACGCGAGGGAGGGCGAATCGTTGCACCGAGGGATGGATGCTGTCGGGCGGGGAACGCGACCAAGCAACCTACGGGCTGACCTTGCCTCGCAGAATCAGGGTTGATCCGCGACCGGGGGGGACTCGCTGCGTGTCAGGGCCTCCAGTCGTTCCGCGAGATCGTGCGCCAGTAGGGGTTCGATGACAGGGTCCAGGTCACCATCCATGACGGCGCCGAGGTTGTAAATCGTGAGATCGATTCGGTGGTCGGTGACGCGGTTTTGCGGAAAGTTGTAGGTGCGAATCCGTTCGTTGCGTTCGCCCGTTCCGACCTGGGCGCGGCGCTGGGCCGCAAGACGTGCGTTTTCTTCCGCACGTTTGGCGTCCAGCAGACGCGCCCGCAGGACGCGGAGCGCCTTCGCCTTGTTCTTTTGCTGGGACCGCTCGTCGGCGCAGCGCACGATGAGGCCGGTGGGCTTGTGCAGGATTTGGACGGCCGAATCCGTGGTGTTCACCCCCTGACCGCCCGGACCGGAGGCGCGACAGACTGTGATTTCCAGATCTTCCGGCTTGATTTCCACGTCCACTTCTTCGGCCTCCGGCAGCACGGCCACGGTGCAGGTGCTGGTGTGAATGCGTCCCTGGGCCTCGGTCACAGGCACGCGTTGGACCCGATGCACCCCGCTTTCGAACTTGAGCCGTTGGTACACGTCCTGGCCGCTGATCAGGAAGATCACCTCTCTGAATCCGCCGAGATCCGAGGGGGACGCGTCCATGGTCTCGGTGCGCCACCCACGGGCCTCGGCATAGCGGGTGTACATGCGGTACAGATCGGCTGCGAACAATGCGGCCTCCTGTCCGCCGGCGCCCGCCCGGATTTCCATGATGATGTTCCGTTGATCTACGGGATCCGGGGGCAGCAACCCGCGTTGCACCGCACGGGCGAGGCGGGGAATCTCCGACTCCAGCCGGGCGATCTCCTCCCGCACCAGGTCGGCCAGTTCCGATTGAGGCGGCTCGGCGGCCAGCAGCGCGCGGTTTCGCTCCAGTTCCTCCAGGGCGCGCAAATAAGCCTCTCCGCAGGAGACCAAATCCTTCAGGCGCGCGTACTCACGGCCCAGTTCCTGGAGTCGCGCCGGCTGGGCTGCCACCCCGGGGTCTCCCAGCGCAGTCTCCACTTCCGCCAGACGGCGGCGGAATCGCTCAATGTAAGGGCGCAGATCCACGGCGGTTCGGGAGCGAAATGGATGGCCGGTCCGCCCCGGACTTGAACGCGAGACGATGGCGCGGCCATCCGACACGGCGATCGGTTGGCGACCCCAACCCATGGGCCCCGGGGACTGAACCAGAGGCCCGGATGCAAGGGATGCCTGCGTGACGCATGCGGCACACCAAAAGCAAACCGCCCGCGGGCGCGAGCGACGGCGCACATCGACGGGCGGTCCGCCAAAGCCGACAGGCTAGCGTTTCTTCTTTTTCTTTTCCGCCAACGCCGCTTGCAGGGCCTGCGTCTTGGCCTGGCGTTGTTGGAACTTGTCCACGCGCCCTGCGGTATCCACCAGTTTCTGCTGACCGGTGTAAAACGGGTGGCAGGCGTTACAGATGCCCACGATGATCACCGGTTTGGTGGATCGCGTCTTGATCACGTTGCCGCAGGCGCAACGGATTTCCGCGTCCACGTATTTCGGATGAATGTCTGCTTTCATATCCCAAGGCAGACCAGCCTACCAGCGGGCCGCCGCCTGACAAGGCCGAAGTCTCGCTCAACTGCACAGGGGATGAGGTTGGCGAATTGTCCGTTGGAGGGGATGAAATCGGGTTGGGATGGAGCCGGAACCGGGGTTCGGTGTTTGCCCAGGCGGTTAAGTACCGGGGCCGAGGTCTGTGGTTGTTTAGGCTCCAGGAGCTGGTCAGCCCGGATGCGGTGCCGGCTGCGGCGTTGGCTTTGGAACCGGCGGTGGAGTTCCCCTTCGGGATTTCTTCGCCGCTGCACTCGAGCTGCTCTGGACGGCGGAGTTTCGGCGGCTGCGGTCGGGGCGCAGACGGGCCCGGGATGCGATGCCGGGCATTCGCACCGCGGCGGTGCCCCAAGAGGAAGCCGACCGGGGCCGCAAACGCCATGGGCCGTTACTGGCGCGGAGGACTGATGTGCACCGACACCGGGGCGACATGGCTGTGGAAGTTTCAGATCGCGCGCAGGAGCCGAGGGAAACTCTTCTTGCCCGGGATCAGTCAAGTGCGCACCGCCCTTGTGCCAGGTGTGAGTGGTGCAACCGCCGGGACCGAAGAGGCAAACAGGTTTGGCGCACTCGCTCCGAGCGCTCATCGCCATCGCTCGAGAGGGTCTGGAAGTCTGGAGCAAAGTGCCGGTGGGTTGGGAGTTGGAACTGGCGACCCAGCGGCGCAGGGGTGCGACGAGGACGAGTAGGGAGTGGTGCCGCAGCAGCAGGCCCGGGGAATCCCGGGTCCGCACGTATCGCTGCTGACCGGTGGGGCACTGCAGCTGAACCTTGCGATGCCGCCCCGGCCCACGGCGGCTGCGCTGACGGGTTTTATGCCAGGCCGACACGACCTCGGTGAGTGAGGGGCGGCACTTTGGGGATGGGTCGGGAGCGGAGAGGTTTGGTCCGGTTGGGCCTACGGGCACGGCTCGGGGGGTGGGACCGGGGCCCAGACCTTTCGGGCGTTGGGCCGGGCGTCGATCCGGCGGACAGGCCACGGGCGGCCGGGCGGTCTTTTTTGGGGCCGCTGCGTGAGCCTGCCGGTCCAGGGTCGGCGAAAGCCGACGGGTGGCTTTGCAGCGCAGCCGGGCCCGGGACGGGGTGCGGTAGCCGCCGAACGCTGTTTTTGGACCACCCGGGGCGGCGGCTCTACAGGTCTGAAAAGCCAGCCAATGAAAGGGAGTACCAAGGTCGAGGTCGGGAAAGGGGTGGGGCAGCCAGGTATCTGGGGCCGGCCGGTCGGGGCCTGGAGGCGTGGCTGCTCGCCCGCGGTGCGGGTGGCCTCCCGAATGGCATGTGCGCAGTTATGCACGCTCAGTAGGCCACCGGCTCGCCTCGCGTTGGCATAAGATGGAGACGGTGGAGAGCGCGATCCCCGGGCCGGGGCCTCATCTTGCGGCAGCTGCAGAAAAGCTTCGAAATCGAAGAATGCACCAGATCCACGGTGGTGGTTGGGCCGGAGCCCATCCTGTCCAAGCGGCCTCGGGCGTGGTGGCTGGTTCTTCTATGGCTGTCGGGAGACGCGTTTGCACCCGGTCTGTGGGCCGACATTCGGCTCACCAACTGCAGTGAGGCCGCGCTGCGGGCGGCCATCGCAAGGGGCGGACGAATTGTCTTCGATTGCGACGGTACAGTCGGGCTCAGCCAAACGCTCGTTATCACGACGAACGTTTCCGTGGACGCCCGAGAGCACGCGGTTGCCCTCAGTGGAAACAACGCTGTTCGTGTCTTCGAGGTGAACCCGGGCGCGGAACTCACGCTTCGGAACCTGACGGTGCGGGAAGGGCGCAGTGCCAGCGGTGCAGCGATCCGCAACATCGGTGAGGCAGTTACCCTGGTGAACTGCCAGGTTGTGTCCAATACGGCCGTGGGTGAGCTGGTAGACGACGGCCTGCAGGGATTACCCGCATATGGCGGGGCGGTTTTCAACCAGGGCACGTTGATCATTCGGGGCGGACGTCTGGTGGGCAACCTGGCGCGGGGCGGAGACGGGAGTGCGCGGCCCGGGGTGTGCGGTGGAGGGGGCGGGGCTGAAGGGGGCGCTGTGTTTAGCGTGGGCGGGCAGGTCAAATTGGAAGGCGTGGACTTTCAGTACAACAGCGCTGTTGGCGGCCAGGGAGGTTATGATCCGGTCTCCATGGCCGGCTGCGGCGGCGGTAGCGCGCATGGCGGCGCCATCCGGGTCCTGGGCGGAACGCTGCACGTAACCGGTTGCACCTTTGCCGACAACGAGGCGCGAGGAGGCTATGGCGCGCGTTACGGCTGGGGCGGGGTTGCCGAGGGCGGGGGCCTTTGCCTGGGCAGCAACCAGACTCAGATCGTTGGGAGCACCTTTGTGACAAATCGCTGTCAGGGCGGAGGAGGGGCCGCCGGTCAAGGGGGCGCCGTCCATAACGCCGGTGGCCGGTTGGCCATCCGGGACTGCACCTTCCGGGCGAACCGCGCTACTGGCGGCGGAGGCGGCTACCATACACGGCCGGGCGAGGGCTCCGGTGGTGCGTTGCGTCATGGTGCTTCCGTTGCCAGCACTGCACCCTGCGAGATAGCCGGATGCCTGTTCCACGCCAATGAAGCGCGTGGCGGCGACGGGCGAATCAGCCCGTTCGTGTGGTTGGGCGGACAGGGTCTGGGGGGCGCGATCTTGAACAACGGGCACATGACGATCCTCAACTCGACGATATTTGAAAACGTGGCGGTTGGAGGGCAAGGTGGATTCCCCTGGATGGCTTCCTCAGGCGAGGCCGGTGGCGACGCATGGGGCGGGGGCTTGTGCAGTCGCGGGCGGGCCGGCCTGACCAACGTCACCATTGCTGCCAACAGTGCCATGGGGGGCCTTGGCTCGGGCGACCCGGACCCAGGTCTATTGGGCCCGCCCGGCGCCAGTAACGGCGGGGGCCTGGCTGTTTTGGAGAGCCTCTTGTGGCTCAAAAACACCATCATTGCGCACAGCATCACAGGCTCGAACATCTTCGGCGCGCCGGTGGACGGCGGACACAACTTGTGTTCCGACGCCAGCGGCGCGTTTCGGGAGCCCAGCAACCTGATCAACACCGACCCCATGCTTGGTCCACTGAGCGACAATGGCGGGCCGACCTGCACATTAAGGTTGCTCCCCGGCAGCCCGGCCATCGATGCCGGGGAAAACGTGGCCGGATTGACCGTTGACCAGCGCGGCTTGTCCCGCGCCACCGGAGCCCGCACGGACATTGGCGCGTACGAAAGCTGCCAACCGTTGCAGTTCCTCAGTGTCGGTTGGCTTGACCCGGACCGACTGAAACTGCGTCTGCTCGCAGAGCCGGGCGCGTACCGGCTCGAAGCCTCCACGAACCTCCTGGCGTGGGTCGAAGTGGGGGCCTTTACCAACTGCACCGTCATCGTGGATTGGACGAATGCGGTCGAGGACTGTCCGGCGCGTTTCTTCCGCGCCTGTCAAGTTCGGCCTTGATGCCGGACAGGAGGGCCCTTCCCGACGGCCGGGCTGCGGCGGCCAAACCCACAGAGCCTCCCGCACACTGGGGCGATGGCAGCCGTGGAACTGCCTTCTTAAGGCTCGCTTCTTGCGTGACGGGCTGAAAAGCCCCAGGCGGATGACGCGGTCGGTGGTGCTGGCACTGCGGCGCAAGGTGGAAGGTGCGTTTGAGACGCAGGCGGCAGGCACTGATGTATGCACGGAGCGGGAAAACCCGGAGTTCGAGGGCTGGTGGGTGGGACGGAGGCAGGAGTCGGGCCTGGAGGGCCTTGGGGTCAGGGAGGAGCGTTGGGCGGGCTGGTGGCGGTGTGTTTGTAGGCGGACGGTATGGTGAGCGCACGAGAAGCGGCGAGCCGCACCGCTTGGATTTGTGGCGGCGGTGCCGGGCCGACGACTTCTTGTGTGGGCCAGTGGCGTTCGGTGCGATCACAGCAAAGGCCGGTGTGGGTCACAATGCACGCTGGGACGGTGGCGCTCGAGCTCTGGGGATGTTGACGCGTGGTCACTTGGGCGGTGTGAAGGGTGGTTTTGGCGCTTGGAGCAGCTCACGCTCTTGAGGGGCACGATCGGGGGCGGAACATGCGCCCTCTTTCTCGACCTCCCGTGAAATGCACTTTACATGGCGATCGGGGCGACTAGGCTTGCCGGCGGACAAGGAACGTTATGAAGGCGAGCATCCAATTCCTGGTGGGTTTGGCGATGGCGACGGGGCTGTTGTGCGGTTGTGCGGGGCCGGAGCAGAAGTTGGGGCGGGGCCTGCGGAACACGACGGAGATTGTGCGCTGGGGGGAGTTGCGCCGCACGGTGGAGCAGACCGCGTTGTTCGATTCGCCGGATCAGGCCTACACCACGGGGTTGGTACGCGGGTTCAACCGGTCCATGGCACGTTTTGGCGTGGGCCTGTACGAGATTGTGACGGCGCCTTTCCCACCCTACGAGCCGGTCGCCACGCGATATCTGTCGCCCGAGCCGGTGTATCCGGACAACTACAAACCGGACCTTTTGGCGGTGCCGGCCTTCGATTCGGCGAACGAACTGGGCTTCAGTGGGGGCGATGTGGCGCCCATGATTCCGAACAGCCGTTTCAAGATTTTCGATCGCTAAACCGGCGGCGTTCGCCGGAAGCGAAGGGCGCGCTGTGGGAATTGTCCCGGCGCGCCTTTGTTTTGCCATGGAACTGCAGAAACCGTCTCCTGCGAAGCTGAACCTGGTGCTGAACGTGTTGGGTCGCCGTCCGGATGGCTACCACGAGTTGGAGACCATTCTACATCCCCTGGCAGTGCAGGACCGTCTGGTTTTCGAGACGCGGCCGCACGGGATCGAGCTTACCTGTACGGATCCGCGGCTGCCCACGGATGACCGAAACCTGGTGTACAGGGCGGCCCGAATGTTCTTCGAGGCATCGGGCGTGCGGGCCGGGGTACGCATTCATCTGGAGAAACGGCTCCCGCAGGGTGCCGGACTGGGCGGGGGAAGCGGGAACGCGGCCGCCACGCTGCTGGCACTCAATGAATGTTTTGGGGCGCCACTGGGAGAGAGCGCGTTGCACGAGCTGGCCGCCCGGCTGGGATCCGACGTGCCGTTTTTCCTGCGCGGAGTGCCCGCCCTGGCCACTGGTCGGGGGGAATGCCTGGAATGGCTGGACTGGTTTCCCGCCCTGCGTGGCTGTGCGTTTGTGGTGGTGCATCCCGGCTTTGGGATCGCCACACCCTGGGCGTACGCGCAACTGCGTCGGTTCCCGGAGGTTCTGCATGGGACGCCGGGCCGGGCCCGGGCGGCGTTGGTCGCTTTGCAAGGAGACGACCCTCGAAAGGCCGGGGCGGAGTTTTACAACGCGTTCGAGGCTCCAGCCTTTGAAAAGTTTCCGGTGCTGGCGCTGTATTGCGAGTTTTTCGCCTCCCACGGCGCTTACGGGGCGCGGATGAGCGGGAGCGGTTCGGCCGTGTTTGCGGTGGTTCCGGATGTCGCTGCGGGAGAACGGATGCTGGAAGCTTTCAAGGACCGGTTCGGAAATCGGGTCTGGGCCGCGGTCGTACCGGTTTGCCCGGGCTGAGGCATTTGCCCGGTTCCCGACTGGCTGTCATGGGGATTGTGGGGCGGGCTCTTTTGGCAGCCGCGATCGGGGTTGAAGCCCGTGGTTGGGGAAGAGCGCACGTCTTTGACGGAACCGACCTCGATTTCACCGGCGCCCGGCGGCCAGCTTCTTCCGCGGGGCAAAACGGGCGGGGCGGAGAACGGATCGTTCGGTTGAAGCACGGGCAGATCGTGCCGAGCTGCGTTGCCGATCCCGCCGGGAAGGACCGCGTTGACGCGCGCCCTCGGAGGGGGCGGGCTGGGTTTGTGATTTGGAGACGACTCCATACTTCGTTCGATTGACATGCGCATCCAGATCCGTGCAAATGGTTGGCATGAGTCAAAGGCGCAGTGTCACTCGTCGCCAGTTTCTGCAAGCGGCCGGGCGAAGCACCGTGGGCGTGGCAGCGGGGCTGGCCTTCCCCAACCTCTTCCTCAACCGAACGAAGGCGGCCACGGGTCAGAATCCGTCGGAATTCATCCGCGTGGGATTCATCGGCGTGGGCGGCCAGGGCATGAGCAACCTGCGGGCGCTCATGAAAAACGCGGTGGCGGTTTGCGATGTGGACCAGAACCACCTGGAAGCAGCGCAGAAAGCCGTGGAGAAAGCCACGGGCCGCACCTGCGCGGGGTATCGGGATTACCGGCGCATGCTCGAGGACAAGTCGGTGGATGCGGTTTGCATCAGTACGCCGGATCATTGGCATGCGCTGCCCACCATCCACGCATGCGAGGCGGGCAAGGATGTGTATGTGGAGAAGCCGCTGACGCTGACGATCGAGGAGGGGCAGGTCATGGTGGCGGTGGCACGGCGGACGGGTCGGGTGGTCCAGACCGGGAGCCAACAGCGGTCCGATGCCCGGTTTCGGCAGGCGGTCGAATTGGTGCGCAACGGCCGGCTCGGAGTCATCAAGCGGGTGTTGGTGGGCTTGACGGGGGTCAACTGGACTCAGGAGCCCCCCGTACCGGATTCGGAGCCGCCGCCCGAGCTGGACTATGACATGTGGTTGGGCCCGGCGCCCTGGCGACCGTACAACAAACACCGCGTGCATTACTATTTTCGGTTTTTCTGGGACTATTCCGGGGGCCAGATGACCAATTGGGGGGCGCATCATCTGGACATCGCACAATGGGGACTCGGGATGGATGGCTCGGGTCCGCTGGAGATTCGCGGCACGGGCGAGTACGATCCGCAGAAACGGTTCGAGGTGCCCGTGTCCTTCTCCATCACCTACCGGTATGCCAACGGGGTGGTGGTGGAGTGTCGGAGTCCGCGGGCCCTGGTCTCCGAGTTGTTGCCGGATCGGCAAAAGGAAGCCCGGGAGATCCTCAACGGGCGCGACGAATTCACCGGCTGCATCTTTGAGGGCGAACGAGGGCTGTTGTACATCAACCGCGGTGCGATCGCGACGTGGCCGGAGGAGATTCTGCAGCAATCCATCGGGGACAACGACCTGCGGGTGTACGCCAGCCGCAATCATCATCAGAACTGGCTGGAGTGCATTCGCACGCGGGCGCTGCCGATCTGCGATGTGGCGGTCGGGCATCGGTCGGCCACGGTTTGTCATTTGGGCAACATTGCCGTGCGGACGGGGAAAGTGGTCCGCTGGGATCCGAATCAGGAGCGGATTGTAGGCGACGCAGAGCTGGCACGCTGGGTTTCCAAGCCGTATCGGGCGCCCTGGTCGCTGCCCAAGGTCTGAACATGGGCGGAATGGAGCGCGCCTGAATGGAAGGCGCATGATACGGGGGCCGGCCGAAGGCCGGGCAGACATGGTTGGGGCTGGTCCGGGGCGGACCGAGCCACACGCGGCGCCGGCTGGTTGCACGGCGCGAAGCTGCCGGCCTGTCTGCTCCCCGGCTCGACTGCAGGCGCAAGCGCGCTCCGGCCGCGCAGATCGGAGAGGCTGCGCCGCCGGGGTCGGGACCTGAGAGTTCCGTGCCGGCGATGCAATTTTGTCGGGTGTTCTTCGAGCATCGACTCGCGGTGGGCTTCGGTTGAGCGGACCCGGGTTGAGACGGCGTAGCCACCGCACAGGGGGTGCGAAGTCCGGGCTGGGCTCTGCATTTCGTACCAGGGTACCAGAAGCAGGCATCCGTGCATTGCGGACGCGCGCACGAGATTGCGGCGGGTGAACTCCCGGGGAGTTACCGGCTCTGCTTTTTGCGCGCCAACCTCCGGGCGGCTCGCGGCCGACGACGGCGGACTGGCCGCAGGGGACCGCCGGGGGTCCGGAGAACCTGCCCGGGCTTCGACGACCGGCCCGCGCCTTCCGCTTGACAGCGCCGGGCGCGCCTGCCTACAAGGCCAGTCCAGTCTGTCCGAGCCGGCGCGGCCCCGGACGGAAGCTGCGGTTGTTTGAACGCTTCGACCCAACCGGAGGACCAAAGTGGAGGATTATGAAGCGCGTGACCAAGCTTTGTTGGATGGTGGGGTTGCTGGGGTGGCTGGGGTCGGGTGCCGACCCGCTTCTGGCTGCCACCAGCACCAATGACCTGCCGGAACGATATTTCACAGCGGCGTTTCAATATCCGGGTGTGCGGCTCAGTCCGGAGGACAGCCTCAACGTGGACGTGCGGTTGAAAAACCGCGGCCGCAGTGACGAGACGGTGTTGTTGGAGGTGACCGAGCAACCGGCGGACTGGAACGTGGAGATTCGCCGCTACGGCACGGCCGTGACCGGTGTTTTCCTGCCCTCGGGAGAGGATCAAACGCTGACCTTCACGGCTCGTCCGAAGGACCGGAACCTCAAGCGGCTTCCGGAGGGGACGTACCGTTTTGCCATCCGGGCTCATACTCCGGACAACGCCCTGGTGCGGGAATCGTCGCTGGTGGTTACCGTCAGCTCGGGCGAGCATGGCCCGGAGCGCATCACGTTGGAAACCTCGTATCCCACGCTGCGGGGCTCCAGCGGCGACAAATTCCAGTTCTCGCTGGATGTGCGAAACGAGACCGGTCAGGACGCAGTGTTCAACTTCCGGGCCACGGCGCCCCAGGGCTGGCAGACCTCCTTCCGGCCCGCCTACGAATCCAAGCAGATCACCTCGTTGCAGATCAATGCCGGTTCGAGTCGGTCGATCGAGTTCGAGGTGACCCCGCCCTATCGGGCCCAGGCGGGCGAGTACGATTTCAAGGTGGAGGTGGAGGCGGGTCGGGCGCGAGCCGAGAAGGATCTGAAGGTGGTGTTGACGGGCACCTACGATCTCAAGGTCGGCACGCCGAGCGGGCTGCTCTCGCTGGTCACCGAGCGGGGGAAAAAGACCACTGCCACGTTGCTGGTCCAGAACACCGGTTCGGCGCCGCAGCGGGAGATCAGTTTTCAATCTTTCAAGCCGGAGAATTGGAAGGTCGAGTTCTCCCCGGAGAAGCTGGAGAATGTGCAACCGGGCGAGGTCAAACAGGTGGAGGTCAGCATCACCCCGGCCGAGCAGGCCCTGGTGGGCGATTACTCGGTCAGCCTGGCCATCGATGGGGAACGGGTCAATCGCGACCTGGAATTCCGGGTCACCATCCGGGCGGGAGCCACATGGGGCTGGGTGGGCCTGGCCATCATCGTGCTGGTGGTGGCGGGCCTGGGTGTGACGTTTCACTATTTGGGCCGCCGGTGACATGGCTGCGATCATCCAGACGCAGGGCCTGACCCGACGGTACGGCCGCCAAACCGCCGTCGAGCAGCTCGATCTCGAGGTGCAGGAGGGCGAGATCTTCGGCTTTCTCGGCCCCAACGGCGCGGGAAAGACGACCACCATCCTGATGTTGCTGGGCCTGACCGAACCCAGCGCGGGCTCTGCGCGCGTGTTGGGCTACGACCCGGTGCGCGATCCCCTGCCGATCAAGCGCCAGGTCGGGTATTTACCGGAAAATGTCGGCTTTTACGATGACCTCACCGGGCGGGAGAACCTCCGTTACATCGCCGACTTGAACGGCATCCCTGAACCCGAGGCCACGGGAAAAATCGAATCGGCGCTCCGGACGGTGGGCCTGGCCGACGAAGGGGACAAGCTGGTGGGGGCTTATTCCCGGGGCATGCGGCAACGGCTGGGGATCGCGGAGCTCCTGGTCAAGGACCCGCGGTTGCTGATTCTCGACGAACCGACTCTGGGACTGGACCCCGACGGAACCAACAAGATGCTGGATTTGATCCGGGATCTGAACCGGTCCCGGGGCATCACGGTGATGCTTTCGTCGCACCTGCTGGATCAGGTGCAGCGGATTTGCCACCGGGTCGGCATCATGATCAAGGGTCGCCTGGTCGCCCTGGGGACCATCGAGGAACTGGCCCGGCGCAAGGGCGCCGACAGCGGGCGCCCGGTTCTGGAAGAGATTTACATGCGTTACTTCAAGGAGGCCTGAGCCATGTGGACCATCTGCCGCAAGGAACTGGCGGACCATTTTAGTTCCACCCGTTTCCTGCTGCTGTTCTGCCTGATCTTCATGGTGGCGCTGGTGGCCGCCTACATGGCTGTGGAAAATGTGCACAAGGCGCTCGAGGGGTTTCCCAAGTCCTCCCACGTATTCCTGATGATGTTCACCACCCCGGGGAAGTTTTTCTCGCTCGTACAGTTCGTCGCGTTTTTCGGGCCGTTGTTGGGGATCATCATGGGCTTTGACGCCATCAATCGGGAACGGCACTTGCGAACCCTGGGCAAGCTCTTGTCGCAGCCGATCTTTCGGGACGCGGTGATCAACGGGAAGTTTCTAGCCGGCGTGATCACGGTGACGCTGGTCATGGTGAGCCTGCTGTTGTTGTTGACCGGGATGGGGCTGGTAACCCTGGGGGTGGTGCCGGGTTGGGAGGAGATCGCGCGGCTGGCCGTGTATCTCATCATCAGCATCGCGTATATCTCCTTCTGGCTGGGATTGGCGATTCTGTTCTCCATCGTGTTCCGCTCCCTGGCCACGTCGGCGCTGGCCTCGGTGGCGCTGTGGATCTTTTTCTCCTTTTTCATGGGCTTCGTCGCCGACATGGCAGCGGACACCCTGCGGCCCGTGTACAATCGGCGGGACGTGGAACAGGTGGTGGCCAACGACCGCCTGGCGCATGCGTTCAGCCTGGTATCTCCGGTGGTCCTTTACGGAGAAGCCACGGGTCCCATTCTGGATCCCTTCCAGCGAAGTGCCGGATCCCTGCTGGTGATCACGCCGATGGAGGCATTCTCCTTGGAGCGCTTTCGGGGTCCTCTGCCGCTGGACCAGTCCATGTTCATCGTCTGGCCGCATATTGTCCTGATGATGGCTCTGACCCTGATCTGCTTCGGGATCGGGTACGTCACCTTCTTGCGGCAGGAGATTCGAACCGTCTAGGACCGGGCGAGTCCGGGAGAGTTTCCCACTCGAACCCGGGCCCTTCATCGCGACCCCCGGGTGTCGTGCCCGTGCGGGGCCGGACCGCCTGGCGGAGGACCTTCTCGCGGCCTGTCTTCGACTCCGGGCGTCCCCTCGCCGGCTTTGCCGTTGAGGGGCGTGGAGCCGTCTCGTAAGGTGCGGAGCCGATGGATGCGAAGACATCGGAGCCTGCCGGGCCCCTGGCGTTCCCCGTGACCGAGTTGCGGGGCGTGGGCCGGGAACGGGCCGAACAATTGGCACGCCTCGGGATTCGGACGGTCGAGGACCTTTTGCTGCATCGGCCACGTCGGTACGAGGATCGCCGGCACTTCCGGCCCATTGGCCAGTTGCAGGTGGGCGAGGCGGCGCTGACGCGGGGGCGCGTGATCGCCATGGGACTCAAGACCTTCCGGAGAAGGACGCGTTCGCTCTTCGAGGTCGTTTTGGAGGACGAAACCGGCCGGTTGTACTGTCGGTGGTGGAACTCGCCCTTCATGGAACGGTACTTTCGCGTGGGGGACGAGGTGGTGGTGTACGGCAAGGTGCGCGCGCTCCGGCCCCCTGCGATGGATCATCCGGAGACCGAGGTCATCGAAGGAGACGCCGAGGCGTTCATTCATTTCGACCGGCTGACGCCGGTCTACCCTCTGACGGAGGGGCTGCCGCAACGCTGGTTGCGCGCGCTGATTTGGCGCACGCTGGCGCAGTACGGCGAGGCAGTGGCCGACCCCTGGCCACGGTCGCAACTCCCCGCGGAACTGCAGCATCTGCCCACCCGTGCCCAGGCCCTGCGCTGGCTCCATTTCCCGGACACGCTGGAGCAGGCGGAATGGGCCAGGCAGCGGCTGGCGCTGGACGAGTTCGTTCCCCTGCAGCAGGCCCTGTGGGAGCGGCGCCGTCGATTCGAACGGGTGGCCACGGCGCTTCCCTGTGCCGGGGATCGGAATCGCCTGATCAAACCGTTTCTGGCCCGGCTCGGATTCCGCTTGACCGAGGCCCAGACCCGCGTCCTGCGGGAGATCCGGCGCGACCTGGGCGGGCCCTGGCCCATGCGCCGGTTGTTGCAAGGAGACGTGGGCAGCGGCAAGACGGTGGTGGCTGCTTGTGCGGCTCTCATGGCGATCGAGAGCGGTTACTCGGTGGCCCTCATGGCGCCCACCGAGATTTTGGCCGAGCAGCATTACAGCGTGTTTCAGCAGTGGTTCGGTCCGTTGGGAGTGCCTGTCTGGTTGCGGACCGGAAGCCGCAAAATCGAACCCTTGCCGGTCGAAGGGTCTGCGCGGCGATCGGCGTCGGGTGCCCCGCAGGGCGAGCCCGGCGAGCTCGCCGCCCTTTACGTCGGCACCCATGCGCTGCTGACCGGCGAGGTCTCTCTGCCCCGCCTGGGTCTCGTCATCATCGACGAACAACACAAGTTCGGCGTCACCCAGCGCGAGACCCTCGTGCGGAAGGGCCGGCACCCACATCTGCTGGTCATGACGGCGACGCCCATCCCGCGCACCCTGGCTCTGACGCTCTATGGGGATCTGGACGTGTCGTTGCTGGACCAACTTCCGCCCGGGCGCAAACCC
The DNA here is from genome assembly GCF_049537125.1 of Limisphaera sp. VF-2. Classification (NCBI taxonomy): domain Bacteria; kingdom Pseudomonadati; phylum Verrucomicrobiota; class Verrucomicrobiia; order Limisphaerales; family Limisphaeraceae; genus Limisphaera; species Limisphaera sp. VF-2. Next base: position 444,456 of record NZ_JBMVQY010000004.1, read on the forward strand.
GTGCGCACCTGCGTGCGATCGTCGGCGCAGCTTCCGGAGGTGTGGGCGCGGGTGCGGGCCGAGCTGGCGGCGGGTCGGCAGGCCTACGTGGTCTGCCCGCGTGTGGAGGACACCGACGCGGGTGTCGTGCGAGCGGTGGAGAAAGAATTCGCGCGGGTCCAGCAGGCCTTGCGACCGTACCCGGTGGCCCTGCTTCACGGTCGTCTGCCGGCGCGGCAAAAGGAGCAGGTCATGGAGGCCTTTCGCACCGGAGCGATCTCGGTCCTGGTGAGCACGCCGGTGATCGAAGTGGGGGTGGATGTGCCGCGGGCCACCGTGATGGTCATCCTCAGCGCCGAGACCTTTGGGCTGGCGCAACTGCATCAATTGCGGGGGCGGGTCGGCCGCGGAGCGCAACCGGGGGAATGCATCCTGGTGTCCGACGCCCGCACGCCCGAGGCACGGGCACGACTGCGCGTGCTGGAGGAAACCCGGGACGGCTTTGCCATCGCGGAGGCTGATTTGCAACTGCGTGGCCCGGGGGAGTTGCTGGGCCAGCAACAAAGCGGGATGCCGCGCCTGCGTTTTGGCGATCTGGTTCGCGACCATGCCCTCATCGAGGCTGCACGGCGAATCGTGCGGGAAGGGGCGCCGCGATCGGATCAGGAACCGAGTGCCACGCGCAATTCGGTGGGTTCTTGAGGTCGGCTGTGGTGTGCGCGGGGTGTCGATTGTCGGGACGCGCCGCTGGGATGGGGCTTTGCAGCGACTGTGCGCCACCCCGGCGAGGGGCCGATCCGGAGGGGTGCGAACAACGTAGGCGGTTCAGAGGCGGAGCGGCGAGTGCACGCTGCACTCTGGAAGCCCGGGAATCCAAGGTTCGCGAGACCGCACCCAGGCGATCTGGGTCGGTTAATCCGGGTCCCTTGAACTCTTCGGGTCCCCGACGGTTGCCTCCAGCAAACGGCGCAACAGCGTGTAACCTTCGACCAGCCGATATCCGGGTTGCAGAAAGATCTCGGGTGGGACGGCATGCACGGCCCGGTGCTGCACGGCGGCGACCGTTTCCCAACCGGGCCGCGTCAGAATGCGATCCACCGAGGTGGGCTTGCCGCACCAACTGGCCAGAATGAGCTCGGGATCGGCGGCCTGGATTTGCCGCAGCTCCACGGTCCGGTCGGATGCGCGGCCGCGGCTCCGGAATCCGGCGAACACATCCTCACCTCCGGCTCGCTCGATCATTTCGCTGATCCATGCAATGCCGGAGATGGGAGGTTCGTCCCACTCTTCGAAGTACACACGGACGCGACGTGGCAGGGGCGGGTACGGTTGCATGCGTCGGCGGAACTCCTCCAGGCACGCCATGCCCCGCTCCCCGCCGTCGACCAGGCGTGTCAGGGTGGCGAGGGTTTGCTCCACGTCCGTCAGGGTACGGGGGTTGGTCACATGGACGGTGCAACCGCACCGGATGAGGCGCGCGGCGAGATCCGCCTGCACGTCCGAGAACAGAACGACCAGGTCCGGTCGCAGCGCCAGCACCGCCTCCACATTTGCCGAGCTGAACCCTCCGACGCGCGGCTTCGGGGGGAGCCCATCCGGGCACTGGAAAAACGCGCTTACACCAACGACACGGTCCCATGCCCCGATGCGGGCAAGCCAGTCTGCAGCCTCGGCACTGAGGCACACAATCCGTTCCGGTCGGTGTCGGTTCATCTCGGCGAAGTCATTTGTCCGGAATTCTCATCCACTCTGCCTTCCTGATGATTGCGGGGCGCTTCAAGTGCGGAAGAACGTTTACGCCTCATTCCAGGTCGTACAGGGAATTGTCAGGGGACAAAAAGCCCGTGCCCGGTGCCACCATGAGGGCTCCGTCCTGGTTCTCGATAAAACGCCGCTGCAGGCTTTCCACATGTCCGTCCACAAATGCGGTGTTGCTTCGGTTCGCGTGTCGGTAGCCCTGGGTGCCCGCCCAGCGCCCGCGGAATTCCGCATCGCCGGGGTTGGGCCAGGGAGCGCGCATGAATTTGTTGGCTCCTCCGGCGTATTGTCCGTCGCCGAACATCGCCGTGGCCGCCGGCTGCTTCACGGCGGCCAATCGGGCCGGTTCGGGCACGGATTCGAATTGGCCATGACCGAGATAGCTGGTGTTGTAGTTGTAACCTGTGTAAGGGTCCACGGCCCAATTGGCGGGGCCGCGATACTCAGGGCACTGTTGGATCTGCGGGTTGCCCTGGCCATCCCACAGGGTGCCCGGGACCACGCGCGGTGGATCACTCATGACCGTGGTCAAGTCCCATGCCACCGCACAGGGGAGACCCTCGCGGACTTCATAGGAGTAGGCAGGCGGGAAAAAGCCGGCGTAGGTATCGGTGTACATTTGCGCGGCCACGGCCAATTGCCGCAGCTGGCTCAGACATTGCGTGCGCTTGCCCAGCTGCCGGCTGCGAGCCAGGGCGGGCAACAGAATCCCCGCCAGGATCCCCAAAATGACCATCACGACCAGGAGCTCGACGAGGGAGAACCCCGCTGACGCAGGCGGGGGCCGTTGCGGCCGAGTGGACCACCCAGGCCCACCGGGGTCGGCTGCGACCGGCTTTCTGCTGACGCTCCGTCGCAGGTCGCGGGGCGGGTAGAGAGGTCTCAAATCCGGTTCGCGGGAAGAGATCGCACCGTGAGACCCACCCACGGGGACGCGGCCTGGGATCTTATCGAGTTCAGGACCTGGCGAGCATTTCGGCACCGGGCGCAGCGTGGTCGGACCCTTCGAGCCCGTTCGGAACACGGCCCGGTCTCGGCCCTCTTCGTGCTGGCAGACATCGGAATCGCTGCGTGGGCGACTGATCCCGCAACGGAACTTCGGCACACCCGTGCTGGCCGTTCCCATCGGCTGCGACGGCTTTGGCGCGATTGAGTGTCCCTGGTACCCGCGACCTACCACGACTGGGAAAGTAGCGCAATCGACGAGCTTCAACACCTCGAATTGGCCGGGCCGACACGATCCTCAAGATCCTGCCCGGGCCCTCGTGCGGCGTTTGCCTGCCGGCAGCGTGTGAAGCGCGCGTGGTCTCCCTGCAGGCCAGCCAAGAAAACGCATCGCTGTGGACGAAATCCTCCGCTGGTCATCCGTGCCTCTCGCAAGTCCACGATGGCTCCAGCCCTCGGATTTCGCAAAGCCTGGCAGGTCGCCCAGCCGTGCGGACACGCGCTGGAAGGTCCGCGGAAGATTTTCCGCCGGTCCCGGGGCGGCCACGGATTTGAGGTCGGTTGGCCCCTGCAAGGTGGCGGACCGGGAATCTGGAATCGGGCTCGGACCCTCTGTGATGAACGGCAAGGCAGCGGGATGGACAGTGGGCAAGTCCGAGGACCTCTGTCTGCGGCCGCTCTCAGGAGATCCGCCGACTTCCGTCGGCGGCTACGGATTGAGGGTTGGCAGCCGCTACCGCGAGGTGGCGGAGCCGGAATCGGAATACGGTCCGTGTCCCGGAACGTGACCACGCGGCCACCCGGTCGATGGTGGGCTGGCCGACCAAGTTCCGGCAGGCGCTGCTGTATGGAAATTCGGCGGTTTTCGTCGGCGGCTACTTGATATTGAGCTCGCGATCCCCGTGTAGCCAGGGTCGGGGCGGCATCGTGGGCTCGCGACTTTCGCCCGCAAGGGAAGCTGCCAGGGTTGGACCGGCCTCTTTCAGAGATCTGCTGGGGAGTGAAGTGCCTGGGGGCACCATTCCCGGAGACTACACAGCTTGCACTCACAACTTGCTGCCCAGGGCCCCTTGTCCCAGGGGCGCCTGGGACAAGGCTTTGATCTGCCCGGCGCCTTTTCGAAGGGACAACGTCGTCAGTGCCCTCGTCAGAGATCCCCGACAAAGCCGCCTGCGTCAGAACCTGCAGCCGGAGAGATGGACGCAATCTCGCTGTTTAGGTGGCGCGGGTGCGTGCCCACATGGCCGGGTGAGGATTCGAAGAGGCGGCGGGATGTTACCGGTCGGGAGCGGGGTCAGGCCCGGCAATCAGCAGCTGCACGGGTCCGAAGAGGCCGGAGCGCATCAGCGGGGTTTCGGGGGTGAACTTTCGGATGTTTGTTCGGGTTCGCCGTTGTTCGGGCGGCAGGCCGGTGTCCCCGATCAATCGATTGGGCCAGAAATTGACCACCTCGATCTCCAGGTGATTCTCCCCTGCGCGAAGCGCCGGATCCACCTGCACGCGAAAAGGCGGTGTCCAGACAATGCCGCAGGCCCGGCCGTTGAGGCGGACTTCGGCCAGTTCCCTCAGATCGCCCAGGTCCAGCCAGATCTCGGTGGCGGGCGGCCGTCGATCCGGTGTCCAGACGAAACGGGTCTCGTAGCGTGCCGTGCCCGAGTAATATCGGATGTCTGGATGGGGATGCTCGGTCCAGCAAATCAGATTGGTTAGAACGAGGTTCGAGACCGAGGACCACGCAGGGTCGAAATGAACCGTCCACGGTCCCTCGATGGCGAGAACGGGATGAAACTCCGGCTCGTTCGGCCGGCCTGTCGGGGGATGCAGCTTTGCCGGATGTCGGAACACGATGAACCAGGAGCCGCAGGGGGCAAACGACAGGGGCAGGGTCGTGCGGCCGTCGCCGATGTGATAGTCCGTGGCACGGCGGCGCTCCCCCGTGACCGGATCCCAAAGCTCGGGAACCTTCCCCGCCACACGGAAGGTGGCCAGAACGCGAGTCGCATTGGTGCCCCGGTGCGCGACAAAGTAGATGTCGGCCTGCTCGGTCTGGCGATGGATGTAGTCCAGATCGGCGACGTTGTTGGTGTCGAGGGGCTTCCACTCGAAGTCCGGGGGTACCCCGAGGGCGGCGAGCACCGCCCGGGCTCCCCGGTCTGCGATGACGCGGCGCGGGACCGTCCCCCGGGGGGTGATCTCGGGCGGCGGCGCGTCTGCAGGGCCCCAGAGTTCTTCCACCAGACGGCCGAATTCCTCGTCGCAAGCGGGGTAATCCGTGAGTGTACCGGGGCTGACAGGACGGCGTCCAACGACGATGCCGCCGGCCCGGACGAAGTCGCGCAACCGCCGCAGGACCGGAGGGGAGATCACGCCGAGATCCCGCAGGACGAGGACACGATAACTCATCCCATCCGGCAGCACGAATCGGCCGTCACGGACCTCCATGCGCTGCAACAGGACTTCCGCGGTCACGACGTCGTAGTCGTATCCCGGCAGGATACCGGCGGGATCGCTGCTCTTGAGTTGGGCAAAGTTGGGCACGTGATCCCCGTAATAAAAGGCAACGTCGGCCACGAACCACCCCTGCTGGAGCAGGAACTGGCAGCGGTTGATATAGTCGAAAAACGGTCGGGATTTGGACCACCAGGTTACCAGGGGGTTGAGGTGGGTGCCGGCGAAGTATTGCTGGCCCGGGATGCCCTCGCTCTCCGGTGAACAAACGAAGGCATGCCAGACCAGGAGGTTGAGTCCCTCCGTACAAGCCTTGTCGAAGGTCGGTTTGAGGTTGTCCCACAGGGTTTCCTGCCAGTGCGGACCGATGGTGGTGAACCCTTCGGCCATGACGAGTTTGCGACCGTAGGTGTGGGCGGCGGAGGCGGGCTGCTTGACGAAGAAGCGGTTGGCGTCGCCCACGCGATGGCGCCACGACCAGGCCCAGAACTCGCTCATGGGAGCGTCGTTGAAACCCAGGCATTGTTGGGCGTCGATGGGCACCGCATGGGGGCCGCCGCTTTCGGGGTGAATCAGGAGTCCGTGGCGATGAGCGCGGTCACGGAACAGACGGTAGTGGTGGTCGATGGCCAGGTCCCCGAAGGTCCGTCGGAAGTCATGCAGGAAGCGGTTGCTTTCTTCGCGGCTGTTGACGATCCGGCCCGCGAGGACGGGCAGCCACGGTTTTGGATCGTAGCCGCGGCGGCGTTGAAACTCCTGCGGCAGCGTCGGGGTCCAATTGGCGACCTCCACTTCCCAGCTGTCGGTATGAAGATACTTGAGGGTCCGGCCCTTGTGGGGCCCGGCATGCTCGAGGAGCTTCTCCACCACCAGGTCCCAGTAACGCTGGAAGGCACCCGCGTCGAAGGGGTCGAGAGCGTAACCCTCCCAACCTTCACTGCAGGTGGAGACATAACAGTGGTCGTTCAGGGTACAGCCGAGGCGAAGGACTTCCCATGGACCGGGCGGCACCTCCCAGTGGAGAGGCCCCTGGGAGTCGAGGGCTGAAGTAAGGTCGCGGACATCGGCTGTGCGCAGATCTGCTTCGTCCGGGCGGGCGGGCCATTCTTCGAAGAGGGGACGTGATTCGGGAGCGGAGAAAGGCTCCAGAGTACGGTGCATGGCTTTCTGGGCCCAGTTTCGCAAGGGGCGCGAGATGCGGTTCAAGGCGGGCCACTCGCCCTGCCCGCCGGCCAATTTGATCTCGGCCACTTGTACGTTGCGCGCCGCTCCGGGGAAGCGGGGGTCCCGCGATCGATAGAAGGTGACGCGATACACCCTGCCGGTGACGGAGGGGAAACGCAGGGTGGTTTCACGGGTGCCGGAGACGGGGGCGCGATGCACGGGGCGAAATTGGGTGCCATCGTCCGAAACCGACAGCTCGAGTTCGGCAGGTCCGTAACGCGGACGAGGCCGGAGGGCCAGTTGTTGCACGTCCACGGGGCGGTCGAATTCCAACTCGATCCATTCCGGGCGGTCGGGCCGCGGGCCGTCGCCCGGGCTCTCCCCGCCCGAGACCCAGAAGGTTTCGGGGTCGTCGTCCACGGCGAGGCTCGGGGGATGGTCGACTTGGGCCGAGCTGCTGCGGACGGTGTGCAGGATGGGCAAGTGGGGCGGGGGCGGTCGGACCGGATAAGCCAGGACGTAGAGATCCCGGTAGTAACCATCACGGGCCTCGGGTCGAGGCAGGGCAAAGATGCCATTCGTAGGTCCGGTGAGCCGCGTGAAGCTCCAAACGACTTTCTTGGGGGCATCGTCAGGTGGCACCATGGGACCTCCGAGGTTCCAACCGCTCTGGATGTTGAGGCTGATTTCGAGTCCGAGCCGGGCGGCTTCGTCCAGCGTATGTCGGTATAATTCCAGCCACGCGGGGGAAAGAAAGGTAGGTCCATGCGGCACGCGGGCGTTGCCGTCCTGATTGGAACCGTCGGCGTCGCAAAGGATTGCACCGCCGAACCCCTTGGCTTTCATTTCCTCCAGGTCGCGGGTGATGGCTTCTTTGGTGACATTGCCGTTCAGCCACCACCAGTAGGCACGGAGGCGCGCTTCCGGAGGTGGCGCGTCGAATCCGGCCTCGAGGGGATCGGGTAGATCGTGCCCGGCGGCTAAGGGCCGCAACAGGCTACAGAAAAGCAGCGCCAGTCCGAGCCGAACCGCGATGCGACCCAATCTCAACCCGGGCCCTCGGTGCGGAGGGCGCTGTTCTCTGGCGTGTGCAGACAGCGTCGGTCGAAGGACACAGCGTCCCCGGGAGTCCCGACGCGGGCAGCGGCCCGCCTCAGCGTTCCTCGGTAAGTTCATACTGCAGGCGGAAGTATCTCGGGCTTGTTTCCACGGGAAAAGTCGCTTCCCAAAGGTCCAGGCCATTTGTGCGTTGCAGCAGGCGGATCGAAGTCGGCTCCACCGGGGACCAGGCGTGCAGATCAGGGGACGACTCAAAGCGCCGGGAGACTCCTGCGAGAGCGGAAGACTCCCGGAGCAACCAGTGGACATGAGTGGATGAGAGATCCCCGGCGACCGGGCTCGCCGGAGGCGGTTCCGGGACCCGGGGATCCGTGCCCAGGATGAACTCCAAGAGGTTGACGGCTCCATCCCGGTCCGGATCTGCGGTGGGGCCGAGCGCGTCGGCTGCCGGTTCCGGCGCCGCTGAGAAGTTGCGCAGGGCCCAGTCGGCGTAGGTTCCCGGACGGGCGCGTTCCCGGAAGATGAGCTCACTGATCTGGACGTTCCGCGGAGCGTTGGTGCTGCCGCGGTCGTAAGCACCGAGAATCAGCCAGAGTGCATTGGTGGCGGTCAGCGGGGAGGGGAGGCGAAGATACAGCTCGCTGGTGGGTGGCACCGGACCCTCGTAAGCGATTTCTCCCGTGAGGGGCGGACTGCCCGGAGAAGGCAGTTGAGACACGTTCAACAGCAATTGGACCTGGCTGGGACCATATCCGCCATTGTCGGGTCGGGGCACGAGCGTGATGTCCGACAATGCAACGGGTCGGGACCAGGCCACCCAGATCCACTCGATCCGGTTGGTGAGACCGTAGAGCGAAACCCAAAAACTGCCGGGATCACCGTCCAACACCCGTTCGACCCCATAGACTCCCTGCGTAGAAGAGGCCCGGATCCAGTCAGGTCGGACCGAATACGGCGGGTAGCGCGGGGCTTGTGGCACGGCAAGTTCAAGATGGTGCCGGGAGCCATCCGGCGCCGGCCATGCGAGACGGGCCGTACCATTGCTCAGCGACCATTCGACCTGCGCGGCCAGAACTTGCAACTCGGCGGTTGTGCGAGCGGGGAACCAGATGGCATAGCGCGCGCCGAGGGGATCAGCGGGAAAAAACCGCAACTGATCCTCGGCGGCCCCGAGGATGTTGTAATTCGAGGCGGCCTGGTACTCGAACCAACCTTCCGGGCCCGCGATCAGCCCGTACCAATCCGACACACTGATCCAGGCATTCGTCGCCCGGACCAGGAGGCCGGACCGGTTCGTCACCAAGCCGGTGCCGGAAGCCCAGTTCAACAATCGCACGCCTCCGGTCAGCGGGTCGTTTTCGATGCCACAGATGAAACTGGGGGCCGGAGGGGCGCCAGCGCCACTGGTCGGGTGCGGTACCTCGAGGACGGCGAAGCTTTCACCATCGCAACGCACCCGTACGTGGGTCCAGCCCATGCTTCCGTTGGTCAGGGCAAGTTCGGCGTCGAATCCGTGTTCCGGTTGGCTCAGTGACAGCAGTCGCGCCGCGGTGGGCGGCCCCAGTGCACCCAGGCCGATCAGGCCGGGCAGCCGCGGGGTGGCCACGAAGGCGTTGGTGGGAACGTCCCGGGCGGCGGGCTCCACCACCGCCATGATGCGTCCCGACTTGTAGCTGATGGAGAAAGAACCGCGCGCCGCGCGCAGATGGATGACCTGGACGTCCGGGTTGTGAAGGAACGCTTCCCCGGGAGGCACTGCCGCCCCGCTGGGATCCTCGTCGAATTGTGCGTGGAGCCACGCGATGGCGGTCCGCCGGGCCTCGACCGCTTCGCGATAGAACCCCCCACCGCTGGGCCCCACGAATTGACCGTCCCCGTTGATGATCTGGCGGTACCGGACCAGTCGCGCCACGCGTTCGTGGGCCCACCGGGCCAGCGGATCGCGAAAGTGGGCGGCCAGCCAGGCCAGATAGCTGTTGTGCTCGAAATCATGCAGCTCCCAGTCCAAACCGGCCGGATATGCAAAATCTCCCGAGTGGAGCAGCAGGGGCGCCAGGATATTGGTCCAGACGGCCCTGACATTATGTTCGGCGAAGGGTTGAAGCTCGCGGGCGATCGCGGGAGCCGCCAGTCGGGCCATCAAGAGGGAATCGCCCAGGGACATGCCGCCGACCATTTGATAGGTGGGGTGGAAGAAACCGTGGTTTTCCAGGGCGTAACTCGGGTAGAGCGTAACGGTGGTAATCCAGGGGCTTAGCGGATTGTTGTTGGTATCGGCGATGGTGTACGTGTTGACCAGATAACGACGGGCTGCTTCCAGCCAAACGGGGGCATTGCTGTGTTCGCTCAGCCAGGCCGCCCCGAGGGCAAGGATGTTACTGTTCCACCCGTTCTCCTCCGATTTGGTGTCGCTGATGTAACCGGTGGCGGGGGGAATTCCGGCACGGTGGTCGGCCTCATCGGCCACGACCCGCTGCACGGCCGCCACGGTATCGCCGGGCAGGCGAGCCTGGACCAACAGGCAGGCCAGGCCCATCGACGCGGCCCACTCTGCGGTCTGCCAACCACGACCCCAGCGACGTCCGTCGCGGGCGACATAACTTCCGGTCAGATGGGTGTTCGCGGCGTAATTGAGGGCGCGGCGGAGTTTGTCCAGGCGGTTGCTGTTTTGCGGGGCCGAGGGTTGGGCATAGACCAGGGTGGCGTAGGCCACGGCGATGCCACATGAACCGCGAATCCCGCCGTTGCCGGTGCTGTTCCCATCGCCCCAGTAGCCCGAGTCCGGTGGGCGGCCCGTGTGCGTTGCATTCCGCCAAAGGGTCTCGGCGTGGCGTTCGAAATCTTCAAGAGCCTCCAGGTACAGCGGATGCGCATTCAGCAGGGTCAGGAGGGGTAGATACACCAACGCGGTGGTCAGGAACCTGCGGGTGGGAGAAACCGTGGACAAACAACCCGGCATGTGGCTGCGGAGCGGTATGGGGAATGGAAGCGGCCAGGGACTTGCCGGCGGGGTTGAGACCCCGGGGCGAGGTGTCTGCGCGAGGTGGGATCGGCTGACCTGAACGGAGGCGGACAGGGAGCCCGGCCGTGGTGCGCGGGGAACGGAGCCCGAGCCAGAAATGCCGGAGTGAACTACACGGGATTCCCACACAGAGCCGCGGCGGACAAGCGGCTCTCGAGAATTGCCGCAGTGCCCGGGTCTCTTGTCGCCCTGAATCAACAAAGCACCGGCCGCCAAGGGCCCGCCGCAGGAGGCTCCGCCGCCGACTTCATGAGTGCGGGGAGCCAAAGAACCGTTGGAATCTGGCGGGGCGCCTTGACGGCCGTCTTCACGCCTCCAGAGGGCGACGATCCGGGGGATCACGCCTCGCGCCGACGGATCAGCCAGAGTCCCAGCAAGCCGGTGAGCAAGAGAGCGCCCGTGGCCGGTTCGGGGACGACGGTCAGGCTGAACGATTGGATCTGGCCGCCGGGGTTGTCCGTGGCGTTGCGCTCCCGACTGAAGCCGATGCCGCCGATGGCGGTTTTCGCGGCATCAGGCACGTTGACGACCTGGCGCGACACGCCGTTGAGGAAAAACTCCGCGGTCCACGTGGGCGCGGTGGTGTCGAGGACGATTTTGATCTCCACCGGCTGGGTGGAGTCGACCAAATCGCCGTTGAAGTTGCTCAGTCCCCCCGTGGTGTTGGGACCGACGAAGGCTTGTTGGTCGGGCTGAGTGGGATTGTTGCGCGTCAACCCCCACAGATAGGCGCCGTTATTGGAGTGGCGCACTTGGAAGCTCGTATCCGACCAGCTCAGGCCTGCCGGGGGTGTGGCCGGCATGAAGCCGAAGGCGATCCAGTTGGGCTGGGGATTCAAGATGGTGGCCGTGGCAGTGTAGATGAGGCCGTCGGCGGGACTGAACGGGAGCCATGCGGCCTGACCGTTGGCCGAGCCTGCCACCAGGGTTAGAACCACGCCGTTGTCGAGGAACAGGTTGCCCGCCTGCCACGGCGTACCGCTGACGGTCTCCGGCGTTCCATGCAAGGGCCCTCCGGAGCCGCTGAAGGAATGGTTGTAGATGACCGTCTGGGCGCAGGCGGTTGCCAGGCCCGCACCCAACACGGTGGTGAGGAGGATTCGTTTCATGTGTATCTTCGCTGTTCCGGGTTGCCTTCGTGGGTTGCTCTGCTGTGCCGGCTGCGTCAAGGCACCCGCAGCCGGAAATAGCGTTGCGACGGCTCGGGCTGCACGGGCAGGACAATTTCGAACGAACCGTCGCGGCCAAACTGTCCGGTGGTCACCGGGGTCCATTGGAACAACGGCAGGGCGAGGTTGGTCGTGGCAAGCAACGTATAAGGGGCCTCGGGAGGACCCTGCTGGCCGCGCAGGACCAGTTGCGCCCCGCCGAATTCCACACGCGAGATCGTGGGCACGCGGAGCTCTGTGGCCACGACGCGCAGCGAGCCGTTGACGCCAAGGTTTTCCAAATCCCAGGCCAGGCCGGGGCCGGGCGCGGGCGGTTCGATGGTTTGGAAGGCGCCGGTCAGGGTTCGGGCTTCGAACAACGGAAGAACGTCGCCCGGGGCCAGGGGATCCCCGGAGAGCACCAGCCGCAACGTTCCACCCAGCTGGAGATGCTGCAGACCGGCCAGGCGGTCGTGGGCAAGGGCGGCTCCCGCCTTGCGGATGCGCAGTTCGATGGTGCCGAGGTTCGTCAGGGAGCCAACGACGAAGAAGCGACCCTCACCGCGCAGGGTTTGGCGCGGAGAGAGGACGAAGGCGCCGTCGGTGCGCGTGCTCACATCGAGGACAGCGTTGGAACCGATCCACAGGGACGCAGTGTTGGGCAGGTCGGCTGCGCCCGTGAGGATCAGGCGGCCGGCCTCGATGCGGGTCGGACCGCTGTAGGGATTGGTTGCGCTGAGAGTGAGTGCGGCGTTGGCGCTGCCGCGAAAGGTCAGTCCGACGGTGCGGGTGCCACCGGCAGTGCTGTCGGCGATCTGGCCGTCGAAGATCCAGGACCGGTCCGTGGTGATCGTCAGGACGGAATCGCGGTTGGTGCTGCTACTGGCGATCAGACGGACGCCGGAGGTCTCGTTGCTGAGACCGGACACGGTTTGGTTGAACCCGGCGAGGTCGAAGACCCCGTTTCCGAGACGCAGGTAGGCGTTGGGATTCAAGGCGTTGTCGTTTCCGAGGGCAAGGCGGCCGCCCACGATCAGCGTGTAGAGGTAGGTGCTGGCACTGCCGTCCCCGGCCACGGTCCACACGCCGCCATCGGTTTTGGCCAGGGCACCCTGGGGCAACGTCACCACGCTCCGCAGGAGTCCCTGTCCGTTGCCGCGCATGGCGAACTGGTAGGTAAAGTCCGGGCCGCTGACCGGGCCGTCCACTTCCAGCCAGGCGCCGGCCTCCGCGGCGAGGAAGATGGCACTGTTGCCGCTCAGGCGGAGATGGGCGTGGACGATGTTCGAGCCGGCCTCGGCAAAGATGCTGGAGCGCCAATCGTAGGTGCTGATGCCGTCGCTCCAGTTGGTCGAGGCAAGATGAATGGTGACGTTGGATCCCACCACGGCGCCTCCGGTGAGGGCGAATTGCGTGCCCAACAGGGGCCCGAAGGGACGGGCGACAATGTTGGTCACCGAGCCCAGGGCGGCGGGGCCGAACACGATGGCTCCGCGATCGATCACCACGTGGGCCTCGGGTGTCAGACCGTTCGTGCCCAGCAGACGAATCGTTCCGGTGTTGCTGTTGATCAGGTGGCCGGGTCCCCAGATGGAGTCAGGGAGGTTGAGGGTCCCGGTGCGGTTGAACACGAGGGTCGCTTGATTCGTAACGGGACCACGGCCGAGGCTGCCGCGGCTGCTGCCGGCGCCGATTTGCAGGGTGCCCTCTGCCACGAGGGTGGGCCCGCTCCAGCTGCCGTCCACGTCCAACGTCAGCGTTCCGGGGCCGGCCTTCACCAGGGTGAGTTTGTTCACCAACGCCGCGGAGCCCAGCATGGTGAACTGATACTCGGAGGAGGTTTGCACGGTGATGCGGCTGGGGTTGAGCACTCCCTCGAGGTACACGACGGGGGCGTGGACACCCGTGTCATCGAACGTCACGCGGTCGCCTCCGGTGAAGGTCGTGTCGGCCTGGCGATCGCCGTTGCTGTCCCAGTTGGGGTCCGTGGAATTCCACGTCCAGCTTACCGCCGGTGCCCAGACGAGGTCTGCCGGTGTCCGGACCTGGACGCGCACGGGATCGCTGTAGGCGACGCCGGCCACGTTGGTGACCCGGAGCCGGTAGAGACCGTCGTCTGCGAGCGTGGCGCTGTCGACGTGGAGCACCTCCTGCGTGGCGCCGGGGATGGGCTGTCCGTTGCGTTCCCACTGATAAGCCAGGGGCAACTGACCGCTGGCTGCCGCGGCCAGCGTGAAGGATTGACCGACGGCCAGGGTTTGGGGCTGCGGCTGGCTGACGACAATCGGCGGCGCGGGTGCGAACATCATGCCATTGGCCGGTCGGGCGATGCTGCTGATGCGGACCTCGTCGATCAGCCCCACAAAATTGTTCTGGGAAGGGTTGCGTCCGATGTTGCCCACCACGAAATCGGTGGCGGCCACGGGCAGGTCGTTTTGCATGGCCCAGGTACCGATGAGGTTGGCCTCGGTGCGATTTGGGTCCATGCGAGTCCAGTAGAACTTGAGGTTGTCCGGGGTGTTCTCGTTGCCGTCATACGTGACGGCCACGTGGTACCACTGGCCCTGTTGGATGGCGTCGGGCCCTTCCGTGGGGATGGGTACGGTGATGTTTTCGATAGGGGGAGCGGCCTGGTGGACATTGATGAACTCGAGGTACACGTAAGGGTTGTTGTTGATCACGCCAATGGGGACGATCCGGAACTGAAAGACACGGCCGGCGTTGGCTTCGTCTTCGGCCGTGACGATTTGCATGGGCGCGGCGCGCCCGTTGCCGCCGCTGGCGACCGGTCCGTAATTGAGGGAGGGATCGAAGTCGATGCGCACCAGCGCTTCGAGGGTGAACGCCCCGCTTGCCGGATCGGCGTAGGTGAGCGAGACATTGTCGGCGGTGCCATTGACCAGCGTGCGCGGGGCGGCGTAGGCGTCCCGGTCGGTCCCCGCCGTGGCGTTCGGTCCGCCATCGAAGGTGTTGAGGGAACCCCCGAAGCCGGGGTACGAAAGGTTGGTGAGCACGGCGCCGCCCCCGAGAACGGTGAGCTCCAGGCCGCCCGCCACGGCGTTGGTGATGGGTGGAGCCGGCTCGTCGAAGTGCCAGAGATGCAACGTATGCGCATCCGGGGAGTAGGGACCGACAATGACGGCCGGAACCATCGAGGTCCCCGCGATCAACGCGGCCAGGGAGGCTGGCCACCCAAAATTGTAGCGCTTCATGCCCATGGGTTCACTGCCTGGGAGCGCCACCTGCCTGCGTCCCTCGCCGCGCCCTCTGGGGCCGGCCAACGCAGTCGTCGCTCCTCTCGACGTCCCATTCGCTCTTTCGCGGTGCCACTCTAATGTCCGCCAGCGGGACTGCCCATCCCCCAATCGGGTGAGGCTATTCGGGCGGCGCGGGCTGCGAGGCACCGGCTGGGTGAGGTTCTGGACGAGTCCCCGGCGTTGGCGCTCACGGTGCCCCAAAGACCGAGCAAGGTTCCGGAATCCGTCGATGTCCGCGAGCCGGCAAGTTCGCGTCAAGTGCCCGGCACGGCTCAGAGGCAAAGTTCCGGGATTTCAAGCGGGACGGGAACGGCGGCTCCGGGGTCCCATTCGCGGTGTCGGGGCGAGCGGATCAGTTTCGAGGTTCGACCAGAAACTCCAGCAGATCGGCCATTTGAGACGCGGTCAGACCGGATTCCAACCCTTCGGGCATGGCGGAGCGGCCCAAGGGACTCAGCGAGCGCACGGTTGCACGCGGCAGGGCCAGGGTTTCGCCGTCGGAGGTCAAGACCCAAAGGCCGGCAGGGTTTTCGTCGAGGACAGTGCCGAGAAGGAATCCCTGCTCGCGCGTTTCGATCCACCGCAGTTCTGCCCGCGGAGAAATGGATCGGTTGGGGTCGAGGATTCGGACCAACAGGGCCTGGCGCCCCCGGGGTAGGGATGCCTCCAGATCCGGTCCGAATGCGCTGCCCATTCCTTGGAATCGATGGCAGCGGGCGCATCGTTGTTGAAACAAGGCGCGACCGCGTTCCGCAACGCCCGCGGGGGGTAGATTCGTAAGCCACCCGCTCACCTGTTCGGTGCGGTTGGTGGAGCCGGGTGGGCCGAGCAGTTTCTGGGCGGCTTCTGCCACCTGGGCGGCCGGGTAACGTCGCAGCCCTTCCACTTCCCACGGCCCGAGGATGTGGTGTGGGAGGCGACCCTGATCGATGGCCCCGAGCAGGGCCAGGGCGGTCTCCGGGCGGGCCATGAGCACGCGGAGCGCGGTGGCCCGCGCGGCCGGGGCGAGGTTGGGCCAGCGTTCCACAAGGGTGGCGACGGCGTCTGTGCCGGCGTAGGATCCGAGGGTGAGCAAGGCGGCCTGTTGCAGTTCCGGAGGCTCGGAGGCCATCAGGCGCGGGAGCAGAACGTCCCGGGTTGTCAGGTACGGGAGTGCTGAGAGCAGGCGCGCGGCCTCGACCCGCGTGGGCAGGGGCAGGGAACGGTCTTCCACGGCCAGCAGGGTTTTTTGCCAGGCGGTTTCGAAAGGCTCCCACTCTGCGAAGCGCGCCACGGTGTCGCCACGCATGCGCAGACCCTCTTGGAGACCGGTCATCAGGCTCAAGCCCAGTTCTGCATCCGGAAGCCGTTGCACGGCTGTCAGGATGTTTTGAATCCCCGGGCCGTGTTCGAGCAGGCCGGTCAGACGAGCAAGCTCTCGAAGGAACAGTCGTCCTCCCGGGCTTCGGGTCAACGTCGGGTCGAGCATCGCCAGAGCCAGGCTGTCCCCGGGATCGCGGGAAAGGCCCACGAGAACGGCCGCGCGTGTGTACGGGCTGTCCGGTTGGCGGCGCAGCACTTCGAGCAATGCGATTTCGCGCTGGGGCGCCTGGTAACGATTCAGCGTCAAGGCCAGTTCGTAGCGGACCAGGGGCGAGGGATCCGCACTGAGCCGGCGCAAAACGACCCAAAGCCCATCCGGGATTCGCGCTCCGGTTTCCGCCAGCGTGCCCATCCACCGCACGGCCTGCAAGCGGACGGCTGCGTTGGTGTCCTGCAGGGCGCGGGAGAGAATCGCCGGATGCAGCGCGTTCAGGCCTCCCAGGGCATCCAGGGCGTGTTGACGGGCCAGGGGGCTTCGTGCCGTCGCCACCATGTTGCTCAGTAACGGGACCGCAGCGGGATCCTGTCGCTGGCAGATCAGGCGCAACGCGGTCTCTCGGTGCCACGGATTGGGATGAGCCAGAGTTCGGAGCACTTCGAGCAGCGGCGCGTGCTCCAGGCGGGGGGGCGAGGGTTGCTGGAATTTGACCGGCACGATGCGATAAATCCGGCCGCGGTCCGCACCCCGTCGAAGTCGGGCCGGTTCCTGCTGGTCTGGGGGGAGTGCTTCCGGGAGGTCGACGAATTCCCTGTGCAAGTCCACGACGTACAACGCCCCCTCGGGGCCCACCGTCAATTGCACGGGACGGAACCAGGGATGGGTGCTGGAAAGAAACTCGCCTGCCGGATCGGGCGCACGGAGGACAGTGCGTTCCGGAGCGGCATCCGCCAGTTTGAAACGTCGGACGACTCCGGCCCTGGCGTCTGCTACAAAGACATCGTTGCTATACTGGGGCGGAAACAACGGAGCCCGGTACACGGTGAGCGAAGTGATTTGAGAGAACCAACGCAGGGTCCGGGAGGGTGTGGGCTGCACTCGATTGGTGGCATGATCCCGACCGGAGGATAGAGGCCATGCAGAAAGCGGGCCGGTCAGCTCCAGGGCCGCGGGGGGCGGGACCCACGGGCCGGCCAAATCCACGTGGAACGCGCGCCACATCACCTCGGCCACGGGCAGGTCCGGGCGCGCGATGAGCTTGCGGCCTGCGGCGTCGAACGCCACGGCGACCGAACCGTGGGTGCTTTCGACGGCGGCCATGCCCGTGCGGGGATCGAACACCAGGTCATGATCGTTGAGCCCGGCGCTCAACGGGTCCTCGGCAGGGGGAGGCAGCAATTGAAGTCCCAACCCGCGCGCACCCGCATGCAACCGATGGTCCCAGCCCCATGCCCAACCACGGATGGCCATACCGCCGAAGGCGCGCTGGGGCGACACGTCGGGCCCGGTGTAGAGCACCTCCTGCACATCCGCGCGGCCGTCCCGGTTGGTGTCCTGGCAAAGCAGGATCTGGTTGGCTGCCGCGACCAGTACCCCGTTGCTCCAACAGAACACCGCAGATGGAGCCGCGAGATTTTCCGCGAAGTCATGGCTGACGTCCATGCGGCCATCGCCGTCGGTATCGGTGAGGAGCCGAATCCGGCCCAACCGGGGCGGCGCGGCGTCCATGCCGGGGAAATCACGATGCTCCGCGACGAACAGCCGGCCGTCCCCATCGAAGGCCATCGCCACCGGATCGAAGACCAGCGGTTCGGCGGCCACCAACTCCACGCGGAACCCGGGCGCGACCCGCAATTCCCCGGCGGAGGGCGATGTCTCCGGTGCCGCCGCGGCGGTTGTGGCCCAACCCCACGCACTCAGCAGGAGCACCAGCAGCGTTCGGACTCCTTGCATGCACTTCACCATGGGCCTCCGACCTTTGCGATACAAGCATCCGTTTTATTCGACGATGGACTGAATGGCGCAACCTGAGCCAAGGAAATGTGGTCCCACACAGTCGCTCCTGCGTTGGCACAAAGTGTGGCCACAAAATCCCGGGTCGGTAAGCCAAAGCCCCCTTTTTACATGGCTCAAAGGCTTCGCCAATGGATTCCAAAGCCATCAGCAGAGTTGGTCTCGGTTTTGAGAGCCGGCATTGCATGGACTGGGAGTCGTTACCGTACGATATTCACGCCAGTGACACGCTACGCTCAGGTGCTGAAACAGTCCCAGACTTCGCGCTTAGGCGGAATCGCCCCTGGGTGACGCAAAGCAAATGTTCGAGCGGTCCGGCTTTGCTGAAGCGCGAGAAGGTTCGTAGATGCTCTTAAACGTAAAAGGACACTGAACTACACAATCGGCTAGACCTGGACATTACACATGAGGACGTGCATCACGGTATTAAAAGGGCGGTGAAAAAGTACGGAAGTCCATATCCGGTCCTTCGTGTGGCGATGAATCGATTCGTTGGTAAATGTCACGGCTCCGTTGTCGATAAAACACCGTGCAGCGCCGTGTACATTCAATCCCAAGAGCATATATGGACATTGTTGCCTAAGTTGTTAAGCGAAACATTATGGGCGGAGCCCATAGTAAGCGCGCAGAGACTGTATTAGAAATGGCGCATCGAACACGTCATGATCATCAGGTTTATTTTGGAATGCCTTTACTACCAGAGTCACCTCTGGTTTCGAGGAAGTAACTACCTGAGGGGGAATATGCATAGTCTCCACATTTACCTGTGCTTGGCCACCGCTTGTGTTGCTGATGTAGCCCGTCGTTTGCGAGTAGCCGGGTGTGACCGTTGTCGAAACATAAGAATCTTCCTTGGCTTTAACGATGCAAAAATATCGAAAACCGTTCATGGCGACGACTTCCGCTGCGCGAAGCAGTGCATACTCATAGGCACGACGGGAACTCGTATATGCGTTTCCGGCGAAGGACACGCGGAAAGTGTCCGGCGCCAGGGCGACGTCAGTGTAGCCGCCTAACAGATTGGCGCGTTGGTATGGTGTAGCGCACCCGAGGAGACCCAGAAGGCAACCAAGACAAGCAGCGAATGAGGCGACGCTCTTCATAGTCAGGAGGTTGTTGGTAGCGTTGAAGTGAGGGAACTGTTGCTCGAGATTCGAGGTGTTGGAAAGGTTTGGCTAGAGGCGGCAGCGCGATTGGTGCAATGTGAACAAGTGATAGTATAGGCGACGTGCGCGGGTGCCGGGTGGAGCGGGGAAGGGAGCGGGGCGTCGGGGCCGAGATTCAGGATCGCGTAGAGTGCGTGCGGGCGCGGAGGGTGGCCGTAAAGTGTGCCTGACGCGCATCGCAAATTGGGCGAAGGGCAATACTGTTGTCGCCTGCAGCGTAAGCTTGGAGTCGCAGCGGAGGGAGGGTTGGCAGGCACTGGCGTGTGGCCTGGCAGCGCTTGGGGACGTTGGCGTCCGCACCCAGAGGCTAAGAGCCTTGACGGGGCTCTGGTCTCGTCGTGATCAGCCGCGCGCATCGTGCATTCGGTTCAAGTATCGGCAGGAGTATGTAAAGCTTAAGCAAATCTGCGGAACCCAGCGACTGGAAGCTGATGCTGCATGGAATGTGGGTTGCTGAGGCCTCGCTGTTCACTCGGTGCCTGTGTATAGGCGGGCGTCGAATGCCCGTATCCAGGTGTCGGGAGAAGCCGGGCGTGAGACATGGGCTGTTCCAATTGTCAGCGGAAGGCCGCGGTTGACTCATGGATTGATCATGGGAGCAGGTGGCGGCAGTTGCAGGTGACTGCAGGGGCCCACCTGAGGCCGCGCAGAGGTGTGGATCCATGGTTGGCTGGTCTGCGGGCTCGTCTGTACGCGGCGCTGTTCAATGCCAGGGCAGAACGGGCCCCCTAGGTTTCGGTGGCTCGGTTGTCAGCGGCCCGGTGCGCGCGGCGATGGCGTCGCGAGCTTTTTCAGAGCCTACCGGTCAGCGGGCAAAGCCGCGTTGGCGCAGCCAATGGGCGCAGGCGATCGTCCAAGGGTGTCGCTTGTCCGGGTCCCATTCGCGGGTACCGAGCCCGATGCCGTGGCCGCCGTGTTCGAAGATGTGCAGTTCGAACGGCACACCGGCCTCGCGCAGGGCACGGGCAAAGGCCAGGCTGTTTTCGATCGGAACCCCTTTGTCCTGCCAGGTGTGCCACAGGAAACACGGCGGAGTGTTGGAGGTAACATTCCGTTCGTTGGAAAGCGCCACGGCCAGGTCCTCCGGGGCGTCCTTGCCGAGCAACTGATCGCGCGATCCCCGATGCGCGAAAGGGCCGGACAAACTGATCACCGGATAACAGAGGATTCCCAAATCCGGGCGACAGCTCTGCCGTTCCACCGGCTCATCGGCCCCAGGGTTTCCGAGGTCGAAATGCGTGAGCAGGGTCGAGGCCAAATGCCCGCCGGCCGAGGAACCCATGATGCCGACCCGACCCGGGTCCAGCTTCCACTCCCCGGCGCGTGCCCGGACCAGGCGCACGGCGCGGGCAGCATCCTGGAGCATGACGGGGTGGCGATAACCGGCAGAGCCGAGGCGATATTTCAGAACAAAGGCGGCAATTCCCAGCTCGTTCAACCAGCGAGCGTAGTGGTCGCCCTCGTGAGGGGCCAATGTCGCATAGCCGCCTCCCGGGCAGATGACCACGGCGGCGCCGGTGGCGCGCTCGGGCGGCGGCAGGTAGGGCGTCAGGGTCGGAATGTCTTTCTCCTCGCGGCCCAGGGCCCCCGGCGGGTCGGCTGGCCAGAGGGGAATCGGCGCAGGCCCTTGAGCAAGACAGAACGAGACGCACCCGAGCACGAAGAATCCCAAGAACGATTTCATGGCCGTAGAGCATAGGCTCCAGTGGTCTGCTGCTCAACGCTACACCAAGCGGTGGTGGGCGCGAGCGGGGTAAACCTGGCCTGAACGAAGGCCGGGAAAACGAGAACCCGCTCCGGTGGCTGATCGGGGAGCGGTGTTCGCGCGGGATCCCGGAGATGCAGGTCCCCGGACCGCGGGGTCAACCCCCGATGGATTGCTCCGGCTGTCCGCGGGGAGTTACGACCCTCCCGGCTCCGGCACTGGTACGATTCCGTGCACCTCCGCGGAGACCCGCTCCGAACGGGCGTGCGCTGGCCGAGATGGCCATGGGCTCGATCGCTTGCCCGGGGAGCCTTGTGGGAAAGCGCTCTGCGAATCGTTGTCCCCTTTGGCTCTTACGACGCCCTTTCGCAAGGCTGCGGGAACTGAGGGCGGCCCTCCTCAGGGCTCCTGGCAGGGCCGGGCCGCGGCAGGCGGGTCGCGTCCCCCTGCTCCTGCCGGCGCCCTGCAGGACCCGAGCGCCGGGGAGTTTTACCGGGAGCCCTCTTGGAAGGCCGGGGTGATGATCATCGCTCGAGGTGGAAACGGGGCACGGGGTTTTCCTCCGGCGGCGGCATGGGGAGCAGGTCAGCTACGAAGGGCGGGTTCATTCTGCCTGACTTGCTGTCGACAGGGGCTGGTCCATCCCCGGGAGCGCACCGCAGGAAAACAAGTCCGGCAGGTTTTGGGGCGATGGGGCGAGATTGTGAGGTTCGAGCCGTGGAGGAGGTTTCACCCATAATGGCCTTGTGGAGGCCATAAGCAGCTGAGGGCATGGCAGGGATTGGTCTTCTTTACAGGGGCTTGAAGCAGAATCTTGGTCTTGGCCACGGGTGACGAGAATGCACATGGGACTGTCGAGCTCCGATCGCTCCGCTCCTCCGTAGCAGGTGAACTTCTTCCTCCTTGGGTCGACGGGAGTGCGTTCATGCCGGTCCCCCCGGTGCACACGTTTCTAGCACGGCCACTGAGTGACGACGATTCCAACGAACAGTTTCAACGCAGGACCTCGGAATGCCATGCATTCAAAGCATGCGTCGGATTTCTTGGGGTAATGGCATCCGTCGGTTTCCTCAACCTGGGGTGGAGAAAGACGGCAACGCAAGCCGGCATTGCAAAGACTGGATTTGAAATCTCCGCTTACGATGTTGAGCAATTCGCCGACCGTGTCGGTGAGAAGATCTGGTGTCTCTAGATCTTTGGGAGGGATACCCAAGACGGTTGCAGCGACGCGGCGGGCTGCCCGCAGGCTCATTCTCAGCTCGATTGTGCCTTCCATCCTGCCGTGGAACCCGATTGTACCCCGAAGATGACGGCCGCGTAGAGGTGTCAGGTCCTCTGGAGGGGTACGGACCAGTTGAATACCGGCCATGCTCCGGAAGGTCCGAACGATGGCAGACGTCAGCGGATGGCTCATGGTGAGCAGGAGTGCACAGCCGAGCCCGGCTCGGAGGAGCGCTTCCTCGATTGTTTCCACCACAAAGAGGCCCGCTCCGGTGGCCCGCGGGTTTGCGATTTCCAACAGGCGGCGGCTGAGTTCCGCATCTCCTGCGACGACCGCTGCAATCTCTTCCAGGTCGGCGTCCCGCCGAGCTACCAGCTGGGTGAGGCGAGCGACGCTTTCCGGGAGGGATTCCAAGTCCCGGCCTCTGGCCGAGCCGTGGAAGTTCGTCACGCCCCTGCTCATTGCCCCGCCGGGATGGTGGGTTCGAGCGTCCCGCCAGGTTTGGGGGAAAGCACCACGATCCGCGAGACCGCCTGCAAGAGCTCGTCCTCTCGAAAGGGTTTCACCAAATAGTCCCGGGCACCCAGACGAGTAAAATGCTGAAAGCTATCCCAACTTGATTCTGCGGTGATCATGACGACGGGAATCGCCCGAAGCTCCGGTGTTTCCTTGAGTTTGGTGAGCATGGTAACGCCGTCCATAACAGGCATGGTCACGTCCAGCAAAATGACGTCCGGTTTTTCCCGCGCGGCAATGGCCAACCCCTCCTCCCCGTTGGTGGCCTCGAGCACCTCGCAGTCATAACCACGCAAGGCTTTTCTCACGAGGATTCGGATGGTTTTGCTGTCGTCGACGCTAAGGATTCGCACAGGCATGGCAGATGAGTCCCGGGCCCCAAGTGCGGAACACGAGTGAATTTTTGGATAGTGCGCCAAAAGGCAGCATGCAAATCTCCCCGGATGGACGCCCTGGCGGCGGAGGGGCCACGCTTCGGCGGGGCGATGTGCCAGTTTTCGGGATCCTGTACCGCTCCGGCCCTCGAAGGCGCGTTAAGCAAGCGATGGACCACGAGGGGACGCTTGTCGGGTCCGAGGTGGATGCCGCTGCGCTCGGAGACCAGGCGGCGAATGAAATCGAAGTCCTCCCGGCTCAGGTCGTCCGGGACGGTTGCTTGCGGTTCCCCACGCGGTGCACTCCTCATGAGTTTCCAACCCATGTTCCGGCCCTTCATCGGCAAGGGCTCGGTCAGCTTGAGGAGAATTTTGCCCCGGCGGGAGTGGAAGCGGGCCGGATCATGCGCGACCGCTCCAAGGGGATTTTGCCAGCGCGGCTGCAACGGTCGAGGGTCCCGGTGGATCGAGGTAGTCGGATGGAGCCGGCCGAGCGGAGTTGACCGGTGCGACGAGAGGGCGCTGAACAAGCGCTCCTCGATGAAAAGCATCCCCAAGCGGTTGAATCGCAAAGACCTGGTGCCCCCACAGGCCCACGTCGAGTCCCCGGTGTGAGGTTGGAGAAACGCGTTTGCCGGCATCAAGGGGCCAATCTCCATGAGCGATGGAGGGTCGTTTTCGGAGCAACCCGCTGTTTTGGAATCTGCGGGGGCAGGATGGCAGGGGCTGGATCCGCGGCTGTCGGGGAAGGGCTCGTCCTCGCCGAGGGAGGTTTGCCACGGTGGCCAGAGGTCCGGACGTGATTCCTGCCTTGCCGTCAGCCGTGGCGGGTCTGGTGACCGTTCTTTTCGAGTGCGGCAAATAACGAGAACATTTCCCTGGGCCCCGGGCTCGAAAAAGGAAATGCGCCCTTCGCAGTCCACGCATCGCTCGGGGCGATCCACGCGCCGAAGGCCCATTCAGCCCGTTAGCCCGGAACAACGCCTCCGAGAACTCCATCCCCAGAACTTGCCGGGCCCTGGAGCAGCGAAACCTTTCGACCCTTGTCGCGAGGGCCGGGCGGGCCCCTCTGGATTCTGCCCCCTTCAGGGGGAGATGAATTGTGAGAACCCGGCCACCCACGGCGTTGCCCTGCGCTGCTGAATTCTCATCCCGATGGGGTGGACAACCGACGCGCCGGAGCCGCATTCAGTCGGTTAGGCCGAAGCAGCGCCCCGCGACCTTCCGACATCTGTTCTCACCGCACCCTGAAAGGGCATAACACGAGGACTTCCCGCGGCGCTGGCCCGGCGTGCTACACCCGGGTTCCGCCCCTTCAGGGCGGGGTGAATTGTCGAACCCTTGTTCCCCAAGGGGTTGTACGGGCTGGAGAATCATTGCTCCGGTGGGGCAATCGCACAACTCACTGGAGGCGCAACGGTGTACCTGGCAGCGACGCAGTCCGGCGTTGCGAGGCGCCTACCTGAAGCGGCCCAGCAGCGCCTCGTCGGGGCGGATTCGCAGGCGCGCCGATGGCGAGAGACGTTTTCTTCTGGGTGAGGCCGGGGAGGAGGTACTCGCATGGGGCTGCTTTGGGAGATCTGTCGTTTACAGCCCCGGCGCACTCAGCGCTCCTTTGGCAACGGAGATTTCCTGTCAGGCCGCAGTTCAGTTCCAGGAAGCCTCTGGAGGGTTGGCAGAACTTCGCGCGTCATCCACACGGGAAAGCCGTTGGGAAAAGGCATTTCCTTGGGCCGCTTGCATCCAGGGCTCGAAAACGGAAAGCCGCCCTCTCAGGCGGGCGGGCTTGCTGCCAATGGATCCGTCAGACCATGGGGCGCGGTTGGTCTTGCCGGGCAACTCCGGTGGAGGTGCGCAGTGCGACACGGTTTGTGTCGGAGGATCGACCGAGGGTGCAGAAACCGGGCTTGTGCGATGGATGGCTCGGCCCGGCAGTTCGAGCTGGGCGCTTCAAGGTGGGATGCCCGCCCGGTGTGGGTGCAGCCAACCGCCGGGGGCGCCGGGCCGGGGAGGAGGAGGAAGTCGGACCTGTGGCAAAGGGATTGCCGCCGCGGCAGCGTTGGCGTATGGTGTGGCCGGGTGCGCGAGTAGCTCAATTGGATAGAGCGTCGGCCTCCGGAGCCGAAGGTTGTGGGTTCGACCCCCGCCTCGCGCACCATTTTTTAGTCTTGACTCGGCGTGTGTCCGGGACGGTCCGTCCCCGACAGCGTGGTCGGAGGTTGGGGCCGCACTTCGGCTTCCCTTCGGATTTGGGCGGGGGTTTTGCCCAGGCGCTTTTTGAGCACTGCCCCCAAGTATTCCTGATGTTTGAAGCCGGACTGTTCGGCCACTTCGGGAATGGGCAGATCGGTCTCCCGCAACAGCTGACAGGCGCGGCGAATTCGCACGTCCAGGATCGCCTGATGAACGGTGCGTCCGAGCTGCGCCCGGAAGCGGCGTTGCAACACGCTTCGGGACAGGCCGGCCGCCGCAGCCACATCGTCCACGCTCAATCCCCGGCAGGCCTGTTCGCGGATGACCTGGAGGGCCCTGGCCAGGCTGCGATCCGGGATGGCCAGGACATCGGTGGAACGCCGGGTCACCACACCGATGGGCGGAACCAGCACGGGTTCGGCGGGTGGCGTGCTGCCGGCCATGAGGCGGTCCAGGAGGGCGGCGGCTTCGTAGCCGACGCGCTGGTGCGCGGGCCAAACACTGGAGAGGGGAGGAAAGGCAATCTCGCAGAGAGCATCGTCGTTATCCACGCCGATTACGGCGAGCTCATCCGGAACGGAGACGCCGGCCTGGCGACAAGCCTCGAGGAACTGGAGGCCGCGTTGATCGCTGCAAACCATGACGCCGGCGGGTTTGGGCAGGCTGGTGATCCAGCTCAGCAGTTCGCGTTCGCGTTCGGTCCAACGGGCGGTGTCGCCGTCATGGCGCGGTTGCTCGCAAACGGACACCGTGCCGCCCAGTTCGTGCACGCGTTGGCAGAAGAAATCGCGTCGGCGCAGGGACCAGTTCTCCTCGGTCAATCCGTAGAACCCGAAATGCCGGAACCCGCGTTCATAAAGGTGCTCCACGGCCATGCGCGCAATGGCCCGGTCGTCCACGTGCACCAGGGGCAGCCCTGCGGCCGGCACCAGTCCGAGCACGTCCACGGCCGGCAGGCCGGTGGCACGGACGGCCCGGGCCAAGAGCGGCGACTGTACACGGGCGATGATGCCGTCGCCTTCCCAATCGGCCAGCCAGGAGGGGGCCTGAACATCCAGACCACGAGGTTCGTGAAAAAGGGCCCAATCGCCGCGCTCTCGGACGTATCGGGCAATGCCCCGAAGGATGTCGCGGCCGGAGGCAAGCGAGGTCTCCACCAACAGCAGGACGCGGCGGTATGGTCTGGCTGGCCGGCCCGGCAGGAACGGCTCCGTCCGGGGGCCCGCCGCAGCACCACCTTTCGCAACACCTCCCTTTGGGGTCTGCGCGAATCTGGCCATCGGGCGTCTCGAACGGCCTGTAACGGGCGCCCGGAACCCCTTCGGTCTCGGGAACCGCAGGTTTCCGGGGCGGTGGACCTTTCTACAGGCCTCTGATTCCGTTGGAGCTCGAGCATGAGTCGGTCATTCGGTTCTGTCCAGTCGAAGGACCGAGTCCTGCCCGGTCGCGGGGCGCTTCAGGTTTGGGACACCCCGGGGAAGGCTCGGCCGAACTTTGGGTGCTTCGGCCCGGGAAAACCGAGGGAAAACGGCTTTTCATGGGGATTCCTGGATCCGGGGCTCAAAAACGGAAATGCACCCGCGGTCGCCCGGGTTGGAAACCCGCCGGTTGCCTCGTCGCAATCTGTCTGCTATTCTATCGGCAGAAACGACGGATTGGCGCCGGCAGTTCCCGCCCAAAGAGCAGGCGGAGAGCAGGTTGCCAGTGTCCGAGGCTTTACCAAGGAGGTTCGGTTGAGGACAAACTGGTTCGGCGGGGACGTCCACCCCTTCGGGCGTCCCCGCTTCGGTTTTCACCGACCGTACGAGCGGTGGGGCGTTTCCGGCGGCAGACATGCGTATTGACGGGATCGGGGGATTTGCTACATTCGCCGCCTCAATTTGCGAAAGGTTGCATGAAGACGTATTTGCCAAAGGTGAATCCGGATGCCCGGAAGTGGTACGTGGTGGACGCCGACGGGCAGGTTCTGGGTCGGTTGGCGGCGAAGGTGGCCGATCTGTTGCGCGGCAAGAACAAGCCGATTTTCACGCCGCATCTGGACACCGGGGACTTTGTGATCGTGATCAACGCGGAAAAGGTCGTCCTGACCGGCAAGAAGGAAACCCAGAAGACCTACATGTCGTACTCGGGTTGGAAGGGCGGCGAAAAGTACCGCACGGTGGCGGAGATGCGGGCGCGGCACCCGGAATTCCTGATCGAGCACGCGGTCAAGGGGATGCTTCCGAAGAACCGGCTGGGTCGGGCGTTGCTGACCAAGCTGAAGGTGTACCGGGGCAGTGTGCACCCGCACGCGGCGCAGCGTCCGGAGCCGATCGCCTTGTCGCGTTGAGCCGGGGTGGAACGTTGGAGCATTGACCATGAGTGAAACGGTTCAATACTGGGGCACGGGCCGTCGGAAAACCGCGGTGGCCCGGGTGCGTTTGCTGCCCGGGACGGGCAGCATCATGATCAACGGTCGTCCGTTTCAGCAGTATTTCCCGCTGGAAGCCCTCCGGGTGCACGCCCTCCAGCCGTTGGTGACGACGGGGATGAACGGCAAGTTCGACATCCGCGTGAATGTGCGGGGCGGCGGGCTTTCGGGACAAGCCGGGGCGGTGCGTTTGGGGATTGCCCGGGCGTTGTTGCGCATGGACCCGAATCTGCGTCCGGTTTTGCGTGCAGAGGGCCTGCTCACCCGCGACGCACGCGAGAAGGAGCGGAAGAAGTACGGGCAGCCGGGTGCCCGGAAGCGCTTCCAATACTCGAAGCGGTAGGGCGAGCCTTTCGTCCCGAACGGGACCTGGTTTGGCCACCCTGCCGGCTCCAAAGAGCCGGCAGGGTTTTTGTTTGGGGGACAGTCGGTGGCGGCATTTCGAGTGCCTTGTGGGATTGTCGGTGCCCGCGAAGGCGCGGGGTTCGGAGACGCGATCACGGCAACGGGCTTCCGCTTGCGGATTGAATCGCCGGGGGGTGACTCTATATTGAACCCTGCGGGAGGGCGCCAGGGCCGGCACGCGTTGGCTCCGGGCGTCGGCACGTATGCAAGTGTTGTTGCTCAAATCGAAGATTCATCGGGCGCGGGTGACCGCCGCCAATGTGGAGTACGAGGGCAGCCTGGCCATTGACCAGGAGCTGATGGACAAGGTCGGGCTTCTGCCCTACGAGAAGATTCTGTGCGGCAACATGGCGAATGGCGCCCGATGGGAGACCTACGCCATCCCGGCCCCGCGGGGGTCGCGGGCCATTGTTTTGAACGGTGCCGTGGCGCATCTGGGCAAGCCCGGAGACCAACTGACCATCATGAGCTACAGCTGGGTGGACAAGGCCAAGGCGCGGAGGTGGAAACCGCGGGTGATCGTGCTGGGCGCGCATAACGAGATTTTGGACGAACGGGGGGTCTGAATCGATTCGTGATCCCGTTTTGAGCATCCCATCCCGGCGAGCGGACAGTTGGCTAGCTGTAGAAAGAGGTGCAAGCATCTTCAATGGCTGTCTTTGGCGGGACCCCGTGAGGCCCTGGGGCTTTGGCGCCGCCAAAGGGCGAAGTGGCGGACCGGCTTTCCCTTGCCCGCAGGAAGCATGGAGAAGGCGGCCATTCACCGGCTGAGAACGTCGGTGCCGCGGATTCCGCAGCGCCACGCCTTTGGGACAACAAAGGAGACGGCGTTTTCCGGGCCACCGCTTCGGCGGTTCGGTGCGTTTTCGTGGCTTGCGTACGGCCGAGGGCTTCGGCCAGGAGGCAGAACGGTCCGGGCAACCGCCCCACCGCGTCTGCGGCGGGTCTGAGATTTTGGATATCCCGCAAAGCGTGGCGGCAACTCCAGCGCTTCGGCAGGCGGAAGCCGGCCGCAAACGCCGTTGCGTTGGATTCTAATCCCGGGCTCAAAAACTGAGAATGCCCTTGAAGCCAGACGCAGGCCCCTTGCGGCTCGGGAAAAGCCCGCCAACTGCCCGAAGTCACGGGAGAAAAGGGCGCGGCACATCCAGCCCAATCCAAGAGAGCCGCGGGACGGCACTCCGGACCGCCGCCACGAGGCTGGATCGACGAAGCTCCGGTCCGCTTCCGGTGATGTTGCGGGGCTGCGAAGGTCGGGTAACCGGGCAGTTGCCCGGCTGCTCTCTCCACTGGCTCTCAGTCGGACGAGGCTGCGAGCTTCCACGGCCTCGGAGGTCGGGGTGGATCGAGCGGCCGAGAAGTCCGGGACTGCACGCGGGTGGGTGCCAACCACCTAGTCTAGGACCGGGCGGATGAAAAGTCGGATCCGCGCCTCGGGGGCGGGTTCGGTGAGTCGAATGGCGACGCGGCGAGGTCTTTGGGGGGTGGGCACTTCTTCCTCCAAGGTCTCTGCGCGAATCTCGAATGCCGCTCCTGCAGGGTCGATGCGAATTTCGACGGTATCGGGCCCCTCGCCCACACGCAGGATGTTCGGCTCCCGGCGTGTCCAGGGCGACCAGGTGATCAGGGCGGTTTCGAAACTGACCGGGCGTGTTGCGGTCATGGAGTCGTTGATTTGCAATTCCGGCGCCGTTCCGCGCTGGAAGAAAAATTCACGCTCCAACGAGGTCAGACCCGGCACGTCATAGGCTGACTTGAGCTCAAGGCGCAGCCGATCTGCCCCGGGTCGAAAATCGGTCTCCAGCACCCTGGCTCGTGCGTGGGCACCGGTCTGCTGCAGGCGGCCGTCCACCACGGGCACACTGTGTCCGTAGGAACTGAGGACTTTGCTCTCGTAGCGTCGGGCGCTGAAGGTGCGGGCGGTGTACACTTCTGCCCCCGGGTCGCACAGGAGCATGCGGCTGCGGAAGACGACGCTGAAGCTGCCAAGGTCGTTGTGATTGTGGTGCTCGGCATTGTGCCCGCCTTTGAGGCAGACGGCGAAAGGGACCTCCCCGGGTCGAGGTCGGCAGATCAGGACGCCGGCGTCTGTGAACCAGGTGCGCAGCGGATCGAGAGGGGGGAGATCTTTGGGCGGTTCGAGAGGTGGGAGCGGCTCGGGCAGGAAAGCCGCGAGCACCGTGATGGCGAGAGCACGACCCGGTTGAGGCCGGCCGGGCGTCACGCCCCCGGGCGGGGGCAGTCCCAGGCGTCCCGACAAGACACGCACGACACGGCTGTCTGGCCTGGTGCCGGGCGTGCAATCGGAAATCGTGGGATAAAAACCGTTAAGGATTTCGGCGCGCCAGGGAAACCGGGCGGGCATCTGCGCCTGAGGATCGGCCAACAGGTCCAGCTTGCCCTCCGTGGCCAGCCGCAACATCTCGCTCAGCCAGACGAAATGCCCGAATCCGTAGTTCCAGTAGCCCAGTCCCTCGCTGCAATAGCCGTCGGGAGTAAAGCCCGCCAGGAAAGAGCGGATTCGTTCTTCGGCCACGGCCACAAACCAGGCGCGGTCTTCGGGGGAGTCGAGCATGGCCAAGGCGGTGCCGACCGTGCCTGCGAGGCAGACGGCGTTCCAGTTGTGCGTGGCGCGCAGCCAGAACGCCTCGGGTTGTTCGCCACGGATCATGGCCCGAAAGGGCCGGAGGGTGCGACGCTGTAGATTCTCCCGAATGAGCCTCCGGGCGGACTCGGACAGTTTGTCTCCCAGCAGCCAATGGGCCGTGGCCAGATCCCAGCTCAGGGCGGTGGAACCCAGGTCCATTTCCACCACTTCTCCCCGGAAATTGCGCAGGGCTCCGTCGTGGGCGGGGTACACCCAGGTGCGTTCGGCGCACAAGGCCTGAATGGTTTCCTCCAAAGGGGCGAGGAAACGGCCCCGGTTCTCCACTGCCTCGGCCAATACAAAGGTGGCGATCCGACCCCGCCGGGCGAATGCCACTCGTTGCCAGCGTTCCCGGTTGCCGGTCCGGGAGTAGTCCAGATACAGATCGTCCGGCTGGTCGGGTAACCCTTCCCGGACGAGTTGTTCGGCTTCGCGGATTACGGCTTGCCAGGCCGGTTGTTGGAGCAAGGGTGCCCAGGCGGCACGGTCGGCTACAGGTCGGCCCACGCCTGCGGGCCGTGGGGGCAACCAGCTGGTGAGGGCTCGTACCCGGGCTTCGTTCGGGGGATTTGCCACGCAGGTCTGCAGAAACGCGAATCCCAAGAGTGCCAGGGCGAGCCATCGCGGCGGAGGAATCAGGGGAGCGGGCTGCGGCCGCGGATGTGAGCCGGCCAAGGCGCGGGCTGTGGAGGCGATGCGCAGGTGCCACGCCGGAGCGGGATGCACCGATGGCAAGGCGCCGGGGCGACCCGGCTTGGAGACCGGCCGGGCGGGATCCGGTGGCGCCGCCCGGGATGGTGATCGTTTCTGGGGATGCTGGCCTCGATGGTCCATGGCCTTTTGATCTGACTGGGTTCCCCGGGTCGGCATTCAATCCGGTGCGGAGCAAATCGCCCAAGGCGGCAGGCATTTGTCTGGCGCATGCGACCGGAGTTTTGATCGCTGGCAGTCCCCGGGGACTCGGCACCGGCTTGCGTCCGAGGTGGGGTGGCGTAAGTTGGCCGCGTGAACGGTGCGTTTTCGGTATCGGCCTGGTATGGCGGGCGTTGGGACGAGTCCCAAGTGGCGGCGTGGGCATCCGATTTGCGGCGGCGGCTGAACGGTCCGGTGAGTTTCGGCCTTTTGTTCCTCACACCCACGTGGTCAACTCGGCTGCCGGGGTTGTTGGAAGTGGTGCAGTTGCATGCGCATGTGCCGTTGTTGGCCGGCTGCACCACCAGTGCGGCGATCGCCGGAGCGCAAGAGCTGGAGGGCCGTGGCGGGTTTGCCCTGGGGTTGTATCACCTGCCCGGAGCGGAAGTGCAGGCGGTCCATGTGAGGCAGGGGGATGTGGAAGGGGTGACCGGGCCCGAGCAGTGGATCTCCCGGGTGGGTGTGCCCCGGGAGTCCGCACGCGGCTGGCTGGCGTTCCTCGATCCATTGACGATGGACGTGGACGCGTGGCTCAAAAGTTGGAACGCTGCGTATCCCGGTGTGCCGATCATCGGGGGACTGGCGGGGGCGGACTTCCGTCACGAACGGACCCTGGTGTTTCTGAATCAGAGTGTCTTCGAAGAGGGCGGGGTTCTGCTTTCCCTCGGGGGAGCGGTCGAGTTGGTGGGGCGCGTGGCCCAGGGGTGCACGCCGATTGGCGAGACCTGGACGTTGACGCGGGTGGAGCAAAACTTGATCCATCGGATCGCGAACCGGCCGGCCTACGAGGTGTTGCTGCAAACCGTCCAGGGCCTGCCGCCGGATCAGCAGGAACGATTGGGAGGAAACCTTTTTATCGGCCTGGCGGCGGATGAGTATCGGGAGGAGTTTCGGCGCGGGGACTTCCTGGTGCGGAATCTGCTGGGAGCGGATCCACATTCGGGCGTCCTGGCGGTGGGGGCATTGCCGCGGCCGGGCCAGACGGTGCAGTTTCAGTGTCGGGACGCCGAAGCGGCCGATGTGGAGTTGCGGGAGCTGTTGCAACAGTTGCGCACTGAATTGACCGGACGGCGCGTGTATGGCGGTTGTTTGTGTGTTTGCAACGGCCGCGGCCGTCATCTGTTCGGCGTGTGCGATCATGACGCCCGGCTGGTCCAGGAGTTTTTGGGGCCTCTGGGAGTGGCGGGCTTCTTTTGCAACGGCGAAATTGGTCCCGTGGGGCGGACCAATCATCTCCACGGATATACTGCGGCACTGGGGTTGTTTGTGGGACGGTAGCCGGGCGTGGGGGGCTGCCGGCCCCTCTCGGGTCATCCGGGGCTCGCGGGGGCCGGGCCATCCGGGTCCAGAAGCAAATGCCATGATCGAAGAGACCATTCGAAGAATCGAAGAGCACCTCCAACGGGCCGGTGGAGTGGCCCCGGACCAGAAGGACCAACTGCTGGGCCTGGTTCAGGAACTCAAACGTGAAATCCAGACCCTGTCCCGGACGGATCAAGAGGCGGCTCAGAGCATCGTGGGTTTTACCCAGGTGTCGGCTCATGAGGCGACGCGGCGCCAGCCCGATGTGCGCTTGGTGAAACTGTCCCTGGACGGACTTCGAGCTTCGGTGGAGCGGTTTGAAACCTCGCACCCGCGGCTGGTGCAAGTGGTCAATCACATCAGCCAGATGCTGGCCAACCTGGGCATCTGAGCGCTTCTGGATGGGTCCGGGATGGAGGCGGCGGCCTGGCGGCAGAGGCCGGCGGGCTTTGCCATTTGACGCGGTGCCGTCCGGCTTGCGGGCCGTCGGACGACTCGTGACGTCCGAGGTTCCCCTTGCAACCTTGGAGCTCACCCCGGAATCCGGTCGGCTTTCGAACCCACCTCTGGTCTTGGCAACATGCATTACGCTCTTTGGGAGGCCGGCTTCCGAAAGCCTTCGCTCGCTTCCACGGTCGGGTCCTGAAGTCGGTTGAGATCCGGGAAACCGGCTCCGGCGGACCCGCGACCCTTCGATGGATCCATCGTGTGCCGGGCTTCGCTGGCGACCCGTGATCCCGTTGGGACAGAGACCCTCGCGGTGTCTGCATGATCGTCACGGCGCTTGGGCGATGACCAGTTGCCCAAGACGCCGGGGGAAGGCCGTCAGGAATTGTCTGCTCTCGGCAAGGGGGCCGGCTCGGATGGGGTTGAGGCGAGCGGGTTCGTGGCAAGAGGGAGGCCGGGGAGCCTCCGCGGGATTGTGAATCGAACATTTGTACGATGGGCAGTCGAGGGGTTTGTTGGGAGGTTTGGCAGGGTACGGAATGCGTTCTGGCTGCTCTTTCGCAAGAGATTTGCAGGCTGGTCGGCAAAGCGCGAGGCGTGCGCGGGCCAGCTGTGCGGCAGACGGTCGTCGCCGTGCGAGGCATCCCGTGGCGCGCCCTCGCGGCAGCGACGGCGTGCTCGAAGCCTGCAACCCGGACCGGCAGGGGGAAGTAGCTTTTGGGGAATGTGCGGCTGATGCTGTTGCCGGCCTCGGAGTCCGGCCTTAATTGGCGTTGGTTGCGTGGGAAAGGTACGGGCTCCGGGTACTCCTGGCGTCGCCAAGGCCCGGTCAAGACGCAATCCGTGCAGCAGGCCGTCGGCCGCTGCGGCAGGCCTTTCAGAAGGGGAGGGCCTGCCGCCTTGTTTTTGCGGCACCCGTGCCCGGGGGAGGCCCCGTGCGGGGTCGGCGATCGAGGTGGACGTCTCTCCTTGCGCGCGCTTTCAGGGGAAACAACGAGCGCGCACATTGTGCAGTGCGCGGGCCGCAGGGCGGGGTTCGCGCAGTTTGGACAAGACATGGTCGGGCCAAGGGGCCACGGATCCGGCGTCAAGGAGGGGAAAGGGCCGGTGAAGGAAGATGCCAGTCCGGGCTTGACGGCATCCGGGGGGCCGGGTTGGATGAGCTTCATGAGAACGGCATGGATGGTGGGGCTTTTGGGCGTGGCGCTCGTGGCCGGCGGCTGTGTCGGCACGCTGGACGGGCGTCGGCAGGCGGGTGTGCCCTTTGTGAAGGACCGCGTCGAGGGCCGTTACGAACGTCCCGTGGAGCGCGTGTACGCGGCGGCGCGTGAGGTGATTCGTTTCAATGGTACGCTGGTCCGGGAAAGCACCCAGCACGGGGAGACCAGTACGGTCCGGATCCTGGAGGGGAAGGTCAACCAGCGCACGGTTTGGGTGCGGGTCGAGCCGGTGGATCCCAAAGTAACCAGTGTCGTGGTCCAGGTCCGCACGCCCGCCGGGGGCAAGGACCTCGATCTGGCCCACGAGATCGAAAAGCAGATCGCCCTGCAGTTAACCCGGTAGGCCGCGTTTGAGGCCGAGATTTTGTTCGTACACGCCAAGCTTGATGGCTTGGCGTTTTTGTTTGGACTTGAACTCCAGCGGCAGAAGGTTGAGGCGACGTCGTGCCTGTTCGGCGTGGGCGCTGTTGGGAAACAGCTCTTCGACCCGTTCCAGGGTCCGTCGCACGGTGGCTTCGTCGCGACCATGGCGCACCTGCAGGTCGGCCAGCAGATGCAACCAGTGTGCCACCTGGGCCGGCGGGGCGTTGGAGTGTTGAATGAGTTGCTCCAGCTGATCCTCCGCCAGGTCCAGTCGGCCAAAGGCATCGGCGTACAGAAGGGCGAGTTTTTCGCGGGTCTCGAAGTCGTCCGGATGCTGTTCCAACTGGGCCACGTAGCGGGCGGCCAGGGTTTCGGGGGATTCGGGGGGCGGGGTCAGTTGGACGGGTTGGCGCTGGAGCCCGATGTTTTCGATGCCTTTCCGCACGACGATGCGTGTCGGTTCGTGTGACTCGGCGAGCCATTCGGCCGTGGGCATGCGCGCCAGGCGTTGGCGCGCGGTGATCGCCAGGTCGGTGTCCGGAAACTTTTCGAGGAGTTGCTCCAGCACGCGTCGCGCATTTTCCGGGTCCTGGCCGATGCGAAGGTACCAGTCGGCCAGTGTGCTCAACGCGTAGGCGAGGTTTTGTGGGGTATGACCCGGTTGTTCGCAGAGACGTTGGATGGTCAGCTCGGCGCCCTCGAGGTCGCGCATGTCCTCGGCCAGAATCTCTGCCGCCAGCATTTGGCCCTCGAAATCGTTGGGGAATCGGGCAAGTTGGGCGCGCACGTCGGCAAGGGCCGCGGCGGCCTGACCCCGTTTGCGTTTGGCCCGGGCGATCGAATAGAACGGGCGGGGTTCGGGTTCCTCGTCGCCTCCGGTGAAGGCATTCCAGATGGGTCGGAACAAGACCTCGGCGATGTTCGGCGCCCAGAGCACTCCCGCAATCATGGCCAGTGTGAGGGTGAGCAGGACCAGGTACGGCCCACTGCCGACCAACGGGCGCACGGTGAAAATGACGTAGAGCAGGAGCGCGGTGAAGAGCCACTTGAAGATCAAGACGGGCGGATCGTCACGGCTGCGTTTCAACCACCGAACCAGGGCAATTCCCCCGAGCACCAACACGGCCAGCAAGCCCAGCAGGTCGGCAACCGTTTTCCAGGACCACTCCATGGCTTCCATGGCTTTGTCCTAGCATCGCTCCGATCGTCTGACGATGCAACTCGCCGCATGAAGACTCGGTTTGGAGCAGCCGAGGGTCGGGCACGGCCGACGGGGCTTCCCGGCGCAACCCTGGCCCCGGGCCCCAACGAGGATTTGCCATCGGATCCCGCCCCCGGAGGCTCCCCCGGCCCGGCTGCCGCCAACACAAGGCCCTCTTCTTGACGGCACTCCAGCGGCCATGGGTGACCTCACGGCGGGGTTCGGGAGTTGCTGGGGCCACGGTAACTGGGCGCGCGGTTCCGGCACGCTTCCGGCCCGTGCAGGTGGCAAGTTCCCTTCGGAACGCCCACTGTGGGTATCGCTCAACCAGCGGCTGACCGCAGAAGCAAAGCAGGAGTCTTCAATGTGTCTATCAGACTACTGCAGGGTTTGCTCGAGGTACACAGCCAGGGGACCCGGCGTGTGTGTGCAAACCTTTCGCAAGCCGGGAGAATCGAAACTGCCTCCGGCTTGAATGGGCTGCGCCGTCCCGGAGTCGAATCGATCGGGCTGGACGGGTGTGACGCGCGCCGTCGAGGGCACGATGCACGCCCTCATCATGCGGTGTGGACACACAGCCTCGGTGTGCGTGCGTGGAAAAACCCATTACGGAACGAGCCGGGGCAGTGGGTTGGAGGTGAGGAGCGAAGCCGCCGGCCGGCCCAGCGCATGCTGGTTCGGTTGCTGGATGGGACGCGAAAGTTCCAAGAGAAGCTGACCCGGAGGCACAAGTGAGGATCGTGACAGAGCCAAGAATGTCCAAGGGGCGGCCAACCGCCGGACCATTCCAACCGCGGACCATTGCGTGTGCCGCCAGTCGGCCCTCTGGCGGTGCGTGGCAGCGATGGTTTGCGTGCGCGTTGGCCCTTGGACTCGTGGCGGGCCGGCTCAGTGCGCGAGCCGAGGAGGTTCTGACCTGGGAGATCGACCTCGAGCGGCGCCATCAGACGATCGAGGGCTTTGGCGCCTCGGACGCATGGTCGGCACAGTTCGTGGGCCGCTGGCCGGACGCTTTGCGGGAACGCGTGGCGGAGCTTTTGTTCAGCCGGGACTGGGACGCACAGGGTCGGCCTCGGGGCATTGGTCTGTCGATCTGGCGATTCAACGTGGGGGCCGGGAGCGCCGAGCAGGGCGCCGAAAGCGGCATCCGGGATCCGTGGCGGCGGGCGGAGTGTTTTCAGAAGGCCGATGGGACGTGGGACTGGAGCAAACAAGCCGGGCAGCAATGGTTCCTGGAGGCGGCGCGGCGACATGGGGTTGAAACGTTCGTGGCCTTCGTGAACAGTCCGCCCGTGCACCAGACGCGCAACGGCCGTGCATGGGGGGACGGAGGACATCGGAGCAATCTGAATCCCGACCGGTATGAAGCGTTCGCGGCGTTTTTGGCGGAGGTGTGTGCCCATTTCGCCCGCACGGGCCGGCCGTTTCAATACCTCAGTCCGGTGAATGAACCGCAATGGAACTGGTCGCGTCGCAACGGCCAGGAAGGCTGCCCCTGGACGAACGAAGAGCTTCGACGACTGGTGCCGGTGCTGGATGCGGCGGTGCGGGCCCGGGCGCCGGAGGTGCGCATCGTGCTGCCGGAGACCGCGACGCTGGACCACCTTCTGCGGCCCATGCAAGGAGAGCCCCTGGCATCCGACCAGTTGCGGGAGTTGTACGGAAATCGACCGGACGCGGTCCACCGTCTGGCGCGTGTGGCTCCGGTGGTGGCGGCGCACGGCTACGGCACCACGGAGCGGCGACAGCATTGGCTGGGGGTGCGACGCGAGTTGGGGCGGCGACTGCGCCAAGAGCATCCCGGGCTGCGGTTTTGGATGAGCGAGTACTGCATCCTGGGTCAAAACCACGAAGGACGCTTGCGTGGCTCGGGCCGCGATCTCGGGATGGCGCCCGCCTTGTTCGTGGCGCAAGTGATTCATCATGACCTCACGCTGGCGGAGGCGACGTCCTGGCAATGGTGGCTGGCGATCAGCCCATATGACTACAAGGACGGACTGGTGTATGTGGGGCGCGAACCGGCCCCCGAAGCGGTCCGGGAATCCAAGCTGCTGTGGGGGTTCGGACATTACGCGCGGTTCGTCCGACCGGGCAGCGTGCGCGTGGACGTTCGGGCCACCGGCAACGTGCCGAACCCGGAGACCGATGGCGACGCGCCTCTGTTGTCGGCGTACCTGCAACCGCAGACGGGTGCGGTGGTGGTCGTGGGCGTGAACCCGTCGGATCGGGAGCGGAAACTGACCCTGCGTTTGGCGGACGGTACAGCCGCGGAGTTCCGCACGTATCTGACAACGGAGGTGGAGGGGGAAAATCTGATGCCGGGCCGGCCGCTGCGCACAGGGGAAGCCTGGCCCTGGCCGGCACGCAGTGTCGTCACCTGGGTAATGGCGAAAAAGGATGTGTAGGAGCGGCCTGCGAAGGCCAGGGAAAGGCCTTGTTTCGCGGCTGCGGCGCCGGGTTTGCTGAAGGTTTTCTGCTCTGGAGGCCGGGCGATGTTTGCGGGCTGCAGGGCAACGCGTGGCCGTTTTACGAAGTGCGCTTGGCCCCGGGGATCCCGGCGAAGGCGGTCACTCGGATGGACGCGGATGGCTCAAACACGGCGGCGCGCGTTTTTCCCCGGATTCCAGGGCTGCCCGTGCGGCCGGGGTTATGGCGTGAGCAGGCTGACAGGGGACAGACTCCGAAGCCATTCAACTTCAGTGCTAATGCATCCGGGCCGCTGGGGATCCGTTCCGGGCCAACCCGCGACCTGTGGGTTGCGCAGCGGTCTGTTGACACCGGGGCCGGCAAGGGTTGGCGAGCTTCTCATCCGAGAGGCTCCGCCGGACTCGGACTTCTTGAAGATGCCGGTTCGCTCAGAGGGCGGATGCCGGATCCGCCTGGATGAGGGCCGGTGGATTCCGTCTTGGCACCGTTGCTTTGAGGAAGTTTGCCCTCTTGCGCGCCGGCCGGCCCTGTGCTATGTAGATGTCGCCCTGAATCGCGGGGTGGAGCAGCCTGGTAGCTCGCAAGGCTCATAACCTTGAGGTCGGTGGTTCAAATCCACCCCCCGCAACCAGCTTTGGAGTGCACGTCGCCCTGATCCGGGAGGATCAGGGCGATGTCTTTTTTGAAAACCGCCGGGCTGGGGATGCTTTTCACCTCGCACGCCAACGCCTTTCAGAGGGGCCGAGGGGATGCGGGTGGGGCCCCCGACCGGGCAGCAGGTTCGGGTGAGGGAGCGGACGCGTGTGTGGCGGGGAGAGCAGGGCATCGGAAAGGTCGGGCCCCCGGCCCCCGCCTTGGGCCACTCGAGCTGCCCGGAAAACCTTGCGGGCCGGGCGGGAACCATCTAGTGGATGCGGCATGACAGAGGATTTCCGCGCAATGGGACACGCCCCGGTCTCGCGTCGCCGGTTTTTGACACTGGGCCTGGCTGCGATGGGAACGCTGGGGCTGAGCCGGCGGCGGGTTCTGGCGGCCAGTCCCAACGACCGCATCACGCTGGGGTTCATCGGCATGGGCCGTCAGAACCGGAGTTTGTTGAATGGTTTTTTGCGGAAGCCGGAGGTGCAAGTGGTGGCGGTGTGCGACGTGGACACCACGCGGCGCGAGGATGCACGACAACGGGTCGATGCCTTTTACGGTCGGGAACAGCGATCGGGCGGGTACCGGGGTTGCGCGGCGTATCGGGATTTTCGGGAGCTGTTGGCGCGGTCGGACATCGATGCGGTGGTAATTGCCACGCCGGATCACTGGCATGCGTTGCAAGTGGTGGCAGCGGCGGCCGCGGGCAAGGACATTTACTGCGAGAAGCCGTTGTCGCTGACGATTGCCGAGGCGCAAGCCATGGTGGAGGCGGTGCGGCGGCACGGGCGGGTGTTGCAGACGGGCAGCCAGCAGCGGTCGTCGTCGGAGTTCCGCCGTGCGTGCGAACTGGTCCGCAACGGGCGGATCGGGCGTGTCGAGAGAGTGATCGTGGGGGTGGGCGGGCCGAGCCGTTGGTGTGACCTGCCGGAGGAGCCGCTGGAACCGGGCCTGGACTGGGATTTGTGGCTGGGACCGGCGCCCTGGCGGCCCTACAACTCGATCCTGAGCCCGCGGGGCGTTCACGATCATTTTCCTCTTTGGCGTCGGTACCGCGAATACTCGGGGGGAGCGATGACGGACTGGGGGGCGCATCATTTCGACATTGCGCAATGGGGGTTGGGGATGGATGGCAGTGGGCCGGTGGAGGTGATCCCGCCCGAGGATCCGGGTTCCGGCACCGGAGTTCGCTTTCGGTATGCCAACGGGGTGGAGGTGATCCATGACAGCGACAAGCGCGGAGTGTGGTTCGAGGGAACCGAGGGCCGCATTTTCGTGGATCGGGGCAAATTCGAGGCCCAGCCGGAGGCTGTGGCGGCCGAGCCGCTGGGGCCGGGGGCACTCCGGCTGTACGCGAGCGATGACCATCTGCAGGACTGGCTGGATTGCATGCGCACCCGCCGACGGCCGATCTGCGATGTGGAGGTGGGGGCGCGCTCGGTGACCGTGTGTCATCTGGGAAATCTGGCCTACTGGTATGGGCGCCGGTTGCGTTGGGATCCGGCGCAGTGGCGCTTCGTGGGTGATGCGGAGGCGAATGGTTGGTTGGACCGGCCGCGGCGCGAGCCGTGGAAACTGGCCACCTGAAGCCTGCGCGGGCAGGGCGTGGAGCGCGTGGATCTGCAGCTCGCGCGGGCGCACGATCTCCGGTAGCGGTGTTCGGCCGGCGACGCATTCGTGCGGGTTCGGGCTTGCCCGGGCGCGGGGGGAAGTTTAAGGAAGCACGGGTTTGATTTATGGAGTACCGCATTTCCAACCGGGCGGCCTCGCTGACGCCCTCGCTGACTTTGGAGATCGATGCGAAGGCGAAGCGGATGAAGGCCGAGGGACAGGACGTGGTGGGTTTCGGGGCCGGGGAACCGGACTTTGACACGCCGCAGCACATCAAGGATGCCGCGGCGGCGGCGCTGGCGGCGGGCTTTACGAAGTACACCCCGGCGGCCGGCATTCCGGAGCTGCGCAAGGCGATCGCGGACAAGCACCGGCGCGAAAACGGCCTGGAGTATGCACCGGAACAGATCATCGTCTCCTGCGGCGGAAAACATGCGTGTTACAACGTGATTCTGGCCACTTGTCAGGAGGGGGACGAGGTGCTGATTCCGAGTCCGTACTGGTTGAGTTATCCGGAGATGGTGAAGCTGGCCGGGGCCACGCCGGTGATTCTGCCGACGACCGACCGCACGGAATTCAAGGTGACGGCGGAACAGCTGCGGGCGGCGATCACGCCGCGGACGCGGTTGTTCATTTTGAATTCGCCGAGCAACCCGACCGGCACGGTCTACAGCCCGGAAGAGGTTCGCGCGCTGGGGGACGTGTGCATCGAGCATGGTGTGCTGATCATGAGCGACGAGATTTACGAGCATCTCCTGTACGACGGGGCGGTGCACCGCAGTGTGGCCAGTTTTTCGCGGGCCCACTACGAGCACACGATCCTGGTGCACGGGTTTGCCAAGGCCTGGAGCATGACCGGATGGCGGCTGGGCTGGACCGCCGCCCCGGAGCCGATCGCGCGTGCCATCGATGCCATCCAAAGCCATTCGACGAGCAATCCGACCAGCTTTGCGCAGAAGGGCGGGGTGGCGGCGCTGACGGGTCCGCAGGATCATTTGAAAACGTGGCTGGCCGAATTCGATCGGCGCCGGACGTATGCCTGGCGCCGGTTGAATCAGATTCCGGGCCTTTCCTGTGTGAATGCGCGCGGGGCGTTTTATCTGTTTCCGAACATTTCGGGCACGGGGTTGAAATCCACGGAGTTTTGCAAGCGGTTGTTGGAGGCGGAGAAGGTGGCTGCGGTGCCGGGCATTGCGTTCGGCGCGGATGATTACATCCGGATCAGTTACGCCACCAGCATGGAGAATCTGGAAAAGGGGCTGGATCGCATCGAACGGTTTTGTCGCGCCCTGGTGGGGTGACGGGGATGGGCTGCGGAAGCGGTTGCCGCCCGGAGTTGCCACCGCGGGGTTTCGTGGAGTTGCCGGGACGTTTGGCGGGAGGGTCCAAACGACCTCGGGATTTGATCACCCGTAGAGAGCGCCAGGGTCTGCGAAGGCAGCGGCGGGACGGCATCAGGGGGGCCAGTCGAGGGAACCGGCTTTTTCCATGCCCGGCAGGGGCGGCAACTGTTCGAGGAGCTGCATCACCGTCCGGGATTGTCCGGGCAGGATGAGGTCGGGCGCCAGCTCGCTGAGGGGTTCGAGCACGAAGCGGCGCAGGTGGGCGCGTGGGTGGGGGAGGATCAGCGTTTCGGTGCGGCGTTGCTCGTGTCCGAAGGCGATGAGGTCCAGGTCCAGGGGGCGGGGCGCATTGCGGACGGGCGCGGGTTGGCGGCCGAGGGTTCTTTCCAGAGCCAGCATTTTTTGCAGGAGGGATTCGGCGGTCTCGTCCGGGAACGGGATGAGCATGGCCACGGCGTTGAGAAAAGGGGGCGAGCCGGGCGGGCAATCCACGGGTGGGGTTCGATAGAGGGAGGAGACCCGCACGGGGCGGGGCGACCATTGGGCCATGGTGGTCAGGGCAGCTCGGAACGTTTGGGCCGGGTCTCCGAGATTGGCGCCCATGGCGATCCAGGCAGGACCGGGTTGGGGGGAGGGGGCGTCCCTCATCGCACTCGTTCCCGGGGCGGATGCCGCCCGCAGGTTCGTGGCAACAGGGTCAGGGGTTGGGTTGCCAGGGTTGATAGTTGAGCAGCTCGATCTCGACGCGCGGGTTGTGAACAGCGACGCGCGTCACACTGGCGTAATCGATGGCCAGCGAGGCCGTGGCGGCCAGGGACCACTGGCAGAGCCACGCCAGAGCCATGCGAATGACGCCGCCGTGACAAACCACCGCCACCGTGCGACCCGGCTGCTCCTGCAGGATTCGTTCGAGACAGGCGGCGACGCGGCTGCGGAATGCCTCACAGGGTTCGGCGGCGCGAATGGCGTTCTGTTCCAGCAGAGCGAGCCAGTCCCATGGGCTCTGGCCGAATCGGGCCTGAACCTCGTCCCATCCGACGCCGGTCCACTCGCCGAAGTCCACTTCGCGCAATTCCGGGCAGAGCACGGGGGTGGGACCACCGTTTCGGAGCCAGGGCTCGAGAGTTTGTCGGACGCGCAGCATCGGGCTGGCGTAAACGGCCCGGGGGGCCAAACTGGTCAGCCAGGGCACGAGGGCCCGGGCCTGTTGATGACCGTGCTCGGACAATTCGATGTCCAGGCGACCCGCAAAGACCCGTTGGTAGGGAACGGCCACTTCCGCATGCCGGATCAGGTACAGACGCGTGGGAGTTGCACTCATGGGGTCGTGGATGGACACACGGACGACGGTGCGCTGAAAGTCCGCAGCGCCTCTTGCTGGGCCTGAATGAGCTGTTGGATTCCTGCCTTGCCGGCTTCGAGCATCTCTTGCAGTTGGGCCTCGGTGAAGGTGGCCTCTTCTCCGGAGCCCTGGATTTCGATGATTTCGCCGGCCTGGTTCATGACCAGGTTCAGGTCCACACTGGCCTCCACGTCTTCGTTGTAGCAGAGGTCGAGGAGGACCTGACCATGGACGATGCCGACGCTGACGGCGGCGACCGGGGGACGGAGCGGGGATTCGGTGAGGGTGCCGTTGCGCAGGAGGCGTTCCAGGGCCAGGGCGAGGGCGACGTAACCGCCGGTGATGGCGGCGGTGCGGGTGCCGCCGTCGGCCTGGAGCACGTCGCAGTCCACCCAGAGTGTGCGGTCGCCGAGTTTCTGGAGGTCCACGGCGGTGCGCAGGGCACGGCCGATGAGTCGCTGGATTTCTTGGGTGCGTCCTTCGGGGCGGCCCTTGGTGATTTCGCGAGGTTTCCGTTGCGGGGTGGAGTAGGGGAGCATGGAGTACTCGGCGGTGAGCCAGCCGCCGGGCAAACCTTGTTCTTTTTTCCAGCGGGGCACGGCGGGTTCGAGGGTGACGGCGCAGATGACGCGAGTTTGGCCCCATGCGACGAGGGTGGACCCCAGGGCGTGCGGGGCGATGTCGTTTTGGAAATGGATCGGCCGGAGCTGACGGGGGTGTCGGCCGTCGAGCCGTACCGGTGGTGGCGATGTTGCTGACGTGGTCTCGACCATGGCGCGGGAGTTTAACGCCATGGCGGAGGTGGGGCAATGATACGGCGGGACCGGAGGGCCAGCGAGGGGGCGCTCTACCGAACGCTCCGCCCAGGGACCGGTGGATGCAACCCGGGGGGTGAGGTGACGGGTTGTGAAGCGGGCCGGAAGCGTTCACACTTGGGGGACATGAATCTGTTTGATTTGAGACGGGAGTACGAGAACCGGCCGTTGCACCGTCGGGATCTGGCGCCGGATCCGTTGGTGCAGTTCGAGCGCTGGTTTCTCGAGGCGCGCGAGCACGTGGCGTTGGATCCCAATGCGATGTGCTTGAGCACGGTGGGGTCGGACGGGCGTCCCTCGGCGCGGATGGTTCTGCTCAAGAGTTACGATGCGAACGGGTTTGTGTTTTTCACGAATTTGGAGAGCCGCAAAGCGCGGGAGATCGAAGGGAATCCCCATGTGTGCCTTCTGTTTTTTTGGGCGCC
This sequence comes from Limisphaera sp. VF-2, assembly GCF_049537125.1. Classification (NCBI taxonomy): domain Bacteria; kingdom Pseudomonadati; phylum Verrucomicrobiota; class Verrucomicrobiia; order Limisphaerales; family Limisphaeraceae; genus Limisphaera; species Limisphaera sp. VF-2. The sequence continues at coordinate 489,234 of NZ_JBMVQY010000004.1, forward strand.
GTTGAGCCGGCAGGTGGTCATCGAGGGGCGGGCGGAACGGGTGTCGACGGCCGAGGCGATGGCGTATTTTTTGACGCGGCCCCGGGGCAGCCAGATTGGGGCCTGGGTCTCGGAGCAAAGTCGGCCGATTTCGTCCCGTGCGGTCCTCGAGGCGAAGTGGGAGGAGTTGAAGCGCAAGTTTGGTGAAGGGCAGATTCCGTTGCCTTCGTTTTGGGGCGGTTACCGGGTGCGGCCGGTGCGGTATGAGTTTTGGCAGGGACGGGAGAATCGGTTGCATGATCGCTTCGAGTATGTGGCCGATGGGGCGGGGGGGTGGCGGATCGAGCGGCTGCAGCCATGAGCGGGCAAAGCATCCGGGTCGGGCCCCCGATCCGGACCCGATGGCGCCCAAGAGGCGGGGGATCGGGAAAGTCACTGGACGCTGTTGATGTTCAAGGGTATAAGGAGGCTCGCCCCACGCCTGGGCCGCAGGCAAGGAGGGCTCGCCCGAGAGAATCGTCCGAGGCTGGCTGGGAATGAATCTCAAAGCCATAGAACGAGGGTGTGAACGGGGACTTCTGTTCCTGACCCTGGTATTGCTGGTGTTCGCGCCGTTGGCGACGGGCTGTGTGCGGCCGCAGGACTTTTTGGTGGTCCAGGCGTTGACGGTGGCATTGCTGGGGTTGTGGATCCTGCGGCTCTGGGTGGAGAAGCGGCCGGAACTGTTGTGGCCCCCGATCTGTTGGGTGGTGGTGCTGTTCACGCTGTACGCGCTGGGAAGGTATTGGACGGCCGACATCGAGTGGGTGGCGCGGCAGGAATGGTTGCGGGTCCTGGTGTACGCCTCGGTGTTTTTCGTGGTGTTGAATCATTTGCACGGCCAGGAGGCCACGCGGACGATCGCGTTCACGATGATCGGGTTGGGGACCCTGATTTCCTTTTATGCCATTTACCAGTTTGTGAGCGGGTCGAACCAGGTGTGGGGATTCGTGTCGCCCTACCGGCATCGGGGCCTGGGAACGTACATCAATCCGAATCATTTGGCCGGTTTTCTGGAGTTGGTCGTCCCGCTGGCCTTCACGTATGCGGTTGCAAGTCGGCTGTCGCCGGTGGGGAAGGTCGTCCTGGGGTATGCGGGGCTGGTCATGTTGGCGGGACTGGTGGTGACACTGTCGCGGGCGGGCTGGGTGGCGGCCGGGACCGTGTTGTTGGTGATGTTTGTGGTGCTGGCCCTGCGGAGTGCGCATCGGTGGCTGGCGCTGGGTCTGCTGGCGGTGGCCGTGGCGGCCGGCTTCTATTTTTTGCCGAAGAGTTTCGTCCTCAAGAAGCGATGGGAGCTGGTGGCCCGGGAGGTGGCCGAGGGCCGGACGGCGGATGTGCGACCCGCGTTGTGGCGGTCGGCCTGGGAATTGTGGCGGGAGAATCCGTGGTGGGGCATCGGTCCGGGGCATTTCGATTATCGATTCCGGCAGGTGCGGCCCGCGGCGGTGCAAAACCGGCCGGACCGCGTGCACAACGATTATCTGAACACGTTGGTGGATTGGGGCGTGGTGGGGGCCACGTTGGTGGGGGCGGCGCTGATCTGCCTGCTGGTGGGCGTGGTCCAGACCTGGCCGTATGTACGGGGAACTCTGGCGGATCTGGGGGGACGAGCGAGCAACAAGTTCGCCTTTGTCTTCGGGGCGTCGCTGGGGTTGGGAGCGATCCTGATTCATTCGGTGGCCGATTTCAACATGCACATCCCGGCCAATGCCCTGATCGCGGTGACGTGGATGGCGCTGTTGAGTTCGCATCTGCGGTTTTCCACGGACCGATACTGGTTCCGCGCGCGGTTGCCGGTGAAGGTCGCGGTGACATTGGTGCTGGTGACGGTGGCCGGCTATTTGGGGCGGGAGGCGTGGGTGAGCGCCCGGGAGCAACGCGTGCTCGCGCGGGCCGACCGATTGCCGGATTGTTCGCCGGAACAGGTGGCGGAGCTGCAAAAGGCGTGGGCCATCGAGCCGAGAAACGGGCGAACGGCCTATCGGCTGGGCGAGGCATTGCGGATTCAGAGCTTCGAAGGCGCGACCAATTATCAAGCGCTGGCCGAGGAGGCGATGCGGTGGTTTGAGATCGCGATGCGACTGAACCCTTACGATCCCTATCCGCCGTTGCGCTATGGCATGTGTCTGGACTGGCTGGATCGGACCGAGGAGGCCCAGCCGTATTTCGATCGCGCGGTGGAGCTGGATCCGAACAGCTACTACGTGGTGGCGCACATGGGCTGGCATTACGTGCAGAAGGGGCAATACGCCTCGGCCCGGCCGTGGTTCGAGCGATCGCGCCGCCTGCAATGGAAGGACAACCCGATGGCGGACCGGTACCTGGAGATTGTGCGACGCCGTTTGTTGGAAGCCGCGACCAACACGGTGCCCGTGCGGGGGGCCGGGCCCCCGTGAACCCGTGGCCGCGCGAGCACCTGCGTGCGCCAAACGGACGGCTCAGGGCGTCCGGCCCCGCAAGGACGGTTGCGCGAATCTGAAGGAAGATGGTGAAGACCCTCTACAACGTGCTGTTCACCGTGGGCTTCTGGCTGGCCGCCCCGTATTACTTTTGGCGGATGCGCCGGCGGGGGAACTGGCGGACGGGTTTTCGCCAGCGTTTTGGCCGCTACGACACGAAATTCAAGCAGTCCATCACCAACCGGCACGTGCTCTGGATTCACGCGGTGAGCGTGGGGGAGGTGAACCTGTGCACGCAGTTGATCCGCGCGCTGGAACCCCGCTTGCCCAACGTGAAGATCGTGGTTTCCACCACCACCACGACGGGCATGGGGGAGTTGCAGCGGAAGACCCCTTCCCACATCGGGAAGATTTATTATCCCATCGACCGCAAGCCCTACGTGGCGCGCGCGCTGGGGGCCGTCAAACCAATTGCCATTCTGCTGATGGAAGCGGAGATCTGGCCCAACTTTTTGTGGCGCGCACGCAACCTTGACATCCCCGTGTTTTTGATCAACGCACGCCTCTCGGAGCGGTCCTACCGCTGGTATCGGCGGCTGGGTTGGTTTTTTCGACCCCTGTTCGCGTCGTTTGCCGGGGTGGGTGCACAAAATGAAGCGGACGCGGCCCGGCTGCGGGAGCTGGGCTGCCGGCCGGAGGTGATCCGGGTGGTGGGCAGTTTGAAGTACGATGCGGCGCACCTGGAGGAACGAACTGCACTGGATGTGCCCCAATTGTTGCAGCAGATCGGCGTGGGGGCGGGACGGCGAATCCTTCTGGGGGGCAGCACGCACGCGGGTGAGGAGGCGATTCTGGCGGAGTTGTTCCTCCGGTTGCGCACACGGCATCCGGATCTGTTTCTGATTCTGGTTCCGAGACATTTCGAGCGCGGCCGCGAGGTGGGGGAGGTGCTGGCCCGGAGCGGTTTGCGGTTCGTGTATCGCAGTGAGATCACGAGTCGCACCGTGTACGCACCGGGGCAGGTGGACTGTTTGCTCGTGAACACCACGGGCGAACTCCGCCACTTTTATCCGCATGCCACCGTGGTTTTCGTGGGGAAGAGTCTGACGGCCGAGGGGGGACAGAATCCGCTGGAGCCGGCCGCGGTGGGCAAGCCGGTGGTGTTTGGGTCGCACATGGAGAATTTCGCGGCGATTGCCCGACAACTGGTGGACGCGGGGGCGGCGCTGCAGGTGCGGGACGTGCGGGAGTTGGAGTCGGCATTGGACCGATTGTTGGCGGATCCGGTGTTGCGAGAGGAGATGGGGCGGAAAGCGGTGGCGGTGGTACGGGAGAACCTCGGCGCAGTGGAGCGGACGGTGGAAATGGTGTTGGCGGAGCTGGCGCGGCGTCGGCCCGAGGTGTTGATTGTGCGGGATTGAGGCGGCTGGGGCGTCTCGATTGGCGCGAGTTTTGGGGTTGAGGGGCCGGGGATTCCTGACGGGCATTTTCCTTGGGATTTGGGGAGGTTCGGGCGCTTTTCGGGCCTGGTTGGCACGGGGTGTGGTTTCGGGTGTGAATAACTTGTGGACAATCCGGGCGAAATGTTGTTGACGGCTGGTGGGGCAAAGTGTTTAAGAGTGGGGCGAAGTGGAGCAAAAGTAGCGCCCAGACAAGCGCGGTGGATCGCCCGTGAGCGCCGAAGCCAAAAGTGCCCGGATCTATTACAACTCCCGCTACCTGCACGGTGTGGACGAGAAGCGGCGAGTCCAGATCCCGGCCAAGTGGCGTCCGGCCGAGGGCGAGGTCGAGTTCACCATCATTGTCTGGCGCAAAGGACCGCACGGTCCGTGCTTGCGGGTCCTGCCACCGGAGCAGATGGAACGGTTGATGCGGACGATCGATGCCATGCCCAACGAAGATCCGCGCAAGACCGTGTTGAAACGCGTCATTGGCAGTAACTCCGAGCAGGTGACCGTGGACCGGGCGGGTCGGATTTGCCTGCCGGAGGCGATGGCCCGCGAGGCGGGCATCAAAGACGAGGCGCTTCTGGTGGGACTGCTGGACCGATTCGAGATCTGGAATCCGCAACGATACGCGGCGGTGGAAGCGGCCGACCAGGTGCTGCTGCCGGATGCGATGAACCTGATGGAGTGAGCCTCATGCTGGAGCGGTTACTCGTGACCACGCGTGTGATTACCCGCGCCGGCGACAAAGCCGGGGCATATCGAATGCGAAACATTCCGACGCTGCCGCCCCTGGGCTCGGCCGGAGGCCCCCGGGTGCGCCCCCGCGCAGGCGCGGCGGGAAGCTGGGGCCGGGCTAGGGTCTCCGAGCCCATGGCCACGACGCCGGCGGTGACTCCAGTTCCAGTGCCGCAGGCGGCCGCGGCCGAGCCGGGCCGGCGGAACCCGGCAATCGCAACCCACTCGGGCGGGGCGGCGGGCGAGGAAATGCGGGAGCGCGAGTGCGAGCAGGTGGCCGCGGCGAAGGTTGCCCGTGGGGAGATCCTGCAGCCGAATGCGGCGGGGCCCGCGCCGGGAAGGCGGCTCTGGCGTGGACCGGCGGGTTGGAAGTGGCCGTGGAGGAGAACTCCCGGGGCGCAGGGTCCGGCGCAACAGATGGAGCTGCCGCTGCGGCGGAGGGAGGCGCTGGCCGAGGTGAAGGTGGTTCGGAACGATTTGCGGGATGCGGACGAGGAGCTGTGGGGTCAGCGCGGGAAGGCCTCGAGCGGAGGTGACTCCGGCCCGAGGGCGTGGCTGACCGGTTTGCGGGCACTGCAACGCTGGTTCGATGGCTGGGTGGCACGGCTGGCCGGCAGCCGGCAGGGTTGAAGCGGGAGGGCCACGCAATGGCGGGGGCTTGTGAAACGGTGGCATCAACCGGTGTTGGTGGAAGAGGTCGTGGGCCTGTTGGCGCCGCGGCCCGGGGGGCGGTATGTGGATGCCACGGTGGGCACGGGGGGACACGCCGAGGCGATTTTGCAGGCCAGTGCTCCGGATGGCTGGCTTTGGGGCTTCGATCGCGATCCGGAGGCACTGGCGTTGGCGCAGGAGCGGTTGGCGCCGTTTGCGGGCCGGTTCGAACTGCAAAAGGGCAACTACGCGGATTTGCTGATGAAACTGGCGCCGGAAAGTTGTGACGGGGTGCTGCTGGACCTGGGGGTCAGTTCGCTGCAACTGGAGACGCCCGATCGCGGGTTCAGTTTCCAGGCCGACGGCCCGTTGGACATGCGGATGGACCCCGCGCAGCGATTGACGGCTGCGGATCTGGTGAACAGCGCTTCCGAGGAGGAACTGGCGCGGTGGTTCTGGGAGTTGGGCGGCGAACGACGGTCGCGTGCGATTGCGCGGGCGATCGTGCGGGCCCGACCGGTGACGCGCACGGCACAATTGGCGGAGCTGGTCTGTGCAGTGGTTGGACGGGGGGGCGGTGCGCGGCATCCGGCCACGCGGGTGTTTCAAGCGCTGCGCATTGTGGTCAACGACGAATTGGGCTCGCTGGAACGGGGTTTGGAAGCGGCGTGGCGGGTGTTGAAGCCGGGCGGCCGGCTCGCGGTGATCACGTTTCATTCCTTGGAGGTGCGGTTGGTGAAGGCTTTCGGACGGGAACGGGTACGGGACTACGAGTGTCCGGGGGACGTCGATGTGCCGGAACTGCGTCGGCCGCGGCCGCCGCAGGCGCGCTGGGTGACGCGCAAGGCGGTGGTCCCCCGGGCGGCGGAGGTGGAGGCCAATCCGCGCAGCCGGAGTGCGCAGCTGCGGGTGTTGGAAAAGGTCTGACGCATGACAGGGCGACATCGCAAGCATCGGCAGGAAGGCTGGTTTTGGCCGGCGCTGTGGGTGGCGGTCTTGTGTCTGGGGTTTGGCGCTTTGGGCCTGGGTTACGTGTGGCAGCAGAATCAGGTGGACCGGTTGAGCCGGGAGATTCGGCTGCGGGAGCAACGGTTGGCGGAGTTGCGGTTGCAGAACGAGCGGTTGCGACGGCAGCTGGCCACGTTGCAGACGCCGCGGGTGTTGGAGCAGCGGGTTCGGGAACTGAATCTGGGCCTCGTGCCGGCGCATCCGGCGCAGGTGTGGCGGTTGCCGGAGCCGCACGGCTGGCCGGAGACGCGGACGGCGGGCGGGTTGGCGAACCCGACGGTTCCCGGGCCGGGTTGAATTGAGCGGCTTTGGGCCGCCGCCCGTGACGCGGTCGGAAGAGGAACCGATCGCCGCGGGCGTGCGGCCGCCCATTTGGGGAGGCACGCGCCAAAGGCGCGGCCAGCGGCGGGAACGGGGACGGGGTTGCCCGGGTGCGGGTCGAGAGGGCAACCCCGTCCGGGGATCGGGCAGCGGAAACGGGCGGATGGGCGACAGTGTCAAAACGGCGGTGCAGTTGCGCCGGGCGGTCCTGGTGGCCACGGTGTTGTTCGGGCTTTTCGGCCTGCTGGCGTACCGGCTGGTGGAGCTGCAGTTGGTGAGGCATCCCGAGCTGGCGGAGGAAGCGCGGCGGAATCGGGAGCGGGAGTTTCTTCGGCAACCCCGTCGAGGCGACATTCTGGATGCTCGGGGAGTTTTGCTGGCCACGAGTGTACCGGTGCGCACGGTCTGCGCGGATCCGGTTCTGGTCGGCGACCGTCAGGCGGTGGTGGCTCGTTTGTTGTCGCCCTTGTTGGGCATTTCGGAACTGGAGCTGCAGCAGAAGTTGTTGCCGCGGGTGCGGTGGGACGCCGAGACGGGTCGTGCGGTCACGAATCGTTATGTCGTGTTGGCGCGCAAAGTTCCGGTGGAGACGTGGCAGCAGATTCGGAAGGCGATGGCCACGTTGGCTCCTCCGCCGGACAGCACGCTGCCCAAGGCCGAGAAGAATTTCCTGTCCCAACTGAGCCGTTACGCGGTGTTCGTGGAGCCGTGGGAGGATCAACTGCGGGTGTACCCGAATCAGAAGTTGGCTGCGCATGTGCTGGGGTACACGGGATTGCAAGAGGTCACCGTGGACGGGGTGAAGCTTCTGGAGACCCGCGGAGCCGATGGCCTGGAGCGCACCCTGGATGCGCAACTGGCCGGGGTGCGCGGCTGGCGGGTGACCGAAGTGGACGGGGGCCGGCGCGAGGTGGTGCGGTTGCGCGATCAGGATGTGGAGCCGCGGGACGGGTGGAACGTGGTGGTCACGCTGGACGCGGTCATTCAGAACATTCTGGAGAGTGCTCTGGCCGAGGCCATGGAGCAGCATCGGCCGCGCAACATCACCGGCATCGTCCTGCGCCCGCAAACCGGTGCGATTCTGGCGATGGCCTGCCTGCCCAGTTTCGATCCCAACCGCCCCGGTGATGCACCGGAAGAGGCGCGCCGCAATGTCATTCTGACCGACCACATGGAGCCGGGCTCGACCTTCAAGATCGTGGTGGTGGCCGGTGCGCTCAACGACGGGGTGGTGCGATTGGAGGACGTGTTCGACTGCGAGCAGGGCCGGTTCGCGTACGGGGGCCGCATCCTTCACGACCATCATCCCTACGATCGGCTGACGGTGGAGGAGATCATCACCAAGTCCTCCAACATCGGGGCGGCCAAAATCGGCATGCGGCTGGGCGAGCCACGGCTGTACGAGTACATTCGCGCCTTTGGGTTTGGGGCGCGGACCGGGCTGCCCTTGTTGGGCGAGATGCCCGGGTATGTGCCGCCGGTGAACCGGTGGTACAAGATCTCGATTGCGCAGATTCCGATGGGCCACGGTGTGGCGGTCACGCGGATGCAGATGGCCATGGCGATGGCGGCGCTGGCCAATGGAGGGGTGCTGATGCGCCCGATGCTGGTGGAGCGGCTGGAGGACCGTCGGGGCCGCGTGGTGGCGGCGTACGAACCCCAAGTGGTGCGGCGGGTGGTCAGCGAAGAGGCGGCGCGGGCGATGGTGCGTGCGTTGAAGACCGTGCCGACGCCACAGGGCACGGCTCCGGCCGCGGCCGTCCCGGGCTACGCGGTGGCAGGAAAGACCGGGACCGCCCAGAAGGCCGAGGGCACGCGCGGGTACGTGCCCGGCAAATACATTTCGTCTTTCATTGGGTTTTTGCCGGCGGATCGACCGGAGGTGTTGATTGCCATCACGTTGGACGAGCCGCAGCGGGGCTATTACGGGGGCCAGGTGGCCGGGCCGGTGTTCCGCAAGGTGGCCGAACGGGTGATGCAGTATCTGGGCGTGCCGCCGGACGATTCGGAGACGGAGTCGGGGTCGGTCGCGCGGGCGGCCTCGGAAGGCGCGGGCTCGCGACCGGGTTCCGAACGTCGTTTGCGTTCCACGCACGGAGGCAGGGAGTCATGAATACGAATGCACATCCATCGCATCGCTTGTTTCTGGCGGCGGCGGCCGGCGAGCGGCCGGGGACGCGGCGTCCGGCGCGCCTCGAGGATCCCGGCGGGCGGTTGCCGGGGAAGGCCTCGGCACCGCAGCACCGGGCGGGGTGGGCGTTGGAGCGGGCACTCGATCTGGCCCAGGAGCTGCACAAACTTCAGAAGGCGGAGGTTGCGGCTCGATGATCGCCATTGCTCCGGTTCGGTTTCGCGCTCCCCGGGGGCGCCGGCGTCGTTGTAGGCTGGAGCCGCTCATGGAACCTTGCACGCTGGAGTTTATCGCGGAGGCTTGTCAGGCCCGGTGGGTGCGGGGAGACCCCGCGCTGCGGATTCAGCGGGTTTGCACGGATTCGCGGCAGGTGTTGCCCGGGGACCTGTTCGTGGCCCTGCGAGGGCCGAACTTCGACGGGCATCAGTTTGTGTCGGCCGCCGTCGCAGGCGGGGCGGTGGCCGTGCTGGTGGAGTCCGGCTGGGCCGTGCATTGTCCGGAGGGATGCGCGGTTTTGGAAGTGGACGACACCCGGGCCGCTCTGGGCCGATGGGCCGCCCGACACCGGCAACAGTTCGACATCCCGGTGGTGGCCGTGGCGGGGGCCAACGGGAAAACCAGCACCAAGGAGTTGTTGGCGGCGGTGTTGAGTCAGCACGGGCCGACCCTCTGGAGTCAGGCCAGCTTCAACAATGATGTGGGCGTTCCGTTGACCCTCCTGCGGCTGGAACGAAAACACTGGGCCGCGGTCCTGGAAGCGGGGACCAACCACCCGGGCGAACTGCGGCCGTTGTTGGAATGGATTCGTCCCTGGCACGGCATTTTCACGGGCGTGGGACGAGAGCATTTGGAGTTTTTCGGGGACCTGGCCGGTGTGGCCAGGGAGGAGGGAACGCTGGCGGAAGTGCTTCCGGCGGAGGGCCTGTTGGTGCTCAATGGCGACGATCCCTGGGCCGGGACGATGATCGAGCGAACCCGGGCCCGAGTGATTCGGGTTGGGCTGGGATCGCACAACGATTGGCGCGTGAAGAGCGTCCATGTGGACTGGTCGGGCACGGAATTTGAAGTGGAAGGGCCGGTGCCGGCGTGGGCGGGGAAGTACCGGACTCGGTTGCTGGGGGGTCACCAGGCCCGGAATGCCGTCCTGGCGCTGGTGATGGCACATGCGTTGGGGGTGAGTGCCGACGCGGCCCGGCAGGGGCTGGCCCGGTGCGCGCCGCCGCCGCACCGGATGGAGACTTTCCAAGTCCAGGGGGTCTGGGTGCTGGACGACTGTTACAATGCGAATCCGGACTCGATGCTGGCGGCGTTGGAGACCTTTGTGAGGCTGCCGTGTTCCGGCCGACGCGTGGCGGTGCTGGGAGAGATGGCGGAGTTGGGGGCGCATGCCGAGGCGGCGCATGCGGAGGTGGGCCGGCGTGCGGCCGAGTTGGGGGTCGAACAGTTGTTTGCGGTGGGGCCGTGGGCTGCGGTGATGGGGGCGGCCGCACGGGCCGCGGGCCTGATGCGGGTGTTGGAACTGACCCACCCGGAGTCGGTGGCGGGAGCCTTGCGCCAATTCTTGCGCGCCGGCGATGTGGTGCTGATCAAGGCGTCCCGGCGGATGCGACTGGAGCAGGTGGTCGACGGATTGCGGGCTGATGCCGGACGGGATGCATGATTTATTATTTGTGCCAGTGGATCGGCGAGATGGCCGAGGGGACGGTCTGGGCCGAGCGACTCTCGTTTCTGCGGCTGTTCCGATACATCACGGTGCGCAGCGGGGGTGCGGCTTTGACAGCACTCGGGTTGAGCTGGTGGTTGGGCCCGCGAGTCATCGCCTGGTTGAAGGCCCTGAAGTTTGGACAGGAATACCGGGATCGTGCGGAAGAGTCGGGCGACTTACGGGCGCGGTTGTTGAGCAAGAAGGGAACGCCCACGATGGGCGGCTTGCTCCTGGTGCCGGTGATGGTGCTCAGCACGCTCTTGTGGGCGGTGTGGAATCCGCTGGTCTGTCTGGCGGTCTTGTGCGTGCTGGTCTTGTGCGGGCTGGGGTTCTACGACGACTTTGCCAAGATCACCCAGCAGAACAGCCGCGGGACCTCCGAGCGGGTGAAGCTGGCGGTGCAAACCCTGTTGGGATTGGTTGTCGGGTTGTATTTGTGGTGGAATCCGGCCACCCGCCCTCTGGTCACCGAGATCATGGTGCCGTTTTACAAGCATCCGGTGCTCACCGGCGCCGGTGGCGTGGGGTTGCTGGTGACGGTGCTGGCCGTGGTGGGGAGCTCGAATGCGGTGAATCTGACGGACGGCCTGGACGGGTTGGCCATTGGGCTCACGGTGATCACGGCCTTTGTGTTTCTGGTGTTCACATACCTGGCGGGTCACGCGGTGGCCGCGGCGTATTTGTTGATTCCGTACGTACCGGGGGCGGGCGAACTCACGGTCTTTTGCGCGGCCATGATCGGGGCGGGATTGGGGTTTTTGTGGTACAACTGTCATCCGGCGCAGGTGTTCATGGGGGACACGGGCTCGTTGGCGCTGGGGGGCGGACTGGGCGTGGTGGCGGTGTTGATTCATCAACCGTTTGTGTTGGTGATTGCCGGGGGGGTGTTCGTGCTCGAGGCGCTCTCGGTGCTGTTGCAGCGGTATTACTTCCGCTACACGCGGCTGCGGACGGGCACGGGGCGGCGGGTCTTTCTGATGGCGCCGCTGCATCATCATTTCGAGAAGCTGGGCTGGTACGAGAGTCAGGTGGTCACGCGCTTTTACATCCTGGGCGTGTTGTTTGCCGTGCTGGCGCTGGCCACGTTGAAGATCCGATGAACACCGCAGAATGCCGGGGATCGCAGCTTGTGGAAATGCGTCCGCACCCGCGGGGCGGACCGCAGGCATGTTGCCGCTTGCGCCGCCGGGGGCAGGGTGTTAGAAGCTGGCCTTGCGAGGCGCGCCTGCTGCCGGCCGGGCCGGGAGCGGGTGTGCGGTGGCCGGTTGTTCGAGCTTTCGATCCCATTCGAATCGCCCAGCAACGCGGTCTGTTCTTTCGAAGGATTCGCGGATCCGGGCCGGATCGTACGCCGGGTGGAAGAAGCCGGTCCCGGGGGTTCCGGAGCATTGGCATGGGTCGGGGTGAGGGACGACCGACATGCAGGGCTGAAACCTTCCCTCAGGAGAAACTTCCGGCGCGTGGGGCGCCGTTTGAATTATGAGCACTGACAATCCGTTGCTTCCGCAGGGTTCGTTGTTGGGACAACGAGCACAGAGCCGGTCCCGCGTGCGGACGGCGTTTTTGTGTGTCCTGGCTGTGCACGTGCTGGCCATCGGCGCGGCTTTGATCGTTCAGGGTTGCAAACGCGAGCAGCCGCCGCCGGCGTTTCCCGAGTTGTCTCCTGTGTTGCCAACGTTCGACACGAACCTGCCGCCGGTGGTGGAGACCAACGTGGCTCCGGTGCCCGGGTTGGCCGAGACTTCGCCGCCGCCGGCGGTGGTCACGGCACCTCCGCTGCCGGTGCCGTTGCCCGCGCCCACGCCGGCGGTCCCGACCCCGGTGGACAGGCCCGCGGAGGGGGCGCCGCCTTCAGAATACACCGTGGAACCGGGGGACTCGTTTTACACGATCGCCCGGAAGCTGGGTGTGCCGATGAAGGCATTGATGGATGCCAATCCGGGGGTGGAACCGCGGCGGCTGCGGGTGGGACAGAAACTGGTGGTGCCGGCGGGCGCGACCGCGACTGCGGCGAATCGGACGGCCGCCACCAGCGGTGCGGTGGAGTCCCAGGCGTCGGTGGCCGGGGAACAGGTATACGTGGTGAAGTCCGGGGACAACCTGACCAAGATTGCCCGGCAGTTCGGCGTTACCGTGGAAGCGTTGCGTCGCGCGAACCAGTTGCGCACGGACCGCATCAAGGTGGGGGACAAACTGAAGATTCCTGCGCCGGCGGCTCCGGTGCGATCCGAGCCTGCACCGGTGACGCAGCCGGTGCCCATGCCAACGCCGCCCTCGGTGCCGGGCGGGTCCGGGGGTGGGCCGGGTTCGATGCCCCCCATCGGGCCGGGACCGGTGCAGCCGCAGGGACCGCGTCCGTGAGAGCTGCGAAGACGCTGCCCCCATGACTCGGATGGGCCGTTTCAACCCCGGCTTGCAGTTCGACTCGGCATGAAGCTGGCGGTGACCACTTTGGTGTTTTGCGTGACGGCGTTGGTGGCGCTGGGCCTGGTGGTCTTGTACAGCTCGACAATGGTGCAGCACGGGGCCGACCAGGTGACCCGGCAGGCGATCTGGTGTGCCCTGGGCCTGACGATCGCGGCGGTTCTGGCCGCGGTGGATTACGCCCGCTGGCGCCGTTGGGTCTGGATCATGTACGGGATCGCGGTCTTCTTGTTGGCGCTGGTGTTGGTGCCGGGGATCGGGATCCGGGTCAATGGCGCGTCCCGCTGGCTGGGGTTCGGGTCGGTCCGCCTGCAGCCGTCGGAGTTCGCCAAATTGGCGCTGATTCTCCTGATCGCGTGGTACGGAGAGCGCCGGGCGCGGCAGCTGATGACCTTGCGCGGCGTGGTGAAACCGGGGTTGGCCGTGGGGGTGATGTTGGGCCTGGTGTTTTTGGAACCGGATGTGGGGACGACGGTTTTGATGGCGGGGCTGGCGCTGGCGTTGTTTCTGGTGGCGGGGGTTTCGTGGCGGCTGGTGCTTCCGGCGGGGTTGTCCGGCGCGGCGGCCGTGGGATGGTACGTCTGGCAGGATCCGGTGCGTGCCCAACGGATCTTTTCGTGGGTGGCGTTGGAGGAGACGAAGCAGGGCACGGGATTCCAACCGTACCAGGCGATGCTGGCGCTGGGATCCGGCGGCTGGACCGGGTTGGGGTTGGGCAACGGCCGACAGAAGATGGGCTTCGTGCCGGAACACCACACGGACTTCATTTTCGCGGTGGTGGGCGAGGAGCTTGGATTGGTCGGCACCCTCTTGGTGTTGTTCCTCTACGTGACGGTGTTGTGGTGCGGGTTGTGGATTGCGCTGCGGGCCAGGGACACGTTCGGCCTGTTGCTGGCCATGGGCGTCACCCTCCTGATCTCCATGCAGGCCATCATCAACATCGGGGTGGTCACAAGCCTGTTTCCGAACAAGGGATTGCCGTTGCCGTTTATCAGTTACGGCGGCTCCAGTCTGGTGGTGATGCTGGCGGCGGTGGGATTGCTGCTGAGCGTGGCACGCCGTGCACCGGCGCCCCTGCCGCAGAGCCGAAACCCATTTTTGCCGGACGAAGAAGCCGTACCTGCCGGATCTTGAGAGTCGTGGAGGCCGGGAACAAAGCGACGGTGTACAGGCAGCGAATGCCGGGCGGCAGCGACTGTTCCGCCGTGCCGCCCCTGCGGGTGGGCATTGCCTGCGGGGGCACGGGCGGGCATTTGTTTCCGGGTCTGGCCGTGGCCGAGGTGTTGCGGCAGCGCGGAGCGGAGGTGACGTTGTTCGTTTCGCCGAAGGAGGTGGATCGGCGTGCGGTCCGCGGCGTGCACGGTTGTGCGGTGGAGGTCTTGCCGGTGGCGGCATGGCAGGCGGGCAGTCGCTGGAGGTGCTTGACGGGATGGCTGCGGGCATGGCGTCGCGTGCGGCGTCTCTGTCGGGCCGGGGAAGCGTGGGTGGTTTTGGGCATGGGGGGATTCAGCTCGGTGCCGGTGTTGGGGGCGGCTCGGCGCGCGGGGCATCCGGTGTTTTTGCACGAGTCGAACGCGGTGCCGGGTCGGGCGAATCGCTGGTTGGTGCGCTGGGTGGACCGGGCGTTTGTGGGATTCGAGTGTGCGGCGAAAGCGTGGCCGGGCCGGCCAGTGGAGTGTACCGGCACGCCGGTGCGGTCGAGTTTCGCGGAGGCCGGCCGACTGGATGCGATCCGGCGGGCGGACGAGCAGCGGCGCGTGCGGTTGGAATTGGGGCTCGAGGCGGAGGCGCCGACCGTGCTGGTGGTGGGGGGCAGTCAGGGAGCGCGCGGTTTGAACGAAGCGGTGTTGCAAGCGTTGCCGCAGTGGCAGAGGACACGCGCGCCGGTGCAGTGGATCCATGTGACGGGGCAGGAGGATGAGAGTCGCGTCCGTGCGGCTTATGCGGCGCAAAAGGTGCGGGCAGTGGTGATGCCGTTTTCGGAGGCGATGGCGGAGCTGATGCTGGCGGCGACGGTGGTGTTGAGCCGGGCCGGGGCGTCGTTTCTGGCCGAGTTGGCGGCGGTGGGCGTGCCGGCGCTGTTGGTGCCGTTCCCGGCGGCGGCGGATGATCATCAATGGCACAACGCGCGTTGCCTTGCAGACTCCGGCGCGGCCCGGGTGTTGCGGCAGTCCGAGGCCACGCCGGAGCGTCTGATCCGCGAATTGGGCGAGTTGCTCGACGGGGACGAGGTGCGGCGAGCGATGGTGACGGCGCAGCGACGCTGGCATCGACCCGAGGCTGCGGCGCGGATTGCAGAGGCCCTTTGGGAAGCCGGGCAACAGCGGGTCGCGGAGGTGCGGCCGCGGGTGTGCTGCGGCCCAACGGTGGCGGCAATCCATGGCTGAGTGTGAGTACGGCACAGAGCTCATGAATCCGGCGGAGGCCAGTGGGAGCATCGGAACGGCAACGGAAAAGGCCCGGCCGCCGATGTTCGAGTCGCGGCTGCGGGAGGGGCTGTCGGGTGAAGCGCGGCTGTTCCGGGATGAACCGATGGCGCGGCGGACCACTTGGAGGGTGGGGGGGCCGGCAGACTGGTTGGTGGAGCCGGCCCAGGAAGCGGATCTGGCCTGGGTGGTGCGGGTCTGTCGGGAGGAAAGGGTGCCCCTGTTGGTGCTGGGACGCGGTTCGAATCTGCTGGTGACCGACGCCGGGTTTCGTGGGGTGGTGGTGGCCCTGGCACATCCGCTCTGGCAGCGCGTGGAGGTCGTGGGGGATCGGATCCGCAGCGGGGCGGGCGCGCGCTTGAAGGCGGTGGCTTGTGTGGCGCGGGATGCGGGTCTGAGCGGGTTGGAGTTTCTGGAGGGGATCCCCGGCAGTGTGGGCGGCGCGCTGCGCATGAATGCGGGGGCCATGGGCAGTTGCACGTTCGACGTGGTGGAGCTGGTGCGGTTCATGACGATGGACGGGCAGGTCGAAGAACGGTCTGCCCGGGAGATGGGTGCCCGGTATCGGGGCTGCGACGGGTTGCGGGAGCGGATTGCGTTGGGGGCGGTGTTCCGAGGGCGACCGGCCGCACGGGAGGAGATTCAGGAGCGGATGCGCCAGTACAGTGAACGCCGCTGGGCAACGCAACCGGCGGCTCCGAGCGCGGGGTGTGTGTTCAAGAATCCCGAGGGTTTGGCGGCGGGTCGATTGCTGGATGAGTTGGGTTGCAAGGGTTGGCGGGAGGGAGGCGCGCGGGTCAGCGAGGAACACGCAAATTTCATCGTGACGGAGCCGGGTGCGACCGCATCCGACGTGCTCCGTTTGATGGCGCGCCTCCGTTCGCACGTGCAGGTGGAGCGCGGCGTCAATTTGGAACCCGAGGTGCAGATTGTGGGCGAGGGAGCCGAGGCGTGGGTATGCTGGAAAGGCGACTGACGGTCACGGTCATGTTGGGGGGGCCCTCGGCGGAGCGCGAGGTTTCGCTGCGCTCCGGGGCCGGTGTGGCGGCGGCCTTGCGGTCCCTGGGACACCGTGTGTTCGAGGTGGATCCGGTGGAGCCGGGTTGGCGTCTGCCCGAGGGCACGGACGTAGTGTTTTTGGCGTTGCACGGCGCGTATGGCGAAGACGGCACGGTGCAATCGGTGCTGGAGCGGATGGGGGTTCCCTACACGGGCTGCGATGCCGAGGCCAGTCGGATCGGGTTCGACAAGGTCTTGAGCAAGGAACGGTTTGTGGCGGCCGGCGTGCCGACGGCCCGGTATGTGGTGGTGGATCGGCCGGATGCGCCGTGGCCGGACGGTTGGGAACCGCCGCTGATTGTGAAGCCGGCCCGTCAGGGCTCCAGTTTGGGATTGCAGTGTGTGGAGCGGCGCGAGGACTGGGCAGCGGCGCTGGCGGCGGCCTGGCAGTATGACAGCCGGTTGCTGGTGGAGGAACGGATTGTCGGACGCGAGGTCACCGTGGGACTCCTGGGGGAGGAGATTCTCCCGATCAGCGAGGTGCGTGTGCGGTCGGGGTTGTACGATTACCAGACGAAATACACGCCGGGGGCGGCGGAGTATCTGTGCCCGGCCCCGTTCGAAGAGGCCACGGCGGAACGGATCCGTGCGGCGGCCCGCGCTGCGTTCGAGGCGATCGGCGGGCGCGATTACGGTCGGGTGGACATGATGGTCCGTCCGGACGGTTCGCCGGTGGTGCTGGAGGTGAACACGCTGCCGGGGATGACGCCGACCAGTGCGTTGCCGCGTGCGGCGCGCGCGGCCGGCATCTCGTACGAGGAGTTGTGCGAACGGATGGTGGCGCTGGCCTGGCGCCGCGCCCACGGGCCGGCGCCGGTCGGACTGGAGCGGAGGCACTGACATGTGGAGCTGGCGCCCCAAAGCACGGAATCGTCGACTGGGCCGCGAACACCTCTTGGACGTGAAATTGCGGTCCAGTGTGGTTCGAGCCGCGCGTGCGCGGTTGGTGGCCGGATTACTGGCCGGGGCCTTCGGGCTGGGGGTGGGGATGTACGCCGTGTGGCGGGCGGGGGCCTGGCTGCAGAACTGCCTGTTTTATGAAAACCCGCGCTTCACGCTGCACCGCGTGGAGGTGAGCACCGACGGGGTGTTGTCGGTGGAGCAACTCCGGCGCTGGGCGGGCGTGCGACCGGGCGTGAATCTCCTGGCGCTGGACCTGGCGCAGGTGAAACGGAGTCTGGAGATGGTGCCGTACGTAGCCTCGGTGTCCGTGGAACGGGTTTTGCCCGATACCTTGCGGTTGCGGGTGACCGAACGCCGGCCGGTGGCAAGGATCCAAGTCCCGCTGCCGGTTTCGCCCGGGGGCGTGGACTTTGTGACGTATCACGTGGACGGGGAAGGGGTGGTGTTGCCGCCCCTGGACCCGCGGCTGATGAGCGAGGGGGCGGGGACGGATTCGGCGCTGCCCCTCTTGCGGGGTCTGAATTACCACGATCTGCAGCCGGGGCGAAGGGTTGAGCATGCGTCGGTTCAAGCGGCGCTGGGTTGGTTGCGGGCGTTTGCGCAGTCCCCCATGGCGGGCTTGGCGGAGGTACGAGAGTTGGCACTGGGCGCGGGCGTACTGGAGGTGCTGACCGGGGAGGGAAGTCGGATCACGTTTGGCTTGGAGGACTTCGAGCGCCAGTTGCTGCGCTGGCGGGAGATTCACGAGGCCGGATGGCGGCAGCAGCGACAGATCGAAACCCTGGACCTGGCGGTGGGGAACAACATTCCCGTGCGTTGGAAGGCGCCGGAATCGGAGCCGGAGCCCTCCCCGCCGCGCCGGCCCAACACCGTTTCCCGGAAACATGTTTGACCGAACGCCCATTCTCGTCGGGTTGGAAGTCGGAACCTCCAAGGTGTGCGCCGTGGTGGGGGAAACCCACGGGGATGGTCAGGTGACCGTCATCGGGGTGGGTCAGAGCCCCTCGCGCGGTGTGCGCAAGGGTGAGATCACCGATTTCGATCAGGCGCGTCAGGACATGCAGGCTGCTCTGGCGGAAGCGGAGCAAATGGCCAATGTGGAGATTCGCAGTGTCTTCCTGGGCGTGAGCGGAGGCCACATCCGCGGCTTCAACAACCGCGGCGTCAAGCCCATCACGGCGGAGGATCACGAGATCACCGAGCAGGACGTCGCGGACGCCATGGAGCATGCGCGGAGCATCAATCTGCCCGCGGATCACCAGGTCATCCACGCGGTGCGGCAGCATTTTTTGGTGGACGGGCAGGATGGCATTTTGAACCCCGTCGGAATGCTGGGGGGATTGCTGGAGGTGGACGTGCACATCATTCACGGCCATGTCCACCGACTTCGCAACACGGTGCGCGCGGTGCGGGAGCTGCACCT
The DNA here is from genome assembly GCF_049537125.1 of Limisphaera sp. VF-2. Lineage (NCBI taxonomy): Bacteria > Pseudomonadati > Verrucomicrobiota > Verrucomicrobiia > Limisphaerales > Limisphaeraceae > Limisphaera > Limisphaera sp. VF-2. The sequence goes on from NZ_JBMVQY010000004.1 coordinate 507,888, forward strand.
GGAGATCGAGGACGTCGTGTTCAACGGGCTGGCGTCGGCGCTGGCGATCCTGGGGCGCGAACAGAAGGAACTGGGGGCCCTGGTGGTGGACATGGGGGGAGGCACCACCGACTTCGTCGTGTATGCCGACGGGATCCTTCGACATGCGGGCGTGTTGGCCGTGGGCGGGGATCACGTGACGAACGATCTGGCCAGCGGCCTGAAAGTGGCCCTGAGCCGCGCCGAGCAACTCAAGATCGATTACGGGGCGGCTCTGGTGGACGAACGAATCCGGGGACAAACCCTGGATCTGACCAACGAGTTCGGGGCCACGCTCCGCACCATTCACCTCGAACACCTGCGGCGCATCATGCACCTGCGTCTGGAGGAAACGTTCGAGTTGGTGCGACAGGAGGTCGAAGAGGCGGGTCTGTATGACTCCATCCGGGCCGGCGTCTTTCTTTGTGGCGGATGCGCGCGAATTCCGCACGTGACGCAACTGGCGGAGCAGGTGTTCGGGCTGCCGGTGTTCCTGGGGCGCACCCATGCGGTCAGCGGCTTGAAGAGTGCTCTCGATCAACCGGAATTTGCCTGTGCGATTGGTTTGCTGAAGTACGGAGCCCAGCGGCGCCGACCGGTCGTGCGGACCGGTCTGGTGCAGAGTGTGAAGGAAACCCTGCGTCATTGGTTTCACCGTTGATGAATCTGCTCCCCATGGAGACGCCCTTGTCGCCGTCCGGTCCCGTTGCGGGCACAGAAGCCCCGGCGCATGTGTTACGGCTCTTCGGTGTCGGCACGGCGGGGATGCGCCTGCTGTTGCCGTTGGCCGCGCGTCGGCCGGGTTCTCCGGCTGCCTTCGTCGTGTTGCCGGCGTGGGATCCGATTCCCACGGAGCTGCCGGACGGGGTCCGGTGTTTGCGTCTGGAACGCACAACGCAACTGCCTTGGAGTGCTACTGGCGATCCCGACGGCGCCCGGGCGATGGCCGAAGAGAATTACGGTCGCCTGAGGGAGGTCTGTGCCGGGGCGGAGTGGGTATTGGTACTGGCGGGCTTGGGCGGCGGCAGTGGCAGTGGCATGGCGCCCGTGTTGGCACGCGCCGCGCGGGAGGCCGGAGCCCGAACCCTGGTGCTCGCGGTCACGCCGTTTCATTGGGAGGGCAGCTTTCGTCTTCAGCAGGCGCACGCGGCCCTGGAGGAATTGCGGGCGGTGGCGGACGGTCTCGTTTGTTTGCCGAATCAAAAGCTGTTTGGGTTGCTGCCCCAACCCACGCCGGTGGTGGAGACCTACGCGCGGGTCAACGAGTGGTTGCACCAGGGTCTGGAGGCGTTTCTGGACCTGCTGACCCATCGCGGGTTGTTACCGCTGCCGTTGGACAAGCTTTGTGCGCTGTTGCGCGGGCGTCATGCCGAGAGCGTGCTGGTCACGGCCCGGGCCGAAGGGACCGGACGTCTGGTCACCTTGAATCAGGAGCTTCTGCAACATCCACTCCTGGAAGAGGGCCAAGCTTTGTTGGCTGCCACCTCGGTGGTGTTGCATGTCACCGGCGGACCGGACCTGTCGGTGGGGGATGTGGACGGGTTGGTGCAGCTGTTGCAGACACGGTGCGGGCATGCAGAGTTGTTGGTGGGGGCGGCCGTGCGGCCCGAATGGTCGGGTCGTCTGCGCGCGCTGCTGTTGGTAACGCGGCGCGGGGATCGTTTGGCGCGCACCGCCTCCGGCTCATTCGGGCATGCCGCTGTCGTCGAGGGCACCCGGGAGGCAGAGCGCGGACGTTCCGCTTCGGGTTCAGCGGACCATGTCAACGGCAAGACCGCCGGGCAAACTCCATCCGGGTCGGCCGGGCTCGAGGACGGTGCAGCGGGACTTCGCAGGGACGTCGCTTCGCGGGTGACCTTTCCACGGCGAACCGCGCCGGCACGCATGCGACAGGGTACCCTGCCGTTGGACGTGCCTCCCCGGGGCCGATTCGAACGGACGCAGCCAAACATCCACCGGGGGGAAGACCTGGACATTCCCACTTACATCCGTCGGGGCATCGTGTTGGAGTGAGCCTCCGGAGCTGCGGCGGCAAGGGCATGGGCCGCCATCGAGGGAGGGATTCGGGGTTCCGACTCCGGGATCCGAAGAAACCCAGCGGTGAGGAATCGAGGGCCCCGGCGGTTTCCGGGCCGCGGCGCCTTTCCACGGCCGGGTTCGGCTTGTGACAACCTTTCCGGGGTCCCGAATGGTCGCGGTTCCTTTCGACGCGGATGCCCGCGCTGTTCCCTTCGCCGTCGCCGTGTCAGCCCGGCCAGAGATGCCGGATGCAACGCACAAGGAGGCTCTCCAGTTGGACGAAGCGCCCCTGTTGCAGCCAGACCAGCAGAAATCGGCCAATCCCCGCAGCCAGCGCCAACACCAGGCTCCCGATCAGGTACAACCCGAAGGCCTGGGGTGGATCGGGCATCATCACCCGGGGCACGCCGTGATAGAGGACGGCAATGGTCAGGGTGATCCCCAGCACATACGTCACCCAGGGGCTCACCGCGGGGACGGCATCCAGCACGCGCAAGCTCCAGAACGGTCCCAGTCCGTAGGCGACCACGGTGAAGGCCTGCTGGTAGGTGTGCTGGCCATGGAAGGTCTCCCCGAGGCTTTTGAACATTTTGGCTCCGAAAAACACCAACGCCACATTGACCGCCAGATGCACCAACTGATGCGCGATGGCTTCGGGCACGGTCAACTGCTTCAGCCGCAGTGGATCGCCCCGCCACTCGCCCCAATAGTGCATGCCCAGCCCTTCGACGGCGCAGGTCAGCAGCAGCAAGGGCAGCACGTACAGCCAGAACGTGCGAGCCACGCTGCGGCCCTCCGTGGCGATGCGATCCCAGGTTCTTTGTGGCTCCAAGACCAGCAACAACGCACGAATCATGACCGCCCAGAGATAGCGATCGCGCGCGCCACTGACAATGCACTTCTTTTGTCGAGCGGGCGCGCCGTGCGTTTCGCGTCGGGGGACGGCTCCATGATTTACGGCGCCGGAGAGTAAGGCCGTGCGACCCTGCGCCGAAAAGCTTACACGCCGTTGCCCGCTTGTCCGGCTGCGGAGGTGCGGGGCCGAGGGGCCGCCGCTGTGAGGGAATGGGTTTCGCACGCCTGTGGCCGAGTACTTGCGCCTCATGCTCTCGCGGAGGGCAGGACTCGGCTTCCCTTTCGGCCTCCGGCCCCGCCATGGAAAGTGGCTGGCGGCTCGAGTCGCGGGTGGCGGAATCCGGGAAGAATGACCGCCCGAGGGCTCTCTCGGGGCCACAGCATTTTGGTTCGCTCCCGCCCCTGCGCGAGCCGACGGATCGTTTGCCCTCTCCCGGCGGAGATCGCGAGGCCGCTGGACACCGCGGGTTCATTCGGCTCTGGGCGACGGGGAAATCCGGCCCCCAAATCGGTCATGCCGCACTTGACCCTGGGGTCCACAAATCTGGGGTTTGCCGTCTGGATTTCCGCCGGAGATCCCTCCCTGGGGAGCAAGGAGCGTCGCTTCGTTTGTTGCCCGAACTGCCATCGGCGGCGACCGTGGTGGCTGGTCTCGACCGCCGACGAACACTGCCCGGCGCAGCAGGAGCAGCGTCGGACCCGTCCGGCGACCTTTGAGAAGGGCCGGGTGTTTATTCCGGCGCCCGCAGGGCGGCGATGAGATCCAGTCTCCGGATTCGTTGGAGTACAATCAGGGCGGAAAGAAAAGCGGCCGTGGCGACGGTGGCGATTGCGAAGCTGTAATTCCGCAGGGTGAGCACGGCAGGCAGACGCACCGTCTCGGTGTTGATGGCTTCGACGATGGCGGTGGCGAATCCACTGCCGGCCAGCAGTCCCAGCGGCATCGCGACCAGCGTCAGGATGCCCAACTCGATCAGCAACACCGCCGCCACTTCGGTCTCGGTGAACCCGATCACGCGCAGGGTGGCCAGTTCGCGCGCGCGTTCGGCCAGGGAGATTCGGGCATTGTTGTAAACGACTCCGAAGGCCACGACGACGGCAAAGGCAAGATACATGCGCTGGATGAGGTTGATGCTCGCAGCGGTGGTTTGTCGGAAGTTCGCGCGCAACGAGTCCTTGATACTGACCCAACTGACCTGTGGGATGTCTTTGAGTGCCCGGAGGAAAGCGGCCCGCTGCGCGGGATCCAAAGTGAAGCTGGCCCCGGTCACACGATCGCCCTCGCCCAGTAACCGGTTCAACGCCTGAAGTTCCATGTGGGCTCCCAACCCCGTGAGGTCCTCCGACACCGCCACCAGGGGGACGTGACAGACCGGTCGTCGTCCCTCGAGGAACTCGACCTCGAGCAGGTCCCCCGGCCGTGCGCCCAACACCTCGGCCAGCTTGGCGGACACGATGAGTCCCGACGGCGGAAGGCTGAGCTGGCGCCAGTGCTTGTTGATGACCCGACTGTGCAGGGTCTCGGCCGGCACGGCCACGATGGCGAGTTGGCGGCTCCGCGGACCGAATCGCAATCGGGCCGGCGCGGCACGGATGGGTTCCACCGCCAGCACTCCCGGCAACCGCCGCAACCCGGACAATGCGGCGGGTGAATTGGGTTCGACCAGGCCGACGTTCAGGTCCTGCCGTTGCACGACGTCCCACTGAAAGCCCAGCAAGAGGTCCACGCTGTCGCGAAAGCAATTGGGTACGATGAGCAACGCGGTGGCCAGGGCCAGGCCGGCCACGGTGAAGAAAGCCTGGGCGGGGTGGCGTTCCAGGTTGCGCAGGGCCATTCGGGCCGCGGGGGAGAGATACGCGCCCCACCCGACGCGCTCCATCCAGGCGGGCCGGTACCGGGCCGGCGGCTCGGGACGCATGGCCTCCGCAGGGGGCACGCGAGCTGCCTTGCGCACCGCGGTGGCCACGCCCGCGGCGGCGGCCAGCGCTCCCACGCCGAGCGCCACGGCCACGGCCGCCAGATCCAGCCGAAAATGCAGCTCGGGAAAACGGAAGAACAGGTGATACAAGGCCACCAACCGGTGCCCCAGCGCAATACCGGCGCCGGTTCCCAACACGGCCGCCAGGGTGGCCATGACCAGGCCGAACTTGAGGTAGTGCACCACGATTTGCGCGTCGGTGAACCCGAAGGCCTTGAGGATGGCGATCTGTTCCCGCTGCAACGTCAGCAGCCGCATCAGCACGGCATGGGTCATGAAAGCCGCCACGGCCAGAAACAGAGTGGGAAACCCGATGGAAATGGTGCGCAAGATGAAGATCTCGTCGGAGACCCGAACGTGGGAGGGATGATCGGCGCGCGCATGGGCACCGCGGCCTCCATGGGCTTGCAACAGCCGGTCCAGTTCAGCGCACACGGCCTGTGCGGATGCACCGGGGGCCAGCATCGAGGTCAGGTGGTTGAACGCGCCTTCCAGGTCGTACGCAGTGGCGATCTCGCTTTCCCACATCCAGAACGTGCCGTAGGTGCGGTTGTCCGGGAGGGAAACGCCGGGGCGGGCTTCGAAGATGATTTCCGGTGACAACACCACTCCGGCGATGCGGAACTCTTGTCGGCGTCCGTTGAGGAGCAGGGTCAATGGATCGCCGGGCTGAAGCCGATTGGCCTCGGCAAACGCCTCGCTCACCAGCAATTCGCCCCGGCGGCCCGGCTGCAGTTCGCGTCCCCGACGGATGAAGAGCCGGTTCAGCTCCATGGGACCGTCTTCGGGCACGGACCGCACCAGGCCGCTGGCGGGCTCATCCAGACCGGGCAGATCCACGGTGACCTGCACGGCGATCCCGGGTTGCACGGCGGCCACACCGGGGATGGCGGCCAGCCGGGGCACGAGACTGCGCGGGGCCCGTTTGAGTTGCACGAACACGTCGGCAAATCGATGCGTGCGGTAGTAGGTTTGCCGCGTGGTCTCGAGGGAATGAATCAGGCTGCGGGTCATGATCAACATCGCCAATCCGCAGCCCATCACCAGGGCCACCGCGAGGGTTTGCCCCTTCATCCGCTGCAGGTCCCGCCACAGCTTCAGATCGAGCAGGCTCATCCGTTCAAGGTTGTGCGATTGCGTGGCCGGCGCGGTTCAAAACAAGGGGGGTGAAGGATCGCAGCTGCATTTTCCGGAAGGCCGGCCGTTTTACCATTGCAATGCGCGGGGCGGCACCCGCTGCGGGTTGCGCCGCTGGTGTTGGATGCGGCCATCCATGAGATGGATGACCCGATCGGCCATGTCGGCAATGACGGCGTTGTGGGTGATGACGACCGTGAGGGTGCCCAGCTCGCGGTTGACGCGCTCGATGGCTTCCAGGACGGCGACCCCGGTGCGGACATCCAGGGCGCCGGTGGGTTCATCGCACAAGAGCACCGCCGGCCGTTTGGCAATGGCGCGGGCGATGGCGACTCTTTGTTGTTCGCCGCCGGAGAGTTGGGACGGGAAATGGTCGAGGCGTTCCCCCAGTTGCACCAGTCGCAGCGCCTCTTCCGGGTCCATGGGCCGGGCGGCAATTTCGGTGATCAAAGCCACGTTTTCGCGCGCGGTGAGGCTCGGGATCAGGTTGTAAAACTGAAACACGAATCCGACGGCGTTGCGCCGGTAGAGCGTGCGTTCCGCCTCCGACGCCCGGGCCAGGTTCAGGGAGCCGAACCACAAATCGCCCGCGGTGGGCACGTCTAGGCCGCCGAGCTGATTGAGCAACGTCGTCTTGCCGCTGCCCGAGGGCCCCAGCAACACCACGAACTCGCCGGGATACAGGTCCAGATCCACGCCATCGAGCGCACGCACGGCAGCCGGGCCACTGCCGTAAACCTTCGTCAATCCCCGTGCCCGAAGGAGCGGCGGGGATGCCTCGGTGGATTCCAACCGGAGCGCTTCTGCGTTCACACGGGAGAAGTGTGGCAATGCCGGAGGGATGCGGCAACGGGCAAGCCTTCCCCTGCGAGCGCGGAACCCCGGCGAAGTGCGGCTGTCGCCTCGGGGCGACTGCAGCCCGCGGGATCCGGGTCGTGTGGTTCAAGCAAGCCGTGACGACCTGCGCGACAGACCGGTCCGGCTCAGCGAACCGACACGGGAGAAGGAGCGGCAGGCCGGCCCGGAAGCTCGAGCGGCCGGAGGTCGTTCGGCAGACCTGCCGGCAGGCCGGACGGCGGGGCGGCGGCGGCCCGATGGTTCCCGCCGGCAGTGTTGACGGTCCGTTGCCGGCGGTATTCCGACGGCCGCCATCCGATCCACCGGGCAAACGCATTGGAAAACACGAACGGATTCTGGTAGCCGACCCGGTGGGCGATGGCCGCCACGGTAAGTTCCGTGGTGGCCAACAGTTCTGCGGCCCGTCGCATCCGCAAGTAGGTCACTTGGTGCATCGGACTGCGGCCCAGCTGACGACGGCACAATCGGCGCAAGTGTTCGCGGCTGTAGCCGGCTTCCGCGGCAAGTTTCTCCAGGGTCCACGGTTCCTCCAGTCGGGATTCCACCCGCTCCCAGAGCATGCGGAGCTGATCGGGTTGGTGACAGGGCCGGGCAAAACGCAGCACGTAGGCGTGGATCAGGTGACTCCATTGCATCATCAGACTGGGTTGCGCAGGGCCGCTGCATTCGTAAAGAAGCCCCTGAATGGCCGCCAGCAGTGGTTGCGAATCATACGGCGCCATCACGGGGGAGGCGGCGTTTCCCAGCGGCCGTTGATCGCGCGGCTGCTGGTAGCACACCCAGCAGAACTCCCATCGAACTCCGGGGATGGCTTCGAAGGCATTCAGCGTGTGCGCGGGCAGCAAACAGGCCCAGCCGGCCCGGCAAACCCGCCAGCGCCCGTCGATCAATACACGCCCTTTCCCACCCGTGCAGGCCAGAAAATAGGTGGTGGTCTGCCGCGTGCGGACAATTTTCATGGGGGCAGCCGTTTGTTGAATCCCGGTATGGATGATGCCGAGAGTGTTCAAGGCCGGACACACAGGGAACGGCTCGATCCAGGGACGCGGCTCCACCGCGGCCGCCCGAACACCGGCCAGTTGCGTGTGCGGGCCGAGGATCGTGACGTCGGACCGGGGTAACGGTTGCGCGCCCATGGCGACACCGCCATAACATAGTGCGTTTCACCGGGCGAGCAAACCTAATCCGCGGGCGGGGAAAGAGGGCATCTCGGGTCTTGAGCCACGGGATGCGCGAATCTCAACGAAACCACCTTCCCCCTGGCTTTCGTGGGCTGAGGAGATGCGCGATTCCGCCCTAAGGGGATTGCAAACCCTGAAATGCCCCGGACCGCGAGTCTGCGGCACAGAGGCCCTGCCTGTGCAACCGCCGCAAGCGACGGGCCTCCAAAACCGAGCCTCCAAATTCATTTCCGCCGAAGCCATCGAGGATCGAGAGGGTTTTCGCGCCCTGCTCGCGCCGTCAGTTTGCCCCAAAGGGGCGCGGCGGCACCAGCCCCGGGGCGACACCTTGGGTACACCAGCGAGTTGGGGTTCACCCCGGCCTGGGGATGCGGAATCCGCCGGGCACGCCCTGCCCTCGCGACGGGGGATCGGGTTTCGCCCTTCCGGGGCTCCATGGGTTCAGGGGATGAAGTTCCGGGGGCGTCGCCCCAAAATGGTCAATCGCATGCGCCTGCGGCGCGTGGAGGGGCCTGTGCGACGGGTGGAACGGCGGAGTTTCCATGTTGAGCGCGGGATTCAAGGTTCCGAATGTGATATGTCGTGTTGCCCCGGTGTTCCTGTGCTCGGAACGGCCGACATTCCGCTGCGCTTTCAGAGGGTGTCCAGAACCAAGCACATACCCGACTCAAAGACGCCTCCGCCGGCTCTCTGATGGGCATCCGGTCCCCGTCCATGGCCGGATGCTTCCGCCCGGCGGTCATGGCTCCTTCCTTGGGCGCGGGAGGCTTGCCGGGACAGCGGGAGAAAACGACGGAATCCGACTCAGCCGGGCGGCAGTTGGGCCTTGAGTTGCTGAAGTCTCTGGCGCTGGGCCGGTGTCATGGGTCGCGACTCGAGTTCGGAGATCGCGCGACGCGCCTGGTCGAACTCTTTTCGTTGCATCAAGTTCTCCAGGTAATCCAGCAACCGGTGGGTGGAGACGATGTCGGCCTCGCTGAGGGTTGGGGTCTGCGTTTCGGATGCGGGCGCGGGTGTCGTCTCGCTGGCCGGAGGGGGCGTGGATTCCCGCCGGCAGGCGGCCAACAGAAGACCGGCCGCGATCCCGGCGAGCGTCCATCGCAGCACCCACCCAATCCGCGCCCGGCCCGGTCGAGGGACGGTGAAGTCGCTGTTTTTCATGTCCCTACCACCAGAAGACCGGCGAACCCCCGCCGACCGTGCGCGGGGTCATCGTTTCCCATTTGCGCCACTGGACGTGTCCGTCCATCATGCCGGTATATCCCCCGGCGGGCACGCTGCCGCGCAGGTGCGCGGACCGATGGGGTTTGAAGTAGCCTCCCTGGACACGGGTCCAGTTGTACGTGTGGCGGAGGGATGGACTCATCTGACCCGGAGCGGAGAGCGTTACATCGGCCACCAACACCCGCTGGGCCGGGCCCTCGGTGATGGTGGTGTTGAATCCCACCTGAATGGTGGCGGAACGGATGAGATCCCGGTTCCAGTTGGTGGGCGCCAGAGTGGCGGTGTTGGGGAAGGTGATGCAGTACCCGAGCACCCGATAGGCCCCCGAATAGTTCCAAAGATTCCAGAAGTCGGTGGTGTCGAAGTGCGGCTTGAGTCCGGGGCAATACCAGATGAGCCAGCTTTTGCCGGCTTGCTCCATGGCGGTGCCGACGGCGGTGGGCATGTCCCATGCCCAGAATCCCACGTTGGCATTGTCGGGCAATCGCTCGTTGTTCTCGCTGGCGTAGATGTAGAGGGCCGTCAGCATCTGCTTGGTCCCGTTGATGCAGGCGGTGCGCACGGCGCGGTCCTTGGCCTTGCCGAGCGCCGGCAACAACATCGCCGCCAAAATGGCGATAATGGCGATCACCACGAGCAGTTCGATCAGGGTAAAGCCCCGCGGTGGGGCAGAGCCTCCCTGTTGCTCCCGGGCGTTTGTGGCGTGCTGTTGCATCGCAAACTGTCGGTTCCAAAGGAGGGCCGCCAGCGGTCCGAAGACCCATTCGGACGAGCCGAAGGGAGGTCGGAGCCGCTGGCGGCCGGGGTCCATGCCTGGAGGATCGTCGTGATTGGGTTGGGACCGAAAGCTCATTTGCGCAGCCGGAAATACTGCTGCGAGCCGGTGAGCGGAACCGTGTACGGGCTGGAAGCTCCCGACACGTCCGTGTACGGCCCGGTGACGCCGGGGGCCGACTGGAGGACGGCTTGGGCGTCGGTCCAGGTCAGGACGAGGTTGTCGCCCTGGCGCGCGGCCGTAATCACCAGGGGCGCCGCCAACGGACTGACGGTCGGGGAGCCGTCGGGTCCGGCCGCGGTATGCGCCGCAATTTGCTCCGGCGTCAGAGCGCCGTGATAGATGCGGAATTCATCGATTTGGGCCAGCAGATAGGCATCGGCAGAGAACAGGGATCGGCCGATGAAGTTCCACGCATTCTGGATGGCCGAGAGATCCGCCGTGATGGTCTGCCGTACGACCTGGGCGCCGTCCAGGTAGAGGGCCAGGTACCGCTCGCCCAGGGCCGCGTCCGTCTGGAAGACACAGACGATGTGGCGCATGACCCCGTCGTTGAGATCGCCCTGAGGCGCCCCGGTGGAGGCAGTGACGCCAACCTCGGCGCCCGGCGGGTTGATCGCAATGCGGTAGCTGGCGCCTCCGGTGCGCGGCGCGAAGAAGATGTAATCCACGCCGCCCGGTCGGGCCGCGGCGCTGTAGACGCCGAAGTCGAACAGACGCGTCCAGTTGCCCGAGGGCAGGAACTGGGCCCAGGCCTCCAAGGTGATCGTGGCATAGCCATCCACGAGGTAGCGCGGCAGTTCCACGTAGGTGTTCCGCTCGCCGGTCAACTGAACCATGCGGTTCTCGACGATCGTGACATTGCCGTGCGGCCTCGCATCGGCCCCTCCCACCAGGTCGCGCAGATCGCCGTTGAAACTGTAGCGATGCATGAGCGCGGTTTGCTTGGGCACGACCACCACTTGCCGGCTGGTGCTGGCGCCACCGTAGGACGCGGTCAGCGTCGCGATTCCCGGCGCAACGGCCTGGATGCGGCCATCGGCCAGAACCTGCAGCACCCCGGGCGCGCTCGATTGCAGGGTGGCCACGCCGGTGAGATCGATGTTGGCGGCGTTGGCCGCATCGCCGGACACGGCGGGACGCCGGCGCGTTCCCTGGATCATGACGCCGGGAACTTCCAGCCGCAGCGTGGAGAAGGCCCCCGGATCCAGTTGCGGATTGTCCGGCCCGGCGGCGCGGCTGGTGCGGATCTGGGCCAGGCTGAGAACACCCTTGTAGATCCGGAACTCGTCCAGGGCGCCCTGGAACACGAGAGGTTCGGTGGTGGCAAGGGATTTCCCAAGGTACGCCAACGGGCTGCTGACGGCCCACAGGGGCGCCGCGGCGCCCACGGTCTGCACGAGTTCGCCGTCCAGGTAGAGGGCCATCTGTTGGCGGGCCCCGTCGTACACGGCCACCACGTGTTTGTACCCGGACAACAGGGCATTCCAACCACCGGAGAGGGTGCGTCCGCCGATCAATGCTCCGCTGTTGACGGCGGGACCGTTCAGGGAGATCTGCGTGACCGGCGCGGCCACGTTGTCATCCCTGAGGGCCAGACGCACAAAGTTGGCGGCGCTGCCGTTGGGCAGGCGTTCGCCGAAGCTGTAGAGGTACAACGGCCCGCCCAACGCGTGGTAATTGGAGGCGTAGAACCATGCCTCGATGGTCAGCGAATTGTAGTTGCTGACAATGCCCGGCGGCAGTTCCAGCGTCTGGACTCCGTCGAACACCGCCGTCCCGTTGAACACCATGCCGCCCTCCGGGTTGACGCCGTGTGCGTTGCCCACGGAGTCGCGCGCATCGCTGGTGAAGCTGTAGCGATGCACCAGCACGGGCGGAGCCGGAGGAACGACCGTCACAGTCCGGCTGGTTGTCTGACCGCCGAAGGAGGCGGTAATGTCGGCGGTCCCGGCGGCCACGGCGGTGACCACTCCGGCGGCTGTGACCGTGAGCACGTTCGTGTCACTGGAGCTGAATGTGGCCCCCGCGGCCGTCACGTTCACATTGGAAACGTTGGCGAAGTTGGCCATTACGCCGGCGCTCTGGACGGCGCCAACCTCCATTTCAGGTTGCGGCAGCAGGAGTGCGATGGACTGAAGGGCGCCCGGGTCATCCACCAGTCGATCGGGTCCCGCCGCGGCGTTGATGGCCACACGCAGGGCCGTCAAGGCATTGGACCAGATGCGAAACTCATCCACGCGTCCGCCCCAGTACGGGTCGCCACCAAATTGCGAGCGGCCCAACCAGTTGTTGGTGGTGGACCCCACGGTCAAGGGCGAGTTGGTAAAGCCCGTGGCGGAAACGGCGACCGGGATGCCGTTCACGTACAGGACGCCCCGGCGGGTTTCCGCGTCGGTGGTGACCACCAGGTGAGTCTTCTGGCCCACTTGCGGCCGGCCGCCGCCGCCGGTGGTCCAGGTGAGTTGATGCGTGCCCTCCCCGCCGCCGGCATTATACGCGAACCGGGTTTGTGTCAGGTTGACGCCGGGCACCGCCAAGAACATGTACCGCGTGGTACTGCTGCCGAAATCGAACACGCGAGCCCACGTGGCGCTGCCGTCGTCGGTAACCCAGGCTTCCCAGGTGATGGCGGTTAGATTCGTGGTGAGATCAGGTGGCAGGGCTACATAGGCCCCACCCGGGTTGGACGACGGGGTGGTGGCGGCGGGCGGCACCGGGTTGGGCAAGACCAGCTCGCCATCGGCCACGGTGGCGCCGTTCATGAGCGTGCCGTGGGCGTTGCCCACCGAATCACTGGCATCCGTATTGAAGGAGTATCGGTGCAGCAAAGTGGCCGGCGGCGGTCCCACCGCAGTGACCTGCCGACTGGCGGAGAATTGCTGATGGGTCGCGGTAATGGTGGCCACGGCCCCTTCCACAGCGCCGACCCCGGTGACCAACCCGGCGGCATTCACCGTAAAGACGCTGGGATCGCTGCTCTGGAAGGTGGCCTGGGCGGTGAGGTTGGCCGTGGAGCCGTCGTCGAAATGCCCGATGACCACGGCCTGGGCAAAGCCGTTGGTTTGGATTCGCTCCGGCAGTTGGAGCGTAATGGACTGCAGGGTCGCGGGAGGCCGGGCGCTGGCCGTGGGCGCGCCGGCCAGCGTGTAGTTGATGGAGGCGCCGCTTCCGACGTACGAATAGACTGCCACGTGGTATTGGTGCGCCCCGCTGAGGCCCGTGACCACCACGGAGTTCCCCGATCCCGCATAAACGACGTAGTTGCGGAAGCCAATTTGCGAGCCCGCGCCGAATTGCGCGTTCGCAGTGTACTCGGTGAAGTCAGACGGTTGGGCCATCAACGGACCGCCCTCCCGGATCACGACCAACGACCCGCTGGTGCCTGCACCGGGGGTCCATTGGATCCGGAGCGCTCCCGGACCGGCGTCCGTCGTGATGGACAGACCGCTGGCCGGCGGAGCTTCCGTGCCGGCTTGGACGTTCGGGCCCGTGAGCCTGAAATTGGAGAAGGCCGCGGTGAGGGTGTTGGCGCTGAAGGTCGCGTGAATGAGCCCCACTTGGACGGGCAGGCCGTCCATGTCGGGCCGATCCTGCTGGTCCCGCAGGATCCACTCCTGATCCGCAGTGGCGCGTTCGTAGGCGTAGAATGTGTTGCCGACGCGCTGCAGCCGGAGCCAGTAGTTGTTGTTGACCTCGAAGATGGGCCGTCGCACGGCACCGCTGGTGTCGCCGTTCACTTCGTTGCGGAAATAGTTGGCGATGCCAAACTGGTCGAACCGGGTCCATGAGACGTAGTTCTCGGCGGGTCCGCCGTCGCTGGGCAGCCGGGCCATGAGCCCTGCGGTGTTGAACGCGGTGGGGTCATAGGGTGTACCGATCAACACCTCGGCGTCAAAATCGCCGTACACCAATTTGTACAGGAAGACGCCGTCGGCATCTTGGAATTCCCAGTCGGTGGCCACCGATGTGACGACGAGCTGCCCGGTGTCCACCTTGTTGGTCATGGCGACGGTGGAGCCGGGTCCGGATCCGCCCAGAGTGGCATTGGGGATTTGGCCTGCGCCGGTGTAGAGGCCTTCCCACAGGGTGCCGGGGAGACCTTGTGCCAGGTAATCGCGGGGGGTGTTGAAGTTGTCGCTGAAGGTGGCGGTCCATGCCGCGGGCACGACCGCCAGTCCCAGCCCCAGGGCCGCCCAGCCGAGGTGTCGGGTTGCTTTCATGGGGAACGGGTTTTGGGTTTTGGGTTTGTTCGAACGCGGCGACTCGCTCTTTCGTTTGCCGGGCATGGATTCGGCAAACGCTTACGCACCGAGGCACCGCGACACACGCCCACATTACGGGGAAGTACACCTTCGTCCATGTCATGGATGCACCCGGCCATACTGCAAATACACCCGGTTACCATGACGCAACAGGTCGGAGCGCCGACGCAAGGAACCGCAGTCTGGCGCCGTGGGGCCGATTCGGCTTGCGGCCCTCGCCGTCATGAAGCATTGGAAACCGCATGAACAGAACGGCCCATGATCCCCCGGCTCCGTTCATGGCTCAGCCCGTCCGGTTGCGCGTCCCGCACACCCTGGCGTTGCTGTTCTTCATCATGAGCCTGGCCTGGCTCGCGACCTGGATCTTGCCGCAGGGCCGGTTCGACACCGTCTTGAACGAGCGGGGTCGGCCGGTGGTGGTGCCGGGGACGTACCATCCGGTTGCGGAACGGGTTGCGCTGATGCCGTGGGTACTGTTCACGGTGGTGCCGCGGGCCCTGGCCGATGCGCAGGGGATCATTTTTTTCCTTCTCATTGTGGGCGGGGCCATTTCGGTGTTGCGCGGCACGGGGGCGCTGGATGCAGGGATGCACCGGATCCTGCGGGCCGTGGGGGGCCGGCCGGGCTGGTTTGTGGCGGGAGCCACGTTGTTGTTTGCCGCGGTCTCCGCCACGCTCGGGTGCTCCACCGAGTACATTCCATTGACGACGTTGCTGGTCACGCTCTGTGCGGGGATGCGCCTGGATGCGTTGACGGCGTGTGGCGTGCTGGTCGGGGGCTATTGCGTCGGCTACGGCGCGGCCCTGATGAATCCCTACACGGTGATCGTGGCCCAGGAGGTCTCGGGTCTGCAGCCCACCTCGGGTTTGGGGTATCGGTTGCTGTGGTTTTTTCCGTTTGTCGCCGTGGGGATCCATCACGTCTGGCGGCACGCCCGGCAGAGCCTGTCGCTTCCCGCCCCGCGGCAGAGCACGGAACCCGTGTCCGGGTCGATGAACGCGGCCCAAGCGGCGCCGCTGCTCACCTGTCGGCACGGGGTGATCCTGTTGCTGGTGGCGATGGTGCTGGTGAGCATGGTGTGGGGCATCGTGGCGCGGGGCTGGTATTTGGTGGAGTTGAGTGCCTTGTGGTTGGGATTGGCCGTGGTCTGCGGGCTGGTGGGTGGACTGGGAGTGAACGAGACAGCCCGGCGATTTGCGCAAGGGGCCGGCGACCTGGCCGCCGTGGCGTTGATGGTGGGATTTGCGCGTTCCATCGCGCTCCTGCTCGAGGAGGGTCAGGTGCTGCATACGATCGTGTACGGTCTGGCGCGACCGCTGGAGGGGTGGCCGCCCGTGGTGGGGGCGTTGGGCATGCTCGTGGTCCAGACCTTGATCAACTTCTTTATCCCCTCGGGCAGCGGGCAGGCGTACGCCACGATGCCCATCATGGCGCCTTTGGCGGATGTGCTGGGCCTGGAACGGCAGGTGGCGGTACTGGCGTATCAGTTCGGCGACGGGTTTTCGAACATTCTCATTCCGACCAACATCGTGCTCATGGCGATCTTGGGAATAGCCGGCGTGCCGTATGAACGCTGGGTGCGGTTTGCCGCGCCGCTGTTGCTGAAACTGACGGTGGTGGCGGCGGCGGCCCTGGTGGTGGCGGTGTGGAGCGGGTATCGGTGAGACCTTGCCAGGATCGACGAGACGCTGCGGGAGCGGTCCGTTCCGGGGGAAGGGCCCGGGGATTCGTACGCAGCGGGGCGGAGAAGCGGGCGGGGTGCGTCAGGGAGTGGCCGGCGGGGCGTTGACGGCCATGGCGGGGGCGGGTTGCGGGCCGCCGAGGTGACGCTGGAAGAAATCACGGGTGCGTCGCTGGCCGTACGCGCCGCCCATGGAATGGCCGGTGTTGGGCAACAGGAGAAACTCGAAATCCTTGTCGGCACGGACGAGGGCATCCACGAAGCGCAACGTGCTCTCCGGGGGTACGTTGGTATCGAGTTCTCCGACCATGAGCAGCAGTTTGCCCTGCAGGCGGTGGGCATTCTCGATGTTGGAGGAGGCGGCGTACCAGTTGTCCGGGCCGGTCTTCCAGATTTGATCGGCCGGCAGATAGCCCATCCACTGTTCGTTCCACGACGCTTTATCGAGGCGGTTGTCGTGGCAGCCGCAGGACGCGACGGCGGCCTTGTAGAAATCGCCGTGGAACAACACGGCCGCCGCGGCGTTTTGGCCCCCGGCGGAGTGTCCGAAGACACCGACGCGGCTCAGGTCCATCCATGGATACTGACGCGCCGCCGCCTGCATCCACAGGATGCGGTCGGGCAGGCCGGCGTCTTTGAGGTTCCGGTAACAGACGTCGTGGAAGGCCTTGGAACGGTGCGCGGTGCCCATGCCGTCGATTTGCACGACCACGAAGCCGGCCTCCGTCAGCCAGGAGAATCGCTCGCTCGGGCTGAAGGCCTTGGGGACGAAGAATCCCTGAGGCCCGGCATAGATGCTTTCCACGACGGGATAGCGCCTGGTGGGGTCGAGGTTCTTGGGGACGTGAATGACGCCGTAGATATCGGTGCTGCCATCGCGGCCCTTGGCGACAAAGGGGATCGGGGGCGTCCAACCGGCCGCGCGCAGCTCGGAAAGGTCGGCCTCTTCCAAGACGCACAGCCGGGCGCCGTCGGTGGCACGGCGCAGTTCGGTCACCGGGGGATGATCCACGCGGGACCAGGTGGCCAGGAGGAAACGTCGATCGGGCGAGAATTCGATCTGATGCGTCCCGTTGGCATCCGTGAGGGCCACCAGGCCGGTCCCGTCGAAGTTCACGCGGTAGTAGTGCAGGTAGTAAGGGTCTTGATCCGGGTTCATGCCTCCGGCGCTGAACCAAATCTGACGCCGGTCCTCATCGATGAATTGAATGCCGCGGACCACCCACGGGCCGCGGGTGATCTGGCGCGACTCTGCCGTGTTCATGTCCACAAGATAAAGGTGCCGCCAGCCGTCGCGTTCGGAGACGTACAGCAGTTCGTCGGTGTTCGCCAGCCAAGTCACCAGGTCCAGTTCGAGCGACTCGGTGTGGGCGGTCCAGATGAAGGTTTGGCTTCGTTCATCGATGAGGTTTCGAACGTGGCCCGTTTCGCGGTCGACCTCGATGACGCGGAGGCGCTGGTGCCCACGGTCCACCTGGAGCCAGCTGAAGCGCGTCCCGTCCCGGCTCCAGTACACCCGCGGGCGCAGCCACTGGTGCTCGAACGGATCCACTTCCGGGCGCAGGCGCCGACCGCTGTCCACATGGAAGACATTCAGTTCGTATTTGGGAAACGGATCGCCGGGCAATGCGTAGGGCCGGCGCTCGAGCTGGGCGCGACCGCCCTGGGCGGGGGAGGAGCGGATGAGGTAAACCTCCTGGATTTGGACCGGTTGCATGCGCCAGGCCAGCAGAACGCGACCGTCCGGCGACCAGGAGAGATGCACGTAGGGGTGCTCAGCAGAGCCGTCTGTGGTCAAGGCGGTCTCGATCCCCTCGGCGTTGCGCAGGAAAATGTTGTGATCCCGGACGAGCGCGGTGAGGCGACCGTCGGGGGACTCCACGCGATCGCCCGCCGTCGCACTTCGTCGGCCGGCGACGGCCCGGGCGGCACGCGCGGGAGGGCCGCGTCGGGTCGCGCCTTCGTTGTCCAGCACGGCGGTGGCCGGTATGTCACTGGCTTCGAACACGGCCAGGGGTTGACCGTCCGTGTCCGTCAGGAGCCATACGTGGCCGCCGTAGGTGTGCTGGACGTGGCGGGCCCCCGGCTCGAGGGTGCCATACGGTTGGCGCCGTCCCTCCTCGTCGATCCAGAAAAGGCGCACCGGTCGATCCAAACGATTCACAAACGTGATCTCCGTTTCAGGACCGGTCCGGCGTGTTGGACGGGGTCGGCGTTCCGGGATCAAATCGCCGGTGCTGCGCGGAGGGACCGCCTCGGCACGGAGCTGGCCGGTGGCGCGGTCGAGACGCCAGGCCTGCGTGCGCCCGATCAAAAGCACGGTTTGGCCGTCGTCGGAGAACTGGAGCTCTTCGACGGGCAGTCGATCTGGAGCGACGCCGGCGCCGATCTGGCGGGCCACGGCCTCGTGATCGAAGGCGGGTTGGCGCAGGCCCTGTTCGGCGTCCACGAGGATGAACTCGCGACGGTTCCCCGGTAGCTCGTTGCGGTACCAGAAGCGGCGGTTGTGATCGAACCAGTGAGGCTGGACACGGGCCCGATAGACACGAGGGCTGGCGGCACGTTGCCCGGGAGCGCCCGTGGCCGGTGGGACCCGTGAATACGGCTGGTATCGCCAGTTCGGCCGTTCCTCGAAGGCCATCGTCTCGTGCACGAGGTCGTACAGGCCGCGGTCGTAGGCGCGAAGTTGTTCCCGCGTACGCGGCCGCTGCGCACCACCCGGAGACGCACTTCCTGCCGCATCGAAATAGGCCAGCAGACCGGCGACCCAGTAGGCGGCCGGATCCTGCTCTGCGGGAGTTTCCTTCCAGAGCCCCTGGGCCCGGGCTTGCTCGTGAAGTTCCCCCACTCGTCGGCCGAAGGTTTCGTCCAGCGGCTTGACGCGCAGCTCGTACTGCTGAATGGCTCGCGGACTGCTCGACACGGGGCGTTTGCTGCCCACGCGGTAAATCGCCTCGCCGAAGACCGCGATCAGTTGATTGTCGGTGCCCCCGGCACGTCCCGGATTGTCGAGGAGATTCTCTTCCAACACGACCAGGAGTTTTGCCTCCGGATAAAAACCTGCGGCGCGGTCGCCCGGCCGGGGGGACAGGCCCGCGCGACGGAATTCGGGCACGTCGGCCAGGGTTTCCTCCGGCGCCAGAACGACCAGCTTCAGCCCCTGGGCGATGAAGGTTTTGACGATGTCATGCCGATAGGCGAACAGCCGACGCAGGGTGTGGTTGGCATGCAGGAGGGCCTCGGGACGTGCCCCGCGGCCAAGGACGGGAAACTCGCGGGCCCAGGTGAACTTCGTATACCAGGAATCCAGGTCGGCCCAGCGGCCGATGCGGGGTGGGGCGGACACCATGGGCAGCGGTTGGAGCCACCGGTAGTGCCAGTCGCGGTTGGGCGGGATGCGTAGGGTCTCGTGGACGAGCTGGTAACCCACCGGGTCGAGGCTGCGAAGAGCTTCGCGGGTGCCGATCGGGCCATGGTTCCAGTTGTTGGTGCGGTTGCAATCGAAGTAGGATTGCACCAATTCGGCCCAATATTCGCCGGGATTGGTTTCCGCATAGGTCAGGTGCCAGAGCCTCTTCTGCATCGCATTGTCATAGGCGGCACGCAGGCGCTTCGACCAGTCGGGTTCCAGACGGCGCAGGATGGCGTCGATCGCATGGGCGAACTCGTGGACGGCGATGCTTTCGTCGTCGTAGCGATCGATCGGCAGACTGAGAAGATTCTCCTCCCCAAAGCTGGTGGGATTGCCGCCCGTGCCCCGAACCCTTTCATTGATGAAATCGGGGTCGGGGTGGTTTCGGTACTCCGGCATGTCCGTGTATTGTTGGTGTTTGCCG
Organism: Limisphaera sp. VF-2; assembly: GCF_049537125.1. Taxonomy (NCBI): domain Bacteria; kingdom Pseudomonadati; phylum Verrucomicrobiota; class Verrucomicrobiia; order Limisphaerales; family Limisphaeraceae; genus Limisphaera; species Limisphaera sp. VF-2. The sequence continues at coordinate 527,716 of NZ_JBMVQY010000004.1, forward strand.
ATGATGATCAGATACCACTGCTGCTCGATCATGGCCCGCAGGATGTCGGGTCGACCCGCCAGCATGTGGGTGACGATCTCGTAGGTTCGTTGCAGGGCCAGGTCGGCCACGTCGGCGTGTGCCGCGACCGGCAGGCCCTGGATATCCAGATACTTGCGATAGAAACTGCGGTAGAGGGCCAGCTCTTCCTGAATCCGGCGGGGATCGGTGGCCGACGTTTCGGCCGGGCGGGCCGGAGGGTCGTTGGTGTTGGCCCGACCCCGCCGCGCAGTGTCCGGTCGGGTCAGCCGGTTGGAAATCATTTGAAAGAAGCTCTCGGGCGGCGCGGTCACGGGAGGCGCATTGATCTGCACCGCGGGCGGATCGAAGGGCGAAGGCGGCGGCTGTGCAGAGGCCGCGGCGGGCGAAAGAAGGTCCCCAGCAGGCAGGCTGACCGCCAGCATCATAGCGATCAGGCGCCCGGGGAAAGCGCGGCCCCCGGCAGGAGCCGGGGCGACCACGGGTCGAGGAGGTGGTGTGGCCTTCATGGGATTCTCAGCGGCTCGTCCGAGTGAGCTCAATCCACGTGAGGTTGTTGTTCAAAGGAATGCGCCAGGCTTCACGGTCCCGGGTAAAGGACCCCGCCAGCTGGTAACCTGCTTTGGGACCGGGGCCGGTCGTCTCGATCCGGAGATACGCCGCCGGAGTGAACGGATCAGCGGGTCCCAGGCCGATCCGAATTCGTCCCTCGGCGGTGTCATACTCCAGTTGCTCGAATCGGCCCGCGTCCAGCGTGAGCCAGAGCGCCTGAGGGGCCAGAAAGATGCGGCGACGCAGGGAATCCTTCGGGTGAACGCGAACGAGCCGGTCCCGGGTCTCCACCTCGCCTCCAAAGACGATCCAGCCCCACTCGGGATGTCGGGCCACGTAGGTTCCGATGGTCATGACGTGACCGAAAAAGTTCGGACCGTAGTCACCGCTGTAAGGGTCCCAGAACAGGCTGTCGGGAAACGAGTGAAACGCGGCCGAGGCAAAACCTTCCGCATCGATGTTGGCCAGCGGTCCCATCGCACCTCCATGACCCACGCGCAAAAGATGGAAGTCCCCGGGTTGCTCTCGATAGGCATGGAGCACCGGGATCGCATTGAGCCCGGAGCCGTAGTGATGGAGTTGACGCTCGATGCGCCGGATCTTGCCCGCGTAAAGAAAGTCCCAGTAGCGGCGCGCGCATCCATTGTAGCCCCAGTGCGGCAAGGTGGGCATGTAGCCCAGGATGGCATGGAGCGTCACATCGGCCTGTTGGTCAAAGCCGAAGTACTTGCACCAGGCGTACACCTCCTCTTGGCCGGTCGAGTCCCAGGCCATCTCGCTGCCGAAGGGATACGCCTGGCGGGCCCAGCGCTCGGCCCGCGCCCGCATCCGTTCTTCCAGGGCCCGGGCCTGCTCTGTGCGGCCCTCCCGTTTCAAATCTTCCAGCAATTCGAGAAATACCGTGCCTTGCATCAGGCCCCAGTTGACGTAACCGACGCGCGGTCGGCCTTCCGGGGTTCGTGAAGTGAGAAACATGACGGTGTGCCACGCCTGGTCGAGAAACCAGTCCCACGGGTGCGAGGTCACCAGGCCGGGATGATGCCGCGCCAGACGGTACAGGGTCCAGTAGGCGATGACCACGTGCGGGTAATTGTAACCCCGCCCCACGCTGCGTGCCTCCTGCTCGGACCAACTCGTCCAGGTCCGCCAATTCTGCGAGGGATCGTAGGTGAACCCCGGGATCTCATTGGTGGTGTAGTAGAAAAGGCTCTTGCGCACGCCGTACTTCAGGTCCCCCTCGCTGTACTGAAGCCGACCCCAAACAACCTCGTTGACGAACCGTTCGAACTTGCGGACCTGCTCGGGCTCGGGCTGCGCCCAGAGCTTGCAGGCCGCCGCGATCCAGGAGCCGGCGCCCCCTTCGTCACTCAGACCGGCAATCCAAACCCGACTTTCCTGCGTCAGAATGCGATTCGCCTCGCGGTCATAGGACATGACGGAGGGACTGCGCCCGAAGGGGTCACCGGGGTCCTCGTACCACTGCCGGGAGAAGAGAAACCGACCCAGATCGGCCACGACCTCGGGCATCGATTTGATGACATAGTAATGAATGGTTTGTCGCAAGCCGTCCTCGTACGTCACCGTGAGTCGCGCCCGCCCCCATTGCCGGCCGCGCACCTGATAAGCCTGCCATGCCGCCGAGGGGGACGGGAGTGCCGAGACCTCGAGCGCGCCGGGTGGATCGGAAGCAATGTCGCGCACCTGGTGAGCATGCCGGAGATACAAGAGCGCGCGGAGGTCCATCGGCAGAATGTACCCGGGCACACCCACGGCCACGGGCCGATGGGCTTGGATCAAGGCGCGATCCAGGGCGCGAATCTCCGGAGCCGGTATGAATCGCAGGCCATAGGATCGCGTCTGCCCGGGTTCCAACACGACGGCCGTGGGCGGGTTCCAGGGCTCGGCCCGGCTCCATTCGTTCTCGGCCCATGCACGACTGTGCACCGTCCAGGCGAAGGTGCCCTCGAAGGTCTGCATGGGCCGTGCGGGCTCACGTAACGGTTGCCAGGCTTCCAGAGGTGTCTGGCCCCACGGAACCACCAGCAGGGCCGGGCCCTTGCCGTTGAGCCGCGTGACCTGCACATAACCGGCATCCCGGCCGATGTAGGGATCGAAAAACACACAGGTTTCGTGAGCCTCCTCGAGCGACCGGGCGCGGCGGGTGACAAAGTTGTGAATCATGTTGTTGAAAACCACGGGCAGGGCCAGGCCGCCGATCTCCACCGGCGCATCACTTCGATTCTGCAGGTCGAAGCGGAGCACCAGTTGTCCCTCCTCGAGGAGCCAGGTGCGGCGGATCGACAGCGGGAAATCGGCCGGCAGGGCCGGATCGAGACTCGCCGAGGCAATGGCACCCTCGGGGGCCGCATGCGGCTGGACGGCGCGCGGTCCCTCGGCCGAAGACCAGTGCGTCCAGTTCGTTTGCCCCGCGCGACGCACCCGAACAATCACATCTCCCAGGTGGTGGAAGCCGGATCGAGCCCGGAATTCCAACTGGTCGGCCGGAAGGAAGTCGAATGGGGCTGCCCGGGAGCGCAGCGAAACCAGGATCTGCGCCGTCTTGGCAAGCCGCAGATCGAAATCCGGAGTGCTGGCTTCGATCCATCCGGCCTGCAGGTCGAACGCGAGGGGCAGCTCGGAGATGCGTCCGGCCGACCCTCGTGGACCGGTTGGGGCGTTGGTAGCCGGGCCGGGCCCTGCCTCCGAGGGAGGTTGTGCGCCCAGGCGCATGGCTCCCAGCCCCAAAGCGGCAAGGACGGCGAGGAGAGATGCTGTTAGCCGCCGCCCTCCGGAGCGACGTTGCCCCGCCATGAGCCAGTGCCCGCCGCGTTGCCTGGTTGAATCCTTGTCGGGCTTGGTTGTCCTCATCGGGCCTCAAGATTGCGCCACGCTCCGCTGCCAGCAAAAGGAGAAATCGGGTCCTGCCCATATCCGAAATCCACTCCGGCCTATTCCATATCACCACGCCGCCGAACCTGCGGCCGGAGCCCCGGGCAGCGTGCCGACCGAGAAATCCAGAGAGCCTTCCGGGAATGCCCCCGGGCCCGCCGGCAGCCCGCTGCGGGACTTGCCTGGGCGCAGGTGCAAGGGGTGGAAACCCCTTGCCCATGCGATGTTTTTAGCAGTCACTGCTCGTCCGTCACAGGCTCGAACGGTGGTCCCGGGGAAAGAGACTCGCCTCGGCCGGGGTCGGGCCGGTGGCCTGCGGTCGCAACGGAACGAGTGTTCCGGCAGGTCCATTTCCGATCCGCCTGCATCCCACCCGGGCCGGCCGGCTGCATTTGACTCCAAGCCCGGCTCTGCCCATCTTGTGCCGCGAGTAACTCGCAAACCCGGACTCGAAACTCGGTAGCAACCATGAACAACCTCCGACGCGGCTCGATCTTACTCGGCACGGGGCTGCTCTGCGGGCTCCTTTGGGGCGACAGGTCCGCGCGGGCCCTGTACCTGTCCGATCTTGTGCAACCCGTGGTGTCCACAAACACCTGCCGGGCCCATCCCCTGCCTCTGAACCGGGTGCGTGTGACCGGGGGCCCCTTGAAGCGCGCGCAAGAGCTGGACGCTCGCTATTTGTTGGAGCTGGAACCGGATCGAATGCTTGCGTTGTTGCGCGAAAGTGCCGGCCTGACGGCCAGGGCCGCCCCCTACGAGGGATGGGACGGCCGGGGCCGACAGCTTAGCGGCCACATCGCCGGGCATTATCTGTCCGCCGTCAGCCTCATGTACGCGGCCACCGGCGATGAGCGATTCAAACAGCGGGCCGACTATTTGGTGGCGGAACTGCAGGAGATTCAGAAGGCCCATGGCGACGGGTATCTCGGGGCCCAGACGGATCGGGAGGGAACCCCCGGCAAACGATTGCTCGAGCAGATGGCGGAGGGTCGAATCGATGCGGCTGCGTTCGATCTGAACGGACTCTGGGCCCCCTGGTACGTACATCACAAATTGTTCGCGGGTTTGCGGGATGCGTACCGGCTGACGGGAAATCGAACGGCCCTAGAGGTGGCCCGGGCATACGCCGGTTGGGTGGAACGTGTCCTGGCGCCGCTCAACGATGAACAACTCCAGCGGATGTTGCGGACGGAATTCGGTGGGATCATGGAGACCCTGGTGGACTTGTACGCGGACACGGGGGACGCACGGTGGCTGCGCCTGGCCGACAAGTTTCATCACCGGGCGGTGGTGGACCCGCTGGCGGAGGGTCGCGACATCCTGCAACATCTGCACGGCAACACGCAGGTCCCCAAGTTACACGGGCACCTGGTGCGCTATCTCCACACCGGGGATCCGTTCCACCTGCGCGCGGCACGGTTTTTCTGGGAACGGGTCGCGGGACATCACAGCTTTGCCACCGGCGGCCACGGCCGCAACGAATACTTCGGCGCACCGGGGCGCCTCAGCGACATGATCGAGGGGCGCACCGCGGAAACGTGCAACGTGTACAACATGTTGAAGCTGACCCGGGCCCTGTTTGCCGTGGAGCCGGAGGTGCGCTACGCGGAATTCCACGAGCGCGCCCTGTTCAATCACATCCTGGCCTCGATCGATCCCGAGGACGGTCGCGTTTGTTACATGGTGCCCGTGGGCCGCGGCGTGCAGCATGAGTATCAGGACATGTTCCGCAGTTTCACCTGCTGCGTCGGCACGGGCATGGAAAGTCATGCGCTGCACGGGCACGGCGTGTATTACGAGGCGGGCGACACCCTGTGGGTGAACCTCTACGTGCCCTCCGAGGCAGATTGGACGCGGCAACGGGCCCGTGTGCAACTGCAGACCGATTTTCCCCTGGGGGAGACGGCGAGCCTGACGCTTCGGCTGGAACAGCCGCGCCCGCTCACGCTGGCGCTGCGACGACCGGCCTGGGCCGGGGAAGGCTTCGCCGTGCGCGTCAATGGCGAAAGGGTCGCAACCTTGGGCCCGCCGGGATCGTACGTGCGACTGACCCGGACCTGGCGGGACGGCGACACGGTGGCCGTGGTGCTGCCGAAAACGTTGCGCGAAGAGCCCCTGCCGGACAATCCGCACCGGGTGGCCCTACTGTGGGGGCCTTTGGTGTTGGCGGCGGACCTGGGACCGGCGACGGCTCGACGCCCGCGGGAAGAGCGCCGGCGGCCGGTCGACCCCGCCGAGTTTACCCTGGTGGTCCCGGAGGGTCCGGTGAGTCAGTGGCTCCAGGCGGTCGCGGGTGAACCCGGTACATTTCGCACGCGTCAAACCGCCACCCAGACCGAGGTTACCTTCAAGCCTTTCTATCAGTTGGCCCGGCGCCAGTACGCGGTTTATTGGGACCGGTACACGCCGGAGCAATGGGCCCGCGAGAAGGAGGCCCGCGAGAAACAAGCGGCGGCACGGCAACGGCTCGAAGCGGCGACCGTGGTGTACATCGAGCCGGGCAATGCGGAGAGCGAGAAGCCGTACCAGTTCCAGGGCGAGGGCGCCGGCACGATTCGCGTGGAGGGCCGGTCCGGTCGACGCGCGGATCGGTGGTTTTCCTACGAGCTGCCCCTGCCGGGCCCCGGGCGCTGGGCGGTGGTGGTCACTTATGGCAACGACACGCCCCGGAACACCACCTTCTCTGTCTTGATCAATGGCGAAAAAGTGGGCGAACAAACCGTGCGCCGGCGCAGCCCGGAGGAGCTGGTCCGGTTCGAGGAGGTCACCTACGTTGTGCCGCCCTCTCTGGTCGAGGGTCGCGACAAGCTGTTGGTCCGTTTCGAGGCGCCCGCAGGCCAGCTCGTGTCGGGAGTTTTTGGCGTGCGGTTGGTTCGGCACGACGCCCTGCAGTCCTCTCCATAAGTCGTCCAACGGCCTTTCTTGGAACCCGTCGCCGGCCATGCCGGCATCCGGTTCCGGCAGGTTCAGCTTGGGTGGGCAACCCGCGGGCCCGGCGGAGAATGGAATCGTTTCCTCTGGAGGCGAGGCGCTGGCGAAGGAACCGTTTGGGTGGTCGTGACCCGGTTGTGCTGCTCCTTGTCGAGGGGGCGGCCTGCCCGAGCAGAAGGCCGGGGAGTGGTCGAGCGTTGGTGCTGCCTGGATAGTGAGCCGCATGGACCCCGTGGGCGAAACGGGTTTTCCCACCACGTTGTGGATGGACCTGGTTTGGGAAGCGGCGGCGGGGGTTCGAGCAGGGTGCCGGCTGGAGCGTTCGGGCCCTTTGCGAGGCGGGGCCGGATGCTGTCTACAGGTTCCGGTCCTCATTCGTTGCTTCCGCCCCCGACGGTGAGCTCGGGCCGTCCCGGGCTGATCGCCACCCGCATGGCCCCGACTGCACGAAAACAAAGGTCCGGGGAAGGCCCGCAGCCTGCCCGGCGCGCGTCACGGTCCGGGATCCCCAATCCGAGACAAGTCCAGGCTGTCAGCGCGTGCTCTGCAGCGCACGCCGCGGGAATCCCAAAGCCTGGTCTCATGATCCCCTCGTCCGTGGCCGGCTTTTCGAGCGCGGCCCCGTTTTCAGGTTGCCCTGGTGTTATCCGGTCCGTGCCGCTGGCCGGCCGGGCTCGAGCACCGGCGCAATCCGTCCCACAGGCGCCCGGGTGGTAAACCTCCAGCTCTTGAGGCTCGGTGCGCCAGGGTGGAAACGGTTTTGCCGTGAAATCTCCGGGCCTTGCCTCTGCCAAATCGGGCACTTTGTCGCGCGGACCGGCGCGGCGGGGCATCGTCGCTCCTTCAAGCAGGCGCGGTGGCCGCGGATTTCCCACCGGCCGCGGCTTTTTTCTTCGTAACCGGACGGCGCGGGCATTTCCGGACCGGGGATTCCGGACGTTGCCTTTCTGACGTCTGTGTCCCGGGTTCCCGGGCCGGGATGCCAGCGCTGCGCCGAGCCAGGGTAAGTCTCCCGGCGCATCGCATCCGGGCCAGTGCGATGGTCGCGTCGGGCTGGTCGGGCGACACGCGAGTGTGGGGCACCCCGCATTGAGAAATCCGGGCGACCTTTCAAAACCTTGACGCAAGTCAAGGACGGCGGGGTGCGCGAGGGTTAAGCGTCTAATGACCATGAAAAGGGCGTTGCATGCCGGGCTGGGTCTGGTGGTCTTGGGATGTTGGGCGGCTACACCGCCGGTGTCGGGGGAAACCGCACCCTCTCTGCGCGCTTCTCTGGAGACAGGTCGAAGGCTGTATGAACAGCATTGTGCCCCCTGTCACGGTGCCAACGGGGACGGCAATGGCCCGGCGGCGGTCTGGTTGTATCCGAAACCGCGGAACTTCAGCGCCGGCCTGTTCAAGATTCGCAGCACGCCTCCCGGAGTGCTGCCCTCGGACGACGATCTTTTCCGCAGCATCACGCGCGGGCTGCCGGGCAGCTCCATGCCGGGCTTTGCCTATCTACCGGAATCGGATCGCTGGGCGCTGGTTGCTTATGTGAAGGAATTGACCGCCTACACCAATGCCGCCGGCCAACGGATCAACCGGTTCGAGGAACAGCGGGCGGCCGGCATTGCGTCCGATCCATTGCGGGTGCCGCCCGAGCCCCCCGTGACGGTCCAATCACTGGCCCTGGGCAAGCAGGTTTACGAGCGGATGCAATGCGCCTTGTGCCACGGCCAGACCGGCGCGGGCGACGGTCCGCAGGTGCCCCTGCTGAAAGACAGTTTCGGATTTCCGGCCCGTCCCCGGGACTTCAACACGGGGCTGTTCCGCGGGGGGCACACGGGCCGCGACTTGTATTTGCGGATCCTGACGGGCCTTTCGGGCACGCCCATGGTGCCCTACGGGGACGATGTGATGACCCCGCAGGAGCGTTGGGCCCTGGTTCACTACATCCAGTCGCTGCGTCGGACCGACGTGGCGGTCAATGACCTGCTGCAGCCGGAGAACAACCTGATTCCGGTGCGCTGGGTCCGCCGTGTTCCGGTGGACCCGCTGGATCCGGCCTGGGAAGAGTGGGAGACAGTGCGGGTGCCGTTGCATCCGCTTTGGCCCGAGCCGGAACAGGTCTATGCCGTGGTGGTAAGAGCCGTCTCGGACGGGCGCAGGCTGGCAGTATGGTTGCAATGGAAGGATCCGCTGCCCCAGCGGGAGGCCGTGCGGGTGCAGGATTTCCAGGACGCGGCGGCCATTCAATTTGCGCTGGGCGAGACCCCTGCCTTTTTGGGCATGGGCGATGCCCAGCATCCGGTGAACATCTGGCAGTGGAAAGCCGGTTGGCAGGCCGAGCTGGATCAGACGACGGAAGCGGGGCCCGCGCAAGCGTATCCGGCGATGCACGTGGACACGTACTTTGACCGGATGCGCCCGCCGCTCACCGCGGCCGAGGCGGGCAATTTCCTGGCGCAGCCGCTTCGTTCGCCCGTGGAAGACGCCAACGCGCGTGGATTCGGATCGTTCCGTTCGCAACCGCCGGCCGGCCAGAACGTCACCGGCAAGGGGGTGTGGGTGGACGGCAGTTGGAATGTGGTCTTCGTCCGCACGCTGCGTTCCCGGGACCGCGATGATGTCCAGTTCGTGCGGGGACGGTCGGTGCCGGTGGCCTTTGCGGTTTGGAACGGAGAACAGGGCGATCGGAATGGTCGGAAAATGATCAGTTACTGGTACCAGTTGCGCCTGGACGCCGCGCGCCCGGCGCTGGCGGCAAGGCGCTGACGGAGCGGAGAGCCCTGGGCGGAGGAATCAAGCTATGAGCGAATCCATCACACGGCGTGCCTTTCTCCAACGGAGCGGCCTGGCAGGTGCGGGTCTGGTGGCGGCACAGTTCCTGCCGTTTCGCTACCTGCAGACCCAACCGACCGAGGACGTGGCCAATCCCCTGGCGCACTATCCCAATCGTGGTTGGGAACAGGTGTACCGAAACCAATACGCCTACGACCGCGCGTTTTCGTGGGTCTGCGCGCCCAACGACACCCATAACTGCCGGATCACGGCTCATGTGCGCAACGGGGTCATCGTGCGGCTGGGCGAGCAGTTCGACATCCATACGTACTCCGATCTTTATGGAAACAAGGCGAGCGCCAGCTGGGGGAACCGGCATTGTGCCAAGGGCTACACCTTCCACCGCATCCTGTACGGGCCCTACCGGCTCAAGCACCCCATCGTCCGGCGCGGGTGGCGCCAATGGGCCGACGACGGCTTCCCCACGCTGACGCCCGAACTCCGCGCGAAATACAAATTCGACTCCCGCGGCACCGACCGGTTCGAACGCATTTCCTGGGAGCAGGCCTTTGATTACATCGCGCGGGCCCTGGTGGCCATCGCCCGACGGTACAGCGGGGAGGCGGGTGCCCGGCTGCTGGCCGAGCAGGGGTATCCGCCGGAAATGATCGAGGAAATGGGCGGAGCCGGCACCCGCACCATCAAAATGCGCGGGGGCATGGGCCTGCTGGGCGTCCTGGGCAAGTACGGCATGTACCGTCTGTGCAACTCACTGGCGCTGCTGGACGTGTACGTGCGCGGGGTCTCCCCGGCCGAAGCCAGGGCGGGCCGGAACTGGTCCAACTACACCTGGCACGGGGATCAGGCCCCGGGCCATCCCTGGGTGCATGGATTGCAGAACTCGGAGTGCGACTTCAACGACCTGCGCAACTCCAAGCTCATCATCATGAACGGCAAGAACCTGGTGGAAAACAAGCTGACCGACGCCCACTGGTTCATCGAGTGCATGGAGCGCGGGGCCAAAATCGTGGTCATCACGCCCGAATACGGTGCACCCTCCACCAAGGCCGATTACTGGATTCCAATTCGACCCGCCACGGATGCCGCGTTGTGGCTCGGAGTCACCCGCCTCATGATCGAGCGCGGCTGGTACAATGAAGCGTTCATCAAACAATTCACGGACTTCCCCCTGCTCGTCCGACTGGACAACGGCCGTCGGCTCCGCGCCGCGGAGGTCTTCGCCGACTATCGGAGTGTGCTGCCCGAGGACAGTCCCAGCAAAAAGATCCAGGGCCTCACGGATGAACAGCACCGGCGGATTGGAGACTTCGTGATCTTCGACAGCCGCAGTGGCCGGCTGCAGGCACTCACCCGGGACATGGTCGGTCAGACCCTGGTGCGTCGCGGCCTGGACCCGGCCCTGGATTGGCAGGGTCGCGTACGACTCGTGGACGGCAGCGAAGTCGAAGTGGCCACGACCTGGCGCCTGTATCAAACCCATCTGCGCGACTACGACCTGGACACCGTGGCCGAGATCACGCAGGCGCCCAAACACCTCATCGAACAACTGGCCCGCGATATTGCGACCATTTCCCCCTGCGCCATCCACCAGGGCGAAGGGATCAATCACTGGTTCCATGCCACGGAGGCCAATCGCGCCGCCTATCTGCCGCTGCTGCTGACGGGCAACATTGGCAAGCCGGGGGCGGGATGCCACAGCTGGGCCGGCAATTACAAGGCCGCCCAGTTCCAGGGCAGCCAGTTGACCGGTCCGGGCTTCAAGGGCTGGGTCGCAGAGGATCCGTTTGCCCCCAATCTGGATCCCCGGGCCCATGGACGAGAGGTCAAGGTCCACGCCTACACCAAGGATGAAGAACCGGCCTACTGGAATCACGGCGACCGTCCCTTGATCGTGGACACCCCGAAGCTGGGCCGGAAGTGTTTCACCGGCAAGACCCACATGCCCACGCCGACCAAGGCGATTTTCACCACCAACGTCAACCTGATCAACAACGCCAAGTGGGCCTATGGCGTCATCCGCAACGTGAACCCGATGGTGGAGCTCATCGTCACCATCGACACCCAGATGACCGCCTCGGTGGAGTACTCCGATTTCGGTCTGCCGGCCAATTCCTGGGTGGAATTTCAGGACCTGGAGGTCACGGCCAGTTGTTCGAATCCCTTCCTGCAGATCTGGAAAGGAGGCATCAAGCCGCTGTACGATTCGAAGGACGACCTTGCCATTCTGGCGGGGATCGCCGCGGCACTGGGCCGGGTCACCGGGGACCGTCGGTTTTACGACTACTTCAAGTTCGAACACGAGGGACGCCGGAAGGTCTATCTGCAACGGCTGCTGGACACCTGCATCACCACCGCCGGGTACAAGGTGGACGACATCCTGGCAGGCAAATACGGGCCGCCGGGAGGAGCGCTGATGCTGTTCCGGACCTACCCCCGGGTACCGTTCTACGAGCAGATCCACGACAGTTATCCGTTTTACACGGACACCGGGCGGCTCAACACCTACACGGACGATCCGACGGCGTTGGCCTGTGGCGAGAATTTCATCGTGCACCGCGAGGGACCGGAGGCCACACCCTATCTGCCGAACGTCATCGTCAGCTCCAATCCCCTGGTGCGACCCGAGGATTACGGCATCCCGCTGGACGCGGAGGGGTGGGACGAACGAACGATCCGCAACGTCAAACTCCCGTGGTCCGAGGTGAAAAAGACGCGCAACTTCCTGTGGGAACGCGGGTATCGGTTTTACTGCCTGACCCCCAAATCGCGACACAGCGTGCATTCCTCGTGGGCCAACGTGGACTGGCACCTCATTTGGAATTCCAACTTCGGCGATCCCTATCGCGTGGACAAACGTCTGCCCAACGTGGGAGAGCATCAGTTGCACATGAACCCGCAGGCGGCCCGCGACCTGGGCATCAACGACGGGGATTACGTGTACGTGGACGCGAATCCGGCCGACCGCCCCTATCTGGGAGCCACGCCCAGCGATCCCTTCTACAAGGTCAGCCGTCTCATGCTGCGCGTCACCTACAACCCGGCCTATCCCTATCACGTGGTGATGATGAAACACGGCTCCTTCATCGCCACGGAGAAGACGGTGCGCGCCCAGCAAACCCGCCGCGACGGTCTTTCCCTTACCGAGGACGGTTACATCTCGAATTTCCGCTTCGGCTCCCAGCAGTCGGTCACGCGGAACTGGCACATGCCCATGCATCAGACCGACACCTTGTTCCACAAGAGCAAGGTTTTCATGGGGTTCATCTTCGGCGGCGAGGCGGACAATCACGCCGTCAACACCGTGCCCAAGGAGTGCCTGGTGCGCATCACGAAAGCCGAGGACGGCGGACTGGGCGGCCGGGGACCGTGGAAGCCGGGATTGAACGGCATGGCCCCGGATGCCGAAAACGAAATCATGCAGAAGTATCTCGCCGGTGGGTTCGTCGGCCAGGGCGAGGCCCCGAAAGCCACGGGTTATGAGTAGGACCGCCCCAGCGCCCGGGCCAGGGCAGGTGATCGGGCCGCTCCCGGCCCGCCGGAGGGTCCGGGAGCCGGAAGATCGTGCGAAACCGAAGGGCGGTCCGGCCAGAGACGCCCGCGGGCCCAACAAGTGAGACGGAGCTCATGCCAAAGGACGAGTTCGATCCCGAGGATCCGTGGGAACTGAACCGGGTGGCGGTTCCGACGGAAGAGGACACGCTTCCGGCCATGGCGGAAACGTTCGTCGAGGAGTTCATGCGGATGGGGTACGGCGCGCCGCAGGTGTTGGCCCTGTTTCGGAACCCGCATTACGTGGGGCCGTATGCGGTGCGGGCGCGCCACGGGGAAGGTTTTGTGCGCGAGCTGATCGCCCGGGTGTTTCAGCGGTGGGGACGCACACCGGACTGGGGCGCGGTCCTGCCGGATCGCGGCCGCGGAACGGGGGGGTTGACGGAGCCTCCCGGCGGGCCGGGCTCGGGCAGGGTTTGGGAACAGGGTGAGCATTCATGAAGGGCAGGGGGAGGGGGACGAATCATGAGCAGCGTGTATAACTGGCAACTGGGCCGGGAGATGGAATATCCCTACCCGGCGGCATATCCCCGGCAACAGTTCGCGTTCGTATTCAATCTGAACCGTTGCATCGGGTGTCAAAGCTGCACCATGGCCTGCAAATCCACGTGGACGTGGGGCAAGGGCCAGGAATACATGTGGTGGAACAACGTCGAGACCAAGCCCTATGGCGGCTATCCGCACCACTGGGACGTCAAGACCCTGGCCCTGCTGGAGCAGGCGAATCCGGGCGGACAGGTTTGGGGAGGAAAGCCCGACGGAGTGCGGGCGCCCTACGGTCAGTTCCTGGGCAAGACGATCTTCGAAGCCGCCCAAACGCACGTGGGACCCGAGGGGGCCAACCGGGCGCTCGGGTACCTGCCCACGGACGACGAATGGTCGGCCCCGAACCGATACGAAGATCATCCCGTGGCCGCGGAGAAGGGCGCGCCGGACCGGTATTTCCAAAACGGCCAGCAGTTACCCGAACATCGCACGTGGTTCTTCTATCTGGCGCGCCTCTGCAATCACTGCACCTATCCCGCGTGTTTGGCGGCCTGCCCGCGGAACGCCATTTACAAGCGGCCCGAGGACGGCATCGTCCTGATCGACCAGGAGCGGTGTCGGGGGTATCGCAAGTGCATGGAGGCCTGTCCGTACAAGAAGACCATGTACCGCTCGAACACGCGGGTCAGCGAAAAATGCATCGCATGTTATCCGCGGATCGAGGGGCGGGATCCGGCGGGCGGCGGGCTGCCGATGCAGACGCGCTGCATGGCCGCGTGCATCGGCCACATCCGGCTTCAGGGTTTGGTGGAGTTGAACCCCGACGGGACGTGGAAGGAGGCCCGGTACAACCCGATTTACTATCTGGTGCATGTGGCCCGGGTGGCCTTGCCGTTGTATCCGCAGTTCGGCACGGAGCCCAACGGCTACTACATTCCGCCCCGCTGGGTGCCGCGGCCGTATCTGCGCCAGATGTTCGGTCCGGGCGTGGACGAGGCGATCGAACGGTACCTCGTTCCGGATCGCGAGCTGCTGGCCGTGCTCCAGTTGTTCGGCAAGGACCATCGCATCTGCCACCGCTACGAGATCCGCGAAGGTCCCAAGGTGTTCGAAGGCGAGATTCACGGCCGGAAGTTCACCCTCTACAATGACACAATCATCGGATACGCCGCCGACGGGACCAAGATCATCGAGGTAAGCGTCGAAGAACCGTTCCACCGGAGGCCGGAACTCCATGCCAATTCCATCTGACAATCTTCCCGGCGGCGACTGGGGCGCGCGGCCGACCGGGCCGAAACGCTCGGTCTTCCCGAACTATGCAGCGACGGCGGATGCCGAAGAATCGGAACCGCAGGACGACGGCGTCCGGACAACGGTTCCGGCGGCTGCCACAGCCGAACCCTCGGCAGAGGCGGCCAGGGCGTTGGCGCGCAGTTTCGTTTATCGGGTGCTGGCCGCGGCCTTTGCGGATCCGGACGCGGACACGTGGCACTGGTTGGCCTCCGCGGAGACGGGGACGGCGTGGGCCAATGCCTGGACACAGGTGGGAGAGGGCACCGGGCCTGTTCCGGCATTTCGGGAGGAGGAGTTCGAGGCTTTTCGTGACGCATATGCGGCCGTGTTCGGACACGCCGCGCGCGGGCCCTGCCCCATCAATGAGATCGAGTATGGCGAGCCGCATGCCGACCCTCTGTATCAGCCCCAGCGACTGGCCGATCTGGCGGGGTTTTACCGGGCCTTCGGCATGGAGCTGGCCGAGCAGGCGGACGAACGGCCCGACCACCTGAGTGTCGAGCTGGAGTTTCTGTGTGTGTTGACGGCCAAGGAGGCGTGGGCCTGGAGCCAACAACCCCCGGGTGAGGGAACCACCATCTGCCGCGACGCCCAGCGAAAGTTCCTCCGAGAATATCTGGGACGCTGGGCCCCGGCGTTCGCTCGCCGCCTCGCGGGGCTCGCCGCTCACCCCACGCTCCAGGCACTGGCCGGATGTCTGGCCGCCTTCGTGACCGCGGAATGCCGTCGGCTCGGAGTCGAACCCGGCCCGGCCCATCTGGGCCTGCGGCCCGTGGACGACGCCCTGGAACGATTGTGCGACAGCTGTGGCCTGGCCTCTGCATTGCCGGGGGCGGTCCGCCCGCCGGCTTGACGCCATGGAGCTGCAGTACGAAGGACTGTTCCTGGAGACGGCGGTTTTCCTCTGCGCACGACAACGGAACCCGCCGGTGCCCGCGGTCCAGGTGCATCGGTTCCACTGGGAACGCGAGCGGGTCTATCGCGTCCTGGATCCCGAGGAACGCGAACGGCGGTTTTACGAGGTCCACCTTTCCTGGTTTCGTGAATGGGGGCTGGAAGAGCGGTGGCGGCGGGTTCTGGACGAGTATCCTTTGATCTTGCAGCGCCTCGATCGGATGGTCCTGTGCCGGCCGCAACGGCCTTCGGAAGCCGGCGCGGAGTTGTACATGGACCCCGCGGCCGGAGCCAGCGCCGTACTGGCCGTCTCGCCGGAAATGCTGGTCAGCGGCTGCGGCCTGGAAGCCTTTCTGCGACACGAGTTCCTGCATTTGCAGGACATGTTGGATCCGGCGTTTGGCTACGAACCGGCCCTGCCGATCGCCGGGATGCCGGCCGGTTTGGAGCCCGTGGTCCGGGAACGCTACCGGCTGTTGTGGGATGTCAGTATTGACGGCCGGTTGCACGCGGCGGGCCTGCCGGCGCCCGGCAGCCGGGAGCGATACGCCGCGGCCCTGGAACGCGGGTTTCCGTGCTGGTCGGAGTCGCAACGAGCAGAGGTGTTGGCACGCCTGTGGAGCGGGGCTGCCGTGACGCACGGTCAACTGGCTGCCTGGGCGGCGGACCCGCGCGGCCTGCAGCGGCACAGCGGCCCGGCCCCCGGAGCGCCGTGTCCCTTGTGCGGGTTCCCGTCCTTCGAATGGGCGCCGGCGGCAAAGGCGCTGGCCCTCGAATGTGCCGTGCGCCGGGATTTTCCCTGGTGGGAACCGCAACTGGGGTTGTGCGGCCGCTGCGCGGAGTTATACGAGGTCCGCAGCAAACAGGGTGCGCCCTCGCTGGCTGCTTGACTTGACCTCGGGCGCCCGCATGTTGCGGGGGCGGAGCGCATGAGAATTCGACATTTGTTCATCTCGCCGGGGCACAATTACTTCGGCCACCACGGCCAACCGCCGGGGGAACACCCGGTCCTCGAGGTGGAGGCGATTGAATGTGTGGCAGGTCGGGGCATTCGTGGAGATCGCTTTTTCGACTTCAAATCGGATTACAAGGGGCAAATCACCTTCTTTGCCTGGGAAACGTTGATGGCCCTGCAACGCGAGCTGGGCCTTCCAGAAGTCTGGGCCGGGGCCACGCGTCGCAACGTGATCACCGAAGGACTCGACCTGAATGCGTTGGTGGGCCGGATCTTCGAGATCCAGGGCGTGCAGTTTCAGGGCGTCGAAGAGTGTCGTCCGTGCTACTGGATGAATCATGCGTTCCGCGATGAACGGGTGGAGGCATGGCTGCGGGGCCGGGGCGGTCTGCGGGCGCGCATCCTTACGGACGGCTGGTTGCGCCGGGATGTTTGAGTGACGCGCAGGCGCGCTGCCGCCGTGCAAACCCAACCGCTCAGGTTCAGTGCGGTGATTCTGGCCGGGGGACGGTCCGCGCGGATGGGCCGCGACAAGGCGTTCCTCGCCCGGGCCGGGCAGCCCCTGTTGGCTCATCAGTTCCTGAATGCGTTGGTGGGCCGGATCTTCGAGATCCAGGGCGTGCAGTTTCAGGGCGTCGAAGAGTGTCGTCCGTGCT
>NZ_JBMVQY010000005.1:0-157661 GCF_049537125.1 Limisphaera sp. VF-2
GTGAGCGATCCGGTGTGGTTCGGCCGGCACGTGGTCGAGCTGAACGCCACGAACCAGACGCTGGTGAGCAGCTATGTCTGGGGCCTGGACCTGAGCGAGACGCTGGACGGTGCCGGTGGCGTGGGCGAATTGCTGTGGGTGCGGCTGGCCAGCGCTCCGGCCTCGGGGACGCAATTTGTCACCTACGACGGTAACGGCAACGTCTGGCAGTTGGTTTCCGGCAGCACCGGCACGGAAACGGCCCGGTACGAATACGCTCCCTTCGGCGAACCCCTCCGCACCACCGGTCTTGCCGGCGCTTCTAACCCCTTCCGCTTCAGTGCCAAACGCAGCGACCCGGCCACGGGAGTAGTCCTCTACGAATACCGCGCTCACAGCCCGGGCTTGGGAAGGTGGTTGAGCAGAGATCCCATCGGGGAGAACGGAGGAGGGATCAATCTGTACGCATTCGTAGCGAATGATGCGAGAAATCATGTTGATGTTCTCGGATTACAACCTTGTCGCAAGCTGGGGAAAATCAGTTGGGGGTTCTCTGCAAATATCGCTACCGGAATCTACGCTGGATGGGATGCTTCAGGCGATCTTGAGAAGTGTGGTTGCTGCTACATCGCAAACATTGAGCTCGGTCTTGAAGTAGGCATCGGAGCAAGGTTCCGTAGACAAAGGAGCGCGACTGTCAATATACCAAAGCTTGGACCGGTCGGCGTCTATTTTGGAATTGATGCGGTATTCTCCCTCGCCCAACAGCGAACGCACGCAAAGACGACTGTCACATGGTGTCCAGGTGAGATGTCGGGTGGGGGAACGTTTTATCTGATCGACCTGGATCTTGGTCCAAATGTTGGGCTTTCAGCCTTTGGCGGTGGGCAAATCGGCCACTACGTCAAACTCAACGTCTCAGCGAAGGTCAGCACAAGCATTGCAGCCAACGCCAAGGCTGGACTGGAAATTGTGCCCACCGCCGCAAAAGTGGATGTATACGCCATCGGCTCAGCGACTTTTGATTTCACACTTAGTGCGGCCTTCACGTTAGCGTGGGATATCGGTCCGTGGACTTCACCTGACTGGCTCGACCTTGGTGAGTTCAACTGGTCTCTCCTTGGCGGGCCTGTGGGCTTTCAAGAGCAGCGCCTTGGTCGCATTCTGAGCTTCCCGTAACCGTGAACGTCATGATCCCATGAATGTGATAATGTGGATTGCAATACTGGTATGCGTCGCCCTTTTCTTCGCTGGACTCTCGATGAGAGTGGATGGCGTGGACCCACAGGAGTGTCGGCAAATCGCTGCCATCCTTTTTATCGGTGCGTTTCTTGCCGCACCGGTCATGTGCTTCATGGAGTTCCTCATGCGGTGCCTGGCGAAGGGTGCGGCGCGGATTGTGCATGGGCAGTCAGCCATAATCGGGCCAGTTCGATTTGTGCCCTTTCGGCTATGGATCGCAATGGGGGCAGCATATTTGGCTTTTGCATTCGGCGGGTTCGTGGGCGCGATCTGGAAAGGTCCTGCCTCTTTCTGGGCCGGATTGGTCGCAGCTGGCTTTGGTTGTGGACTGTTAGCTGGCTTTGGCGTGTGTTGGATGCGAGCACGTAGTGCGGCCAGACGCCGGGCAGCGGCTATGCAGCACAAAGGGTGAGAGGGAATTGTGGACCGCGGAGGCCGAGGTGAAGATGGTCTGCCACCCACGCCTGTGCCACTGCCCCTGCGTTCGTCGGTCGCTGCGGAGTGCGGCAGACATTGATTGGACTAGCTTCTGATGTGAATTGTTTGAAGCGTTTGACGGGATTGGTCAGGGAACTTGGCGGCCGCGGGGCTCCGGGAAACGAGGATGTCATGGGCGAGGCGACGAACACGGCCAGCGTGGGCGTGAATAGGAGCCCGGCCCATCGCAACGACGCTTATTTGCGGGCGGAACTGGCCATGGAACATTCGACCGGCCCGCTGTGGCTGGGCGTCAGGAACTTGGTCGTGTTGCCGATGAGCTCAAGCCGGTGCGTGGTCAGGAGCATCATGGGCGAGGTGTGCGTGCCGAAGACGCCTGAGACCTTCCGGTATGATGCGGACGGCAATCTCATGCGCGATGGGCGTGGGAATTCCACGTGGGTTGGTGAGGATTGGCACTTGATAGTCGAGAGCCGATCTGACACGGCGTCGACATCGTGGCGGCTGGCCGAGTGGGAATATGACTGGTTGGGCTGGGGGATTTGGCAGAGGAGAAACCTGTGGAGAGATGGAGCGTGGCGAGTTATGGAGGACCTGAAATTCGTGAGCGATCCGATGCTGTTCGGCCGGCACATTGCAGAGTTGGATTCCACGAACCATGCCATGGTGCGCAGCTACGTGTGGGGCCTGGACCTGAGCCAGACGCTGGACAGCGCCGGCGGCGTAGGTGGCCTACTCTGGGTGCGGCTGGCCGGTGGTCCCGCCGCAGGCACTCATTTCGTCACCTACGACGGCAACGGGAACGTGTGGCAATTGGTTTACGCCAGCACCGGCACGGAAACGGCCCGGTATGAATACGGTCCTTTCGGGGAGCCCCTCCGCGCCACCGGCCCCGGCGCTCCCTCCAACCCCTTCCGCTTCAGCACCAAACGGGCGGATCCGACCACGCGGCGGGTGCTCTACGAATACCGCGCCTACAGCCCGAGCTTGGGGAGGTGGCTTAGCCGGGAGTTGGTCGCGGAGTTGGGAGCAAGAGACCTTTATGTTGTCGGTGGTAACAGGGCTGTCGGCGGATTCGATGCTTTAGGGCTTCAGGTCCGGGCTTCCACCACCTGCGGCGCCTCCCACACCAGCCGTTTATGGAACCCGTTGCCCCGTGTGCATCAGCGGATGTGCCGTGCCGCGGAAGGGCTCATCCGAGGTTTCCTCAGCACGCCGCAAGAGATTCGGGCCTGGAATCGTTACGTTGCGGGGACGGGTCAGGATATTGAGTTAACGGCCGACGAGATGGAGTCGATTGTCAGTCAATCGGCGAACCTCCAAGCGGAGTTGCAACGGCAAGCTCGGGAATGTGCCGACCCGAGCTCGCCGGAGGTGCGAAGGAGGGGGGTGATCACCGAGGCGGTGGGGCCGCCCTGGGTGTATGCTCTGGGCACCGTGACATTTCGGCTTGAGACTGCATGTTCGTGTCACAATCCATGGTGGCAGGTGTGCTTGGAGGACAAGTACGATTTCGATCCCCAGTGGTGGGCAACCCATCGATCGAGGGAAGGGGAAGTCTATACGATCCTTATCTGGGCGGCAGAGAACGCGATGCAGTGCGGTTGGCGTCCTTTTTGGCATAGGGGGTGCGTGGCGGGCACAGTGTACTGGCATGACGTCCCATAGGTTGCGACTGGTGATTTACTGGCTGGCTCTTCTTCTGCCCACGTTCATCACGGGGTTTGACATGTTTGTGGGTCGCATGGGCTACGATTGGAAGCTACCGGGGAGTCTGCTATACACGGGGATCCTGGCGAGCCTGACGGTGTGTTGGTGCACAAGCCTCACCATGCAGTGCAGTTGGGGAAGGCGGCTTCTGTTTGCGCTCATGGCGGTACCATTGCTTGTCCTTGAGGTTTTGCTGTTAGGCGTGCTCGTATTGTTTGTGTACGGACCGCTGCTTGACTGACACGCGCGTCGACCAGTTCTGTGGGCATGTGATCGGCATGCGGCCGGCGAGAGCCACTGATCAGAGTCGGCAGATTGGATAATAATGCGGCTTGTCGTTGCGATGGCTATCGCTGGGATACGGAGACAAGTGTGAACTCGGGCTCAGGCTGCTGGCAGCGGACGCTTTACACGCCGCAGGGGCAGGTGTGGCGCAGTTGGGGCACCAGTGCCTGGCCGGTGGAGTACGGCTACGATCATGCCGGGCGACTGACCAACTTGGTGACCTGGCAGCAATTCGACCTGGGCAGCGGGCAGGGCACCGGCGGTCAGGCCCGGACGGCCTGGCGGTATGACGCGCAACGGGGCTGGCTGGTGGCCAAGTGGTACGCCGACCCGACCACCGGGGTGCCGACGGAGAGTCGGGCGGTGCGCTACACGTGGACGGCCGGCGGTCGGTTGCGCAGTCGGCAATGGACACGCGGGCTGGTGACGACCTACGGCTACAACGCGGCCGGCGATCTGGAATCGGTTCAATACAGCGGCGGGGTCGGCTGATCGAGGTGGTGCAGGGCCCGGCCACGCTGCGGCGGTGGTACAGTGCGGCCGGGGAACTGATCAGCGAGAGCTGGACCGGCGGGGAACTGGACGGGGTGCGGGTGACGAACTTGGTGGACGCTCTGGGCCGCCGGACGGCCCAGGAGGTCTGGCGGGGCCCGCAACGTCTCAGCCGGGTGGATTACACCTGGGGCGGCGGCGACCGACTGTTGAGCGTGTCGGACGAGCTGGGCCATCGGGCGGACTACGACTGGGAACCGCTGGCGCCGATGGTGCGGCAGGTGAGCCTCCGGCAGTCGGGCACGGTGCGGCTGACCACCACGCGGGGGTTCGATGCGTGGAACCGGTTGACCAATATCCAGTCGGTGGCGGCCACGGGGCTGGTCAGTGGGCTGCGCTGGACCTACGACGAACGGGGCCAGCGGGTGCGGGCCGACTGGGCCGACGGGAGCCGGTGGGTGTACAGCTACGACGCCTACGGGCAGTTGCAGTCGGGGCGACGGTACTGGGCCGATGGCACGCTGGTGGCGGGGCAACAGTTCGAGTATCGGCACGATGCGATTGGGAACCGGACGGCCGGGGCCTGGGGCGGGGATGAACGGGGCCAGAGCCTGCACTGGAGCACCAACACGGTCAACCGACTCAATCAGTACACCAGTCGGACGGTGCCGCCGTATGTGGCGGTCTCGGGCGAGGCGGCCACGAATGCGACGGTGACGCTCTGGTGGGGCACCAACGAGTGTGCGCCGGTAGTGCGGCAGGGGCGGTACTGGTATGGGGAGGCGCAGGTGAACAACCGGACCGGCGGGGTGTGGGGGGTAGCGACGAACCTGGGGTGGTGCGGGGCAATCCGGATCGGGTACAGTCGGAGGTGCGGTCGGACATTGTGGCACAGAGTGCGGAGGCGCTGATCCATGACGGGGATGGCAACCTTGTACGGGACGGGCGGTGGATGTACAGTTGGGACGCGGAGAACCGGCTGGTGCGGGTGATGAGCTATGGGGCCAGCGATCGGGCCGGTTGGCGTCGGGTGGACTGGGCGTACGATGCGCTGGGCCGGCGGATCCGGCAGACGAGCTACGTGCTGAGCAACGGGGTTTGGGTGGTGACGGAGGACCTGAAATTCGTGAGCGATCCGGTGTGGTTCGGCCGGCACATTGTGGAGCTGAACGCGACGAACAACGCTCTTGTTCGCACCTACGTTTGGGGCCTTGACTTGAGTGGGACAATGGACGGTGCCGGTGGTGTAGACGGCTTGCTGTGGGTCAATCAACACACTGGCTCTTCTGCAGGCGCCCATTTCTGTGCGTATGATGGGAATGGAAACGTTGTTGCGTTAGTCAGTGCCAACACATGTACTGAAACTGCTCGGTACGAGTATGGTCCGTTCGGGGAGCCAATCCGCATAACTGGCCCAATGTCCAAAGAGAATCCTTTCCGTTTCTCCACCAAGCGGACGTGTAATACGACCCTCCTGGTTCTTTACGAATATCGTGCTTACAGTCCGAGCCTAGGCCGGTGGCTGAGTAGGGATCCAATTGAGGAAGTTGATTTTGCGCTGGTATACAGTGGGAAGCAACCAAACAGAGAAGCTGATTCTGAGGATGAACTTACCGCTCCCCAAATATTGCCACGGATCAGGGAAGCTAACCCGTATGGTTTCGTTCGCAATTCTCCGCCAGACAACGTTGACTTCCTAGGTCTTGTGAAGTTCGATCAGTGTTTAGATGATCAAATCGCGCAACTAAAGCAGGCGTGGAACGAGATGTGCGCTTTGCCGAAGGACTCCAAGTTTCGCTGTTGTGTTGGGCGGTCGCGACTGCTTCAAATGTTTGAGCGCCGGTGTTCGTGGGGCAATGTGAAGTTCAAGTGCAGGAGGAACGACCAGGGTCTTTGTCCTTGGGCGTGTGCCCACGCCTGGCAATCACTTGGAATTGGCAGTGGCGTGATTGTAGTTTGCGACAGGCAGTTCTATAATCCCATTGAATGCCCGTTGCCGCTGAAGTGCGTGCTTGCGCATGAGATGACCCACATATTAGGCGGGACACCATATGAGCGAGGCGTGGTTGACAAAGTCACGGACTGCTGTCTAAACAACTAGAAAGCGTGTGTTTTAAACAGTCATGAACGTCACCCAAATGCCAACCAGCATTTTCCAGGTGCTTCTATTGGGTCTTACGATTGGTTGCGACGCTGGCCGGCTTGGGATGTATAAACTCTCGTTACAGAGCCAACGGAGCTGTGACACGGCGACACATGTTGTGGTAGGAGACGAGGAGAAGCTAAGGCAGGTAATCAGAGAGACGCTGGACTCCAAAGGATTTGAGGAACGGCCAAGCAGACCAGGGCGTTGGCATAAAAACGGTGTTTGGATCGAGCTTATGCGAAATGCGCAAGGGGAATTAGTTTTGAAAGTATGGGCATTTGGGGGAAAGAGAGAGCGCCGCTTATGTGAAGGTTTAGAACGAGAATTACTGGTCGTTTTGCGGCAACAGCCTGGATTGGAAATAACCCCTGCAGCGCCGACGCCGGCAAATTAGAGGCCATCACATGGGGAGGTAAGAGGATGGAGGTGTGGTCGGGCTTTGGCATGCCGTTCGTTGGTATTAGGTGGCAAAACCGTTGATGGATTTAATCTAACGCTTGTCTGTATTTTTGCGAGAACGTGCATTGGTCTCACAACGCGCCTGTGGCCGGGCAACAGTTCGAGTATCGGTTCGATGGCATAGGGAATGGGATAGAGACCAGGACAGGTGGCGATCAGTTCGGGCAGAACCTGCGTCAGGCAAGTTATTATGCGAACCTGCTGAACCAGTACACCAGTCGTGATGTGCCGCGGTATGCTGACATCATGGGTGTAGCACTTGCAACGGCCACTGTTACAGTCACCAGTCCGAATGCATTGAACAATGGCCAAGCTGTATATCGGCGAGGTGAATTTTTCCGGAAGGAGCTTGCATATTCGAGTGGTACCGGGCACGGTGCGTTGTGGGAACAGGTGACTGTGAGTGCAAGTGGTGGAGAGTCCCAGAGCGGATATGTATTTGTGCCCAAGACACCTGAAGTGTTCACGTATGATTTAGATGGCAATCTAGCATCTGACGGGCGTTGGAACTACTATTGGGATGGAGAGAATCGGTTGGTGAAGGTGGAGAGTCGGTCAGATACGCCGCAAGGATCGTGGCGGAGGGTGGAGTGTGCATATGATGGCCTGGGACGAAGGGTACGACAGAGGACAAGTGTCTGGACAAATAACACGTGGCAGGTTATAGAGGATTTGAAGTTCGTGAGCGATGCGATGTTATGTGGCCGGCACATAGCGGAGCTGAATGCGACGAATAACTCACTGGTTCGCTCCTATGTTTGGGGACTAGATTTGAGCGGCACAATGGATGGCGCTGGCGGCGTAGGCGGTTTACTCTGGGTCAATCAACACACTGGTTCATCTGCAGGTGCTTATTTCTGTGCGTATGATGGAAATGGAAACGTTGTGGCATTAGTCAGTGTCAATACTGGCACTGAGACCGCCCGCTACGAATACGGTCTCCCGCAGTTGCGGGACGAGCCAATTCGTGTCACTGGACCGATGTCCAAAGAAAACCCGTTCCGCTTCTCCATCAAGCGTACGTGTAATAGAACCGATTTGGTGCTACATGAATATCGTGCGTATCGTCCGAGCTTGGGCGGTTGGCCGAACAGAGACCCAATCAAGGAACCGGGCCACCGGGCTTTGCTGGCAACGGTAAGCAGTCGGATTTGGCCTGATCTTGCTAACCTTTACGGGTTCGTTCACAACAATCCAGTCGGCGGAGTGGAGAAGGATGGGCGTATTGGGTGGATTGGTGGGGGAATCATCGTCGGCGTTGCCGTTTTGCTAGGCTATTGCATTGACATAGTAGGTTGTCGGGCGCGAGTGGCAGCGGCTCTCCTGGATGGTGAGAGGGAGGCAGACCGTGTTGCTCCAGATGGCTCAACGCACCGCGGGGCGAATGCAGTTCAGGGAGGTGATGCTGATGCCCTCACGCACTGTATTGCGGCGTGTAACGTTGGTCATCATCGGTATCCGTGCTTTGGGCCTGACGACGCACTGCACCAACTTCAAGCCAAGGAAACCGGTGACGACATGGGAACGCGGCTTGACCGCATGAACAACGAGGTCGGCATTGGCATTGGCTACGGGCTTGAATCGGGACAGAACTGCACGGATGCCTGTTTGGAGGCTCTGCGGCGCGGTCTGCGCTACGAAATTCGCAACGACCAGATTGTCCCAAGCTCGGCTGAATGATGAAGGCGGGTGTTTTCAATTACCGATGGATTTGGGCTGTTGTCATTACGCTTACGTTGCTCTACGGAGCAAATTGGTTTTTGACTCCCGAAATTGTAGGTATTAGGAAGCTTGAATCGGCCTTCCGTCCAAAAGGAAAGCGGCAATGTGATTCCCAGAAGTGGAAGCAAAAGGAGCCGTCGTCTTGGGGCGAACGCTACGAAATGGTTGACGATCTGTTGAGGAAGCATTTGCATTCAGGACTGACTCGTGAAGAAGTCGAGGGTCTGCTTGGAAAGCCAGACGTAGAGGCGATTCGCGGTGATGGTGAACTTGAACTTTCTTACAGTCTCGCCTCGCAAAAGGATTATCCGGCGCGTTCGGTCCTGTTTCCTGGGGTTTTGCAGAATCTGGAACTTTGGGTACTCCTGCTTCGCTTTCGAGGCGGGCAACTTTATTCCGCCGAAGTTGTGCCCGACTGAGCGTTCGCGTCTGGCGAAGCAAGTGGCTCGTCTACACAAACCGTGTAAGAGAATCCAATATGGCCGCGGCAAAGTAGGTCGGCCACCGGGCAGTTGGGCTGGTGGATACGGCAGCTGCTTGGCCTCTGGACAAATAACGGGTGGCTGATAATAGAGGACCTGACATTCGTGAGAGATCTGATGCTCTTTGGCGGTCACATCCTGGAGCTGCATGGGGCCAATAACGCGCTTGTTCGGCCGTGCGTCTGGGGCTTGGATGTGAGCGGCAGCATCGGCGGGGCCTGCGGCGTGGGCGGATTGCTGTGGCTGCGGCTGGCCGGTGGTCCGGCCTCGGGTGCGCATTTTGTCTCCTACGACGGCAACGGGAACGTCTGGCAGTTGGTTTCTGCTTCCACCGGCACTGAACCTGCCCGCTAGGAATACGGCCCGTTCGGCGAAGCCCTCCGCACCACCGGCCCCGCGGCTCCTCTCAACCCCTTCCGCTTCAGCACCAAACGCACCGACCCGGCCATCGGTTTGGTCCTTTTATGAGTATCGTGCCTGCAGTCCGGCCATTGGGAGATGGTTGAGCCGGGATCCAGCCGGAGAGGCCGAGGACATTCCGCTGTACACCTATGCTGTCAATGCGCCCTTGGGGTTTTACGACGTTCTCGGCTTGGCAAGCAGGCCCTGTCGGGAGGCAATCGGAAAGGACGGAAGGCCCCGGATTGTTTTCGATGCCCCGCGGCCTGCGGGAGGCTGGAAAGGTGTGGTCAGGTTTTCCGGCTATTCGGGTAGTGCGCAAGCCCGGATGTTTCATGAGATTCACATCGAGTGGGGGCAAGTGTTGCGGTGCTCTGCGTGTGCGCTGGCGGTTGTGAGGCTCGGCGCGGACAGCGGGTGTACCGCGATATGGAGACGGGAGACTGGTTGGTCCTATGCTCCGACATCGCCGCCGGAGCAGATCCCGAATCCCTATCAGAACCTATGGCGAATGCTTGGAGAGCTCCTCGCGGGTCTCTTTCGTGAAGTCATGGGGCCGGTTCCGACACTGGCCGACGAGGGCGAGCTTGCCAGCGTGGAGGCAACGGTGACGGCCATGGTCGCGCGCCGGCCGACGACATCGTGGGGAGGTGAATGGAGCGATGGAAAGTCCCCGTGCCACAGATGAGGGTCCGGTGCAAAAGCGGAAATTGCGGCTGTGGGCAGTAGGACTGGCCGCGTTGGTGGGTGTCTGCATCGTAGCGACATACCCGATCCTTTGGGTTCCCAGCGGCAAGGCGCGCCCTGGGCCCGAGGTGACCCCAAGGGATGATTTCCGTGACATCCTGCAAAGCCTCATCGTCGATATGCCGCCAAGCCTCAGCGATGCAGCAACCTTGGAAGAAGTTCGGGCACGCATCCGGAGACGAGACCTGGCCGTGCAGGCGCTGCGCGGGCTGGGGACCAACGCACTTCCACACCTAACCACGGAGCTGAGACGCCTATGCGATGCAGATCCCCATCATCCCGAGACGGTCGTGGGCATGGATCGAGTCAGGGCCGCATTGCGGGTCCTGGGAGAAGACGCAAAGGCATTTCTTCCGGAGGTGCTGGCGCTGATGCAGCAAAAGACGAACGCCATTCCCTGTCTTGTTGCGTTGACGGGCATTGGGGGCGAGGAGGCAGGACTGGCGTTCCTCAATGCCGTGTTGCACCAGGATGGCGACACGCGAGTTAAATCGCTGTTTTTGTTCGGATACAGTGACTTTCCGCGTTATGACGCGGTGGCCGGGGCGGCAAGGCCATGGCTTTTAGAGCTTCTGCAGCACACGAACCCAGTGGTGCGGATCGCTGCAGTCAACGTCGTGGCCGACCTTGCCGATGCACGCGACGAGAGCCTGGCGGTCCTAATAGAGATGCTGCAACGAGATGAGGACGTTATGGTCAGGGTGGCGGCTATGAAGGCGATGGAACGACATGGGACGAATGCCGCGGCCGCCCTTCCGGCGCTCCTAAAGCAGCTCCGGGACCCAGAACTGCTGCTACGGAGAGTCAGTGCCAGCGTGTTGGCCAAGGTGAGTGTGAGGAGCGAAGTGGTGCTGCAAGCGTTATCGGAGGCAGCAGAGAAGGACGCCGATGAACGCGTGCGATGGAACGCGGTGCGAGGTATGACGAACTTTGGAAGCAAGGCTGTAGCTGCCGCAGGTGTGCTCGAGAGGATTGCCAGCAATGACCCGTCGGCTCGGGTGAGGCGCCTGGCCTTGCGTAGCATCGAAGCGATTCGGAGCACCAGCCTCCTCGATCCCCCTGGCGTTAGCGACATGGAGCGCCGGGGGCCGGGGGCAGAGTAACCGTGCAGGCCAGGGTGAAGAATGGTTTGAAGAATGTCTGACCGAGGGGAGGCCGCTCGAAATTGAAGGTGAGTGGGGCGCGGGCATGCCCGGATCTCCGGCCGGGGGTAGATGGCCTCAGAGGCCGTGGGAGCCGAGTGCATCGGATGCATCTTGGAACTGGAAACGATGCCCAGCTGCGACGGGCTTTATGGATTCCCGTGGGACTTTGGTGGTTCATTCCATGGTTCCTTCGGATAGTGAGTTTCGGTGGGGTAGCACAGTTGGCCTCTGATTGAGGACCTTGCGTCCAAAGTTTATGTGAGCTGATGGGAACGGTGTGCACGAGCTGCGTCTGGAGGGTCCGCGCCCCGGACTGGATGGCTGGTCGTACTGAACCACAAACGCCGTGGTGGCCGCCGGCCCCTCCGGGTGCGATACTTGTCGCCGTGCGGGGACCAAGCTCGACGGTACAAGGCTCAAACTCCGAGCAAAGCTTTTGAAGCAGGCAGCCGTGGCATGGGTTGATTGCTCACAGCTCGTGCGGAAAGCCTGGAGCTGGTCGAGGGGAATCGAGTCGCCGTGCGGAGATCCCATGCCGTCGGCGGGGGCCAAGCAGGACTATGCTTTCGGAGGGCAGGTATCCGTCTGCCACATCGTGGTCTTTTAGACGACAGATGCCCAGAGGGGCCGGACGTGGTCGGCATTTTGGCGAATCCTTGAGAAGAAGCTCACACGGCGCAATTCACGTGGATCCTCTTGGCGCCACGCCGCAGAGCCCCCAGAGTGCAGACGGACTGGAAGTCAACGGCGCGAGAGGCTGGGAACGCTGCGCTGCCCCAAAAGCCCACAGGGTTCCGCAGAGGAGAGAGCCCACCGAGCACGCAGAATACGCGGAACTCACCGGGCATTGCGTCGGTGGGGACGCGGCGGATCATGGAAGGGTCCGCCGGCTGCCGCGGGCGGCTACGGAGTGGAGTGCCCACAGAGCACGCGGAAAACGCAGATGGAAGGTGATTGACCGACTTGCGTCGGTGCCTGCCCGGCTTGGATCCGCCGACTTACGTCGGCGGCTACGGAGTTTGAGAGCCCACAGAACACGCAGAGCACACAGAGGGGATTGACAGAAGAATCGACAATGCGGGGACGAAGCGTGCCTGGGTGCGGTCCCGCCGACCTGGGTCGGTGGCCACGGATCGGCCCACAGAGCATGCAGAATACGCAGAATAGGAT
Source organism: Limisphaera sp. VF-2 (assembly GCF_049537125.1). Lineage (NCBI taxonomy): Bacteria > Pseudomonadati > Verrucomicrobiota > Verrucomicrobiia > Limisphaerales > Limisphaeraceae > Limisphaera > Limisphaera sp. VF-2. The sequence goes on from NZ_JBMVQY010000005.1 coordinate 12,417, forward strand.
CGTGATCGGAACGAGCGGGAAGGGCTTGAAACCTTCGAGGGACGGCGGGCAGGGGGTCGCTCTTTGGTGGTCCGGCTGTGCGGGGGCCATCGGGCCCGGGCGTGGCAACCGAAGGTGGCCGCCCGCGGGAAGACGGCGGAGTTCGCAAGTCAGCGAGCGATTCCCGTCGGTAGCTATTTGGTGGCGATTCGGTGGCATCCGCCGACTCGCGTCGGTGGCTACGACGGCGAGAGCCGACAGAACGCGCAGGGCTAACCGGCTAGCCGCCGCGGGAGCGCGGCGCAGGATGAGTTGGTTCGCCGAATTCCCTTGGCGGCTACCGAATGCGAGTCTGGTAGCTGGCTGCAGGCACGGCGGGGCGATTTCTTTGCGCAGGTCTGCGACCTGGCGGACAGCCGCTTTCCAGCCGGCATGCGTGGCGAATTGTCAAGGTGACTTGCGAAGTCCCGGATCCAGACCCAAAGACAGCCCGGGCAACCTCCAATGCGCTCCTGATCTTTCGGCCCTCATGCAACTCCGGTGCGTCGCGGACCAGAGGTCTGCGATCCGGCAGGCTGGATCCCCGCGCCATCCAAAGACCGGCAGAGGGAAGAGCGTGCAGAACACGCAGAATACGCGGAACTCACCGGGCATTGCGTCGGTCGGGACGCGGCGGATCATGGAAGGGTCCGCCGGCTGCTGCCGGCGGCTACGGAGTGGAGTGCCCACAGAGCACGCGGAAAACGCAGATGAAAGGGGATTGACCGACTTGCGTCGGTGCCTGCCCGGCTTGGATCCGCCGACTTACGTCGGCGGCTACAGAGTTTGAGAGCCCACAGAACACGCACAGCACGCAGAAGGGGATTGACAGAAGAATCGACAATGCGGGCACGAAGCGTGCCTGGGTGCGGTCCCGCCGACCTGGGTCGGTGGCCACGGATCGGCCCACGGGGCACGCAGAATACGAAGAAAAGGACCGGAAAGAGTGCAAAGGGCCTGGAAGGTCCGAGGGACGGCGGTCAGGCGGTCCCTCTTTTTTGCGGCCCATCCGTGCCAGGGGCCTCAGGGGGCCCGGGATGGCAGCGAGAGGTGGCTGCTCCGGGAGAGCAGCGGATTTCGAAGAATCATCCACCGATCGCCGTCGGTGGTCACCTGGGCGGGTATTTCGGGGCATCCGCCGACTCGCGTGGGCGGCTACCCAGTATTGGCCTGCGGCGGTGGATCGACTCAGGGGCCGAAGTGTCCATCGTGTCACCCCCTGTGGCTGCGGTTAAGGGAGAGAGCTCCTGTTCGGATCCCTTGGTCCGGTGCCTTATCAGTGGTGGCTGGCGAACTTTTGACTGCGCAGCCGGTGGCGGGACTCGGCGGAAAGTGTGCCTGAGGAGCTTCCGGCGGGTTTCCGCGGCGGCTATCGGGAATCAAGTCTTGGTGCGGATTGGCTCACGATCCACCGCGTTCCTGCGGTGGCAACCAGCCGAGGCGCGGGGGTCGTTTCCACGAATGTGGTTCGCCGCCTGACGGGAGCTGGATTTGCCAGTAGTGGCCGCGTGTCGGCCGGCTGGCTGCGGGGTTGTCATTCCTCCTTATGATCAGAGTCCGCCGCCTTACGGCGGCGGCTACGTTTTTGGTCCGCGGCCTTACGGTCGCGGCTACGACAAATAGGACATGGTGGTGGCTGGTCGGTCGAGTGGGAGCACTTCCCTGGATTCCGGGTCTGTCGCTGGTCGCCGGCAAGAATACCCGCTGGGATTCCGTGTCGGCCGCTTGGCGGCGGCTGCCATCTCTCGATTCAGGCTAAGGTCCGCCGCCTTACGGCGGCGGCTACGTTTTTGGTCCGCGGCCTTACGGTCGCGGCTACGACAAATGGGGCATCGTGGTGGCTGGTTGGCCGAGTGGGAGCACTTCCCTGGATTCCGGGTCTGTCGCTCGTCGGCGGCAAGATGTAACCGCTGGGATCGCGTGTCCGCCGCCTTACGGCGGCGGCTACGTTTTTGGTCCGCGGCCTTATGGCCGCGGCTACCATTTCTCGCTTCAGAACAATGTCCTTCCCCGGGCGCCGGCTACGTCGCTCCGGTATGATGGAAATGTCCGAAGCACGGGTTTGCGGCCCGTAGAGGCCGCGGGGATCAGGGCCTCACAGGTTATTCGGCAGGCGGGTTGGCGGAGCTTGAATCTGATAGGCGCGCCGGGTCGACGGACCAGAGGGCATCGATGGGCTGGGGGTATCCCATCGGGCCTGCAGGAGGAGGAAGGCAAATCGTCGCCGGAGGGGCGCGATCAGGGTACGGCGGCGGTTCTTGATCCTCCGATGAGACTGAGGGTTGAGGGAGGGGCCGGTTCTCCAGTGCCAAGGGGCTGGGGGCTCGATTGGTTGGCCAGAGACCAAGGCGTCAGAGATGATGGTGCGGAGCGGGGGGCAGGCGGCGGGCCGGGTCGCCCAGGGCACGGGTAAGTTTCTCCCGAAGTTGCAGGCGGGCGCGCAGGAGCCGGACCTTGACGTTGGTCTCAGAGAGTCCAAGCAGTTCGGCCGTCTCGCGTACGGACAGACCCTCGACGTCGCGCAGCAGGAAAACGACCCGATACTTTTCGTCGAGCTCGGCCAGAGCTTCTTCCAAAAGGGCGCGGATTTCGTTGCGGTGGACCAGACGCTCCGGACCTTCACGCCAGTCCGCGATGTACTCGGGGTGCGGGATTTCTCCGGTGTCGGGCGAGGGATCGGTGGCCTGGTCGAGCGAAACGGTCTCCAGTCCCTTGCGCTTGCGCAGGATTTTGAGTGCGGCGTGCGTGGCGATGCGATCCAGCCAAGTGGCGAAACTCGCCTCTTCCCGGAAATCCTTCAGGTGCTCCAACGCGCTGAGGAAGGTTTGCTGCGTGACGTCTTCGGCGTCGTGTTCGTTTTGGGTGATGCGGCGGGCCAGGGTGTAGATCTTACGTTCGTAACGGTTGGCCAGTTCCTCGAAAGCGTCCAAATCGCCCTGTTTGGCCCGTTGGACCAGTTCGGGGTCACTTACAGATTGCAGCGGTTCGGAAGCCATGAGCGGCCGTCAACATGCCTGCCGGAGGGCGGCCTGACAAGCCGAGAGGCGGGCTGCGGTGCAAAGGGCAGCCAGGGGCCTCTGGGAGTCGGCCGGAGAGCTCTGTGAAATCGGGCGCCACAACGGCGATCGGGCGGTCGAGAAGCCTCGAGCCGCTGCCGAGCTCCCCTCAGCTACGCGCCGTCAGCGCAGGTACGTCTTCCATTCCTTCAACTGACCGTCCGGTCCAAAGACCAACCGGAGCCAGCCCTCGGGCGAGTAGGTTTCCACGTAGGTGGGGAAACCCCAGCCGTGCCAATAGGGGTACCAGCCTGCGGAGGTGTACAGGCGGTTGCGGCTGGGCCGGGTCAGCCACTCGGCCACGACCGTGCCGTCCTGGAGGCGGGCCTGTTTGTCGGGCGGGCCCAGTTCCACCACGGCTTGGTCAAACGTGTAACGGCCCACGCGCTCCGCCCAATTGATTTTGCTGGTGGCACAGCCGCAAAGGAGGAGTGCCAGGCACAGGCTCATCAGGCTGAAGTGACTCTTGGCGCCCATCGTGTTCACCCGGGTCAATCTAGGAGGCGGCGAGCCGATTGCAAGAGGCCCATCGAAACGGCTGAAAGGCCCGGGTCGCTGTGCGCGCGACCCCCTTTTGGAGGGGACGAGAAGCTCCCGGTCCCGAAGGTGGGGCGTGGGCTTTCAGGACTCGGAGCCGCCTTCGGGGCCCAACGAGTGGGTCGGCCCTTTGGCAGAGGGGGACGAGCACGGGCTTTGCTGACCGCTCGGCAGGCCATGATCCTTGCGTGGACGGTGCACCTGTGGGGGCTCAAGCCTTGCCTGCTCCCGGGTCGGCATCTTATGGTGCCGCCACCATGAATCGGGTCCTCACACATGCATCTCCCCTCTGGCTGGGGGTTTGGCTGGGCCTGGCCACTGGGACGCAGGGAGCGTCGGAGATTCTCCCCCCGGGATTACGAGCCCCGCCCCCCGAGGTTCGCGCGTTGGTGGGGGGCCGGGTCGTGGTGCGGCCGGGAGAGGTGCTTGACGCGGCGACGATTCTGGTGCGGGAGGGTCGGGTCGAAGCCGTCGGGACCAACGTGACCGTACCCCCAGAGGCGGAGGTTTGGAGCATGCACGGCCGGACCATTTATGCCGGGTTTATCGAGCCTCTTTATGTGCCGGCGGCGACCAATCCGCCGGTGGACACACGGATGGTGGAACCGGTGGGACTGGAGAGTCTCACGGCGGCTGGGTACCAGTTTTGGGGCGCGCCCGGGCAACAGCCCGATCCCGGCACGCGCGGCCCCGGTCACCCGGTGGCCCGGGTCACTCCCCAGCGACGGGCGGTGGAGAGTGTTTCCCCCGATGAAAAGGTCTGGGCGACGCTGCGGGAACTGGGCTTCACCGCCGCCGTGATGGCGCCGGCCGAAGGCATCCTGCGGGGGCAAAGTGCCCTGGTGTTGTTGGGCGACGGCGATCCGAATCGTCTCATTCTACGGGCGGATGTTTTCCAACACCTGGCGTTCGAGCCGGGCCGTCGCGGAGACCGTCGCGAATTTCCCGCCTCGCTCATGGGGGTGTTGGCCGTTTGGCGCCAAACCATGTTGGACGCGCAGCATTACCGCGAGGCCTGGCAGCGCTTTGCCCGAAGCCCTGAGAAGACGCGACGTCCGGAGTTCAATCCCGCGCTCGAAGCGTTGGGCCCTTTGTGGGAGGGCCGGCAGCGACTGGTGATCGAGCCGGGCAGCGTTTTGATGGCGCACCGTGCCCTCCGACTGGCGGCGCAGTTCGGGCTGGAGCCCGTCCTGGTTGCCTGTGGGGAAGAGTGGCGTCGTCCCGATCTGTGGTCGGGAATCCGGGCGCCGTGGATTGTGCCCGTGGCGTTTCCGGAGCTTCCGCGGTTACCCTCGGACGACGACTGGGAACAGGTTGATCTGGACCGGCTGCGTGCGTGGGATTGGGCGCCGGAGAATCCGGCCCTGCTCCGGCAGCAGGGGTGCACCGTCGCCCTCACCACTCATGGACTCCGCGACCGCAAGCAGTTTCGGCAGAAGCTGCGCCTGGCCCTTGACCGCGGCCTGAGCGAGGAGGACGCGCTGGCTGCGTTGACCGTGGTCCCGGCGCGGCTGTGCGGGGTCGAATCCTGGCTGGGCTCCATCGAACCGGGAAAGCTCGCCAATTTCACCGTGGTTGAAGGAGCAAGTTACTTCGATCCCGAAGCCAAGGTCCGCCAGGTTTGGGTGGAAGGCCGTGTGTTTCGTCAGCCGGCGGATTTGACGGAGGATCGACCGCGGGACGGTGAAAACGGGCCGGAATCTCCAGAGGCGCGCAGGAAGCGTGAGGAACAGCGAGCCGACCGGGCGCGGCGCGTGGCACGCTCGCCGCGCGAGGAAACAGGACCTCTTCGGTCGCCCGCCGCCCTGAAGGTGGTAGATGCCACCCTCTGGACCTGCGGACCCGCGGGGGTCATCCCCAACGGCCAGATGCTCGTGGTCGACGGCCGAATCACCGCCGTGGGCACATCCGTCCCGGACCATCCCGGCGCCGAAGTGCTGGATCTGCAGGGTGCCCATGTCACACCGGGCTTGATCGATGCCCACAGTCACACCGCCATCCTCGGCGCGGTCAACGAGGCCACGCTGCCCTCTACGGCCATGGTTCGCATCGAGGACGTGATCAACTCCGAGTCCCCGACGCTTTGGGAACAACTGGCCGGCGGGCTGACCACGTGCCAGTTGCTCCATGGCTCGGCCAATCCCATCGGGGGTCAGAGCGCGGTGATCAAGCTGCGCGTGGGATCGGCTCCTGAAGAAATGCTGGTACGGGGCGCCCCGCCGGGGATCAAAATGGCGCTGGGCGAAAACGTCAAACAGTCCAACTGGGGCGATCGCGCCACCACGCGCTTCCCGCAGACGCGGATGGGGGTACCGGCCTTCATCGCCAACCGACTGGCCGCCGCGCGCGAGTATCGACTGGCGCAACAGCAGGCGCAGCAACGAGGGGAACTGCCGCCGCGCCCGGACCTGGAGCTGGAGGCATTGGCCGAAGTGCTGGAGGGCCGACGCCAGGTGCATTGCCATGCCTACCGGCAGGACGAGATCCTGGCTTTCCTCCAGGTCATGGAGGATTTCGGCGTGCGCGTGGCGTCGTTGGAACATGGACTGGAAGGGTACAAAGTGGCCGATGAAATCGCAGCCCACGGCGCCGGTGTGGCGACCTTTGCCGATTGGTGGGCGTACAAGTTCGAGGTTTACGACGCCATCCCCTACGCCGGAGCCCTGATGCACCGGCGCGGGGTGGTGGTGGCCTTCAAGTCTGACTCCTCCGATCTGGCCCGTCGCCTCAATACCGAGGCGGCGAAAGCGGTGAAGTATGGCGGATTGACGGAGGAAGAGGCCCTGCGGCTGGTCACGTTGCATCCTGCGCGCTTGTTGGGGATCGACCAACGCGTCGGCAGCTTGGAACCGGGCAAGGACGCGGACTTCGCCGTCTGGTCCCATCCCCCGCTGGATGCGCGGACGGTTTGTCTGCAGACGTGGATCGACGGCCGCCAGTACTTCGAGCGGGAAGCCGCCCGGCGACGGGCGCGGGCGAGGGAAGAGGAACGGGCGCGGCTGCTCGAAAAGGCCCGTCGGTTGACGCGATCCGGGCGTGAAGCCGCACCGGAGCGGGACTTGTCCGGCGAAGGCTTTTTCCGGGTTTCGTGGGAACAACGGGGCCACAACGCGCACTGCGAGGATATCGAGCCATGAAGCGAACTGTTCGACGGGCTGGACCCCCGGTTGGCCTGCGCCATGCATGGCGCCTTCTCGTGGTGCTCGCCGGCATCAGCCGTTTGGTGGCCGCGGAGCCGTTGTTGCTCACGGGAGCCGTGGTCCACACGGTGAACGGCCCGACGTTGTTGTCCGGTGAAGTGTTGATCGAAGGAGACCGGATTGTGGCGGTGGGCTCGAAACTGGATGCACCGCAGGCGCGGCGCGTGGACCTTACCGGCCTGCACCTCTATCCCGGCCTGATCGCGCTGAACACCGGTCTCGGGTTGAAGGAGATCGACGCAATTCGCGCTACGTTGGATCAACGAGAGGTCGGGGAGTTTACTCCGGAGGTGGCCTCCTGGCTGGCGGTCAATCCTGATTCAGAACTTCTTCCGGTGGCGCGCGCCAATGGGATCGCCTTTTTCGAGCCGGTGCCCACTGGCGGTGTGGTGGCGGGTCAGTCCGGCCTGCTGCGCCTCTCGGGTTGGACCGTGCGGGACATGCTGGTCCAGGGTCCCTGGGCTCTTCATGTGTACTGGCCGTCTCTGGAGCTGGACTACACGCCCAGGGAGCAGGCGCCCGAGCCGGGGCGGTGGAAGTCCCTCGAGGAGCAAGCGCGCGAGCGAGCCGCACGGCTCAAAGCACTGGAGGACTTCTTCCGTCAGGCCCAAGCCTATGCCCGGGCCCAGGATCCGGACCGGCCTCCGCGTTACCATCAACCGGGCATGGTGCCGGTGTGGGAAGCCATGTTGCCCTTTATTCGCGGCCAGCACCCCATCGTGGTTCATGCAGACGAGATCCGCCAGATTCGAGCCGCGATTGCGTGGGCGGTTACGAATCGATTCCGCATCATATTGGCCGGGGGTCGGGATGCCTGGCGCGAGGCTGCGCGGTTGGCGGAGCTGCAAATCCCCGTCGTCTTCGAGCATGTCTTTACGCGGCCCGTGCGGGACACGGATCCGTACGACGTGCATTTCCGCGCCCCTGCGCGGCTCCATGAGGCAGGTGTGCCGCTTGGATTCAGCACCGGCACGGATGACGCGTCGTTGGTGAAGAATCTGCCCTACCATGCCGCGCAGGCGGTTGCGCACGGCCTGCCACCAGAAGCCGCCCTGCGCGCTTTGACTTTGGCGCCCGCCCAGTGGCTGGGTCTGGCCGACCGGTTGGGATCGATCGAGCCGGGGAAAGAGGCGACACTCTTTGCCGTGGACGGGGACCTGTTTGATATCCGCTCCAACGTGCGGCGCATGTGGATTCAGGGGCAGGAGGTGAGCCTCGAAAGCCGCCACACGCGCTTGTACGAAAAGTACCGTCAACGCCCGGTTTTGCGGTCGGTGAAGCCCTGAGGGAACAGCGGCGCCAGCGGATTGCGGGGCCGAAGGGACGACGCTTGTCAGGACGCTCACGAGCGCAGGAGCCCGGACGGCAGGTCCGACCGCGGCCGGGCCATCCAGGCGGCGTTCCATCTTCCCCCGTTTTGCCCTCACGGTTGCAGAGGCAATTTTCACCCGGCACGGTACCTTTTTGCCGGGTCTGACGCCTGACCGCGAGAATCGCTCTGCGTTATCCGCCACTGCGGCCTGATGCGAAACTGCCAAAACTCCCTCGAAATCAAGGGATCGTTCGCGCAGAGACACCTGCTGGCATGGCCGTTGCTCTGCGGCCCGTGGCATGACGAATTGCGTGACTGTCGGCGAGCAGGAAGCGGCGGAACCGCGCCCGACGGTGCAACCGGTGCGGATGCCCACCGGGCTGCTCGGGTTCGAGTCGATCCGTGAGTATCTGCTGGTTTTCCATCCGGACGAAGCGCCCTTCGGATGGTTGCAGGCTCAGGACCCCTCGGGCCTGGCCTTCGTGGTGGTGGATCCTTTCCTGGTTTTGCCGGACTATCGCCCGGACATTCCGCCGCCGGATGTCGCACTGCTGGGGCTCAAGGGACCCGAAGACGCCCTGTTGCTCAACATCGTTACGATCCACAGTCCTCAGCGCGCCACGGTCAACCTCAAGGGGCCCATCGTCATCAACCGGCACACCTGGATGGCCAAACAGGTCGTCATTGCCAATGCCATCGAGTATTCGGTGCAGCATCCGCTGCCGGTGACCCAGTCGGCCGATTGAATCCTGCGCCCGTTCGCTCTGCCATGCTCATTCTCTCCCGCAAACCCGGCGAAAGCATCATGATCGACGGGCGGATCCACGTGAAGGTCGTCCGAGTGGAGGGCGACATCGTCAAGGTCGGGATCGAAGCGCCCCCCGAGGTGCCGGTGCATCGCATGGAGGTGTACTTGGAAATCCAGGGCAACAACCGCGGCGCGGCAGTGACACAGAAGCCGCCCTTGCCCCGGGTCCCTCTGGCCCGACCCGCGGCCGCCACCGAATCCCAGGCCAACGGCTCTGTGCGTCCGCAGATCGTCGTTCGTCCACCCAACCCACGGCGTGGCACCAGATCTGCTGTGCAAGAGAACCGGCCATGATCATTCAGCATCACATCACGGAAGATGGCGCGGGGCTGCGCGGGATCAGCACCCCGGTTCGGCGGACCCGGGTTGAGCCCCGACCCGGACAGGACGTTCCCATCATCGGCAAAACAGGAGAAGTTGCTGGGGCAGCCGAGGCTTCGGCCGGACCGACGGTGCGGATTCGTCAGTTGCAGTTGGTGCAGGACGGCCTGGGAGCCGCGGTCACGCGTGCGCAAACCCAGTTGGCATACCTGGACGAGCTCGATGCCACCTTGTCGCGAATGACCGGATTGGGGCGGCAGGCTGCCGATCCGACCCTGCCGGGGCCGGATCGTGAGAGGGTACGGGATGAATTTGGGCGCCTTGCACAGAGGGTCGAGGATCTGAGCGCACGACGGCTCAATGGCGAACCGCTGTTCGACGGCTCTGTGCGAGAGGTGCCTTTGGACACGACCGGCAGGACCGTTTCGCTGTCCGCACCGGCCTTTGATCGGCCGGTGTATGAGGAATTGCGCACTGCACGCGTGGATACTCCAGAGCTGGCCGCTGAGGCCGTCAAGCTGCTGGAGGCCGCGACGTCCGCCCTCGCCGAGGATCGCGCCCGGCTCAAGACTGGCCACGAGGCGCTGCTCCGTGCGGGCGAGACCTTGGAAATCGAGCAGGAGAATTTGGCGGCTGCGACGGTTCGGCTCCGCGATGCAGGTCAGGCCGAGCTGGTTGTTCGTCAGCTGAGCGCACGGTTTTTGGTGCAGAGCAGCGAGGCCCTGCGGGCCCAGGGCCATGTGCAGCCCGACAGGACGCTGCCGCTGCTGCAGTAAACGGCACCTTGCAAGTGTCCAGCGACTTCGTCAGGTCGCCAAAACTGGACGAACCGCTGGCTCCTTCCCCCGGGCGGATCGGGTCCGATTCCAGATCCGCCCGGTTCGTGAAGGTGGCGATCCACACAACGCGAGTTGGAAAAGTCCATGATCCGATGCCGGCTCGGCTCCGGCCCATACAGGCAGGACCGCGGTCCGACACCAACGGATGCACCCGAATCACGCAACGAGCTTATGAGCCCTCAGACCCTGGAAGCCGTTCTGCATCAAGGGAGTCGAAGCGGCAAAACGCGTCCGGCAGGGGTGGCCATGCCCCGGACACTTTCTCCCAGGCGACGTGCGGCATTAAAGGACTGGTGCCTAGCACGCGCGGACGAATGGTTTGCGGACGGGCAACTCGGTGCCGCGCGCGACTTTTTGCTCCATGCGGCGGCCCTGGATCCCCGCGATCCCGAGGTGTGGCAGACCCTTGGTTGCGTGCAGTATCTGTTGGGTGAGTATCCGCGGGCCGGCATGGCGTTCGTCCGCGCCGGCCGCCTCCGTCCCGGGGACGCCCGCACGTTTGTGTATCTGGCGCTGGTGCACGAACGGCTCGGGCAGACGACTCAGGCGCTTGTGCTGGCGGAACACGCATGCCAGTTGGCTCCCGACGACACTGCGGCGCGGCTGGTTTGGGAACGCCTGCAACGGCTCGCATCCCGCAACGCATGACGTGCCCCGCAGTCCGGACCGCCGCTCCGCAAGGACCGGGAAAACCTTCTCCTTCCCTTCCAACAGCCTGAACGATCCATGCCCGAGCAGATGGCAATTGCGGAGCAGCAGACGTTGGAGAACTCGCGGCAGGCGCGCCAAGCGGACGCCGGTCGCTCCGAGGGTCTCGGTGGTTTCGTTCGCGGATTGATCGATTTCTTCGGCGCCTGCTCGGTTGCCGAGCTGGAGTGGCTGAATGCAGATACGATCCGGTGGCAATGGCATTCACCCGAATCGCGGCGCAGCCTCGCCCCGCTCGAAATCCGGTTGTCGGCAGGAGTGGGTGTTCTCACTCCGCTGCCCGAAGCCCCGGCGGAAACGGTTTTTTGTGTCGGCACCGTGGGTCGCCTGCCCGAGGATGCCCTGGATGCGTGGTTGCCAGAGCTGCGGCGGCTCGTGGGGCGAAACCTCTGGATTACGTTGGAGGCCAGCGGTGAACGGAGCCGTGTCTGGTGGGAACGACGCTTTCTGGCTGCGGGCTTTCGCAAACACCCGCTTACGCCGGTCCTGGTTCCCTTTGATGAATCAGCGGATCACGCGCCGGTGCAGGTGCTGGTTTTTGAAAAGATCCCGGATGCCGCGATGGCCGAGCACCCGCTGTCGGCCCTGGAAGCCGAGCGAAACCTCCACATGGACATGCTTCGCGAGCCCGGCGTGCGCTCCGACGCGCACCTGGCGCGATATGCGCTGGCGCGCCAGCATGTCCGGCCCGGGGCCGTGGTCCTGGACGCAGCCTGCGGCCTGGGATACGGCTCGGCGGTTCTGGCGGCCGGTACCGGGGCGGGCCGAATCGTGGGACTGGACTGCAGTGCGTGGGCCATCGAGTACGCGCGCCTGCACTACGCCTCCGGCGATCCGCGACTGGAGTTTCACCGGGGAGACGTGACCCGGTTGGATTTTCTGGAAGATGCGTCCGTGGATCTTGTCGTGAGCTTCGAGACGCTGGAACATCTGCCCAATCCCGAGTTGGCGTTGCGCGAGTTTGCGCGGGTTCTGAAACCGGGCGGCTTCTTCATCGGCTCCGTACCGAATCTGTGGGTGGATGAACAGGGACGGAACCCTGTGCCGTACCACCTCCATGTGTACGAGTTTGCCCAATTCCACGATCAAGTGGCGCGATGGTTCGACTGGCGAGCGCTTTACCGGCAAAATGCGGGCGGCGGGTGGAAACGCCCGCAACCACGGCGGCTCGTCCCGATCCCAGAATTGTCGCCCACTCCCGAAGACCAACGGGATGCCGAGTGGTGGATCTGTGTGGCTGAAAAGCGCAAAAATGCTGCCCGGTGCAGCGACAGCCCGAGCTCTTCGCCACAGCCGTCCCCTGAAGTGGCGGCTCCGACCCTGTTGAAAACCTCCACCACCGTGGTCCTGGCCACGAATTACCTGCTCTGGACGCCGGCCACGCGATGGATGTGGGAAACGCTGGGCGAGGAACTGGCCCGGCAGCATTGCCAGCTGGTGCTGCTGAGCACCACCTTGCCCGACCCGCCGCTGCCGTTTCCCGTGAGCCTCCACCCCTATTTGCTTCGCGATTTTGCCTCCATGTTCCCCGGCTGGACGGGGGCGGAAGGTCTGAGCGCCTCCCCCGGTGAGATGCACTGGCTCCGCGCGGACACGAGTCGGGCGGCTCACGGGTATGGACTCGATCAGGCCCTGGCAGGCCTGGCCGCGTTCCGCACCTACTACCGCGGGATGCTCGAACGGTTGCAACCAGCCTTCTTGCTGCTGGCAGACAATACGCTTGCCCAAACCGCATTGGCCCAACGCCTGGCTTGGGATTCTCATCTGCCCGGGTTGATCTACGAGCGCGGCCTGTTGCCCGATACCCTGATGGTGGAGTCTCGTGGGATCCAGGCCTGGTCGGACCTCCGAATGCACTGGCTCGCCCAGGAGATGCCACCGGCCCCCGCTGAACGGTTTGCGGCCATCCAATCCTATTATCGGACTCGAAGACCTCAGAAATATCCGCAGCCCGAAACTCCCGGTGGTGCTAAGGAGTTGCGACGACAACTGGGCGCAGATGACAAACGGTTGGTCGTGTTCCTGGGCGGGGGTTACGAAGCCAACGGGCACGGGCGTTACTCGCCAAACTATGATCGCAACTTCTTTACCGGCCTTCCCAGCACCCAGGAAGCCTTGATGGCGTTGTGGCAGGTCGTCCGGCAACGACCCGACACTGTTTTTGTGTTCAAACCTCATCCCCTGGATGCAGATCCCTATGCGGTGGCAAAGATCGAGGGCATTCCGGTGGTGCGCGACGTCAATGTCCACACGTTGATCGAAGCCGCCGACGTGATCGCCGCCCAGTACACCACGCTGCAGTTCGAGGCGGTGCTCTACGACAAGCCCGTGCTGCTGTTGGCCCGCAGCGCCTGGTGGGGACGCGGTGCGACGTACGAGGTGGACGCTCCGGAAAGCCTGGCCAGCCGGCTCGACGAAGCCCTGACCCGGCGTGGCTGGCCGGAAATCCGTGCGCGGGCTCAGGCGTTCCTTTGCTGGATCATGGATCGATTCCTGATTGGTGCTGCACCCGACGTGCCCACGCGCCGACACTTGCGCGATTTTGCGGCGTACATTGCCCGCGTGGCGATGGACAGCCGCGGCCTGCCCCCGGCCGCCTGTCGTTGGAAAGAAACCCGCAACTGGCTGGAGGCGCATCGCGCCCGGCCCAACGGTGGATGTCTATGAGCCTCGCCTGCTTGAGCGGTTTGCCGGAGGATCTGTGGCAACGGGACGCCGTACTGCGGCATGCCGAAGCGCTGCTGCAGCGCTTGCATCCGCAGATTCGCGCTGTGTCCTTCGACTTTTTCGACACCCTCGTGTGGCGCTGGACCGCCGAACCTACGGGCGTATTCAGCGAGGTCGGCCGACGGCTCCAGGAGTCGGGCAGACTTCCGCGGCATGTATCTCCGGCGGACTATCGCGTGTATCGTCGGATGGCAGAGGTGCGGGCGCGTGAGCGGCGGCTGGTCGAAGCCCCCGAATCCGAGGACATTACGCTCCAGCAGATTCTACAGGAACTGCAGACCATCGTCCCCGAATCCGATGCTGCTGGGGTTCTGGAACTGGCAGCGGAAGAAGACCTCTGCTGTCTCAACCCGGCCATGGTTCAGTTCGCCGTCCGGCTGAAGGACCGTGGACTGCGGCTGTTCATCATCTCTGATGTATACCTTTCCGGCGATCACCTGCGGGGGATCGTGCGAGCCAACGGGCTGGATCCGGCAATCTTCGATGCGATTTACACTTCCGGCGATGCGCAGAGGTGCAAAGGCACGGGCAATCTGTTTCGCAAGGTCCTGGCCGATCAAGGTTTGAAGCCCGAGCAACTGCTGCATCTGGGTGACAATGTCGAAGCGGATGTGGCCGGGGCTCACCGTGCCGGCGTGCGTGCGTTGGTCTATGAGGCGCCGGATTGTCGATTGCCCGTGGTGTTCGAGCGCGAGCGGTTCCTGCTCGGGGCTTGTAGTCCCACCTTTGCGTTGGAGTCGCTTCGAGTGTTGGCGGCGCGTGCGTTTACGGGCGACCGGGACATCGACTTCTTCGGCCGTTTTGGGGCTGCGATCATCGGGCCCGTGCTCACTCGGTTTGCCGGCTGGGCCTGCGATCAATTTGCGACCGCAGGTGTGCGCCGTGTCGGGGCCTTCATGCGAGAAGGGGCTCTGCTGGGTCGGTTGCTCGAGGCCGAGGCTCGCGCCCGCGGGCTCGCTTTGGGGGTGGAGCCGCTGTATGCCAACCGGAAAGCCACCGAGCTGGCCGCCCTCGGCCGGCTTACTGCACAAAAGCTGGTGGACTGGTTAAACCGTCGCCAAACGCTGACGGTTCGGGAGATCATGGCCGATCTGGGGCTCGGCCCCCAACTTTGCCACGGCTTGAAAATCTCCCCCGGCGAACGCCTCGCAAGTCCGGAGCGCGTCATCGAACTGGCGCGGTTCCTGTTTCGGCCGGAGATAGCCAGGAAGATCGAAGAGCGCAGCGCAGAAGAGCGACGCAAGGTGGTGGCATATCTGCAGCCGTGGCTGCACGGGGACGAGCCGTGGGGCGTCTGCGACATCGGCTACAACGCGTCCGCGCAGTGGCAACTGCACGAGATTCTGCGCTTGGAGGGCCTGCCAAGCCGCATCGTGGGCTGCTATGTCGTGACCACCGAAAACGCTGCACTTCGGGCGTTGAATGGCCTGGATGTGCGGCATTACCTGGGCAATTTTGGTCATCCCACGGCTCTATTTTGGGCCTTCTTGCGATCTCCTGCATTCGTGGAGCAATTGATGGCCGCACCTTGCGGAACGACTTTGGGCTACGACCGCGGGGCTGACGGCCGGGTGCGACCGCGGCTGGACCAACTCCGATTCCCTCCGGGGCTTTTGGAGCGTCAAAAAGCATTCCAAGATGGGGTGCTGTGGTTCCAAAGATTGTGGCTGTGGGTGCGGGGCCTGAAGCCGGGCTTGCTGGATGGCCGAAGTGTATTTTCGCAGCAGTTGCTCAATGAGCTCGATGCGGCGATGCCGGCGATTCTGGCTCGTGCGGCTGCTTTCCCGTTGCGCGAAGAAGTCCGGCGTTTCGGCGCGCTGGTGCTTGACGACTACTATTTTGCCGGTGGTGTGAAAGCGCTGTGGGGTGAGAGTGAGCGAAAGTTGTGGCGCGCCAAGGGCTATTTGGCTCTGTTGTCCGAGCAAGGCGTGCTCTGGCCTCAGGCTGTCCATCATGTCGAGAACCCAAGGGCGGCCGACGAGTTCTTCGGATACGGCAGCGCCATGCTCGGACCGGTGCCAGGGAAGGGCAGGGAACCCGAACCAGCCGCAGTTGCCGTAATCATCGCGCCACCGCGCGACGCCGGCGAGGCATCCCGCTGTCTCGGTCAACTGACGCGGGTCTTTGCCGACGAGGGACGGCTGGACGTGATGGTTTTGGCGGAGCCGAAGCTGGCCCCCCAACTCCTGGCGCTGCCGGGTGTGGATCGTGCGCGAATTCGACTCCAAGTCCATGAGCGCGAGGAGCGAACTCCGATGAGCGTTCATTTGCATCAGATTGCTCTTCGGGCTCAGGCGCCGGTGTTGTTGTTTCTTCGCTCGGATGTCGAGCTGCCGGCTCAATTCGGCGATCGGATGGCGCGTGAGCTCGCAGCTGAAGGGACGGGTGCGGTGGTGCCACATTGGCCCGAGGGCGCCATGAGTGAAGACGTAAACAGGGCAAAGCAGTTGGCCCGCTGCCTGATGGTGCGTCGACAGGCGTTCCTCGATGGCGGCGGGTTGAGCAAAGAATTGCCCGTGCCGTTGGCGTATGCGGAGCTGCTGCGTGGATTGGTGGCGACAGGTTGGAAAGTGGCGCGGCTGGATGGTGTGCGCTTGCAAGCCGACCCAGCGCGCGACGCTGCCTTGACCGCCCGGGAGCTGGAAGAGTGGCAGCGAGAATCCCGGACCTCATTAAACGCACTGCTGGAGACCCAGCCCGGCCTCGAGACCCAGGCCTGCGAAAAAGCCGATGTTTCGGACCGGGGCGGGGCGCAGAAGCCGTCGAAAGTTCCAATGCAGAGCATGCCCGGGACGGAGCACGGCCGGCGCGTGGCAGTGGACTGGATCGGAACGTTCCTCGACCACGGGAGCCTCTCTCACGTGAACCGGGAGTTTACGCGGGTTTTGAGTCAAAGGACCGATTTGGCGCTCCGCTGCGTGGCCATCGATCGTGCCTCGGATGAGACATTTGCCGCACTGGCCCGACAACTGGATCGCCAGCCCAACCCCCATGCTGCAGTGACGGTGCGACATGCGTGGCCGCCGGACTGGACCCGACCCGGCCGGGGTCGCCTGGTGGTGATTCAGCCCTGGGAGTTTGGCACTCTGCCTGTGGAGTGGATCCGGGCCGCTGCCAACGTGGACGAGTTCTGGGTACCCTCGAATTACGTCCGCCAGGTTTACGTGGATTCCGGAGTCCCTGCCGAGAAGGTGGTCGTGGTCCCGAACGGCGTGGATCCCGCGCGATTTCGCCCGGACGTCGCCCCTCGTGCCCTGCCCACCTCGAAGAAGTTTCGGTTTCTGTTCGTGGGAGGGACCATCTTCCGCAAGGGTCCGGACCTCTTGCTGGAGGCTTACGGCCGTGCGTTCACCGCGGCCGATGACGTCTGCCTGGTCATCAAGGACTTTGGGGGACGCAGCGTGTATGCCGGTCAGACCTTCGGCGAGCGAATCAAGGCGTTCCAGGCGCGGCCCGGAGCCCCTGAGATCGTTTACCTGGACGAAGAATGGCCACCGGAGGAGCTGCCCGGGCTGTATACGGCCTGCCACTGCCTGGTGCTGCCATACCGGGGCGAGGGGTTCGGGCTGCCCGTGCTCGAGGCCATGGCTTGTGGCTTGCCCGTGATCGTCACCGCGGGCGGGGCCACGGACGATTTCGTCCGTGACACCTTCGGCTGGCGCATTTCGGCGCAACGGCGTTCGATCGGAAGCAAGGTCGGCAGCCTCACCCTGGTGCGCGACGGCTGGGTGCTGGAGCCCGACCTGGAGGCGTTGATTCAAGCCATGCAGCAAGCTGCGGGCGATGCCGACGACGCGCGGGCGCGGGGCCGGGAAGCCGCTGCCTTCGCGCGCACGCATTTTTCCTGGGTGGCAGCCGCGGAGGTTGCCGCCGCGCGGCTGCAGGCCCTGGGTGAACAGGGCCCGGTCGGTGGGTGCGGGACACCTCTGAAGCAGGAAACTACGGTGAAGACTGCGCCGGTCAGCCAGCCGTCCCTTGTGCTGCCGCCGTGCGCGTTGTTGGGGAACTTGCGTCGGGCCCGCGAACTTTGGTTGCGACGCGACGCACGCGGGGCCTGGCAGGCCACGCTTCAGGCACTGGAGGAGCGGCCTTTCCACCCGGAAGCGTACCTGCTGCTGGCGGAAATCGCGCGCGGGGTCGGCGCCGGGAAGGTCGCGCGGCGATGTGCCGAGCATGCTCGCCGAATCGCTCCCGGCTACAAACCGGCCCGGAAGTTTGCCGGGCAGTCCTTCTCGGGGGACCATAAACCCGAATGGATGGAGCTGCCCGAGCCCCTGCGCGCGGATCCTGTCAGGGCGGAGCCGAGGTTGACCGTCTGCCTCATCACGCGGGACGAGGAACAGTTCCTGGGGCAGTGCCTCGAGTCGGTGCGCGGCCTCGCCCATCAAATCGTGGTGGTGGATACGGGATCGAAGGATCGCACGGTGGAGATCGCACGTGCCCATGGCGCCGAGGTGTATCATTTCTCCTGGTGCGATGATTTCAGTGCCGCGCGTAATGCCGCTCTCGAACACGCGCGCGGAGACTGGGTTCTGATGCTGGATGCCGATGAGGAGTTGACCGAGGAGGGGCGCGCTCGACTTCCCGAGGCCCTGCGCTGTCGGGAGGTGATCGCGTGGCGGTTGCCGTTGGTGGACGTGGGCCGCGAGGCCGAAGGACCGTCGTATGTGCCGCGCCTGTTCCGAAACGCACCGGGCCTGTTTTACGTGGGCCGGGTCCACGAACAGGTCTTCAGCAGCCTCGAGGTGCGGCGGGCGGAATGGGGCCTGGAAAACCGGCCGGGCGATGTGCGGTTGCGCCATCACGGTTATCGCCCCGACGTGGTGCGGGATCGGAACAAGATCCAGCGCAACCTGCGGCTGCTGGAGCAGGCGGTCCGGGAATTGCCGGGGGAACCGCATTTGTTGATGAACCTTGGACTGGAACTGGCCCGGTCGGGTCGGGAAACAGAAGCCCTGCAGCGATACCGGGAGGCCTTCGAGGCGTTGGCACGCAAGCCCGCTGGCGAGGTGGTGCCGGAATTGCGGGAAACGCTTTTAACACAACTGGCTTCGCGTCTGTTCGCCGCCCGTCAGTACGGGGAGGTCATCGACGTGCTCACCTCGCCCCTGGCGAAGAATCACGGCGGGCTGACGGCCTCTTTGCATTTTTCGCTGGGCCTGGCGTATCTGGAACGGGGGCAGTTCCGTGAGGCTGCCGACCAGATGCGCCAGTGCCTGGCGAAGCGGGACCGGCCCGCCATGGCACCCGTGTTGCCCGAGATTCGCACGGCCGCTCCGCACCACTGCCTTGCCCTGGCCTTGTGGCGTTCAGGGGACAGGGCAGGGGCCGCAGAGGCGTTTGCGGCGGCACTGCAGGGCCCGGAGCCCCTGGGTCGTGTGCGGCTGGATTATGCCCGGTTCCTGGTGGAACAGCAGCGGCCTGTGGACGCGTTGCGCACGTTGACCGAGTGCGTGACCCAGCAGCCGGACCTGGTGGAGGCATGGCGGCTGGGTGGGCAGATTGCACTGAGTCAGCCCGAGTTCCTCGAGTTCGCACGGGATTGGACGGGCGAGGCCATGCGCTATCAGGGAGCAGATTTGGCGGTGCGCGTCCAGCGAGCCAGCGCGCTGTTGTTGAGTGGAGAGGCGGGCGCAGCGCTCGACCTGTGGCAGGCCGTTGAACAAGAATCCCCGCAACCAGAGGCCATTGCCGCACGATTGATTTGCACGCTGGTTTCGCAGGAAAAAGCCGACCCGTGGCAGGCTCAAGTGGAGGAGGTGGCGGTGAGCCGCGCCTTCCTACAGTGGTATCAGCGCCTGGCACGTGTGGGCACCCGGCAGGTGCTCCTGGTGCTGCACGAAACGCTGGCCGCTTGGAGTGCAGTGCTGCCCACGGCCGGGCGGGTGCTGGAGGCGGCCGTCGCGGAAGCGCAAAAGGCTCAGCCCGTGGCGGCGAAGTAAGGCTATCAACCCTCGGTGCGCAGGTGCTTCCAGAAATGTGGACGCGCGGCGAGCCCGCGTGGGGTCCGTGATGCCCTCGCGCTCCTTGTCCTTACATTGCTTCCCGAGGGCCGGGGCGCGCGCCGGGGCTTTCCCGTGTGAGATACTTGGCCACGGCCTCGGTACGGGAGCGCACGCGCAGCTTTTCGTAAATCTTTCGGATGTGGTTGTGCACCGTGGCGTAACTGATGTTCAAGCTGCTGGCAATTTCCTTGTAAATGTAGCCCTTGGCCAACAACTCGAGCACCTGCTGTTCGCGCGGGGTCAAGTTCGGCAAATCGGTTCCGGGTGGCGCTGGTTGCCGAAAGGATTGGACGACCTTGCGGGCGATGTGACTGGTCATGGGCGACCCCCCGGCGTGGACCTGTTGAATGGCTTCCAAAAGTTCCTCCCGTGTGGCTTGCTTGAGGAGGTACCCGCTTGCACCGGCGGTCAGCGCGCTCAGGACCGTGTCCGTGTCCTCGTAAACGGTCAGCATGATAAACTCGATGTCCGGATGGGCCGCTTTCAACCGCCGGACGCATTCAATGCCGCTCAGGCCCGGGAGGTGAATGTCCACCAGCACCACCCGGGGCCGCGCGGCCGGCAACTGCTCCAGCGCCTGTTCGGCGGTGGCGTAATCGCCCACACACCGGCACGCTTTGAACCGGTTGATGGCCTGAACGAGCTTGGCTCGAACCCCGTCGTCGTCCTCCACAATCGCCACTGGAATGGTCGTGTCCATATCCTGTGCGAAGCCCAGCATGGCAGGGCAGGGGAGGGAGGGCCAGTCGCCAAAACGGGCCATCTCCGCCGGCGGGGTGGGCCCTTGGCCGGGGCACGGCGCTGCGGGAATCTCCCACGACTCATGCCTCCGGTGAGGTCCCCACGCGCGGGCGCGGCGGACTCACCACGCGGAAAACCACGCGGGTGCCCCGGCCCGGTTGGCTCTCGATGCGGCAACTGCCCCTGATCTCCGACAAACGCTGGTCCATGTGGCGCAGGCCGTTGCCTTTCGCGGCCGATTCCGGGGAAAACCCGCGCCCGTTGTCCTCGATGGAAAGTTCGAAACAGGCCCCGTTCATCTGGAATCGGACCCACACCTCGGAGGCCCCGGCGTGTTTTACCACATTGTGCAGTGCCTCCTTGCACGCCAGGTAGAGATGATGCCGCGTCTCGGCCGACAGCGGCAGTGCCGGCACCTCCAGGGGTACGTCCCAACGGCAACGGATTCCTGCGCGATTCAGGTGGTCTTGCGCGAAGCGGTTCAGGTAGGTCAACAGACTTTCGAGGCTGTCGTGGCGCGGATTGATGGCCCAAACCACTTCGTCCATGGCACGGGTGAGCCGGCGTGCGCACGCGGCGATCTCCTCGGCCAGTCTTCGCGCGGCGGGTTGACTGCTGCTTTCTTCCCGCAACGTGTCGCTCAACAGGATGATCTCCGTCAACCCGCTGCCCAGGTCGTCGTGGATGTCGCGGGCAATGCGTTGCCGCTCGAGGTCCATGGCCCGTTGCCACCGCAGATGCTCCATGCGCCGGCGCGACCGGTTCCGTTCCCAGCGCCAGACCCCGAGCGAAATCAGCCCCACCATGCTGAGCAGCCCGGCCAGTTGCACGGACCTTCGCTCCCACCACCGCGGCAGGATTGCGAGCAACAGCGAGGTGCGGGCCTCCACCCATTCGGTGTCCCCGGCACTGGCCCAGAGCCGGAAACGGTATTGCCCGGGCGGCAGGCGGTTGTAGAAGGCCGAACGCCGCGCCCCGGCTTCCACGGGTTGTCGATCCAACCCTTCGAGCTGGTAGCGATAGCGGATTCTCTCCGGCGCCACCAGATTCGGCGACGAGTACTGGAATTCATAGGACACTGCACCCGAGCGGATCTCCAGGCGATTGTCAGAACCCATCGGCAGCGGCGTGCCGTCCACCCAAACCCCGTGAAGGACCGGAGGCCAGACGCGCGGCCGTTCCAGCGACGCCTCGGGATGGAAGCGCGCAATGGCAGCGCCGTTGGGAAAGCTCAAGATTCCATCCGACGTGACGTGCGCGCTCGGCTGGCCCAGCCCGGTGCACACCTTGTAGGCCAAGCCGTGCTGCGGCGTCAGCCGATGCAAACGAAGTCGCCCTTCCGGGCCTGTCCCCGGGCTCAACAGCATGCTCGGGTTCACGGCGAAAATCCCGTTCTCGCTGCCGATCCAGAGCAGCGCTCCCTGTCGAAGCAGCGCAAGCTGGTGGTCGCTGGGCAGCCCCGCACTCGTTGTCCACGTCCGAACCACACCTCCCTCCACACAGCCCAACCCGTAGCCCAGCGTGACGAACCACAGGCGTCCCTCCTCGTCGAACGTCATGCTTCGAATTGCCCGCAGCGCGGGATGATCCGGAGAACCGGCCGGCTCAAAAACGTCCCCTTCCTGCCGGAAGAGTCCCTCGCCCGGAATCGCAGCCCAGATCCGGCCAAGGCCATCCTCGGCCAGCGCCCGGGCCGGCGTCAGCGGCAACCCGGACTCCGATCCGTAGGTGCGCGACAAGTCTCCGTCCAGACAGACCAGTCCTCCCTGTGCGCCGGCCCAGATCCGCCCGGCACGATCTTCCATCAGCGCGGTGATGCTCTGCGTCAACGCCGGCGGATGCGGCACCCGCTCGAACCGGTCGCCACCCGAGCGATACAACCCGCTGAACGTGCCCACCCACAACGTCCCATGCCGGTCCAGCAGCAACACCGGGACATAGCGACTGGTCAGGCCCTGCGCGGGCCCGATTTGCCTCCAGTGGCCGGCCTCCCAAACGAACAAGCCGGCCCCGTCGGTGCCGCCCCAGATGCGGCCATGCTCGTCCGTGCAGGTGCTCAGGAACACGTGCGGACGAAACTCGGGTGGCAAATGGAGCGCGCGCACGGGCCGCGGCCGCACCTGAAACAGGCCCAGGGTGCGGGTGCCCACCCAGATCATCCCCTGATCGTCCTCGGTCAGACATTGCACCTGCAATTGCGCAGGCGAAAGCCCCGCCGAAGCCTCGATCCATCCCGTGCCAGCCTGATGAACGAAGACGCCTCCGCCCGCGGTGGCGCACCAGACCCGTCCCTGTCGATCCTCGTAGATCACCTGCGCGCGCGATCGGGTGGAATCCTGGGGCCATGGGTAGGGCGTCAGCGGCTCCGACCACGTGCCGTCGTGCCACCGGTACACGCGGGTCCCGCGGATGCCCAAGGGCCCTGCCGAGGAGGCCGCCACCCAGAGCCCCCCCGCGCGCGCGGAGGCAACCCATCGCACCGAGGAATTCGAATCATCGGGCAACGGGACGGGCGTCCACTCACGGTTTGTCCATCGCCCCAGCCGACCCGCACACACCACCCAGCACTGGCCTTGGGCATCCAGGAGCACCTGCGAAACCGTGGTTGTTGGCAGACCGTGGTCAGGGCCGTATCCCTCCACATCGCCCTGCGGAGACACTCGCAGCAGACCGGCGCCGTCGGTCCCCAGCCACAAATGGCCTTCCCGGTCACTGCCCAGGCTCAGCACGCTGCGCCCCTGGGTGGCTCGCTCACCGCGCAAAGCAACCCGGACCCAGCCGCTGGGCTCGTGACGCAGCAACCGGCCGTCGGCCGTACCGGCCCAAAGCTGCCCGCCGGCATCCACGTGCAGCGACAATACCCGGCTGTCGCCCAGCGCCGGGGTGTTGGAGGCATGAAACCCCGTAAACTCCAATCCGTCGAACCGCACCAGTCCCGCCGGTGTCGCGATCCACAAAAAGCCATCGCTCGTGGTGGCCAGCGCATTGATCCGCGCGGAAGGGAGCCCGTGGTCCGCATCCCAGCTGCGCCACAGGAAACCGCCGTCCGGAGCCGGGTTTTGGGCCGGGAGCGAGGCAACGCCGAGCGCACCGACCGCAAGCAAGAGGAGGCCCTTGGCCCGGTGCGCGGGGCTGTTCCCCTCCTGCCGACTGGCGCTTGTCGGCCCGCCGTGTTTCATGTGCTGTTCCACCTTATGCACCCCGGCGCCACCTCACAAGAGCTGCGGCGGGTGGTACCCTTGCCTGCACAGGATGGGAAACCGCAGAATCCCTGTGGTTCTGCGTGCATGCGATCTTGCGAGCCCAGAGTGTTATCGACCCATCCAAGCGAAGGGGACGGGCGCCCGGGGTTGCGAACGCGGCAGGCCACATTTCATGGCGCAGCCTCCGGTCCGGTGATATCTTGGGCCCATCTTGTCGGGCCCGTGCATGCTTGCGGGATCCGGTTCGCAGGAGGCGGCACTAGGGCCGCGAGGGCAGGGTGGGGGCGATAACCGCCGGAGTGGATCGGTATATACATGAGACCCCGGATTCTGGTGGTGGGCAGTTCCAACACGGATTTGATCGTGCGGGTGCCGCGCATTCCGGCACCCGGCGAGACCGTGTTGGGCGGCGAGTTTGTTTCGGCCGGGGGCGGCAAGGGCGCCAACCAGGCGGTCAGCGCTGCGCGGGCCGGCGCCGAGGTCACCTTGGTGGCCCGCGTCGGCGATGACACGTTTGGTCAGATGGCCCTGGAAGGCTTCCGCAAGGATGGCATTGCCGTGGATTACGTGGTGACGGACCGCCAGCAGCGATCCGGAGTGGCCTTGATTTTGGTTGGACCGGCCGGGCAGAACACCATCGCCGTTGCTCCCGGGGCCAACAGCCGGCTCTCCGCGGCCGACGTGCAGCGGGCCAGCGAGGCATTCGGGGCCGCGCAAATGGTGCTGGTGCAACTGGAGGTCCCCTTGAGTGCCGTGCAACGGGCGGTGGAACTGGCCGCATTCCATCACGTGCCGGTCATCCTCAATCCCGCACCGGCCCAGCCCCTGCCCGGTGAGCTGCTCCGGCATGTTTCCATTCTCACCCCGAACGCACGCGAAGCCACGGCCCTGACCGGAATCGAGGTCACCAACCCGGAATCCGCCGCCCGCGCGGCGGCGCGCCTGCGCCAGCGCGGGGTTCCCACTGTGATCGTGACCCTGGGAGAACAGGGGGCGCACGTGGAGGTGTCCCGACTGCATGTTCACGTGCCCGCGTTTCCCGTGGAGCCGGTGGACACGACTGCCGCCGGCGACGTCTTCAACGGTGTGCTGGCGGTGGCCCTGGCCGAGGGCAAGCCGCTACTCGAGGCCGTCCGATTTGCCAGTGCGGCCGCGGCCATATCTGTGACACGGTGGGGGGCGCAGCCTTCCGCGCCCACCCGGGCGGAAATCGAGCAGTTCCTGAAGCAGCACAGCTGAGCCGGAGAGCGGCGGGCGCGGCTCAAGCTTCAATCCGCGGCTGGCTGTCTCCCTTTCAGGGGGGATCCGCGTGGGGCGCAGGCGCAGCCGACGAGCCGGCGGTCAGTTCGACCCCGTTCCGCCGCAGAAGCCAGGCATGCCACAGCGTGGGTACGTTGGCCTGCCATCGGGGCAGAACCAGGGTAATGGCAACTTCTTCCAAGGCAGACAGCAACACAAACGGCGTCAAGGCCCGCAACACCCAGCCCGGCCCTCCTGCGAAGAACACCAAGACCGCGGCGCCGGCCAGCCAGCTCAGCGCCTTGGCGCCCCAGGTGTGATAAGCGATAAGGCGCCGGAACTTCCACCAGCCCACAAGCACGGAAGCCACGTAGCCCCCCAGACCTGCGGCCAGCCAGGGCAGCTCCGCCATCAGTGCCGCCGGACGCAGCCACCAGCCACAAAGCGGCAGCACCAGCCATGTCGTCAAGTCGGCCCAACTGTCCAGCCGCGCGCCCAGCTCGGTGAGCTGATTCATTCGACGGGCCAAATACCCGTCCAGCGCGTCCGTACCCAGCGACCCGACCAGCACCCAAAAAAACGCGGCTCCTTTGCCCACCCACGCCAGCCCAAGCAACACCGGCACCAGGAACAGCCGCATCAAACTCAGAAGATTCGGCAACGTCCACATCGTTGAATCCTCGGTCGCAGGGTGCACGGCTCAGGTGATCACCGGACCGGCCCGCAGACGCCGCAACGTTTCGTCAAAATCGTGCGGCCAGGGGGCCTCCCAGGTCATGGGTTCCCCGGTCGCCGGATGGACCACGGTCAGCTGCGTGGCGTGCAGCATCTGTCGGGGCGGATCGAACCCATATCGTTCCGCCAACCGACGGTTCGCCCGGCGCCCGTACACCAAATCTCCCACCAAGGGGTGGCCCATGTATTGGAAATGAACCCGAACTTGATGGGTTCGGCCCGTGTGAAGACGCGCCTCGACCAGCGTCGCATCCGGAAGCCGCTCCAACACGCGATAGTCCGTGAGTGCCTCCCGGCCCCGCTCCTCACAAACCGCCATGCACTTCCGGTGGGAGGGATGTCGTGCAATGGCCGCGCGAATGGATCCCTGATCGTGCAATACCGTGCCGCAAACCAGCGCATGATACACCTTGGCCACTTGACGCGCCGCAAACTGTCGCGCCAGTCCCAGATGCGCGGTATCGGTCTTGGCCACCACCATCACTCCGCTCGTGTCTTTGTCGAGTCGATGCACGATCCCCGGCCGGCTGACCCCGCCGATCCCGCTCAAGCGCCCGGCGCAATGATGGAGCAGCGCGTTGACCAGCGTTTGACTTTCGTGCCCCGCCGCCGGATGCACCACCAGGCCCGGCGGCTTGTTCACCACCACCAAATGGTCGTCCTCGTACAACACCTCCAACGGAATCGGCTCGGGCCGCACCGCCGCGGGGCGGGCCTCCGGCCACTCCACCTCCACAGTCTCCCCCGCGCGCGGCGTGTGGGTGGGTTTGATGCGCCGGCCGTCGACCCGAATGAAGCCCTCCTCGATCAGGCGCTGGATGGCCATGCGCGACATGGCCGGATAACGACGGCGCAAAAACACGTCCATCCGCTCGCCGGGAGCCGACTGCTCAATGACAAACCGCTCGAGGTTTGGCATGGGACCCGTCACAAAAGGCACGCTTCGTGCCGGACGGCCGGAACCAACATGGCGCGGGACAACAGCGCGTCCAGATCCTCGAATGTGCAGCAGCCCATGTTCCCTTCAACCCGGAGTCAGCGGGCTGAGAGCCGTCGGACTGCCGGCGTATTGTCTCACCCCGGCAGTCCATCGCGGCAACCTCATGAACCCGGAGGCCCCTTCATGTCCGGGGCCTGCGGATCCGAGGCGGCCCGAGGCGCCGCCGGCACGGCCGTCTTCACCCGTGCACCCGCACGCCAACTCAACCAAAAGACAACCGCCACCCCCACGCAGATGGCACTGTCGGCCACGTTAAAGGCGGGAAATCCCCACTCGCTGCCGTCCGCCCGCACCACGTGGAAATACAGAAAGTCCACCACGTGCCCGATGCGCACCCGATCCGTCAAATTCCCCGCTATCCCGCCCAGCACCGCGCCAAACGCCACCTGGCCCAGAGTACTCTCCAGTTCGAAATGATGCCGGTACAACCAGAGCACCACCAAAGCAAGCACCGCCACCAAGGCCAGCAGATCGTTATTCCCACGAAAGAGGCTCCAAGCCGCGCCGGTGTTCCCCCAATGCACCACCTTGAAAAAGCCTTCGATCACCACTCGTTCCTGAGCGTAGTGCAGCCAGCTCAGCACCATGGCCTTTGTCGCCTGGTCCAGCAAATACAGACCCAGCGCCACCAACCAGATGCGCCGAACCGGCGGGCTCCATATCCTCTTCAACCAAGCCATGGCCCTACTCGACAAGGGGGACAACCTGTCCGCTCTGCATCCGAACCCGCTGGCCGTGTCCGACGTTGCGCCGGTGCGGATCTGCAGATGGCACGTTCCTCGACCCCGCTTGCCTGCCCGAATCTAGCTGCAAAAGGCGCTACCCGACAATCCTTTCCGCTGCTTCCGCTGGGCCACGCATCGCGCCCACGGGGATTGGGCGCGGCCAGGGTTCGTGTTCCTGTCGCCGCCCTGCTTCTCATCCCTCCAACAGCGTGGCCGGTGCCACGGGCCTCGCCGTCCCTCTCGCCATCGGGGCTGTCCAAATCCGGTACCACTGCGGGAGCTGCGGATCTGATCCCGCCTCACCGGGCAGCCACGATGGACAGACGGTCGTCTGGCCGGGGGTGGCGTCCAAATGGCAACCCGGTGCCCACTCCAAGGCGAGCCCGGGCGCTCCGATCACCTGCATGGTCCGCCTGCCAGCCGCCCGCGCAGTACCGGCCCCTCTCAATGCAGTAGCGGCTCCGACCGGCCCTGATCCGGAGGCTCGCGGCCCGGCTTCCCTCTTGCGGCCGAACCACGGTCGGCGTGCCCTCGGGCGCCTGCACCGGGACGGAGCACCGCACCCCGCGCTCAGGCGCGCTCGATGTACTTGCCCGTGCGGGTATCGACCCGGATTTTTTCGCCCGCCTTGATGAACAGCGGCACTTGGAGGCTCAACCCCGTCTCGAGCACCGCCGGCTTCATCACGTTGTTGGCCGAGTCGCCGCGCACCCCCTCCGGAGCCTCGCTGACCGTCAAAACCACCGAGGGCGGCAACTCCACCATGACCGCCTTGTCCTCCACAAACGTCACGGTCACGCTGCCGTTTTCCACCAAGTAGTACTTGGCCTCGCCGACCAACTCGGGCGGAAGGGTTACGGTCTCGAACGTCTCCGGGTCCGTGAAGACGTAGTCCTCGCCGTCCTTGTAACTGAACTCCATCCGACGGCTGATGAGCGGGACGGTTTCCACCCGCTCCGTGGAGCCGAAGCGCACATCGGAGGATTTGCCCGTCCGAATGCTGCGCAGCGTGGCCTGGACGAAGGCGCGCAGGTTGCCCGGCGTCCGATGCTGCACATCCAGGACCACACAAATGTCACCGTTGTAATCGATCGCCATCCCGCGGCGAAGATCGTTCGCTGCAATAGCCATAAATGATGCTTCTGATACCTTGCCTTCCCGCGCCTGCTCCAGGCGGGACCGCATAGGATACACTGCGAAAGGTGAAAAGCAAGCCCCCCAACAGGGGGCCTCCCAGCAAAGGGCCCGTTTCCGCTTTTGAGTCCCGGATTCGGGAATCCCAAGTAAACGGCATTTTCCTTCGGCTTTCTCCTGCCACAGAAACCCGAAATGCTCCTGAGCTCTTCAGGGGTGTCCCAAACCGGAACCGCGCGGGACACGGCTCTGCAGCGCCGGACCCTGCCCCTGCGAACAGTGCGGGCGACGATCGCCCAAAACCCTCGCCGCAAATGCATGCCTACCCATCCCGTCAAGGGTCGGAAAGGTTCTGCGTCTTTGGTGCGGCCTGGGTCCGACCCAACGGGGCGGGAATCTGCCAGCCCGGGGCAACGCCCTGGTCACGGGATTCTGCACAATCCCGCTGTGAGTCGGCGGCAATTTCATAGAGCACCCATGGACCGGGCGATAGGGGGCTCGGGCTGCGCTCTTCGAGAACGAGGCCGGTCCGGACTAGGAAGCGCCGGGAGCGTTGCCTTGGGCCGGCGAAGGAAAAAGGCCCGCGAGAACCTGAAGCCGCCCGTGCAGCTCATGGACGGCGGAGGAGGCATTTCCGTTTTTGAACCCCGGATTAAGGATACGGAGGGAGTACCTTCTGGCCTCGGCTTTCCTTCGCCGACCCCCATGAATCCAGCGGAGCTTTCTGGGCATGTCCGCAGACAAGAATGCGCCGACCAATGAAAAGGCGCACCTCCAGTTTCGCTTTCAAAAGAACGCAGAAGTGTGGGGCCGATTCGCTTGCCTGCAGATCCGTTGGGACCAGTCAACTGTTCGATGCCGACCCGGCCGCGGGTTGTGCACCCCCAGGGGCCCGGCCGAACCCCGCAAGGGCCGCAGACAAGGGCGACACAAACGGGCGCGTAACTCGGAGAATCCGCGAGGGCCCGGTCATTCAACTCGCTGATTTTTGGCAGACGAAGTCGCGCAGGGGAATTGCACAACCATTTGCGGGCGAAATGGTTGGCACGTGCCGGCGCGGTGATTCAGACGTGGCTTGGGACGTGGCCTTTTGACCGATTCGCACGGCCAGGTTTCTGGTTGGGCAGAGGTACCTTGGGCGAGTACCCAGTCGCAAGGCGCGCGGCATTTGGACCCCACAGTCCGACAGGTCCGTGCGGCGTGAACATTTCAGAAACTCGCCGTGTCTTCGGTGGGGGCAAGATTTACAAAGTCACAAAAGTGCACGAGCACTCCGGGGTGGTTCGCCAGGAGCGGGCCGCGTAACGAAGTCCGGTTCCTCCGGTCCGGACTCACGCCGCCCTGATCCAAGTGGCCCCGGCACAGGTGAACACTTTCGTCGCGGTCCCGGTTTGGGTCATTTCGAGGCTCGCGGAGGCTGTTTTTCGGGCCCCGAGAGGCTCTGCCGGGGGCGGCGTTTCTTACGTTCTTTTGCCCTTTCGAGCAAGTCGGCTTTCGAATCCCCACATGGCAGGCCCGGGCGTTTGACAGAACGGGCACCCGTGCAGGATATTCTACTCTGCGTAACCCGATTCAACCCGACAGCGTTCCAACCGTGAGCAGCCTATGAAAGTTCAACGTGCAGACGTGTGGGCAGCAGAGATCGAAGACAAACCAGGTGCGCTGGCGGCAAAATTGCAGGCGCTTGCCGCTGCTGGTTGTAACTTGGAGTTCGTCCTCGCAAGGCGTCAGCCGGACAAGCCCGGGACAGGTGTGGTGTTCGTGACCCCCATCAAAGGCCCCAAGCGAGTCCGCGCCGCGGAAGCTGCCGGCTTCAAGAAAGCCGACAGCCTGCATGCCTTGCGTTTGGAGGGTGCGGACAAACCCGGACAAGGTGCACGGATCACCCAGACCCTGGCCGATCAAGGATTGAACCTGCGCGGTTTCTCGGGCGCGGCGATCGGCCGGAAGTTTGTTTGCCACCTCGCGTTCGACACGGACGAAGACGCCGCCAAGGCCCTGAAGGCCCTGAAGAGCCTCCGGGGCTGAATCGGCCCCGACGGGCGGATTTGGAGGCCCGGGATTCCCGGGCAGGCGGTTCCCATTTTCCGGCACCGGCCTCGGGGAAGGGGGAGGGCCCCGCCTTCGTGCCCGGCGGGTGTACGTTCCAACGTTGGTTTTTGCCGAGTTACGGCCCGCGGTTCCTCCCCTGAAACGCGCGCAGACGTTGAGACACTCAGTTGGCCCCGTTTGTCTGAGGGATCTTGGTCGTGAAGGCATGCGCGCTCCATCCCCGCAAGGCCATGGGGGGCGGCCGCGTCTAGCCAAGGGGTGAGCTCGAATCTGGGTCACAACCCGTCGCGGTGCGGCTGCTGGCCCCGCATATTTCTCCGGAACTTGTCGAGAAAGTCGTTGTGCCGAGAAAACGCACGCAGGTTTCCTCGAAACTTCGAGCGAAGGGTTTCCACCAAAACAAGGCTTCTCCCACGACCTGCAAATCGCGTTCGAGACAAAGCCGGGAAGGCCATCGGTTTGCCTGTCCCATCCGGTTGGCTGCACACGCGCCACCGAGCGCCTTGTGAGGGTCATTGCGCCCAAAACCACCGCGGATGGATGGATGTGCCATGCGTTTGCGCCCCGCGGTGGCCCATCGCAGCCGACTCGCAGGAGTCCGCCCGAGGCTGGTTGGGAGCCACGTACGGTCGGACCGTTCCCGGCCACGAGGCACGGCCTTCAAAGTCGTGCGTCCGAAGCCGGGGAGCAATCAGCCCCGCTGCTGGGATCTCTGCGGTCAGGATTCAACGCTCCTCGTCAGCGTTTCTCCGTGTTGGCAGGCGGGTCCGCCGGGGTGTCACGCGGATCCGGGGGCAAGACGAACTCGGAGACCTCCGCGTATTCTGTTTCTGCCACCCGCCAGGTTACGCGCAGACGCCAGAGTCCCGGCGCCAAGTCTTGCAACGAGATGGTCTGGCCTCCGGAAGCGTCGCATTCCAACGGGTATTCCTGATCCTGCGCTGCAGCCGAGGGTCGATAGAGCTGCAACCGGCCCCGGGCGGAAAGATGCCCCGGCGGCAACTGCAGTCGCAGAAGTCGAGCGGCGGGGTTGACACTCACCTGCAACCGATGGGGCAGCTCGGCGGCCCGACGCCGCCGCGCCAGTTCCTCGTCGAGCCCGGACTCAGCCTCGTAATAATCCGGCCGTACCAGATCCAGATTTGCCCGGCGACTTACCCAGATCAGCGTGAGGGTGCCGGCCAGAAAGAGGCCGAACGCCAGGGTCAAGCCCAAGGGCCAGTGTGAGCCTGCAGCGCGTGGAGTTTGGGGGAGCATGTCAGGGATGCGCCTGGGATGAGGGACCGAGGAAGGCGGTTCGAACCGTGCTCACCCGCTTTCCTTCCTGGTAAACGCCGATTCGCACCGACAAAGAGCTGGAGACGATTTGTTCCGGCTCCAGTTCCACCAAGACCGAGGTTTGCAGCAGATCGGCCGCCGGAACCTGCAAAGGGGCTCCGAAAACCGTCAAGCGTCCGGCGGGTTCTTCCAGGCGCAGTTCCACCGGCATTGGTGCGGAGGTCTTGTTGACGATTTTCAGCTGGTAAAGATTGCTGATCCGACCCTCCGGCGTTCGCTGGAAAAGGCTTCCGGGGGCGCGCAAGAGAGTGACATCCACGGGGGAGCGGGTGGCCAGAATCGCTCCCAGGGCGCAGAGCAACGCCAGGAGCACGGCACTGTAGAGGAGCATGCGCGGCGTGAGCCGGAGTCGTTCGCCCCGCTCGATGCCGTTCAGCGAAGCGTAGCGGATCAAGCCGCGGGGGCGCCCGATTCGGTCCATCACCGCATCGCAGGCATCCATGCACGCCGTGCAATGCACACATTCCATTTGGGTCCCGTTCCGGATGTCCACTCCGGTGGGGCAGACCTCGACGCACCGGCGGCAGTCGATGCAGTCACCCAACCCGGCGGCCGCCCGCTCTGCCGGAGTCTGGTCGCGGCGCCAGCGGCCGCGTCGCTCGCCCCTCTTGTAGTCGTAGGCCACCACCAGGGAGTGCTCGTCGAGCAAGACCGACTGAAACCGTCCATACGGACATATGAAGGTGCAGGCCTGCTCCCGAAACCGCGCAAACACACCGTAAAAGACCAGTGTGAACAGCAGCATGAAGCCCAGGCCGGTGGTGTGTCGCCGCGGGTCATCGGTGACCAGGGCCCACCAAGCCCGGCCCCCCAGGATGTACGCGAGAAACAGATTCCCAATGACAAACGAGAGCACCAGGAAAATGGCGTGCTTGGTCAGTTTTTTGGCGGCCTTGCGCGCCGTCCAGGGGGACGCATTCAGCGCCCGCTGCTCCGGAGCATCCCCTTCGATCCAGTATTCGATCGGGCGGAAGACCATTTCCATGAATACCGTCTGCGGGCAGGTCCACCCGCACCACAGTCGGCCAAACGCCATGGTGAAAACGGCGATCGCCGTGAAGAACAGCAGCAGGCCCAGGGCGAACACGGCCGCATCCTGCGGCCAAAAGACCCTGCCCAGGATGGAAAAACGCCGCTCGACGACATTCAGCATCAGAAGCGGATGGCCCTCAATGGTGACGAAGGGCCCCACCGCCAGCACGAGCAGCAGAACTGCGCTGACCCAACGGCGTGCGCGGGTATAGCGACCCCGGGGCTTCCGGGGATACAGCCAGATGCGTCGTCCCCGCACATCCGCCGTGGCCAAATGGCTGCGGAAGTCCGCGGCCGACTCCGCCCGGGCGCCGCGCCCGGGAGGAATCCGTGCGGTCCCGGAGGGACCGGCAGAACCGGAGTCTGTGGAGCGGGCTGCTTTCAAGGGGCCGCTCACTCGTAAATGCTGGGCCCGGTGGGCTGGGGCGCCTGATCCTCGCGGGGCTTGGGATTGGGCGGGTTGCTCCCCCGCAGCGTGTAGATGTAACTGCCCACCGCGTGAATCTCCCGCGGTTTCAGCACGGTCTTCCAGGCGACCATCCCCTTCTCCGGCACACCGTGATAGATGGTCCGCAGGTTGTCCCGGAACTCCGCTCCGTGAATCCAGTAATCGTCGCAGAGGTTGGGCCCCACCAATCCGCCGCCGTCCGCCCGATGACAGGGCGCGCAAAGCTTAGCAAACAGTTCTCTGCCCTGAGCGAGAATGGCGGGGTCCTGCGAGGGTTTCAGGGTTTCCATCTCCTGTTCGAACCGCGCCATGGCTGCCTGTTTGATTTGTTCTCCGATGCGCATCTCCTCCTCATATTCGGCGATCATCAACTTGCCCTTTCCCAACACATGGTAGTGCGTGAGGTACAGAGCAGAGAAAAGGATGGTTCCATAAAAAAGCCAGACCCACCAGCGCGGTAACTGGTTGTCCAACTCCTGAATGCCGTCATAGTCGTGGTCCAGTAACAACGGATCGCGAGTTTCATTCATGGGGGTCCTCCTTTCGGGAGTTCACGGAATCGGTTTCCAACGGCAGTCGAGCAGCGCTGTCCAAACGGGCCCGGTCCAGCCGGAACGCCCAGACCAGCACGCCTACAAATACGGCGAAAAACAGGAGGAGCGACACGATGCCGTACAGGCGGATGCCTCCGACGTGTTCGATCACATCCTTGATCATGGCGCGCCTCCTGTTCAGGGCTGTGCGCCGGGTCCGGACAGGGTCGCCGCGGTGGCCGGGACCGGCGCGGGTTGTTTGATGTCGCGCCCCAGGCGCTGGAGATAGGCAATGAGCGCGATGATTTCGCGGTCCGGTTCGGCTTCCACGGAGCCCGCCTTGAGATTGGCCACGATGTGCTCGGCCTGTGCGCAGGCCTCCTGAATGGCCGTGTCCTCCGCACCGGGCGGGTAGGGGACGCCGAGCCGGCGCAATGTGCGGATGCGGGCGGGCAGCGGGGTGAGATCCAGTTTCTGGGTCAGCAACCAGGGATACCGGGGCATGATCGAGCCCGGCGATGTGCTCCGGGGGTCGTTCATGTGGTTGTAATGCCAGGCATCCGGGTATTTGCCGCCCACCCGGTGCAAGTCCGGCCCCGTCCGCTTCGAGCCCCAGAGGAAAGGATGATCGAAAACGAATTCGCCGCTCTTGGAGTATTCACCGTAACGCTCCGTTTCGGATCGGAAGGGCCTCACCATCTGCGAATGGCAGCCCACGCATCCCTCCCGGATGTAGAGGTCCCGACCGAGGAGCTCCAGGGGGGTGTATGGTTGGACCCCGGCGATTCTGGGCACGTTGGACGAGATCAGCAGCATCGGCACAATTTCCACCAGCCCGCCCACCAGCACGGCCAGCGTGGCCAGCACGGTGAAGGTCACCGGCACGCCCTCCAACCAGCGATGATTCCACTTGACGGTGGCGGGGGCCGGGGCGGGCCGCAGCGCCGGGGCTTGCGCCTCGGTCTCGGGTTCGAACTGGCCCTGACGGGCGGTTCGATACAGGTTCACGATCATGAGAATCACGCCGGTGACGTACAGTGCGCCGCCCAGGGCCCGCAATTGATACATCGGCAGCAGCCGCAGCGTGGTCTCCAGAAAGTTTCCGTACTGCAGAAACCCGTCACTGGTGAACTGCTTCCACATTAGTCCCGCCGTGACGCCGCTCACATACATCGGCACGACGTAAAACATCATGCCCAGCAATCCGATCCAGAAATGGTAGTTGGCCAGCCGGGTGGACCACAGGGTGGTGCGATAGAGCCGCGGGAACAACCAGTAAAGCATGCCGAAGGTCAGAAAACCGTTCCAACCCAGGGCCCCGGTGTGCACATGGGCGATGGTCCAATCCGTGTAATGGGACAGCGCATTGACGCTCTTGATGGCCAGCGTGGGGCCCTCCAGGGTCGCCATCCCGTAGGCGGTCACCGCCACGACGAGAAACTTGAGGACGGGGTCCTGCCGCACTTTGTCCCACGCACCCCGCAGCGTCAGCAACCCGTTCAGCATCCCGCCCCAGCTCGGCGCGACCAGCATGATACTGAACACCATGCCGAGGGACTGAACCCAGTCGGGCAGGGCCGTGTACAGCAAATGATGGGGACCGGCCCAGATGTAGATGAAGATCAGGGCCCAGAAGTGAATGATGGAGAGGCGATAACTGAACACGGGGCGTTCGGCGGCCTTGGGCAGGAAATAGTACATCAGGCCCAGATAAGGGGTGGTCAGAAAGAATGCCACCGCGTTGTGGCCGTACCACCACTGGACCAGCGCATCCTGCACTCCGGCAAATACGGAGTAACTCTTGAACCATCCGGCGGGCAGTGCCAACGAGTTCACCACGTGCAGGAGGGCCACCGTCACCGCCGTGGCGATGTAGAACCAGATGGCCACATACATGTGACGTTCACGGCGCCGCAGGATGGTTCCCAGCAAATTCACCGTGAACGCGATCCAGACGACCGCGATCGCAATGTCGACGGGCCATTCGAGTTCTGCATATTCCTTGCTGGTCGTCAGTCCGAGGGGCAGTGTCACCGCCGCGGCCACAATGATCAGGTTCCAGCCCCAGAAGTTCAGCCAGCTCAGCGTGTCGCTGTACATGCGGGTTTTGAGCAGGCGCTGCACCGAGTAATAGATGCCGCTGAACATGCCGTTGCCCACGAAGGCAAAGATCACCGCATTGGTGTGGAGGGGCCGGATGCGGCCAAAGGTCGTGAAGGGCAGGTCGAGGTTGAGCGCGGGCCAGAACAACTGGCAGGCCGCCAGCAGGCCGACACTCATCCCCACCAAACCCCAAAACACCGTGGCCCAGGCGAAGGCCCGAACGATGCGATTGTCGTATTTGAAGGTTTCGATCGTGTTCATGGTCGATTCCGGTCGTTTGGCTGCGGAGGGCATGCCGGCGCGGTGCGGGACCGCGGGGCTGACGGCTCCTCGGCCAGCACCCGCAAGGCGGGAGTTCCCGTGTCCTCGTACTGGCCGGAGCGCACGGCCCAGACGAAAGCCGCCAGGAAGCCCCCCGCCACCAGCAGGCTCAGTCCGATCAGCAGGAAGATGACGCTCATGGTTTCCAGCCCTCCGGTCCGTGGGCAGACGCAAGCCCGGATCGCTTCCCCACCCAGAGCCCCAGCGCACAAGCGGTCGATACCACCGTCACCGAGCTGAGTGGCATCAGAATGGCCGCCACCAAAGGGGACAGCCGGCCCTGGACGGCCAGCGTCAACCCCACCGCGTTGTAAAGCAGGGACAACCCGAAACACACATACACGACGCCGACGGCGTTTCGAGCCAGGGCCAGCAACTCCGGCAGCTCGGCCACCCGTCGTGCTTCCAGGATCACGTCGCTGGCGGGAGAAAACGCGCCGATGTCCTCGACCACGGCGACCCCCACGTCGCTCTGTCGGAGGGCGCCCGCATCATTGAGGCCATCCCCCACCATCATGACCACGCGGCCCCCTTGCTGAAGTCGGCGCACGAACTCCTGCTTGTCCTCCGGGCTTTGCCGGAAAGCCATCCACGCTCCGGGGCCCAGCAGACGCTGAAAGAGGGCCCGTTCCCGCGGCTGATCTCCGCTGAGCAGGGCCAGCTCGAATCGTCCGGCGAGCCTGCGTGTCAGGGCCTCCGCGCCCCGGCGCAACGCGCGTTGCAGTTGAAAGCTTCCGCGGTACACGCCGTCGAGGGCCACGTGAACCGCGTGAGCCGTGCGCATGCACGCTTCCGGGATGGAGACGCCACGCGCCCGCAACCAATAGGCCGATCCCAGCCAGACTTCGCGGCCCTGGACCCGGCCCTCCATCCCGCGGCCGGGGTGCTCCCGAAACCACTCCAGCCCGGCCCCCGGGGAACCGGGCCAGCCCGCGGCGGTGGATCCACGGGCCTCGTCCGCCAGGGCGTGGAGGGAGTTGGCCAGTTGGCGCGCCAATGGATGCGTGGATTGCTCCGCAAGCACCCGGACGGCCGTTTGTTCGGAGGGGCTCAGTGCGGGTCCCACCCACCGAAGTCGATCCGTGCCGGCGGTGGTGAGCGTGCCGGTTTTGTCGAAGACGATCGTGGTCACTCGCGCCAGCCGCTCCAGCACCTGGCTGTTTTTGAGGAAAATCTGATTCCGGGCCAGCCAGCGTTGCACGGTCCCCAGCGCAAACGGTGCTGACAGGGCCAGGGCACACGGACAAGCCACGATGAGCACTGCGGTGAAGGTTTTCAGCGCCATGGACGGACCGCTGGTCACCCCCCATGCCCACGCGCTGCCAAGAGCCACGAGCGCGACGCCTGCGACAAACCACCGGCTGAGGCGATTGGTCAGTGTCTGAAAGCTCCGGTGCTCCTCGGCGGGCCTGGCCAGTCGCGCCCAAAGGGAACTCAGATAACTCTGCGACACGGGCTTGACCACCTCCACCACGATGGAGCCCCCGATTTGCTGGCCCCCTGCGTAGAGCAGGTCCCCGGGACGGCGCCGCACCGGCTCGCTTTCTCCGGTGACGAAGCTGTAGTCCATCTCGGCCCTGCCCTCGACCAGCCGCGCATCCGCGGGCAGCAGCTCCCCATGGCGAAGTCGAAGGCGATCTCCCACGCGCAGGCGCGCCACCGGCACCACTTCCTCGCCCTGCTCCGTGCATCGGGTCACGGACAACGGGAAAAACGCCTGATAATCGGCGTCAAAGGAAAGCCGTTCGTAGCTTTTGTTTTGAAACCAACGCCCGCAGAGGAGGAAGAATACCAGACCGGTGAGCGAATCCAGATAACCCTCGCCGGTTTGCGTGCCGATTTCCCAGAGGCTTTGACCGAAAAGGGCGAGCAAACCGGCGGCGATCGGCAGATCCAGGGTTACTGTCCGGTGACGCAACGCCTGCCAGGCTGCCCGCCAATAGTCCGCGGCACTGTACAAAAGCACCGGCAGACTCAAACCCAGAGAGACCAGGCCGAGGAACCACCGGATCCCGGGACTGTCCCGGGGTTCCAACCCGAGATAGCTCGGGAAGCTGAGCATCATGACGTTGCCGAACGCAAACCCGGCCACGCCCAACTGGAGCCATAACCGCACAGATTGGGCGGGAGAAGACCGCTGGGCCGTATCCCCCAGCCGGAACACCGGCTCGTAGCCCAGGGATGCCAGCAGGGCCACGAGCTCGCTGAGCCGGAGCCGTTGCGCATCGTACGTCACATGCAGCTCGCGCCGGCCAAAATTGACCTCCGACCGTCCGATTCCCTCCCGGAGCTGAAAGAGATTCTCCAACAACCACACACAGGCCACGCAGTGGATGGTCGGAATGGAAAGGGTGACGCGATGGAACCGGCCGTCGCTGAATTCCACCAGTCGATCCCGTACGGCCGGATCGTCCAGGTGCGCAAACAGCCGGGGGTCGGCCGGCTGCGTTACGCGCAGTCCCGGAGTGGGGGAAAGATCGTAAAAGCGGCCCAGGCCATGCTGCTGCAGCAGATCGAAGACGGTTTTGCAGCCGTGACAGCAGAAGACATGCGCGCCGTTCCGCACCGCGGCCACTCCGCACGGTGTCCCGCAATGACGGCAGACCGAAGTGCCGCCGTCCCTGCCCTGGTCCGACGGAGCCGGCGTGTCCGGTTCCGTGGGCAGGGAGGACTTTCGGAGGGCAACCCCGACCCTGTCCCCGATCCACCCCATCGATCCCAAATCCCTTCAACCCTTGCCCTACAATTTGCGCTAATTGTTCGCGAGGGCCGCGGCAGCGCAAGTCAAAAGTTGTTCATCAGGCGGCCAAAAAACGCCTTGATTTTCCGAAGCAAGCCCTAATGGCTGGAATTGACGAGAGAGCCTCGGGTGACCTGCGTCCGCACGGGGCCGGCATCGGGCTGCTGTTGGGCCGTGCTCCGGGACCTGGTGCTCGGGGACCTGCCGTGGGAGACGGGGTGGACTCTCTGTCCGTCGGCCCCGGGTGAAAAGGAAGCCCGAAAAAGTGGAGTCTTGTCTGGGACCT
Organism: Limisphaera sp. VF-2; assembly: GCF_049537125.1. Taxonomy (NCBI): domain Bacteria; kingdom Pseudomonadati; phylum Verrucomicrobiota; class Verrucomicrobiia; order Limisphaerales; family Limisphaeraceae; genus Limisphaera; species Limisphaera sp. VF-2. Next base: position 51,578 of record NZ_JBMVQY010000005.1, read on the forward strand.
GGAAGCCCCGTACGGTGGGCGCGTCATTTTCCGTGCGACACCGGAGAAGAACGAGACTCAACCGAGCGCCTATGAAACGAGCCCTGCTTTTGCAATCGGTGGCGGCGATGGCTTGGAGTGTGTTTTGTTGCGGACTGCCGGCCCAAACGGAGTTGGCTCCGACCGGCCCGGATCCACGGTGGATTCCCCACGATCGGAACCGGCCGCGTCCGCCGGTGATTGTTCCGCCGACGCCCAGTACCCAAGCCGAGGCGGGACGGCCGCCTTCGGATGCCATCGTGCTTTTTGATGGCAAGGACCTGTCGGCCTGGTGCGCCATGGACGGTTCGCCCTCCAGGTGGGTGGTTCGGGACGGGTACATGGAGTGCACGCCGGGCAGCGGGTACATCCGGACGCGACGGAGTTTTGGGGACTGTCAACTCCACATCGAGTGGGCTGCGCCGGCAAAACCAAGTGGGTCGGGTCAGGGTCGCGGCAACAGCGGCCTGTTCTTCGGTTTGAACCGCTACGAGGTCCAGATCCTCGACTCCTATGAGAACGAGACCTATGCGGACGGTCAGGCGGCGGCCATCTACGGACAGTATCCTCCCCTGGTCAACGCCTCGCGTCCCCCCGGCGAATGGCAAACCTACGATGTCGTTTATCTGGCGCCCCGATTCGATGAGCAGGGCAACCTTGTGAGCCCGGCGCGGTTGACGGTGTTCCATAACGGCGTGCTGGTACAATATCACGTGCCGTTGACCGGCCCAACGGACTGGATCAACCGCGATCCCTATCGGGCTCACCCGGAGAAACTCCCCATCAGTTTGCAGGACCATGGGAACCCGGTACGCTTCCGCAACATTTGGGTGCGTGAACTGGGGCCGCCTTCCAAGCCCGAGTATTTGCTGCCCGCCAGTTTGCTGGACCGTTACGTGGGGACGTACGATCAAATCACCATTGCGCGAGAGGGGGATCATTTGACGGCCCGCCTGGGAGGCAAGACCCTCCGACTGTACGCAGAGTCCGAAACCCGCTTTTTTGCCAAGTCCACCGACGTACAAATCGAATTCCGGCCGGGTCCGGACGGTCAGGTGCAGGAGCTCGTTTGGTCCGTGGGCGAAGGGGCCAACGTGGCCAGGCGCAAGCGCTGAGGGCGCGCCGCTGGAAACGGCGCGCAAGGCTTGGCAGACTCCGGGGCCGGACTCGAGAAGTGCGTCGGGATGGAACGGCCCCCGGCCCGCAAGATCGGCTGCTGCGCCTGACAGGCGGCGGGAAGAGTCGGTGGGCGGAAAACGGACTTCGATTCCTCAAGGGAAGCCGGTGGCTGCTCGGTTGCGAAAAGGCACCCTTTCAACAGCTCGCTAAGGAACGCCCAGCGTTCGGACGAGATAGAACCGCGCCGGGACTGACGCTGGCGGTACCTCGGTGCCGGGCGGGCCGCTGTCTTCCCAGGCCGCTTCCGGTTCCGTGGCAAGGGTGGGCCCCGTTGGAACCTGCCTCCATTGCCCAAGGTCCGGAGAGTAGAGCACCTGGTAGGCGAACCCGGGTAGCGCATTCCAGCGGAGCAGAACGCGGGAGCGATCCGATTCAATTTGGATGCGGGTTCGAGGGGATGGTACGTCGCGGAAGCCCGCGCGGTCCAGGCCGCGGCGGATGACCTCCGATTTCATGAACCGGCGCCACACATTCCCGGTGCGGTAGTTTTCGATCATCAGCACGATGGGACCCTGGTCAATCCCGAGCACGTCGGGACCCCACCAATTCGCCGCGAGGTTGAAGGCGTCCCGAAAGCCGTACCCGGTCCACAGTTCGCGTCTGTAGCGGTCATAGAGGTGCCGCAGGGTGGGTAGACAGGCCTCCGGCGCGAACGGCAGGCTGCCTCCGGGAGCCGTGGGGGCAATGGTCCCGTCGTCGTTTTCCGGCGGTGGAGCTCCGCGGGCGGCGTAGCCCAGGAAAGAGCCGAACCCGGGACCATCGCAGGCGGTGAACCCCCAAAGGGTGGCACCGTAGCCGGGGTGACGACGCGGATTGGCCATGGCGTAGGCCTGTTGCGCCAGAGTGGCACGTCGGGAATTCTCGAAGTAGGTGAGGCCGCGCGCGGCCATGAATGCATCAGCCCGGTAACGGAAATCCACCCAGCAGTGGCTGTATTGATGGCCGAACAGCGGTGCGAACTCTACATATGCGTACCCGTAGTTGGTGCGCCATCGGTATCCGGAAACCCAGTGCCCCCACACGCCCTCGGGCAGGGCATTGGAACGGGCGCCCAGGCCGAGGAGATACAGGATCATTGCCTCGTTGTAGCCGATCCATCGGCTCGTCAAGAATCCGGTTTCCGGGCGCCATCCCATGGACAGGGAATCGCGTCCGGCCAGCATCCAGGTCCAGTCCACGCGGTCGAGCAGTGCATCAGCCCGCTGGCGGATTTCTGTTTCTTCCGGTTCCTCTCCGTCAAAGTACTCGCGTGCGTACAACACACCGGCCAACAACAGGGCTGTATCAATGGAAGAAAGCTCGCTGTTCGAGAACCGGACGGCATTGGTCATATCCAGGAAGTGATAAAACCAGCCCCGATAGCCGATGGTGCCGATGCGGTTGGTTCCCTGGGGGGCTTCTGCGAAGGTGCGCAGCGCCGCCAGTGCGCGAGCCCGGGCCTGCTCGCGTGTGATCCAGCCCCGGTCGGCTCCAATGCACCACGCCGTCAGTCCGAATCCCACGGCCGCGATGCTGCAGGGCGAGGTGGGAGTGCTGCGGTCCTTGACCAGGCCGTTGGTGGGGTTGCTTTCGTACCAGAAAAACGCGAAGGAGGCACGTTGCAGGTAATCGAGGAATGCCTCGTCATCTCGAAAAGGCGTGGCCATGGCCGACACGGGCTCAGAGGGGGCACCCTCCTGTTCGCTGGGATCCAACGCCACCACGCGATAGTACCGGAGCCGACCGTTCGGTGCGTGGACGTCGGCAAACGCGCGCCAGAAGGTGCGATCGCGACCCAGACGGACCCACGGACCCTCGAGTGTGTCTGCACCGAGGACCCGGTAGGCGAATGCGCCGCTTTCCGGGGGCGGGTCCCAATGAACTACGACGGACTCATCACCACCGTAGGCGACCAGGCGAACCGGGGCCCCGGGCAGCTCGACGCGGGTCGTGAAACGGACATTGTCCACCCAGAGCGTCCGGGCCCGGTCGTCCGGGGAGTCGGATTCCAGGCTCACCCACTGGAACTGGCCGGGGTCGAAACCCTCTCCGGAACCGAATTGCCGGAGCGGGATGGCAATCCGCTGCCAGGTGTTGGAGTCGTCGTCCAGCCCCGCGGGCAGATAATCCCCCAGCGCCAGCAGCGTGGTTTGTCTTCCGGTCGCATCCACCAGCCGAACCCCGGGGAGTCGGACGGCCGGGATGGACGAGGGCCCGTTCACGTAAAGAACCAGGTTCGACTGCCCCACGATGCTGCGCACCGGCCGACCGACACCCGCAATCCGGATCTGCCAGAATCCTCCGGGCGCCGAGTACCACTCGATCCATGCGGCCCATTGCCCGGTGTAACTGGAAACATTCTGCACCGGCAGCTTCTGAGCCGGCTCGCCACGAAGGACCAGCGTGCTCCCGTTTGTCTGCCAGGCAATCGAAGCGTCGTAATAGTCACTGCCCGTTGGATCGTCTTCATAGAAGATCAGCACGTCGGATGGCCCTTGAGCGTGCGAGGGCAGTGCCAGCAACAACACAAACATGGCCGAGAAGCTCCACCGCAGTATCCCAGACAGCCCGGCGTACCGGGCGCAGGAAAGGACGACGTTTTGGCGGGGCGGCTTCGGGTTGAGCCAGGTTGCGGCTTGCAACACCGGTTCCTTTCGCCGAGAGGACCAAGGGTTGAGGTTCACAGGGTTCAAGCTGCCGGACGTTCCCTGGGCCGTCAACGGCGCAGCCGTCCCGCGGAAGCCTCGGATCTCATGGGATTGCGTCAAACCACGCGGCGTGGGGCAGAGAGTCGGACCTGTTTTGCGGAATTCGGCCAGGGCCAACCGCGTATTGCCGTGAGATTCTGGAGTCACCGTGAACGCCCGGGCCGGCCGGCTTGCTGCCCGGCATGGGGCACCTGTGGCCCGCCAGCTGGCGTCTGAAGCCACTGCCGTTCCCGAGATGGGACGGAATCGACGTCGCTCCGGGTCCCGAAGCGGGCGCGTCGGGAGATTCATACCCAGGATGCAGCCGGTCCAGAGGCATTGTGTAGCGGGGATCTGATGACGGAATCTCCGGCCGGTTACCCTGTTCACTGCCCCTGTGTGAGCCGTGAAGCTCCGGGACTCGACCCGGATTCGGCCCTCAGGGTGCGAGGGACATTCATGCCGGGAGCAATCGCGTCTGTCCACGGCGACGGCGGGGTTTTCCGCAAAAAGAGTCCGCTCCAATCGCTGCGTTCCTGTCCCGCCTGACCGGCCGTGGCTGGAAAAGCTCGAGACGGCAGAGGGGTCTGAGGAAAGGTCGATGCGAAGGCTTGTGAGCCGGGGGCAAGTCATCCAGACTCCCGCGCGACGAACCCGCAACAGCCCGGTGCGGCTTGAATGCGTGTGGCACGGGGCTGGCAAAGCAGCGGACAAATGCTGTGGAACAAGGATCCATGAACCGGATGCACGAAATCGACTACCAGATTCACGGCCAGGCAATGCAGTACGTGGAAGTGGAGCTGGATCCCGGCGAGGCGGTTGTGGGCGAGCCGGGTGGCATGATGTACATGGAGGATGGGATTGCCATGGAGACCGTGTTCGGCGACGGGTCGGAGAGCAACAAGGGATTCCTTGGGGCGTTGATGAGCGCGGGTAAACGGCTATTGGCGGGTGAATCGCTTTTTACGACGGTGTTCTACAACCAGGCCCGACAGCGGCGTCGGGTGGCTTTCGGCGCGCCCTATCCGGGCACCATTGTTCCTGTGCACCTGGCGGAAGTGGGGGGTGAACTGTGGGCGCAGAGGGACGCGTTTTTGTGTGCCGCCAAGGGGGTCAGCATCGGGATTGCGTTCAACCGTCGGATCGGCGCAGGTCTGTTTGGAGGAGAAGGATTCATCATGCAACGGTTGCAGGGGGACGGCTGGGTGTTTTTGCACGCCGGGGGCAGCCTGGCGGAGCGGTCGCTGAATGCAGGGGAAAGCTTGCGGATCGATACCGGTTGTGTGGCGGCGTTTCAGCCAACGGTGGAGTTCGACATTCAGTTCGCGGGCGGGATCAAGTCGGCGCTGTTCGGAGGGGAGGGGTTGTTTTTTGCCGTGCTTCGTGGACCCGGTCGGGTTTGGTTGCAGTCACTGCCGTTGAGCCGTATGGCGGATCGCCTGGCCGCTGCCGTCCCGGGATTGCGGCGCGGGGGACGGGAAGAAGGTTGAAAGGCAGGTTCGAAGGCTCGGTGGGCTCTGGAGGGAGGAGGGCTTCGTCGGAATCGCTGGGGGGCAGGGCCCGAGGGTTGCGTCCGGGAGCGGCGTCGCTACCCTGCCGGCCATGAACAATCAGGCGCAGCATTTCATCAAGGAGGATCCGTGGCGCATTTTCCGGATCATGGCCGAGTTTGTGGATTCGTTCGAGGTGATGTCCCGGGTGGGACCGGCGGTGACAGTGTTTGGCTCCGCCCGCATGAAGCGCACGGACCCGTACTATCATTCGGCGGTCACTCTGGGGCGGGAACTGGCCCGGCGCGGGTTTGCGGTGATCACCGGCGGGGGGCCGGGGATCATGGAGGCCGCCAACAAAGGGGCTGCGATGGCGGGGGGAAAGTCGGTGGGACTGAACATCGAGCTGCCCAACGAACAGAAGGGGAACCGCTACACCAACATCCCGCTGCATTTTCATTACTTCTTTGCCCGCAAGGTGTGTTTTGTGAAATACAGCTGTGGGTTCGTCTTTATGCCGGGGGGATACGGGACTCTGGACGAGTTCGCCGAGGTGTCTACCCTGGTCCAGACCCAGAGGATTCCGCGGTTTCCATTGATTCTGTTCGGCAAGACCTTCTGGCGCGGGCTGCTGGACTGGATGCGGCATCAGATGCTGGATCGGGGATTCATCGACCGGGAGGATTTGAATTTGTACCTGGTGACCGACAAGGTGGAGGAGGCGGTCGAGGCGATCCTAGATTATGAGCGCCGGGTGGGCCCGCCGGAATCCGTGCCCAAGGCGTTTGCGTAACCGCGTTCCTCTCGGCAGATTGCCTGCATGCAACTGGTGGTGCGTGAATGGCGCGGCCAACCGGGGCTGGAAGAGCTGGCGCGTCGGCTGGCGGCGGAGCCGGGGGTCGTGTTTTTGAAGGGCGGCTGGCCGGACGCGCAGGGCTCCCGCTACTCCTATCTGGTCGCCGACCCCTTTCTGACGCTGACGATTCAGGGGTCGCGGCTCGAGTGGCAAAGCCAACGAGGCGGGGCCGGACCCGAGCGCGTCTGGGTGGATTACGGCAACCCATGGCGCGTGTTACAGGCAGTGTGGGATCGCTTCGAGCTGCTGGATGAGCCCGATCTGCCCTTTCCCCTGGGCGGGCTGTTTGGGTTTTGGGGCTATGAGTTGAATCGGTTTGTGGAACCTGCGGTGGCGCCGCGTGCCCCCCGGGACCTGGAGGTGCCGGACGGCTGGGTGGGTTTTTACGATTCTGTCGTGGTGTGGGATCATTGCCTGGGCCGGGGCTGGATTCTTTCGGCCGGCCTGTGTCCCGACGGATCGCGGTTGAAACGGCGGGCCCTGGAACGTGCGGATGCGTGGGAGCGGCGCCTGGCGGAAGTGGAGGGTGATGCGCTTGCCGATCTACCCGAGAAGGGGACCGAGGCGGCGCCGTTGCTGTCGGGGGTCGGCTCGACTCTGAGCCGCGAGGCATTCCTGCGGGCGGTGGAACGTGTTCAGGAGTACATCCGCGAGGGCCACATTTATCAGGTGAACCTCTCGCAGCGGTTGATGGTGAGGAGCCCCATTGCGGCCTGGGAGATGTTCCGTCGATTGTGGGAAGTGTCTCCGGCCCCTTATGCGGCATATCTGAACGGCGGACCGTTCCAGCTGGTGTCTGCTTCCCCGGAACTCTTTCTCCAAATGAGCGCCTCACAGATCATCACCCGCCCCATCAAAGGGACGCGCCCGCGGGGGGCCGCGCCGGAGGAGGATGCGCAACTGGCGCTGGAGCTCCGGGCCAGCCCGAAAGAGAATGCCGAGTTGGTCATGATCACCGATCTGTTGCGAAACGATCTGGGACGGATTTGCGAATTCGGGAGTGTCCACGTTCGGGAACTGGCCCGATTGGAATCGTACCCCCAGGTCCATCATCTGGTTTCGACGGTGGAGGGCCGCTTGCGTCCGGGCGTTTCGCATCTGGAGGCGCTGGCGGCCACGTTTCCGGGGGGGAGCGTTACCGGAGCCCCCAAGGTCCGGGCCATGCAAATCATCGAGGAGGTGGAACCCGTGGCGCGGCACTTTTTCACCGGAGCCCTCGGGTTCCTGGGCTTCAACCGCGAAAGCCGATTGAGCATGATCATTCGAACCGCCTGTTGTCTGGAGGGGTGGGTCCATTTTCCCGTGGGAGCCGGCATTGTCGCCGATTCGGATCCTGAATCTGAATACCGTGAGACGCTGGCCAAGGCCGGGGGATTTTTGGCCGCGTTGGGATGGGGCAAACCCGGCGCACGCACGGAATTGGCGGAGGTGGATTCGTCAGGGCAGGGATGATGATGGTCTATTGGAACGGGCGGATCGTGCCTGCCGAGCAGGCGTGCGTCTCCGTTATGGATCGCGGGTTTTTGTTTGGGGACGGCGTCTTCGAGACCGTGCGATTGACCGGTGGTCGCCCGTTTTTGTGGAAAGAACATTGGGCCCGGTGGCAGGCAGGCGCCAGTTTTCTCGGGATCCAGATTCCGGTTTCCGAGGAGTCGCTGCGGGCCGGAATCCTGGCACTGGTGGAGGCCAACCAAATCGAGGAGGGCGTGCTTCGGTTGACGTTGAGCCGCGGCCCGGGTCCGCGGGGATATTCGCCGCGCGGTGCGGGCCCCCCTACACTGGTCATGACGGTGCACCCGATCCCGCCCGGGGCGGAAGCGCGCGCGACTTGGAGAGTTTGCACCAGCCGGGTGCGGTTGGCGGGCGCCGATCCCTTGAGCCGGTTCAAGACCTGCAATCGCCTGCTGCAGGTGCTGGCGCGCGCCGAGGCCGACGCGGCAGGTCTGGATGAGGCAATTCTCTTGGATTCCCACGGGTGCGTGATCGAGGGCAGTAGCTGTAACGTGTTTTGGGTGAAATCGGACCGGCTGGTCACTCCGGGACCCGAGCAGGGGGCATTGCCGGGGGTGACTCGTGGATGGGTCATGGCAGAGGCACGGGCTCGGGGTTGGGAAGTGGTGGAGGCGACGGCCCCGGCGGAAGAGGTTTGGGAGGCCGACGGGGTATTTGTGACCTTGAGCACGCGGGGCATCGTCGAGGTGACGGAGTGGGACGGCCGGCCGCTGCGGCGCTGGCCGGGCGTGGCAGAGCTGTGGGGCCTTTACGAAAAGGCCCTGCAAGCGGTACAGCGAGCGGAAGCGTGGTAACGCGACCCGGCGGGAACGAACAAACGCAGTACCGACAACACGGGCAGGCTCGGGAGCCCGGCCAGCTGAAGGTCCGTCGCGTGTACATCCTTGCGGCGGCTTCCTCGGCCGTTTCGAAGAGATCTTCAAGGGCCGGGAGGGCACGTGTGCGGCCGTCCACGAAGAGTTCGGTGCGGTTCGTGTGTTCAACATCCGGGAAAGCGTGGCGGGATCCGGGTGTCACCGGGACAGAAAAGCCGATGCGAAACCGTTCACAGGGATGGCGGAATCCGGTGCTCACGACCGGATGCGGCCATTGCTGGCCCCCGATTGCGCCGGCTGATCCACGTGCCGAGGCTCATCCAATCCGTCGGGGCAGCGGCCCGGGAACTCCGTCTCCAGTTCTCACCGCGCCCAAGAGGGCTTCAGCCGATGCCCCCACCGCGAGGGCCGGGGTGTCACACGGAATTCCGCCCCTTCAGGGCGGGGTGAATTCTCGGATCCGGCCACCCGGGGCGTTGCCCCGGGCTGGTGAAGCTCTCGCCCCGGTGGGGCGGGCCCACGGCGTGCTGAACGCGTGAAGCCTTTCCGGCTCTTCATGGGTTCGGTGGGAATGAATGGGCATGGGCTGCTGTGGGGAATTCTCACTTGCAGTATTGCCCCGGGGAGGGCTCCGGCGCTGCAGATCCGGTGTCCAGGGCATTGCGGCGCTTCGAACACCTCCAAGGGCTCGGCCCCAATTTCGGTCGCCATCGGCACCGGAAGGGTGGGGGAGAAGGGCCGTTGGTTGGGATTCGTAAACCCGGGGCTCCAAAACCGAAGCGCGCCAGGGCAAGGCCCTCGCCCCGAGGACGATTGACTCATTCGCTGGATTAGCTTTTACTGCGCTTATGCAAATCGAAAGTTTGAAAGTCTTTTGTGATCTGGCGGAAACCCAGAGCTTCACCAAGGCTGCACAAATCAACGGGGTGACGCAGTCCGCGGTGAGTCAGCAAATCAGCTCTCTGGAACGCCAGTTCAAATCTCTGTTGATCGAGCGAAGCAAGAAAAAGTTCCGGCTGACGCGGGAGGGAGAGGTCCTGTACGAGTACAGCAAGCAGATCATCGCCACTTACGAGGCCCTGCATCACCGGCTCCAGGAATTGAAGGACATCATTTCCGGCACGGTGCGTGTCTCCACGATCTACAGTATCGGCCTGCACGACCTGCCGCCGTACATCAAGCAGTTCATGAAGACCTATCCGACGGTGACGGTGCAGGTGGAATACCGGCATGCCGACCAGGTTTACGAGGACGTGTTGGGGAACGTGGTGGACATGGGGCTGGTGGCGTATCCGACCAAGGACAGCAAGCTGGAGATCATCCCGTTGCGCAAGACGCCGATGGTGGTGATCTGTCATCCCGAGCATCCGCTGGCGAAGGTGCGAAATGTGAAGCTCAAGGCCCTGAACGGCGAGAAGTTCGTGGGCTTCCGGCCGGACATTCCGACGCGGAAGGCGTTGGATCGTGTGATGCGAGAACACGGGGTGACGGTGCAGTACGTGATGGAGTTCGACAACATCGAGACGGTGAAGCGGGCGGTGGAAATCGGGGCGGGCGTCTCCATTGTTCCGCAGAGCACGGTTACCCAGGAGGTGACGAATCGGACACTGGTGGCGGTGACACTGGAAGACGGCAAGATCGAGCGGCCCATGGCCGCGGTGCTCAAGAAGAACAAGGTACTGTCGCCGGCCATGAAGCATTTCCTGGCGTTGCTGAAGGAGGAAGTGCCGGCGTCCTGAGTTCCACGGGGACGCGTGGCCGGGTTTGGAGGGAGCGCGGCAAACAAGCGGGTCGACCCTCGGCCGGGTTTGGTCCGGGGGCGACCGCGTGCTAGATTGGCCTGCATGCGACTGGTGATTTACGCCGGCAGCTTCGATCCCATCACGTATGGTCACGTGGATGTGGCCGAGCGTGCGGCACGGCTGTTCGACCGGGTGGTGGTGGCGGTGGCCCGCAATGACGGCAAGCACCCGCTGTTTACCATTGAAGAACGGGTGGAGCTGGTGCGGCAGGCGATTGCCCACATTCCCAATGCGGAGGTGGACACGTTCACGGGCCTGCTGGCCGACTACGTCAAGCGCCGCGGGGCCCGGGCGGTGGTGCGCGGGTTGCGGGCGGTGTCCGATTTCGAGTTCGAGTTCCAGCTGGCACTGATGAACCGGAAGTTGAACGAGTCGTTCGAGACGATTTTCATGATGCCGAACGAGAGCTACACGTTTTTGAGCTCCCGTCTGGTGAAGGAGATTGCCGCGCTGGGGGGAGACGTGCGGGCATTTGTGCCGCCCGTGGTGCGTCGCGCCTTGGCGCGAAAATTGAAGGAAGGGTCGCGGAGGACCAACCCATGAAAGCCCTGCAGGTAAATCTGGAGCACTTGGTGCGTCGCGAGGTGCGGCTGGAGGGCCAGCTGGCCGTGGAGGCCCTGGACATCGACACGCGGGACGAAATGATCCGGCTGGGAGGTCCGTTGCTGTACGAGTTGGAAGTGAGCCGGGTCTCGGATGAGCTGGTGGTCCGTGGCTCTCTGGAGCTGGAACTCCATTGCACGTGTGTACGCTGTTTGCGACCGGTGGTCCATTGGGTGCGACTGAAGGACTGGCAGTGCGTGATTCCGCTGACGGGACCGGAGCGGGTGATGCCGGAGGGCGACCTGGTGGACTTGACGCCCTTTGTGCGCGAGGATATTTTGCTCGCGTTTCCGCTCCATCCGTTGTGCGAGCCGGGATGCCCCGGCTTGCTGCATTCGGAACCGGGCAGGGCTCGCTTCCCTCAATCCCTGGACGGGTTGGCGTCGCCGTCTGTCTGGTCAAAACTGGATGAACTGAAATTCGAGTGAAGGACGATTTATGGGTGTACCGAAGAGGAAGCCATCGCGAAGCCGGCAGCGGATGCGCCGGGCCTACAACAGCGTCCTGCGGTTGCCGCAGTTGAGCCCCTGCCCGCAATGTGGAGAGCCGGCGCGCCCGCACCGGGTGTGCCCGGCCTGCGGGTATTACAAGGGCCGTCAAATCTTCACGACGACGGTCGGCGACTGAACGGGCGCGGATCGAGTCTGTCGGGCGGCGGTGCAAGGGGTGCTACCGCCGCCGTCGCTTTATGCGGATTGCGGTGGACGTGATGGGGGGCGACCACGGCCCCGAAGTAGTGGTGGGCGGCCTGCAGCAGGCCCTGCGGTCGGGGTTGCGGCCCGCCGTCGTTTACCTGGTGGGGCAGCAGGACGCCATCGAAGCGGCGTTGCGGCACGCGGGCTTGCGCGCGGACTGCATTCAAATTGTCCATGCGAGCGAAGTGCTGACGATGGAAGACAAGCCCGTGCAGGCGCTGCGCCGCAAGCCCGACTGTTCGATCGCCCGGGCGATGGAGCTGGTGGCGCGAGGGGAGGCCGACGCCGTGGTTTCCCGTGGCAACACCGGGGGCATTTTCGCCGCGGCCACGCTCAAGCTGGGTCGGTTGCCCGGCGTGGATCGGGGCGCCATCGCCACGGTGATCCCCACCCCGGAACGGGCCTTTGTGCTTCTGGACGCGGGCGCAAACATCGAATGCAAGCCCATGCACCTGGTGCAGTATGCGGTCATGGGCAGTGTCTATGCCCGGGAAGTGCTGCAGGTGGCCCGGCCGCGCGTCGGGTTGATGAACATCGGCCGGGAAGACGGCAAGGGCAATGAGTTGACCCAGGAGGCGTTCCGGTTGCTGAAGCAGACGGATTTGAACTTCGTGGGGAACATCGAAGGTCACGATTTGTTCGCGGACCGTGTGGACGTGGTGGTGTGCGACGGGTTCGTGGGCAACGTGATTCTGAAGACCTGCGAAAGTCTGGCGCTGGCGATGTTTGGCATGTTGAAGCGGGAACTGAACCGCAACTTCAAGCGCCGGCTGGGGGCTCTGCTGGCCAGCAACGCGTTTCGGTCGATGCGACGGCGCCTCGATCCGGAGGCGTACGGGGGCGCGCCCTTGTTGGGCTTCCGGGGCACGGTGATGAAGGCCCATGGAGCGGCGCGGGAACGGGCCCTCTGCAGCGCGCTGTTGATCACCGCCGAGACCGTGCGACACCACGTGCGGGATCAGATCGCCGAACGCGTGGCCGCCGTGAATGCCCTCTTGGCCGGTTCCACGGCCTCCCCGACCGCAGTCGCCTCATGACCCCTCCCTCCGGCCGGCGCGTACGTCACCCGCGTGCCCAGCATCAGTTTTTGGCGCGGACCTGCTCCATTACGGGCGTGGGCAGTTATGTCCCGCACCGGGTCTTGCGGAACGCGGACCTGGAGAAGATGGTTGACACCACGGACGAGTGGATCACGACGCGCACGGGCATCAAGGAGCGGCGACTGGCGGCCGAACACGAGTGCACGTCGGACCTGGCCACGGAGGCGGCCCGGCGTGCCCTGCAACACGCCGGCGTGAGTCCCGAGGCCGTGGACCTGATCATCGTCTGCACCATCACCCCGGACATGCCATTTCCCGCCACGGCCTGTCTGGTGCAGGCCCGGTTGGGGGCGACGCGGGCGGCCGCGTTCGATCTGGAGGCGGCGTGCTCGGGATTCCTGTACGGCCTGGAGGTGGGCCAGCAGTTCGTGGTTTCGCGCACTTGTGAAACGGTGCTGGTCATCGGGGCGGAGAAACTCTCGTCCATCATTGACTGGAAGGATCGCAACACCTGCGTGTTGTTCGGGGATGGAGCCGGCGCGGTGGTCCTGCAACACCGGCCGCATTCCCACGGATTGCTGACCACGGTCATGGGAGCGGACGGGACGAAAGCGGATGCGTTGTGCATGCCCGGGGGCGGGAGTCGCCATCCGGCCACGCCGGAGTCGGTGGCGGCGCGGCTGCACTATCTTCGCATGGACGGTCGGGAGACGTTCAAGAACGCGGTGACGGCGATGCATCAAGCGGCCCGGGAGGCGTTGGAGCGGTGCGGTCTGGGCATCGAGGACATCCGCTGCATCATTCCGCATCAGGCAAATCGGCGCATCATCGATGCCGTGGCCGAGCGGTTGGGAGCGCGGCCGGAGCAGGTGTTTGTGAATCTGGACCGGTATGGGAACACGTCGGCGGCCTCGGTGGTCATCGCCCTGGACGAAGCGGTGCGCTCGGGCCGGATCCAGCGCGGGGATTTGGTGTTGCTGGTGGCCTTCGGCGCGGGTTTGACCTGGGCGGCGGCGATTGTCGAGTGGTGACATCGCACAAGAGGCAGGTACGTCCCGGCCGTGGGCAAAGCCCCCGAACCGCACCCGGGGGATGGGTCCTGCGTTGGCGTCGGGGAATGCGGCGCAATCTGCCTTCGCGGATCCCGGGCAGGACCCTGCGCTGGTAATCACTTCCGCAAGGCGTCGTTTTCCACGTAAAGCCGCGTGTCCGGTCGCGTCCGGAGCAACCGGGCCAGGGGCAGAGCAGTGTCGCCCCGCAGTGCGCGCTGGAAAGCGGTGGCCTTGCCGGGACCGGCAACGAGAACGAGGATGTTTCTCGCGGCCGTCAGGGCATGCCATGTAAGCGTAATGCGCACGGGCGGAGGCTTGGGAGCGTCTTGGACGACGCCGTAGGTGGAGGACGGGTGCGGCAGTTCGACGCGGCAATTCGGGAACAGGGAGGCCACGTGGCCGTCCTCGCCCATCCCCAACCACACCACATCGAGAGCCGGAACGCCTCCACAGGTCGTTTCGGCTCGATCGCGTAAGGCAACGTCGGCCAGGGCCGCGGCCTCCATGGGGGGCAGTTCGCCGTGGATGCGGTGCTGCTGTCCGGGGGGGATGTGAAGGGGCTCGAGGAGATGTTTCCGGGCGAGGCCGTAGTTGCTGTCGGTGTGGTCCGGGGGTACGGCCCGTTCGTCGGCCCAGAACCAGTGAAGCCGGCGAACCAATTCCGGTCGTGCGGCCAAGAGGGACGCAAGGTGCCGGAACAGAGGCATGGCGACGCGGCCCCCCGAGAGAGCGATCGTGACCGGGGAGGGGTTGGCCCTCACGGCCTGGAGGCAGGCAACCATGTCAGCCGCAGCCGCGGCCGCAAGGGCCGTGGCATCTGTGAACACCTGCACGCGGGGTTCAGGCGTCATGGGAGCAAAAGGGGTTCGTGCCAGGCGTGGCCGGTGGAGGCCAGCAGGGCATCGGCTGCCGGCGGTCCCCAGGTTCCGGCAGCATAAAATTCGTTTTCGCGCAGTGGCTGGTCTGCCCACCCGGCACGCAGGCTGTCGGCAATGGCCCAGGCCGTTTCCACCTCATCTCTGCGCAGAAAGAGTGTGGCATCACCCGCCAGAGCGTCGCGAAGGAGCCGTTCGTAAGCTTCCGGAGTGTAGGCGCCGAACTCGGCGTTGTAATCGAAATGCATTCGGACGGGTCGTGCGCGGAGGTCGAGGCCGGGGACCTTGCCGTTGAACCGAAGGGAGATGCCTTCGCGCGGTTGGAGCCGGAGGGTGACGGCGTTGGGGGCAGGGGTGGGGGCACAAAGCGCCGCGAAGAGGACATGGGGAGTGGGACGGAACTGGATGCGCACCTCGCTCACCGTTCGGGCCAGGCGCTTGCCGGTCCGCAAGTAAAAGGGCACGCCGCTCCAGCGCCAATTGTCCAGGTAAAGTCGGGCGGCCACGTAGGTCTCCACCATGGAATCGGGGCAGACCCGGGGCTCCTGCCGATAGGCGGGGACGGACCGGCCGTCCAGAGTTCCCGCCGTGTACTGGCCGCGCACGACATGTCGGGCGGCCTCCTCCGGGGTATAGCGCCGCACGCACCGGAGCAGCTTGACCTTTTCGTCCCGAATTGCCTCTGCGTCGAGGGAGACGGGCGGCTCCATGGTGACCAACGCCAGCACCTGCAGCAGGTGGTTCTGCAGCATGTCGCGCAGGGCCCCGGCCTCCTCGTAATAACCGGCGCGGTCGCCCACGCCGGCGGTTTCGCTCACGGTGATCTGGACGTGCTCGATGGCATCGCGGTTCCAGAGGCGCTCGAACACGGCATTGGAAAACCGGAACATCATGATGTTCTGGACGGTTTCCTTGCCGAGATAATGATCGATGCGGAAGAGCTGGTCCTCGGCCACGTGCTGCGCCAGCATCTGATTCAGGGCGCGTGCCGAGGCCAGGTCATGGCCAAAGGGCTTCTCCACGACCACCCGCTGCCAACCGTGGGCCGGCGACGGCTGGAGCAGGTTCTCGGCGTGCAGACGTTCCACGACCCGGGCAAACTGGCTGGGCTTGGTCGCCAGATAGTACAAAATGTGGTGACGCAGCTCAGCCGGCTCGGACGCCTGCAGCCGCGCTGCCAGACGGCTGTACGTGGCCGGGTCCTCGAGATCGCCTGCGCAATAGAACACCCGCCGCGCAAACGCCTCCCAGGTTTCGGAATCAGGGGCGGGAGGTCGGCCGAATTGTCGGACGCTTTGGAGGAGCTCTTCGCGCCACTGGAGTTCGGAGTAGGGACGGCGCGCCACGCCGATGATCTGGAACGACTCCGGCAACTGCCGGGCGTGGAACAGGTGGTAGAGTGCGGGCATGAGCTTGCGCCGCGTCAAATCCCCACTGGCGCCGAAGATGACAATCGTACACGGGGCCAGCGGCTGTCGACCGGCCCCGATCGAACAGTAACTTACCAGGGGCTCATCCATAACAAACGCGGCAAAGATGGTGCGGGGAAAACGATTTGCAAGTGGAAGGCAGACTGGCGGGGAGGGAAACCTCACTCCCCGGAGTGGGGGCAGAGGAGCTCCCCGTGGCGGGTGGCTGTCCCCGAAAACGCGCGAGGAAAGGGAGCGGGTTGCGGCCCGGCCGTTCGTAGCCGGGACCGACCCGGTGGGCTCCACGGCTCGCAGCCGGGCGAGTATATTCTCCGGATCGAATGCGGCCAGGTCGGAGTGCCAAGCCCGCAGACGACGGGACGATTGCTCCGCACGGCTGCATCGCGTATGCTCTGATTGCTTGAAATGGAACTGGATTTGGAACATGAGCGAACCCAAGGCACAACCTGTGAATGAAGTGGGGGCGGCCGAGCCGAAGCCGGAGAATGCGGCCTCTGCCGAGACGGGGACCGGCGCCGCGGCCGCGTCGGGCGCAGAAACGGCGGCCCCGGGAGCAACCGCCGGCGCGGCGGCGGAGGCGGCTGGCGTTGGTTCGGTGACCTTGAGCGCGCAGGAGTTCGAGGAGCTGCGCCGCAAGGCCGACCAGGCGGCCGAGCACTGGGAGCGGCTTCTGCGGACCGCGGCCGACTTCGACAACTTTCGGAAGCGTGCGGCCCGGGAGCGGCAGGAGGTGATGGACTATGCGCAGCAGGCATTGTTGACGCGGCTGATCCCCGTGCTTGACAGCTTCGAGGCGGCCCTGAGCGCGTTGAACGCCGGCGATCCGCAGTCCGTGCAAAACCTCCAACAGGGCGTGCAGCTGGTATGGCAACAGTTGCGGGCCGTCCTTCAGGAGGCGGGCCTGACGGAGGTGGACGCCACCGGACAGCGGTTCGACCCAGCACTGCATGAAGCCGTGGCCACGGAGGAACGAACGGACGTGCCGGATGGCCAGGTGGTGCGGCAGCTGCGCAAGGGTTACAAGTTGCGCGACCGCCTGTTGCGCCCGGCCAGCGTGGTGGTGGCGCATCCTCCGGGCCGCGCCGAGCAACCCGCGGCGAACTGAGGCGTTTGGATCCGCATGGCCAAGCGCGATTATTACGAAGTGTTGGGGGTGAGCCGGGACGCCTCGGTGGAGGAAATCAAGAAGGCGTACCGGAAGCTGGCGCTGCAGTATCATCCGGATCGAAATCCCGGCGACAAGTCGGCCGAAGAGAAGTTCAAGGAGATCGCGGAGGCGTACGAGGTCTTGAGCGATCCGCAGAAGCGTGCGGCATACGATCAGATGGGCCATGCGGCGTTCGATCCGCGCGCCCGGGCGGCCGGGGCGGGCGCCGGGGCCGGCTGGAGCGGCGGGTTCCATGATCCGTTCGAGATTTTCCGGGAGGTGTTCGGGACGGCCGGCGGCAGTATTTTCGACGAGTTTTTCGGCGGAGGCGGCCGGTCGGATCCCCTGGCGCCCGAGCGCGGCGACGATCTGCGGTATGATTTGGAGATCGATTTCGAGGAGGCCGTTCACGGTTGCGAGAAAGAGATCACGGTGACCAAGCCGGAGCGGTGCGAGGCCTGCCGCGGACTGGGCCGTGAACCGGGTTCCCGTACCCGCACCTGCGACGCCTGTCACGGCCGGGGACAGGTGTTCACCAGCCGGGGGATTTTCAGCATTGCCCAGACCTGTCCCCGGTGTCAGGGGGCGGGCGTGGTGGTCGAGCGGCCGTGTCGGTTGTGCCGAGGGACGGGCCGACGCGAACGCTCCACGCGGATCAAACTGCGGATCCCGCCCGGGGTGGACACGGGCGCTCGGCTGCGGTCGGCGGGCAACGGCGAAGCCGGGTTGCGCGGGGGCCCGCCCGGGGATTTGTACGTGGTGATCCACGTGCGGCCCCACGAGATTTTCCACCGGGAAGGAGACGATCTCTTGTGCGAAGTCCCCATCAGCTTCGTCCAGGCCGCCCTGGGGGGAGAAATCGAAGTGCCCACGTTGAACGGCAAGGCCACGATCAAGATCCCGCCAGGCACGCAGCCGGGCACGGTCTTCCGGCTGAAAGGCAAGGGCGTCCCGAACGTGCAGGGGTACGGTCGGGGCGACCTGCATGTCAGAATCACGGTGGAAGTGCCGACGCGGTTGACGCCGGCCCAGCGGGCGAAGCTGGAGGAATTCGCGGCGCTGTGCAGCGGGCAGGAGAGCCCGATTGTGCAGCGCTTCATCGAGAAGGCGAAACGGTTCTTCCGTTGAAGAGCGCGAGCGCCGGGGCAACGCGGGACGGAAAACGCAAACGAGTTCGCCTCGGCCTCGGGGGCCCGCAGCCGGCGTGCCCCGGAAAGGCGAGCTCGCAAGGTCGAAAAGGGCGTTTCGAGCTCGGGATGCCTCCCTCAAAACACCAGGCGCAAGATCAGATCTCCCCATGCATCGGTTTTACGTCACGCCGGAACAGGCCGCGGGCGATCGGATAATGCTGTGTCCACGGGAAGCGCACCATGCGCTGCATGTACTCCGGGTGCGCACGGGTGAGCGGGTGCAGCTCCTGGACGGTCGTGGACAGGTGATGCAAGCCGAGGTGGTGCGGGCGGGACGCCGGGAGGTGGAGTTGCATGTGGGCGGACGACGTCACTTCCCGCCGCCGGAACGGCGTCTGGCACTGGTGGTGGGCCTGACCAAGGGCGCCGCCTTCGAGGAAATCCTGCAACGGGCAACCGAGCTCGGGGTGACAGCCCTGCAGCCGGTTTGGACCCGCCGCGTTGTGGTCCGCTTGGAAGCGGAGGCGATTGCCTCGAAACTGGAAAAGTGGCGCTGGATTGCGGTGGACGCGCTGAAGCAGTGCGGAGGTGCGTGGTTGCCGGAGGTGGGCGGTCCGGAACCGTTGGAGTCCTGGCTGGAGCGATCGCGGGGCTGGGACTGGCAGGTGTACGGCACGTTGGACGGAACCCGTGGCACATTGAGGCAGCGACTTTTGGCGTATCGAAGTGCGCACGGCGGACGATTACCACACGCGGTCGCGGCGTATGTGGGCCCGGAGGGCGATTTCACGGCGGAGGAGCGGGCAGCCCTGGATCGCGCCGGGGTGGAGGGGGTGTCTTTGGGGCCGCGGATCCTGCGCAGCGTGACTGCGGCGCTGTACATGGCGGTGGTGTTCCAGTACGAAGGACTCGGGGACGACATGGGAACCTGATCGAGGATCGCCCAGGGGCAAATCGGCCCACCCCGCGGGGCACAAGGACATGTTCGAGGGCCCGGAGGGCCAAACTCGGGGCGGGCCACCTGCGGTCTGGCGCGAGCCGAGCGGACCCGCGCAGCGGGACTTGCGGGAGGGCAGGGTTCGAGCGGAGCAGGAGATTCGAAAGGACCGTCGCATCCGCTTTGGCGACGCCGGGGGAGACAAACGGCCCGATGCTGCGCGTTGTCAAAGGCAGGCCCGGTCAGGCAGGGCGCGGGCGGACCTGGAGTTTTGGCCAGGGCTGGCTGGGACCTCGGGGCGATTGGGCAGCGGCCCGGGCTCGCGCGAGGAATTCGAACTGGCTGCGGCGTTCGGGTTCGCCGGGGCGGGGCCGGGCGTGGCGGTAGGAACCGTCCGGCTGAAGAATGCGGGCGCGGGTATTGTCGGCGAGGGGCAGCGCGAGCAATTCGTGGATGACGCGATCGCGAAGGTTGCCATCCAGGATCGGGAAGGTGGTTTCGATGCGTCGGTAGAAGTTGCGCGGCATCCAGTCGGCACTGCTGAGAAAGACCTCCGGTTGCCCGCCGTTTTCGAAGTAGAGAATGCGGCTGTGTTCGAGGAAGCGATCCACGATGCTGCGGACCCGAATATTCTCACTGACCCCGCGGACGCCGGGCCGCAGGCAGCAGATGCCCCGCACGATGAGATCGATGACGACGCCGGCTTGAGAGGCGCGATACAGGGTTTCGATGATGTCGCGATCGACCAGGGCGTTCATTTTGGCAATGATGCGGGCCGGGAGTCCCTGAGCGGCGTGGCGTGCTTCGCGTTCGATGAGGCTTTTGAGGCGCGCGTGAAGGTCAAACGGGGCCACCCACAGCTGACGCAACGGGCGGAACTGGGTCATGCCGGTCAGCAGGTTGAACAGGTCCGTGACGTCCTCCCCGATGTCGGGCCGGCAGGTCAGCAAGCCGACGTCCGTGTATTGCCGGGCAGTATTGGGGTTGTAATTGCCCGTGGACAGGTGCACGTAGCGCCGAATGGCGTCCGGTTCGCGCCGAACGATGAGGGTTGCCTTGCAGTGGATTTTGTAGCCGACCAGCCCGTAAACCACGTGGACTCCGGCTTCTTCCAGTTGACGGGCCCAGCGGATGTTGTTGGCCTCGTCGAAACGGGCGCGCAGTTCGACGACGGCGGCGACGGTTTTGCCGTTGCGGACGGCGTCCATGAGGGCGCCGATGATGCGGGGATCTCCTCCGGTGCGGTAGAGGGTTTGTTTGATGGCCAGGACGTCGGGATCGGCGGCGGCCTGCTGGAGCAGGCTGACGATGGTCTCAAAGGATTCGTAGGGATGGTGAAGCAGGATGTCGCTGCGGCGGATGGCAGCGAACAAGTCGGCCTGGTCCCGCAGGGCGGGTGCGGTGGGGGCAATCCATGAGGGGTATCGCAGCTCGGGTGCGTGGTCCCCCTCATAAAGGACCATCAGGCGAGCGGGGTTCAAGGGCCCGTCGATGAGGTAAAGGTCCTCGGGGCCGAGCCCGAGGTTTCGCAACAGTTCCCGGCGGACTCCGGACGGGCACCGTTTCGCCACTTCGAGTCGGACGGCGGCGCCGCGGCGGCGGCGCTGCAATTCCTGCTCGACGGCCGCCAGCAGGTTGGCCACCTCCTCTTCGTCGATATAGAGCTCGCTGTTGCGTGTCACACGGAACGGCCACCAGCCCCGAATCGCGCGGCCGGGAAAGAGATCGGGAAGGAAATGCCCGATCAACTCGCCGAGGAACACGTACTCTTGACGACCGTCCTGCCGGGGCAGGCGCACCAGCCGGGGAAGGACCCGCGGGACTTCGACGACGGCGAGCCGGGGGGCGGCCCGCGTTTGCGACTCGGGCCCGAGGCGGACAACCAGATTGAGGGCCCGGTTGACCAGCAGCGGGAACGGATGTGCCGGGTCGATGGCCAACGGCGTCAGGACGGGACGGACGGTGGTGCGATAGAACTGTTCCAACCATTCCAGGTCCGCCCCGTCAAGGTCGGCAGGCCGAAGGAACCGGATGCCGTGACGGGCCAGTTCGGGCACCAGCCGCTCGCGCCAACAGGCATTGTGCTCGCGAACCATCTGGCAGACACGCCGCCGGATGGCGGCAAGGGTTTGGCGCGGGGTCCGTCCATCGGGGCTTCGTTCTGTGACACCGGTCTCCACCTGTTGTTTGAGTCCGGCCACCCGAATTTCGAAGAACTCGTCGAGATTGCTGCTGACGATGCAAAAGAATTTCAGCCGTTCCAACAGGGGATTGTCGGGCCGAAGGGCTTCCTCCAGGACACGATGATTGAACTCCAGCCAGCTCAATTCGCGGTTGAGGAAATGTTCCGGGCCGAACGCCGGGACTGCCGCAGGTCGGCCGGGATCCGGCGCGGGAGGCTGGCGCAGGGTCTGTTTCTTTTGCGGGGCAGAGGGCACGGTGCGCGAATGCGATGGGTTGCGGGATCAGGCGGCCTTGTGCCCGCGGGGGGAACCGCTTCCGGCGAGGGGGCGCTTCGAGAGCGGGCACATGGGGCGGAAAACAAAGGCAGAACCGACTCGGCAGCGCGACCAGCGGGCGGGGGAAGCTAGTCCACGACTTCCATGTCCATCTCGCGGCTGTAATAGAGGATGCGTCCGCAGTTGGTGCAGGTTACGATTTCCTGGTCGGACCGGCAGTTGACAACGACCTGCGGGGGAAGGCGCATGTGACAGCCGCCGCACACCCCGTGAGCGATGCCCACCACGACATTGCCGCCCCGGCTGCGCAGGAGACGTTCATAGCGTTGACGAAGAGCAGGGTCCAGGGCGGCCGCCAGACGTTCGCGTTCGGCCGCCAACTGTTCTTCTTCGGCCAGGAGGTTCTTTTCGCGCGCCTGGAGCGTGGCGAGTTGTTCTTGCACGAAGCTTTCGGTCTGGCGAAGGGTCTCCTGGGCGGCATGGATTTCCTTTTGCGTCTGCTCTGCCTGTTCCATCAAATCGAGCTCCTGGTCTTCGATTTGGCGGATGGCAGTTTTGAGGCGCTCGATCTCCTGCGCCAGGGCCTGGTATTCGTCGTTTTTTCGGGTTTGGAGTTGCTGCTGGCTGTAGCGTTCGATGAGTTGTTGTTTCCCGGCGACCTCCAACTCGAGTTGGCGACGCTGGTTTTCCAGCTGACGCAGGTGTTGCCGTGCTTGTTCCACGGCGTTGCGGGCCGTCTGCAGGCGCTGCTGAAGAGCCTGGCGTTCCGGGTCGAGCCGGGCCAACTCGTCGCGAACCCTCCGCAGTTGATGATCGCGATCCTGCAGAATCAGCAGTTTTTCCAAAGCTTCAAGCATGGTGCGCACCAGTAGCGCGATGCTAGTGATGCGACCGGGCAGCGTCAATGATGGGTGCCGGAAGAGGAGAAGTCAGGCCGGTCCGGTGCCTGTGGATGCGGCGGCACGGCTCGGAAACCGTGCTGAGCGGCCAGGCTCGAGAGCGGAGCGGGGCAGAATGACTCCCGATAATCGCGGCTTTCGAGAAGGTGCGATTCGAGGGCGGGACGGCTGTCGCGGGCGAGCAGGTGTTTGAGTTCGTCCAGGTTGCGCGACCAGCGGAAGCCGTTGAAGAACTCCGCACCGGCAAACTGTGTCTTGTAAAGCGCATTTCGCGAGTAGCAGGTCCCGAGATAAAGAAACTCAAAACGTTGGCGCGCCAGCCACTCCACGGCGGAGGTCATCATGAACATTCCCAGGGAAAGCTGACGCCAGCCAAGATCATAGAATGCGTACGAGTAGTAGGCGGCCCGGGGCGGTTCAAGGTAGAGGGTGGCCAGGCCAACCTCGGCACCCCCGGCCCGGAGCCGGACCTGCCATATATGGGTGGTCATGGGGGAGTTCATCAACTCGTCCAGCCGGGCCCCGGTCATGACCTCCGGACCGAACCGGGCCCGGGCGTAGGCCAGGCAGAAATCGCGTCGTTCGGGGGTCCAGTCGAATTGCGAGCGCGGCAGCAGGGTGACTTCGAACGCCTCGCCGCGGCGCAAAATCCTACGATTCTCCGAGGAGGGGCGGAAACTCGGCAGGTGCACCCGGATCTGCCGGCAGAGGTAGAAACGGTCGAGCTGGCGCGACGAGGGGAGGAAACCGGCGGCCAAAAGATCGGCCGGAGTTTCGCCGGGCTCCGGAAACGCCCAGACGACGTAAGGGAAAAGGTAGTGCGAATAATCGGGTCGGCCTTCCGAGAAAAGCAGTTTCATGGAGCCGACGCGTTGTCCGGTCCGGGCAGACTCCGGTAAACCCGCGGAAGGCGGGGTTGCCACCCTACCAGCACTTCGTAGACGACCGAGTGCCGGAGGCCGGCCAGTTCCATCGCGGTAATTTCCTCATTCCCCTGGCGACCGAGGAGGACCGCTTCATCGCCCAGGCGGGCCTGAGGGATGTCGGTGACATCCACCATAAAGGCGTCCATGGCCACGCCCCCGACCAAGGGCGCACGCCGTCCGTGGATGAGGACCGCCCCCTGGTTGCGAACGCGAGGGAAACCGTCCCCGTAGCCGACAGGCAACACGGCGATGCGCCGGGGACGGTCCGAGCGGTAGTGCATGCCGTATCCGACGGTGTCGCCGGGCCGGAGTTGTTGCAGGGCGACAATGCGGGCTTTGACGGTCATGGCCGGTTCCAGATCGGGGATGCGACGACAGACCTGGGAGGGATAAACCCCCAGGGGCAGCAGTCCGACGCGGACCATGTCAAAGTGCGCCTCCGGCAGATCAAGGTAGCCGCCGGTGTTGCAAAGGTGGCGCCAAGAGGGCCGGACACCCCGGCCTTCCAGCATCTGCAGCACCTCTTGAAAGCGACTCAGCTGAGTGCGCGCAAACGTCTTGTCGCGTTCATCCGACTGGGCGAAATGGCTCAGCACCCCCTCCAGACGGAGAGACGGTTGCGACAGGATCTGTTCAAACATGTGCCCCGCCTCGTCCCAGCGCACGCCGTAGCGGTTCATGCCCGTGTTGATTTTCACGTGCACCGGGACGCGTTTTTCTGCGCGCGCGGCGCACCGGGCAAGATCGAGGGCAAGCGCCCGCTCGCCGATCACGCAAGTCAGATCGTACCTGACGGCCCACGGGAATTCCATTGGGGCGCGTTCGCCCAGGAGAAGAATTGGTGCGCGGATGCCGGATTCCCGGAGCCGAACCCCTTCCTCCAGGGTGGCCACAGCAAGAAACCGCACACCGGCCCGGAGGGCCAATCGGGCGACGGGCAGGACGCCGTGACCATAGGCATCATCCTTTACAACGGCCAGGAAAGAAAGCCCCGGGGGTGCGTCCTGTCGAATCCGCTCGAAGTTGCGGGCGATGGCGGCCAGGTCGATCTCGATCCATGCCGGTCGAGGGGGCCTTTCCGCAGGCCAGCCTTGGGGCAGCGGTTGTGAGACCGGAGCTTCCGAATGAATCACGGCCGGGGCGGACGCCGCTGGTGCCTCTGCGTGGGGCAAACTCCGAGTCGTTCCCATGGATGGTGGCAGTGGATTCATCGGGCGTCTGCAGAATGGTCAAGCGGACCCGGGAGGCCACAGTGACTGGCCGATGTCCGTCCGGTAATAGCTCCCCGGACAATGCAAGCGGGCGATGTTGGCATAGGCCCGGGCGCGCGCGATCTCCAGAGTGGGGCCAAAGCCGATGACGTCGGCCAACCGGTGACCGGTGGCCCAAAGCCGACCCTGCTGATCTTGCCGAACCTCGTTCCACCAAACGTCGGCCTCTTCATTCTCCAAAGGTTGCCGGACCTCCAGCGGCAGTTCCGGGCCGGACAATTGCACGTAGGGGTAGCCGTAGCCGGCCAGGGTGACCGAGCAACCGAAATGGCGGTGCGAGTGAAACCGGGGTTCCAGTTTCTCATCGCGCGCCGTGCGATACAAGGTGTCCCAGGGGTTGCGGAGCATGCGCAACAGCATGGCACCCGAGGTGACGCCCAACCGAACATTGTATTCCAGCACCCACCAACGGTCGTCCTGCCAGGCGGCGGTCACCTGCAAAGGCCCGTGGAATCGGGACTCCCGCAACCAGGGCAGCAGGGGATGAATCAGTGCCCGAGCCAGGCCGTAGCGATCCCCGGGATCGGCCTCCACCAGCCCCCCCAACGGGGCACCGGCCACGATTCCCATGTTCCCGTGGAAGGCGCGCTTGTACTCCTGGTTGGTGACCAGGGAAACAATTTCGCCCCGGCTCACCAGCACGATGTGTCCGGCTTCGGCGCGGCCCATGTACTGCTGAAGAAAGAGTCCTTCTGCATCATTCACGCGTTCGAGCCAGGCCCGTGTGGCCTCGGGGCTTTCGCACACGATGGTGTGTACGGGGCTGAACGGGCCGCAGAGCGGGTTTTTGATGACATAGGGAGCGGGATGTCGGGCCAGCCATTCGAGGGCCTCGGCTCGATTGCGCACAAAGACGGAGGGGGGATACGGAATCCCGAACCTCTCACAGAGGTTGCGCGCGAAGTCCCTTTCGCGCTCCAGGCGCAGGGCTTCGCCGGTGGGACAAAGGAACGGCACGCCGCAGCGCAGAAGATCGTCCGCCCAGCGGGCCTGCGCCCAGTCGATGGACTGGGGAATCACCAAGTTGACGCCCTCGCGTTGAATCAGCGGCACGGGACTGGGATGTGCGTCGTGTCGATAGGCGGGCCCGCTCAACGACGGCGGCCAATGGGCATAGTCGCGCGTCAGATACGTCATGACGCGCGCGCCGTCCTCCTGGAGGATCCGCGTGGTGCTGTGGGCGAAACTGCCCACGCCCAGCACCATAAGCGTGCGGTTCTCTCCCGATCTCTGGGCTGCAGCCGGCATGTGTTTCCCCTCGCCGCTTCGAACCGGGGGGCAAACTCGGTCCTTCCTCGAACAAAATCAAGCGCGAGCGTGACCATCTTGCGGGCACGCATGTTCATGGAACCAGTCGGGTCACGTCGGCACGCTTGGATGCATGCCGGCGAGCAGTCGTGCAACCCCGCCCATGCACGACCGTCGGGCAGGGCATCGAAGAGCGTTGGAAGCCGCGCTGGTAAGGACACGGAGAGGGGGCCGGGAGTCGGAAACAGACAGGTTCCGGACTCAACGATGCGGGCCCTGATCGACCGCGGCAGGTCCGGGATCCGCCGCGGCAGAACGAGGCGCGCCCGCTGGTGCGCAACCGCCGTGCATGGACAACCAGCGCAGTGCGGGGTCAATAGACGACCACGGAGCGCACGGGGTAGCCTTCCAGGCGGCTGCGGCCGTTCAGGAACGTGAGCTCGATAAGGAAGGAGATCTCCAGGATCTGGCCTCCGACTTTTTTGACCAGTTCCGCGGCAGCCGCGGCCGTTCCTCCCGTGGCCAGCAGATCGTCCATCAAGAGCACGCGTGCGCCCGGTCGGATGGCGTCCACGTGGATGGCAATGGTGTTGGTGCCGTACTCGAGGTTGTAGGTTTGCTCGTGCGTCAGGTAGGGGAGCTTGCCCTTTTTGCGCACCGGGACGAAGCCCGCCCGCAGGCGGTAAGCCGCCGCTGCGGCGAAGATGAACCCGCGCGCATCGATGCCCACAACCGCGTCCACCTGCCCCGGCTGAAAGCCCGCGGTCAGAAGCTCGATGCTTCCTGCAAACAATTCGGGGTCTGCCAGGACCGGGGTGATGTCTTTGAACTGGATGCCCGGCTGGGGAAAATCCGGGATGTTCCGAATGGCGCGTTGAATGTCGGCGGGTGTGACCGTGGCCATGGCTGAAGCAGGAAGGGGCGGGGTCAGTCGTTCCGCAGGGTCAGTCCTTCACCTTTTCCAGCTTTTCGATCATGCGGCGCAGTTTGCGCAGGGCAATGTTCTGGATCTGTCGGACGCGTTCGCGGGTGACGCCGAACTGGGCCCCGACTTCCTCCAACGTCTGGGGAGGATTCCCGTCCAGGCCGAACCGGCGGTTGAGGATGGCGGCTTCGCGGGCATCCAGGCGCTGCAGCAGCTCGCGCAGCATCGCCGTGACGGTTTTTTCCTCCAGTTCCTCGTAGGGTGTGTGGGCGGATTCGTCCTGGACGATCTCCCCGAAGCTGTTGGAGTCCTCCTCTTCGGACAGGGGGGCGTCCAGGGAAGCGGGTCGGATGGCGGCAGTGCGCATTTGCGCCACGCGGGCGGGCGTGGTGCCCAACTCGGCAGCCAGTTCTTCATCAGTGGGTTCGCGGCCCAGTTCTTCCTGCAATTCCATGGCCACCCGGCGCATGCGAGCGATTTTGTCCACCAGGTGCACGGGCAGACGGATGGTCTTGGCCTGATTGGCCAGGGCCCGTTTGATGGCCTGTTTGATCCACCAGGCGGCGTACGTGGAGAGTTTTCCCCCCTTCTTCGGATCGAATCGCTCCACGGCCTTCATGAGGCCGATGTTGCCCTCGCTGATCAGATCCAACAGCGGCAGTCCCAGGCCTTCGTAATCGCGGGCGATTTTTACCACGAGCCGGAGGTTGGCCTTGATCATCTGCTCGCGGGCCTTTTTGTCGCCGGCCTTGATGCGGGCGGCCAGTTCGATCTCCTCCTGCGGCGTGAGCAGTTTGACCTGACCGATCTCGCGCAGGTAGAGGCGGAAGGCCGTCTCGGTCTCATGATCGTCCCGCTCCTGCTCAGCCTCCAGGACCTCCGATGCCGTCTCACGTTCTACGAGCACCTCGTCTGCGGAAGCGGGGGGCGGAGGCGAAGTGCCAGATTCCTGTACCGCCGGGGTCGACGGCGGAGGGGTTTGTGGAGCCCGGGCAGGTTCGGAGGTTGCAGCACGCGACCGGGCGGCACGCGGGGAGCGGACGCTTTTGGAAGACCGGGCCGCCTTGGATCCATTTTGTGTTTTGCGGGAGCGTCTTTGAGCGCCCATAGGCTCGGCGTCAGCATGGAAAGTAGCCGGGAAGAGGCGCAAGCAGAATCGAATTGCCTCGGCGAGGGGCCGGTCTGCGAGAGGCCGGCCAGCGGGAGTCAGACCGCCGGCGCCTCGGAAGCGCGGGCCCGCGCCTGGTTGCGGTCCCAGACCTCCTGGTAGATTGCGTTCATTTGCTCGGCTTTGCGGGGCCAGAGGTAGTGATCCAACACCCTCTGACGGGCGGCTTCCCCCAGGCGCCGGCGCAGTTGCGGATCCCGGGCAAGTCGCACCAACGCCTCCGCCAGGGCAGATGCGGTTTCGTCCGGGCGAGTTGGAGGGATCCGGATGGCGGTGGCGTCGGTGGCGATTTCAGCCTGCCCGTGATGGAGGAGGGTGACGGCCGGCAGGCTCGCCGCCATCGCCTCCAGCAACGCGTTGCCGGAAGTGTCACGCAGGCTGGTGAAGAGGAACACGTCGTGAGCGCGTAGAAGGTCGGGAACCTGTTGACGGTCCACGCGGCCGTACCATTGGATGAGACTGGCCACGCCGAGGCGGGCGGCCGTGGCTTTGATCGCGCCGGCATCCGGACCGTCGCCGGCCATGCTCAACCGAAGGGTGGGCTCGACCTTTTGTGCCCGCGCAAACGCAGTGACGGCCAGCGTTCCGGCCTTGATTTTTTCCATCCGACTCAGCCAGAGCACGCGGACCGTGGGGGAGGTCGTCAGGGGACGCGGCGCGAGAACCTGCTCGGGAGCGACGCCCGTTTCCAGCATCATGCGGACCTTGGCACGGTGGACGGCGGGAATTTTTTCGGCGGTCTCTCGATTTGCGACCAGAATGACAGCCGCGGCGCGAAAGCTCAAATGGAGATGGGGCAGCGCAGGCGCCATCAGCACCGTGAGCGAGCGCGCCAGTTCAGGGACGAGTCGCCGCCCGAAGTGCCAAAGAAACGGCCAGGGACAAATCTGGCCGCCGCCCAGCGGCCCCAACACCGCGGGAGGATCCGCTTGCCACCAATAGCCCGGTTGCCGAAAGGAATTGAAAGTAACGTGGTGAACCAGGTCGAACTCTTTGAGCCGCGGCTGCACCCACTTGCGTGCTCCCCACTGCCATCGGGCGTAGAACAGACTCACCGGCAGGCCACGGGCTTTCCAGCGCAGCCACGGCCCGGGCGGATCGTAATAAAGAAATCGCGGGCGTGGCTCGGGGAGCAAGGCCACGGCAGCTTCCAGGGCGGGTTGATTGTTCGCGCGCGTGAGCACGGTGACATCGTGGTGACGCGCCAGCTCCACCGCCCACCGCCAACCCACCTCCGGTTCCGACCCCCGGCCCGGCTCGCAGGCGTACGCGGAAAGCAACACCTTGCGTCGATGGTCCATTCAAGGACGGCCAACGTAGGCAAGAAGAGCAGTGAGGAGCAAGCTTGCGACCGAGTCACTGGCGGCCGTTCAGCACAAGAGCCCGTGCACCGCGGGCCACGCTCTCAAGCGCCGCGGTGTGTCCGGGCCGTTCCTGCTTGCGAGCTGCCAGAGTTCGCAGACCATTCGGGGCATGACGAAAGGCACATGGCTTCGGCGGCCGTCTGGGGATGCGAGGGAGCGGCCCGTGAAGGGCCGGCCGGGGTGGGTGCACGGACCCTCCCGGTGCGCCCGGGCGATGGCGGCTGCATGCAAAATCTGGGGCGGCCTGGTGCTGTGCGCATGGTTGTCGAGCCCGGTGTCAGGGGCGGGCCATCCTGCGAGCCCGTCGGACCGGTACGACGTGGTCTGGGAAAGTCCCAGCACCAACCATCACGGGTCCATGCCCCTGGGCAATGGGAGTGTCGGCGTCAACGCATGGATGACGCCGGATGGGCAACTCCATTGTTACCTGGCCCGGGGCGATGCCTGGGACGACTATGCACGACTCGTCAAGGTGGGAAAGGTCCGTTTCGTCTTCGATCCCAACCCCATCCGGGCCGCGGAACCGTACCGGCAGGAACTGGACCTGCAGACCGCCACAATGGAAATCGAGACCGGCAGCAACGGGACCATGCGAATCCAGCTTTGGGTGGACGCCCATTTGCCAGTGGTGCACCTGGTGGCAGAAGGGGTGAACGCGTTTACGGTCACGGCCGAAGTGGACTTGTGGCGAACCAACCGCACGCCCTCCCAGCAGGTGGAAGTCAGCGACGTTTTCAAGAATCACCCGCGCCCGAAGAGTGAAGAAGCGACCATGGTTTTGGAGCCGGATGTGCTGGTGACGGGCCTCGACAACCGCATCGGCTGGTATCATCACAATGGCAAATCCATTGGACCGCGGCTCATGGCGGAGATCCAGGGGCTCGCCGACTATCCGCAGCCGGACCCGTTGCTGCACCGAACCTTTGGCGGGCTGGTCGCGGCGGACACGGCCCACCGCTTGGATGATCGGCGACTGCGGTCGGGCCCGGCCCGCAGACACCATTTTCGGGTGGTGGTCTTGACCCGGCATCCCGCGACGCCGGACGAATGGCTGGCATCCGCGGAGCAGGTGTTGAGGCAAGCGGAATCGGACGGATTGGCGCGACGCCGGGCCCTGCATGAATCCTGGTGGTCGGCCTTCTGGAACAGGAGTTGGATTCACGCCTGGCAGGCGACGTCTGCGCCGCCAACCGTGCCCGTGTTGGTGCCTTCCAATGCGCATCCGGTACGGATCGGCCACGACCGGGATGGAGGAAACCGCTGGGCCGGCAGGATCGGTCGGTTGACGATCTGGGACCAACCCTTGTCCGAGGAGGCTCTGGTGCAGCTTGCAAGAACCGCCCCCGAGGAGCTTCCGCAGGGATTGCCTCCTTCGGTACATCAAGTGCGCAATCCCGTTGTCGGCCCCATCGAAAGCTCAACGAGTTGGGATTTTCGCAGGGGCTTGACCGTGGAAGCGTGGGTTCGGCCGGAGGCGTTCGGTCCGGGTGGGGCACGCATCGTGGACAAGGTGACACCCGGGGTGGACGACGGCTTTTTGCTGGACACCTGGCCGGGCAACAGCCTCCGGTTCATTTGCGGGTCCCACACCTTGCGGAGCGCGGAGGCCGCACCCGCGGGGCAATGGACCCACGTCGTGGCCGTAGCGGATCCCAAACGTTCGGGATGCCGCCTCTACGTCAACGGGCAACTGGTCGCACGGTCCGACGGGCCCGCCATCGAGGACGAGGCGGCCTGGGTGAGTCAAATGTACCATTTGCAGCGGTTCATCACCGCTGCCGCGGGCCGCGGGCGCTACCCGATCAAGTTCAACGGGTCGCTGTTCACCGTGCCACCCGGGCCCACCGAGGCGGACCCGGATTACCGGCGCTGGGGACCGGGCTACTGGTGGCAGAACACGCGACTGCCCTACTACGCGATGTGCGCCGCCGGCGACTTCGATCTGATGGAGCCGCTCTTCCGCATGTACGTGGACGACTTGTTGCCGCTGTGTGTGTATCGGACGCAACTGTATCTGGGCCACGGCGGCGCCTTCTATCCGGAGTGCATGATGTTCTGGGGCGCCATCTTCAGTGAGTCCTATGGATGGACCCCGTTTGCCGAACGCACCGACAAGTTGCAGAGCAGTCGCTGGCACAAATGGGAATGGGTGGGTGGCCTGGAGCTGGCCTGGCTGGCACTGGACTACTATGAGCACACGGAAGACCGCAACTTCTTGAAGCGCCGTGCCCTGCCGGTGACGCGTGAGGTTTTGAAGTTCTTTGAGGAGCACTATCCCACCAATGCCCGGGGCGAGATGGTGTTCCATCCCTCCCAAGCGCTGGAAACCTGGTGGCATTGCACGAACGCTGCACCCGAGGTTGGCGGGTGCATCGCACTCACGGAACGGTTGCTGCGGTTGCCGGCCGATCTGGTGCCGGCGGCCGACCTTGCCCTGGCGCAGCGGCTGCGAGCCAAACTGCCCCCGGTCCCCGTGCGCCTGATTGACGGCCGGCCAGCCCTGGCACCTGCCGCCTTTTTCGCAGACAAGCGGAACATCGAGAACCCGGAGCTGTACCCGGTGTTCCCCTTCCGGTTGTTCGCTTTCAATCGGTCCGGCGTGGAAATGGCCGTTGCGGCCCTGGAGCACCGGCTGGATCGGGGCCATGTGGGGTGGCGTCAGGACGACTTGTTCATGGCCTACCTGGGCCTGGTGCATGAGACTCGCCGGGCGGTGGTGGACCGCGCCCGACGCCACGACCCAGGGCAGCGGTTTCCGGCCTTCTGGGGACCCAACTTTGATTGGACCCCCGACCAGTGTCACGGCGGGGTCCTGATGCGCACCTTTCAGGGCATGGTCCTGCAGACGGACAGCGACCAGATCTTTCTGCTACCGGCGTGGCCCCGCGACTGGAACGTCGATTTCCGGCTGCATGCCCCGAAACGCACCGTGGTGGAAGGCCGCTTCGAGGAAGGGCGGTGGGTCCGACTGGTCGTCGAACCGCCGGAGCGCCGACGAGACCTGGTGTTGTTACCAGCACGATAAAGCCCGGGTGGAGCCGTCGCTCAAGCTCAAGAGCAAGCGGCGGCGTCATGACCACTGCAGGTTGGCGGTCGCTTCTCGGGGAACCCTCGGATGCCGGTTCCTGCATTCTGCGAAGGGATGCAGGAGGCCGAGACCCGGTGCTCCCGCGCGGCTCGAGGATGCTCCGGGCGTGGACGAACTGTGCAGGGGCGTGCTGGTCCGGGACCCCATCGGGCCAACGCGGCTGCATCTTGAAATTCCGCCGATCGGGCCTAGGGTGAGGGTGAGCCGAACAAGTCCCCAATCCCAGACAGAGAAAGGAGCCCGTTATGCCCGTGCGCAAACTCAAAGAGTTCCTCGACGCCAATGGCGTGAAGTATGTGAGCATCATCCATTCGCCGGCCTACACCGCCCAAGAGGTGGCAGCTTCGGCCCACATCCCGGGCCGGGCCATGGCCAAGGTGGTCATCGTGGATCTGGACGGCGAGCTGGCGATGGCTGTGTTGCCGGCCACCCGGCGCGTGGTGTTGCAAGACTTGCGCGAGTTGACCGGATGCGAACGGGCCCGGTTTGCCTCGGAAGAGGCCTTCCAGGCACGATTCCCGGATTGCGAGATCGGTGCCATGCCGCCCTTCGGCAACCTGTATGGCATGGAGGTGTACGCCGCCGAGTCGCTTCGGGAGAATCCGGAAATCGCCTTCAACGCCGGATCGCACACCGAGGTGATCAAGATGGCGTGGTCGGACTTCGAGCGACTGGTGAAACCGAAATTGGCGATGTTCACCACCTGAGCCAGGCGCACGGACCGTTGCGCGACCCGCCGGAGGCGGGGGAGGCAGGGCGCTTGAAAAGGGACCCCTTCCAGTGCGATGCCCTGAGAGCTGCTCGAGTCGCCCGCGCGGAACCCTCAGCGCCTCGTGCTTCCGCCTCTTGCCGTTGGGGCCAAGCCTGCCCAACAATCCCGGCCGGTGGAGAAAACCGGGACGTTCGAGGGAGATTTGCAGATGGGACCAAGCGGCACAGCACAAGTGGTCGAACTGGGGGTGCCGGCCGAGAAACCGGCGGAGACGGATGCGTCCCTGGACTGGTATTGCATTCGGTGTCTGCGGGGAGTGGCACGGGACCGCGATCGCATCTTCCGCGAAGGCAAAAGCGAATTCGTCTTCCGCAATCCGGAGGGCCACAAATTCCATATTTTGCTTTTTGCCGATTGTCCCGGCGGGCGAACCGCCGGGATCCCCACGACGTTGCACACGTGGTTTCCCGGGTACGCCTGGTGCTACTGCCTCTGCCGGGGATGCGGTCTGCAACTGGGCTGGTGGTATGAAGGAGAGGGCCGTTTCGCGGGTTTGATTCGTTCCCGGATTGTGAACGCCGCTCAGTGGCGAAACTGAAGAGCATCCTTCGGGCAGACGCTGACATCCACGGGCCCGGTGGCGGGGGAGCCGCGGTGGCGCGGGCCGGCTTGAGCACCGCGACCTGACCTGCTTGTCTGTTGCCCGGGGTCTATCAGGGACCGGCCGTGACGGATTCGTCCTGCGTCCGAAGTCTTTCGCGGGCGGACGCAGAGGCCCCGACCCACCGGCCGCGCCGGCGGGACCCGATGGAATTCAGTACCGGTAGTGCTCCGGTTTGTACGGGCCGTCGATCGGCACGCCGATGTAGGCCGCCTGCTTGGGCGTCAAACGGGTGAGTTTCACCCCCAGACGTTCCAGATGGAGCCGTGCCACTTCCTCGTCCAGCTTCTTGGGCAGCCGATAGACCCCCACCTTGTAGGTGTCCCGGTTTTGCCAGAGATCCATCTGGGCCAGGCACTGATTGGTGAAGCTGTTGCTCATGACGAAGCTGGGATGGCCCTCGGCACAGCCCAGATTGACGAGGCGTCCCTCGGCCAACACGTAGATGCTCCGGCCATTGGGCAGATCGTAGCGGTCGACCTGGGGCTTGATGTTGACCTTGCGGACCCCCGGCAGGGCATTCAAACGGTCCACCTGGATCTCGTTGTCGAAGTGGCCGATGTTGCAAACGATGGCCTGGTCCTTCATCTGCAACATGTGCTCCAGTGTGATGACATCGCAGTTGCCCGTGGCGGTCACATAGATGTCCGCCACGCCCAGGGTGTCTTCGACGGTGGTGACCTGGTACCCCTCCATGGCGGCCTGAAGGGCGTTGATGGGGTCGATCTCGGTGACAATGACCCGGGCACCGAACCCACGCAGACTCTGGGCACTTCCCTTGCCCACATCGCCATAGCCGCAAACCACGGCGGTTTTGCCGGCAATCATGACGCCGAGGGCGCGCTTCAGGCCGTCGGCCAGTGACTCCCGACACCCATAGAGGTTGTCGAACTTTGATTTGGTGACCGAGTCGTTGACGTTGATGGCCGGGACCAACAGCCTGCCCTGCTGGAGCATTTGGTAGAGGCGGTGCACCCCGGTGGTGGTTTCTTCGCTCACGCCCTTCCATTCCTTGACCACCTCGGTGAACCAGCCGGGCCGTTCCCTGGCACAACGCTTGAGCAGGTTCTTGATGACCTGTTCCTCCCGGGACTCGGCCGGCCGGTGGACCCAGTCGTCGCCCTGTTCCATTTCGTACCCTTTGTGCAGGAGCAGGGTCGCATCGCCTCCGTCGTCCACCACGAGCTGGGGGCCTTTCATGCCGGGGTGGGTGAGGGCATGGAGCGTGAACTGCCAGTAGTCCTCGAGCGTTTCCCCTTTGTACGCGAAGACACTGATGCCGGCGCGGGCGATGGCCGCTGCGGCGTGATCCTGCGTGGAAAAGATGTTGCAGCTGGCCCAGCGCACCGAGGCTCCCAGTTCAACCAATGTTTCGATGAGGACCGCGGTCTCGATGGTCATGTGAAGGGACCCCGAGATCCGCACGCCCTGGAGGGGTTTCTGGGGACCGTATTTGGTCCGGATGGCCATGAGGCCCGGCATCTCGTGTTCCGCGACCTCGATCTCTTTGCGTCCGAGATCGGCCAGACTCAGGTCCTTGACGATGAAATTGGGCGTCGCCTGCGTCCGGGATCGGCGGTTCGCAGTCCGACGGGCGGCGGTTGACTTTGTGGTCGAGGATTTGAACGTCGTGGGCATAGGCATGGGTTTTGGTTGGCAACCAGAAGCTCAGGAAAGGGCGCGTTTGAGTTCTTCCACCTTGTCCGTGCGCTCCCACGTAAGATCGGGATCGTCCTTGCCGAAGTGGCCGTAATTGGTGGTTTTCTTGTAGATGGGCCGGCGCAGATCGAGCTGGCGGATGATCTCGGCCGGCTCGAAACAGAACACTTTCTGAACCGCCTTGAGGATGCGGTCGTCCGGCACGGTGCCGGTGCCAAAGGTGTCCACGCTGACGCTTACGGGCTGGTGGTATCCGATGGCGTAGGCGAACTGAATCTCGCAGCGCTTGGCCAGGCCCGCAGCGACGATGTTCTTGGCGACCCAGCGCGCCATGTAGGCCGCGCTCCGGTCCACCTTGGTGGGGTCTTTTCCGGAAAAGGCGCCGCCGCCGTGCCGGCCCATGCCCCCGTAGGTGTCCACAATGATCTTGCGTCCCGTCAGGCCGGTGTCGCCCTGGGGGCCGCCCACGACGAAGCGGCCAGTGGGATTGATCAGGTACGTAGTCTTGGAGGTGAGCATGTTCCGGGGCAGGACCTTCTGAATGACCTGCCGGATGCAGAAATCCTCGATCTCATCATGGTCCACGTCCGGAGTATGCTGCGTGGAAATGACCACGTTGGTGATGGCCACGGGCCGGCCGTTCTCGTAGGCCACCGAGACCTGGGATTTGGCGTCCGGACGCAGCCAGGGCACTTTGCCGGATTTGCGGATGCGCGTCAGCTCGCGGCCGAGTCGATGGGCGAACATGATCGGGGCGGGCATCAGTTCCGGCGTTTCATCGCAGGCATAGCCGAACATCATCCCCTGGTCGCCCGCGCCCTGTTTGGCGGTTTTCTTCCCCTTGGCCTTGCGGGCGTCCACGCCCTGGGCGATGTCCGGCGACTGGCCGGTGATCAGCAAATGCACGAACACGCGGTCGGCATGGAACACGTCGTCGTCGTGCGTGTAGCCAATGTCGCGGATGGCCTGGCGGGCGATGTTGACAAAATCAATGACCTCGCTGGGGTGTTTGGAACCCAGTTTGGGGATGGTGATTTCGCCGCCGACGATGAGGACATTGGACTTGGCGTAGCACTCGCAGGCGACGCGGCTGTTGGGATCCACGCTGAGACAGGCATCCAGGACGTAGTCCGAGACGGTGTCGCAAACCTTGTCCGGATGCCCTTCCCCGACGGATTCCGAGGAGAAGATGAAACTCGGGTTCATGACGGTCGTTTTGCCCTTGCCGATGCGCTGTTGTTCCATTGACAAATCAGGATGCGAAGATATATCGCTTGTGGCCAGCGTCAACCGGAATTTGCGGCGCCGGGGCAGACGCTCGCGGTTTTGGAGAGACGCACACGACAAGGGCAACACAGGCATGAGTCAGACGTTGCGGGCTTTGCGGGCGTTGGGGGATGCGACCCGTCTGCGGCTGTTGGCGCTGCTGGAAAAAGAGGAGCTCTCCGTCCACGAGCTGCAGGAAATCACCCATCTGGGCCAGTCGCGCATTTCCACGCACCTGGCGCAGCTGCAGGAGGCCGGGTTGGTCCGGTGCCGTCGAGAGGGACGTCGGGCGTACTACCGGTTGGTGCACGGAGCCGGAACGGATCGGGACAGTCTGGTGAAGGCGGCGCTGGCCGGGGTCCGCGAATTGCCTGAAGCGGAGCACGACGCCGTAAATCTTCGGCGGGTGCTGCAACTGCGTCAGGATCAACGGCAGCTCTATTTCAATCAGGTGGCGGGTCGATTCGACCGGGTCTATGGCCCCGGGCGGTCTTGGCAGGCCCTCGGTCAGTTGCTTCTGCGGATCCTGCCGCCCCTGGTGGTGGCCGACCTGGGCTCGGGGGAAGGACTGGTGAGCGAACTGCTGGCCCGACGCTGCCGGAAGGTGATCGCCGTGGACAACTCCGAACGCATCGTGGCCTATGGCGCCGCACGAGCGCGTCGCATCGGGCTGAAAAACCTGGAATTCCGGCTGGGCGATCTGCAGGACCCTCCGATTGCGGATGCGAGCGTGGACCTGGTGCTGCTGAGCCAGGCACTCCACCACGCAGAAGA
The DNA here is from genome assembly GCF_049537125.1 of Limisphaera sp. VF-2. NCBI lineage: Bacteria > Pseudomonadati > Verrucomicrobiota > Verrucomicrobiia > Limisphaerales > Limisphaeraceae > Limisphaera > Limisphaera sp. VF-2. The sequence continues at coordinate 89,245 of NZ_JBMVQY010000005.1, forward strand.
CCCACCGCGTGCCGTGCGCAGCGCGTGGCGGATTCTGAAGCCGGGCGGCCAGGTTTGGATCCTGGACTTGCGGCAGCATCAATTTGAGCAGGCGCGGGAGTTGTACGGCGACCGTTGGCTCGGCTTTTCCGAAGCCGATCTGCAGCGCTGGCTGGAAGAGACCGGCTTCCGCGAGGTGGAAGTCAGCGTCGTGGCGCGCGAAGAAACTCCGCCGCATTTCGAGACGGTTCTGGCGGGCGGGACCAAGCCGGTGGCAGGGCGAAAACGCCCCACGGGCGCAGCGTAAGCGGCGGGGGCCTTGGGCCAGCCCCGGCTGCCTCGGCTGCCGGCGCACTCAGGGGCTTCCCCAGCGTTGGTTTTTCGAACGTTCGAACGGCGGCCCGATGCCAGCGTCCCTGGCGGGCTGAAGGGCAAAGCTCCAGAAGCGCCGCGCCCAGGAGGTGTGAGGCCGGCTTGCGATCCACGGCCGACAGCCGGTTCACATTAGCACCGGCTCGACCAATCTTCGCGACGCGGAGGTGCTTGTCGGCCTGCAATGCGGACCGGCACCGGCCAACGGACCGTGGGGAGCCAGCGGCAGCCGACCCGGCGGCTCCGAGCATCCGGCATGGGATGAAACTGGTCGGTCAGGGAGTGGGAATCCCCCGCGGCAGCGGCGGCAAAAGCCGCAGGGCCGATTGCCTTGGCCGGGCGCGGGGCTCGATCCCGAACCAAAGAAGGCGGAGCCGTAGGTTGTGCGGTCATAATCTCTGTGACCAGCTTGGGCCAAAACGGTTGGCGCGGTAGTGTGCGTTTGGATGCACAGGGGCTGTCCCGGGGATTGCCCCGGGAGTTTGCGCCGCCTACTGTGCCCGTGGGACGCAATGTCGGCACAAAAGCAACGAGCCCGGCTCGGAGGGTGGCTGGCTGCGCTGGTGATCGCCGGGAGCATTTGGCCGGCCGGCGCCCAACCGACACCCTGGTGGCGTTCCTTCAAGGCCATGGATGGTCTGGCGGAGGCCCCGTGCGCTTCCGTTACGGTTTCCAGCCGCGGCAATGTGGTCGTTCGACACCGTCGGACCAATGCGGTCTCACGCGTGGACGGCTATCAAGCGTCGGTGATCGAATTGCCGGCGCGCGCCGGCTTGCGCGTGTGGGAATGGCACACGGGCCAGCTTTGGACGCCGGGCCTGGGGGGCGTATACGTCTGGCAGGGCGGCCATTGGCGTTGGCTTCCGGTGACGCCTCCGACGGTGCCTTCGGGCAACGCCGTGACCCCCGTGGGGCCCCAGACACCGCTGCGACCGGTGCGCACGGGGCGGGTGCTGGTGCTGTTGCCCGAGCAGTTGTTGGTTCTTCAATTGGGGCGGGACGAAGAGATCGAGGTTCAACAGATCGTGACCAGTGATGCCTTGAAACTGGGCCCGCTCTATGACCTGGTGGTGAGCCGGGATGGGAGTCTGTGGATCAGCGCCGATCGAGGTCTGGCCCGGGCCCGGGTTCCGGCGCGAAACGCCCGGCCGGACATCGAATGGCAGACCTGGCCCGCCCCTGTGGAGCTTGGCCTGAGTGGATTCCAGGGCCTGAGTGAAGATGGGCTCAATCACTTGGTCATGCTGGCTCGCCGGTCCCGGGACGCGCGTTTGGTGGCGGTCGAATTTGATGGCGTCCGATGGTGGGTTGGGCCGGAACTGCCCGAAGACACGTTTCGAACCTGGCATGGCCCGGGCCACGTCCTGTGGGCCGCGACCTCCACCGGATTGTGGCAACGGGACGCCAGCACAGGCTTATGGGAGCGCGACGAGACGTGCCCTGCGCGCGAGGTCTATGATGCGGCAGTAGGGGCAGAGGGAACCTTCTGGCTGGCGACCTCGGATGGTCTGCTGAAATACAGCCCTCCCTTGTGGCGAAGACCTCCCTGGGGACACGACAGCGATCCCGTCTTGGCGCTGGCGGAGCGGGGCGATGGCACCTTATGGATGTTGCGACCCGATCGTGTGGATGCCTGGCAGGAAGGCAGGCAGGAAACCCTCCCGTTGCCGGCGGAATCCTCTTGGGACCCGGCAACCCGACCAAGACTCTGGGTAGTGGGCGGGCGCGACTTGCTGCTGGATGCCGGGCACGGCCTCTGGCTGTGGAAAGACTCGAACCGAACCTGGCAACCTTTGCAGGGGCCAGGTCCCGGACCGGCTCGCGCACTGGGCGTGCGCGCCGACGGCGCCGTGGTGGTGCGGGTCCACGCCCCGGCGCCCCCGGACGCCCCAGGGCCGGCAGTGTGGTTCTGGCTTGCCCAGGGCTGGAGTGCCGGCGAGCCGGGCCTGAGCTGTCCTACCACCACGGCTCATTGGGAAGCTTACTGGCAGGCACGGAACGGCGACCAATGGTTTGCCGGCGAGGGCGTGCTGGTGCGGATTCGCGACGGCCGTGAACAGGCCTTCGCCGTCGGAGAAACCATGGACGTGAACCGGATCGGGGCGCTGACCGAAGGACCCGACGGGCGCCTTTACGCCGTAACCACCGAGCAGGTTTGGAGTTGGGACGAACGCGAGTGGACGCTGGTCTGGAGCGGCAGCGATCTTTTGCACGCGGTGTGGTGCAGCCGGGACGGTTCCCTCTGGCTGGGCTCTCAAGACGGGCTGCTGCGGCGGGGTCCCCTGGGATGGATTGCGCACGGAACGGAGGAGGGCCTGCCGCCGGGGCCGGTGTACTGCTTCTGGGAGGACCAGCGCGGTCGGTTCTGGGCCGGCACGGCCCAGGGCCTGATCCGATGGCATCCGGAGGCGGATCGCGACCCGCCACGGACCGAGCTGAACCTGCCCGAGGGATTGCGCCTGCCCGAGGGCGCAACTCTCACCGTCGGGGTGCGCGCCCGGGACCGGTGGAAGTTCACGCCGACGGCGCGGCTTCTCTATTCCTACCGGCTCGATGCGGGGGAATGGTCGGCCCCCCAGGAAAGCACCGTGCTCATGTGGGGAGACCTGCGTCCCGGGCGACACCTGCTGCAGGTCCGCGCCGTGGACCGGAGCGGCAACGTGGAGCCGACGCCTGCGCAGCGCGAATTCATCATTCAACTGGCCTGGTACCGGGATCCGCGCTTGCTCGTGAGCGTCGTGGCCGGCGCTCTGGGGGCGTCGTTTTTTGCCCTGCTCGCCTGGAACCGGCATCGCCAATTGCGGCGCAGTTATGCCGAAGTGGAACGGCAAGTGGCCGAGCGGACCCGGCAGTTGGAAGCGGCCTACCAGGAGCTGCTGCAGAGCCAGAAAATGAAGGCCTTGGGAACCCTGGCCGCCGGCGTGGCCCATGACTTCAACAATCTGCTGTCCATCATCAAAGGTTCCGTGCAGATCATCGAAGATCACCTGGACGACCCGGTGAAGGTGCGGCGGCGATTGGACCGCATCAAAACCATGGTCGAGCAGGGCACCCGGGTGGTGCAGGCGATGTTGGGCTTCAGCCGCAGTTCGCAAGAACATCTGAGCCCCGCCGATCTGAACGAGGTGGTGCAAGATACGCTGGCGTTGATGGGCGAGCGCTGGCGTGACGCGCCCCGCATCAGGTTCGAGGCCGGGTCGGATCTGCCGCCCGTGCCCATGATCCGGGATCTGGTGCAGCAGATTTTGCTGAACCTTCTGTTCAACGCGCTCGAGGCGAGCGACGAAAATGCCCCGGTGGTGGTCCGCACCGGCTGCAGACAGGATTTGCCCGCGGGGCTGGCGCTGCGACCGGCTCCGGCCGGCCTGTACGGTTACGTGGCCGTGCGGGATTTCGGTTGCGGTATCCCCCCGGAACACCTGCCCAGAATTTTCGAGCCGTTTTTTACGACGAAAGCCCTTTCCAGTCGGCGAGGCACCGGCCTGGGATTGACCATGGTGTACGAAATGGCCAAACGTCTGGGGGGCGGGCTGGCGGTGGAATCCAGGCCGGGGCAGGGGAGCACGTTTACTCTGCTGTTACCTGTCCGTCCGCCGGAGCCTCCGCAGACCGGGGAGAGGGTCAACGATGCGAGCACGGTTGCGGGTGCGCCGGCCGCGCGGGCGAGCGGCGAACAGACTCGGGAGTAAACCGGCTTCCGGGGCCCCGGGGCCGGCGCGGCGAACCCGCACAACAGCTGGAATGTGGCCATGGCTCAAAAAGCGCCCACCGTGCTGGTGATCGAGGACGACGATTATCAGTACGAGCTCTACGAAGAGACGCTCGAGGGCTACCAACTGGTGCGTGTCCGAACCGGGTCCGAGGCCCTGGCCTCTCTTCCCCGGGTCCAGCCGGATGTGCTGATCCTCGACCACGTTTTGGAGAAGGGCGAGCTGGGGTTGGATTTTTTGCCCGAGTTCAAGGAGCTGCTGCCGCACGTACCCATCATCATTGTCTCGGGCGCCCTGGAGGTCCACGAGCAGCTTCGCGCCCTACAGGGGCCGCGGCGGGCGCATTACTGCCTGCCGAAGCCGGTGGATCTGCGGCAGTTGCGCCGCACTGTTGAAGAGGCGCTCCGAGAGTGCGGTCCGCAGGAGGTGGTGCGGCAGTTCGAAGCCCTGGAGCGGTCCCAGCGCATCGATGCCGTGGAGTTGCTGAGCCGGTCCACGGACCGGTTGAGTCGCCAGAATCAGATCCTGGCGCGGCTGCGAGGGCAGCGGCAGCGAGCCAACATTTCGGCCCTGGCGCGAGAATTCAAGGTGGCGCGACGCACGATCATCCGGGACCTGCAGGAGCTCATCCGACGGGGACAGCTGCCGGAGGAAGTGTATCCCGAGTGGCGCAAGCCCGGGGAGCCGGGCGACTGAAGTCCGCCCACGTCCCGGAGCGGAAGAGGCGGACTCACTCCTGCGGATACACCAACACGCGGTCGTGCACGATCAAGATGAGGTCGTTGCGGCCGTCGCCGGTGACATCGGCCACCGCCGCCTCGCGCGGTTCGAACATTTCCGTCAACCGACTCCGGTAGGTTCGTTGCTCGAACACCGGCCATCGGTCGCCCGGCAGGAGACGTTCGTCGGGAGTCACGCGGACCACGTCCACGTAGTTTCGCGCGGTTTCCAAGAAGACGAGCTCCTTTCGCCCGTCCTGGTCCAGGTCCCCGGAAATGACATCTCGCAGGTAACCGTTGCGGATTGGCGTCTCGTACTGGGCCAGCTCTTTGAGGTCAAAAACCGTTCCATCCAGGTCCAGCCAGGCGAAGGCCTGTCCTCCCAGAAAAAAGAGCGAGGGCGCTTGACGGTCGTTCCCCGGGCGGAATTGCAGGCTGGAGAAGTCGGCCCATGGCAGGGGCACGTTCTGTTCGACCCGCCACACGCCGGAGGAATCGCGTTGGCACACCTGCAGGGTGCGCGTCTCGGCATCCAGGAGAAACAACACCGGCGTCCGGCCCGGGGCGACCGCCACGGTGGCGGCCGTCAGCCGCGCTTCCCGCGTGGCTGCATTGATCTGTTCCCTTACCTGAAACGACCAGGCTGTCGGGGTTCCGCCGCCGGGATGGGCCTGGAGTCGAACCACACGAATCAGATTCCGTTGGGCCAACAAAAGCTCCGGGGCACCGTCTGCGTCCAAATCCGCCTGGGCCAGCCAGGGATTCTCCAGCACGCCACCGGGAGGGGAGACCTCCAGTTCCTCGAACGAACCATCCTCCAGTTGGCGAAGGACCCGGATCCGCTCAAACGGAACCAGCACCATCAAATCCGCCCTGCCGTCTGCATCGGCATCGTGCCAAACCATGCGCGTGGGCTGGCCCTTGAAACTCTCCGAGAGCGGTCGGGACGCGGGGTCTGCGCCTGCGCGCAGCAGCCGGAGTGTCCGGCGCCCCTCCTGGTCCACCACGACGGCAAGTGTGACCGGGCCATTCGGCACGGCGCGGCCCAGGGCCATGGCCAGCGGACGCCCTTCGACGGGAAGGAGCACGGGAAAAGGAATGGTTCCCCGGGGTTCCACAGTGGCGACCCCCACGGCCTTTTCATCGGGGCTGAGCAGGAAACATTCGGGGCGACCGTCTTCGTCCCAGTCGCCCACGGCAATCTCGGTGATCCCCATCAGGCTGGGGAAAGCGCGGGGGGCGCCGAACTCCCCTGCCGGCTTTCCCCACCAGAGCACCAGCCGACCGCTTTCGGGCTCGGCCGCCAGCACATCAGGCCAACCATCCGCGTTGAGATCTGCCTGGGCGACGCCCCGGCGCGGCCGGTCGGTCGCCGGCAGGGGCAACACATGGAACTGGCCCTGCCGGAAGGGTCCGAGCGGCTCGGCGGGCCGGGCCTCGAATCGCGCCAGAACGGCACGCCCGCTGGCCTGTCCGATGGTCACGATGTGAACCGGCCCGTTGGAAGCGAGCACGTCCGCCCAATAGGCCCGAAAGGGCGGCCAGCGAAAGCTAAGTTCCGGACCCAGATGGCCCTCCGCCTGCTGGAGCCGGACCCGAATGGGAGTTGCGCTTTCCCAATGAACCAGCACCAGGTCCTGGCGCTGATCACCATTCAGGTCCAACAGCTGCAGCGCATACGCGGGCTGTCCCAGGGAAAGTCGCTCCGGATCGGCCAGCCGGCCCTCCGGCGTCTGCTTGAACCAATGAATCTGACGTTCTCCGAGCACCAGAGCGTCCGTGCGCCCATCGCCGTTCAGGTCGCCCGTGGCCAGCACATTCGGAGAAAACGGCACATCCGGCAGCGACCAACGCCGGGGCGAGCTCCATTGACGGGAACCTTCATTGTATTGGACGACCAACTCCTTCGGATCGCCAAAATACACCAGGTCCGGGCGACCGTCCTGATTGAGATCGGCCACTTCAAGCGCACTGATCCGCTTCTCCACGGCGAGCGAGGCGATTTCGAACCGGCTGTCCGGGGGCAGCTCATTGGGCTCGACCGGCTGCCGGTCCCGGCTTGCCGAAGGGACCGGATCCTTGCCGGTCCGATTGTAGAGGATCGTCAGGCGGGCCCGCGTGTTGTTGGCCAGCACCAGGTCATTCAGGCCGTCTCCATCCAGATCCGCGACGCGAAGATGCGCAATCGCCGGATCGATCGGGAAGAGTTCCGGACCCGTGAACCCGAAGGAGCCCCCTTGCGATGCTCCCAAGCCCGCCAGCCAGATCAGCAACCACAGGCAGCTTGCGCCGGACAGCGCAGCCCTGCCTCTATAGGCAGACAACGCCCGTCGCGCATTCTGCCCTGTCCATTGCTCCGGATCCACCGGAGTCAACCCGCCTGGCCATGGCCATGTCATGGAGCGGCAAAGTAGCGGCTTCGAGGCCACGTGCAAGTTGGAGAAGGGTTCTGACGCCGCCCATGGGTTGTCCCGAATCGCGCGCACGGACCCGGGGGCGCACCTTTTGCGGGCGCCGCAACCTCCCTCGGCCCGTCGGAACTGCTCCGAGCTGGCGGCCGCTGCCCATGAAGGCGGGTTCGCGGATCCGGGAGGGGCATCTGACCCTGCTGCAGGGCGCGGCCTTGGGTGTGCGCGCAATGCGGCCTGAGCGGGATCTCCTTAAAGACGGGCTCCGTCGCGCAGCCTGCGCCCATGAGCGTCCGACCGGAGGTTCTGCAGCGAATCGTTTTTCGCACCGGAAAAATACGTCGCTGCCCGGCTGAAGTCCCGAGTCCGGTTGGACTGAGGCCCGCAGCATCCCGTGCTCCTCATCCTGTTCCGAGCGCCCGGCTTGGCGATGGCTTGTGACCGTTCGCGGCGCTGCCAAGAACCTCGTGCGCGCCCGACCCAGGGCCGGGCCGGTTCGTCGCCCACCGTCGGTTCGAGGATTGCCGTGTTGTGCATTGTCACGGATCGTCCCGCTCTCTAGATTGCCTGCCATGGGGATGTTGTTTCGGGAGGCAGAACCTGGCAGCCGGACCATCCCGGGCTTGTCGGCAAACATTTCGGGGCGCCAATGCATGACGCGGCCGGCCGGAAACCCGGGAGGGCAGGGGATTTAGGGCCATGCACGACTCGACCTTCACCGAGCCGGCCCGCCAAGCCCGTTGGGTCACGGCCCGGGCCCCGGATGGAACCGAGGCGGACCTGCTGGAAGTTTCCATGGGTCCGCAGCATCCGTCCACGCACGGCGTCTTCCGCATGGACGTGGTGCTGGACGGCGAACGGGTCGTCAAACTCAAGCCCGTTTTTGGGTACTTGCATCGGAACCACGAAAAAATCGCCGAGCAGATCAGTTATCTCGGCTCCATGCCCTACACCGACCGGCTCGATTACTTTTGTTCCCTCACCAACAATTGGGCTTACGCCCTGGCCGTGGAGCGGCTCTGCGGCTTCACCGTCCCCGAACGGGCCGAGTACATCCGCGTGATTCTGGCCGAGCTGACCCGACTCCAGAACCACGCCTGTTTGGCGGGCTTTCTGCTCCAGGACATGGGGGCCACCGGCACCCCGCTCATGTACGCCTTCCGAGAACGCGAAAAGATTCTGGACCTGTTCGAATCCCTCACCGGAGCCCGCATGATGTGCAATTACATGCGGTTCGGGGGCGTTCGATGCGATCTGCCGCCCGGCTGGGTGGAACAAGCCCGACGCGTGGTGGACAATTTCCCGCGATTCCTCGATGAATTCGAAGCCCTGCTGACGGAAAACGAGATCGTCATGGCCCGCACCCAGGGCGTGGGCGTTTTGCCCGCTGAACTGGCCATCAATGCCGGGGTCACGGGGCCCGTGCTCCGCGCCAGCGGCGTTCCCTACGATATCCGCAAGGTGGACCGCTACGGCATCTATGACCGGTTCGAGTTCCGCATTCCGTTGGGCGAGCACGGAGACGTGTACGACCGTTACATGGTCCGCGTCCTGGAAATGCGCGAGTCGGTGCGGATCCTGCAGCAGGCCCTGCGGGACCTGCCGCCGGGGCCGGTCCAGAATCCCCAGGTCAAACTCCGCGGTCTGCGGCCCAAGCCCGGCGAGGCCTATGCACGCATCGAGGCGCCCAAGGGAGAGCTGGGCTTCTATCTCATCAGCGACGGCGGGCCCAACCCCTATCGCTATCGCGTGCGCCCCCCGAGCTTTATCAATCTCACCGTTTTGGAGGACATGTGCCGTGGTCACCTGGTCGCGGACGTTGTCATCATCCTGGGCAGCATCGACATCGTGATGGGCGAAGTCGATCGCTGACCTCGGGCCGCGGAATCCTTTGCCGCCCTGGCAGGGCTTCTTTCCAATCATGAGCACCACTCCGGACCCCTTGAACGTGGCATTGATCGGTTGCGGTGCCATCGCACTCCAGAATCATTTGCCCGGACTGGCCCTGTGTCCGAACGTGCGCCTGGAGGCGCTTTGCGACACGGATCCGGCTCGACTGGAAGCCGCGCGTCAGCAAACCGGCGCGCCGCAGGTGACCCGCGACTACCGCGAGTTGATTGAGCGCGACGACATCCATGCGGTCATCATTGCCACCCCCAACGTCACTCATGCCCCCATCGCCCTGGCCGCTGTTGCTCATGGCAAACACGTCCTTTGCGAAAAGCCCCTGGCCATGAATGCAGAGGAGGCTTGGACGATGGCGCGGGCCGCGGAAAAAGCCGGTGTGCGGCACATGACGGCGTTCACCTACCGGTTCGTCCCCGCCATGCGATATCTGGCCCACCTGGTGCGCCGGGGGGACCTGGGCACGGTGTATCATTTTCGCGCCTGCCGATTGCAGGACTGGGGCCGACGCGGCCTGGGTTGGCGACAAGTCCGGGCCCTGGCCGGTACGGGGGAGCTGGGCGACATGCTGAGTCACCGGATCGATTTTGCCCATCTCCTCGTGGGACGGATCCGTCGCCTGGTCGCCCACTGGCGGCGATGGCACGAAGAACGCGGCGGTCAACCCAACGAGTTGGACGAATGGGTCGCGGTGCTGGCCGACTTCGACAACGGCGCAACGGGCGTTTGGGAAAGCAGCAAGCTGGCGACGGGCCACAACGAGAGCTGGCGGGCACCGGACACCGTCGAGCTCAACGGCAGCGATGCCACCTTCCTTTACGAAACCCGCCAGTGGAATACCCTCCGCCTGGGTCGGCCCGGCGGCTCGCATCTGGAAACCCTCGAGGTACCCCGGGAGTTCTGGAAATGGCCCGGCTCGCCACGAGATCCTCTCCAGGGCGACCCCTTGGTCACGTTCCGCTACGATCAGATCTGGGAATTCGTGGACGCCATCCGCCAACAGCGCCCCTGCGCCGTCACGTTCCACGATGGCGCCCTCGTCCAAGAAGTCATGGACGCCGTTGTGCAATCGGCTGAATCCCGCCAGTGGGTCGAGCTACCCCGGCCCGCCCACACCGGACCGGCTGCGCACCCGACCCCAGCCGCCGCTCCATGAGCCCTGCGCCCTCACCTTTTGAAGCTCCTGCCGTCAGCCCACAGAGGAAATCGCTCCATGCCTTCTTCCCGACCTTTCCGGAGAAACCGATGAGCACAAGTGAGATTCCCGACCCCCACATGGATCAGCAACGATCGGCCGTGGTCACCGGCGGCGGCAGTGGCGTGGGCCGAGCAGTGGCTGTGGCGTTGGCGCAACGCGGCTGGCGGGTTGCCATCGTGGGGCGCAGAGCGGAGGCCCTGGCTGAAACAGTCCGGCTGGCCACTCCGCACGAGGCACTGCTTTGGCCGCTGGTATGCGATGTCAGCGAGGCCCCGCAAGTGGAACAGATGGCACAGACCGTGTTGGCCCGCTGGCCGGATCTTGAGCTCCTGGTGAATGCCGCCGGCACCAACGTGCCCCGCCGCGCTCTGGTTCAGCTCTCCCTGGAAGACTACCGCGCCATTCTTGGGGCCAATCTCGACGGCGCCTTCTATTGTGTGCGGGCCTTCCTGCCGGCCATGCGACAGCAAGGGCGCGGCACCATCGTCAATGTCGTGTCAGACGCCGGCAAATGGGCCTCGGCGAAAGCCGGACCGGCGTATGTCATGAGCAAGTTCGGGCTCGCCGGCCTGACCCAGAGCATCAACGCCGAAGAACGCCAGCACGGAATCCGTGCCTGCGCCATTTTCCCCGGGGACATCGACACGCCGTTGCTCGACAAGCGGCCCGAACCGCCGCCCGAGTCTGCCCGGGCCCGAATGCTGCGCCCTGAAGATGTGGCCGCCTGCGTGCTGTTTTGCGCCGAGCAACCGCCTCACGTGATCATCGAGGAACTGCTCGTGCGCCCCCGTTGAGCTCGCGCAGTCCCGTGGCACCGGAGGCATGCCCGCTGGCGATCTGCGAGACGTCTTCCCGCCGCACCCCCGGGCTTTTCAAATCCCCGGGTAAATGGCGGCCAGGAGCAACGTGACCAACAGGCCGGCAAAAGACATGGAGAAAGCCAAAACCGTCCATGTCCGCAACGTCTCGCGCTCCGTAAGGCCACTCAGCCGGCCAATTACCCAGAAACCGCTGTCGTTCATCCACGAGATTCCCAGCGCCCCAAACCCGACCGCCAAAAACAAGTACATCGGATGATACGGGAGCTCCGTCCCCTGACTCATCGCCGCCACCATCCCGGCGGTCGTCAGCATGGAGACGGTGGCCGAGCCCTGGGCGAATTTCAAAAGTACCGCCACGGCCCAGCCCAGCACCAGCAGGTTTGCTTCCCGGCCCACCGCCAGGGCCTGGACGGCTTCGCCCACTCCAGCGTGCTTGAGCATTGCGCCGAACGCGCCCCCTGCACAGGTGATCAACACGATCACACCAGCAGTTTCGAGCGCCTGACCCGTGAGCCGGCTCATCACCGACCAGTTCCCTTGTGACTGCCGCCAGACCAGCCCCATGGCCAGCAGAGTCCCGATGCACAGGGCGACATTGCGGTGCCCCAGAAACTCCACCACCGGGCCCCAACCGCCCCGCGCTTCCGCCGGCACAAACGCGACCACGAACGATGCCGTCGAGATCAGCAACAACGGCAACAGCACGGGCGCAAGCGATGCGACCAGCGTGGGCAGCTCATGATCCGGTCGTTGTGCCAGCCGCTCCAGCTCCGCCAAACCCAGTCCGGGCGTCTCTCGCAGGGGCAGATCGTGGCGGCGGTTGAGCCAGCGCGCCACCTGCCAACCCACGGCCACCACCGGCACCGAGGTCAGCGTGCCCACGATCACCGACCAACCCAGGTCCACCTTCAGGATCTCTGCCATGGCCAGCGGCCCGGGGTGCGGCGCCACCAAGGAATGGGTCACCGCGCCCGCACAGCAAATGGCCATGACGTACAACGTATAATCCCGGCCGGTCCGCAGCCGGAGCGCCCGCGCCAGGGGAATCAGGAGCATGAAAAAGGTGTCGAAGAAAATCGGCAGACTGATCAGGAACCCCCCGCAGACCAGGGCCAAGCCCGCGCGCCGCTCGCCAAAGACTCCCAGAAACCGGCGCACCACCTTGTCTGCTGCACCGCTTTCCAGGATGCAGGCCCCCAGCACCGAGGCCAGGGCAATCACAATGCCGACCCGGCCGCACAGACTGCCCAGCTCCGTCGCCGCTACCTCCACAACTCGCAGTCCATGCGCGCCCGGCAGGTTTCCCGGCAGAACCGACAATCGCTCCGCCGGGGTGGCCCAGCCCGCCAGCCAGGCCACCCCCAACAATGCCAAAAACGGATGCACCCGCAAGCGACCGATCAGAAACACCAGCAACAGGACACAAACGCCCAGAATTGCCAGGGGCCTCACCGTCTCCGGCATCGTCATCAGGGACAGCAGCATACTCGGTCCACCCGTCGGGCCCGCAGCATACCGACCTTGGACCCCGCAGCAAACCATCAACGCATGCAAACACCGCTGCCGGTGCATTTGAGGTTTTGGACGCTCTCCGGCAAAGCTCAGAGCAAGATCGGGCGTCCCCGGGACGCGAAAGATTGAGGGGAAACGGCGTTCCGTGCGATCCTCGAATCCGGGGCCCGAAATGCGCCCTCCGCAGTCAAAGCATCGCGCAGGCCCATCTCCGTGCCCAGGGCGCATCCCATTCACCAGCCCCGAGCAACGCCCCGATTACACCGTCGCCCAAACCCACCGCGCCCTCAAAGGACACCATCCGATTGATCCCGATTGCGAGAGCCGGGGTAGCCGCACCGAATCCCGCCCCTTCAGGACGGGGTGCAATGCGGACTTCGGTCACCCAGAGCATTGCCCATGGTTGGTGATTGACGCCCTGCTGGGGCAACCACAGGGCGCGCTCGAAGTGTAACGATTCACCCGTTTTCGAGACTGTCCGGTTGCCCGAGGTGCTGTCTTGGGTCGGGATTCCGCGCCCGGTTTGGGGCATCCCCGCCGCACGCTGAAGGCGCGAAGCACTTTCGAGCCTTGGGTGTCATCGGCGGGAAATCGATTTCGAGGAGCCTCCCGGGAAGCTTGTTGCTTGCCCTGTTGGTGCAGCCCGGGTGTCCCGCCGCGGGAGATCTGCGGCCCGGCGCAATGCAGGTTTCTGACATCCGCAAAGCACGGCGGAATGTCGCGCAGCCCCGGCACAGGAAAGTCGGGGGAAAAGGACGTCTCCTTGAGATTCTCGAATGTGGCACTCGAAAACCGAGTGCGCCCTGCCACTGTGCCGTCCGCCACGACCTGGGAAACCGACGGCCCCCGCCGGTGAGCTCCACGGCTTGGACTCCGGGCGCGCTCATCCAAAAGCCCGGGCGAAGAATGTGCATTGCCTTGCCCGCTCGCCGGTGGCAGCGTCGATTTCATGGAGTTGCCTCCGCACAAAACCAAAATCGTGGCCACAATCGGGCCGGCCTCCTCGGAACCCGCCATGATGGAGGCGATGATCCGCGCAGGAATGAACGTGGCGCGCCTGAATTTCTCCCATGGTAGTTTCGAAGAAAAGGCCGTGCTCGTTCAGCGATTGCGCGCCGCCGCAGCCGCGGTGGGACGCCGGGTGGCGATTTTGGCCGACTTGCCGGGGCCGAAACTGCGCATCGGCCCGCTGGCCGAGGAGCCCATCGAGTTGATGGCGGGAGACCCGTTTCGTTTGACCACCGAGCCGCTGCCGGGCACTCGGGACTGCGTTTCGGTGGAATTCCCGGCGCTACCCCGGGTCGTGCGCCCCGGGCAGATGCTGTACCTGAACGACGGCCTGGTGCAAATCGAGGTGGAGCGGGTGGAACCCACGACCGTCCACGGCCGCGTCCGCGTCGGAGGCGAACTGCGCTCGCGCAAGGGACTCAACGTGCCGGGGGTGGACCTGGGGCTTTCGGCGTTCACCGAGCGGGATCGGACCTGCCTGCAGCAGGCATGGCAACTGGGCATCGAGATCGTGAGCCAGTCGTTTGTCCAGCGGGCCGCCGACGTTACCGCCGTCCGGGAGGCGGCCCGTGCATGGGGGTACCAACCCATGGTGATTGCCAAGATCGAACGCGGTCTGGCGCTGCAGCATCTCGACGAAATCCTGGCTGCGGCGGACGGGTTGATGATTGCCCGTGGCGACCTGGGCGTGGAGGTGCCGATCGAACGGATGGCTCTGGTGCAAAAGCAAATCATCCGTGCGGCCGTGCAGGCGGCCAAGCCTGTCATCACGGCCACGCAGATGCTGGAATCCATGGTGGCCAGCCGCCTGCCGACGCGCGCCGAAGCCACGGACGTGGCCAATGCGATTTTGGACGGTACGGATGCCGTTATGCTGTCGGCAGAGTCTGCCATCGGACGATTCCCGGTGGAAGCGGTGGCCATGCTGGCGCGCATTGCCCGCGCGGTGGAGCCGGAATGGGACCGGGTGGGCGGGCGCAAGATCGAGTGCCTGCGGCCCCCGGGGCAAAGCGCGGACCTGCGGGATGTGATTGCGCGGGTCGTGGTGGAGGCGTTCGCGTGCACGGAAGCGGCGGCGGTGTTGGTGCCCACCCTCAGCGGCGCCACGGCCCGGAGCGTGGCACGATTTCGACTTCCGGCGTGGGTGATCGCCGTCAGTCCCCACGAAGCGACCTGTCAACGCCTTCTGCTCAGTTACGGCGTGTGGCCCGAGTACGAGCCACAACGGCCGATGGATTGGAATGCGTACGCACGGACCCGGGCACGGCGGTACGGATTGCAGGGCGGCCGGGTGCTGCTCACCGAGGGTCCCTCCCCGGAGAATCCACGGGCCAATCATCGCATGGAAATCATCGAACTGGGCCCGGACGTGCAAACCGTGCCTTAAGAGCGGGCCGGCGCATGTGTTGAAGAAAGCCCGTCAGCCCCGGCCCCGGGCACTGGCCATGCCTTCTGCGCGCCCCTTGCCCACGTGACCCGTGGCAGAAGAGGCCGGTTTGGTTCGCCCGGGCGGCCGGAACAGACCTGCACCCGGGGGGCCGAGCAGCGCCGAACCATCGCTTCGCCGAAGAAGATCGCGCCGTGCGGCGATCCAAGCCGTTCAGCCCCGTGCCAGTTCCTGCCAGAGCCACACGCTCAGTTGCTGACCGCGGGCGAAGATTTCGAGATCGAATTTCTCGTTGGGCGAATGGGCGTTGTCATCGGGCAGGGCCAGGCCCAACAACAAGGTCTCCGCCCCAAGAACCTGTTTGAACTCGTTTACAATGGGGATCGACCCGCCCTCCCGAAGCAGCACCGGCTCGCGTCCGAATGCACGGCGCAACGCACGAAGCGCAGCCCGGGCATCCGGATGGCCCGGGTCGAGGCGATAAGCCGGACAACCATGGCCGCGTCGGAACTCCATGCGCACGGTGCGAGGACAGTGGCGGCGGAAAAAGGCTTCTACACAGCGCAAGATCTTTTCCGGCGTCTGGTGGGGGACCAGACGCATGGTGACCTTGGCCCGCGCCCAGGCCGGGATGATGGTTTTGCTGCCTTCGCCCTGGTAACCGCTCGTCAGGCCGTTGATCTCGAACGTCGGCCGGGCCATTCGTTGTTCGTTCGGACTGTAGCCCGACTCCCCATACAGCGCAGGCACACCGAGGAGCTTTTTATAGGCCGCGGCAGAAAACGGGAGCCGTTGAAGCTGTCGGCGCTCCCCGGCTGTAAGGGGCAGGACATCCTTGTAGAAGCCCGGGATGGCAACACGCCCCTTGGCGTCATGCACACGGGCCAGCAGCTGACACAGCGCCAGGGCGGGATTATGGACCGACCCGCCAAAGATCCCCGAATGCAGGTCCCGATTGGGGCCGTGCAACGTGATTTCAAAGGCCGCAATGCCGCGGAGCGCGTACGTGAGCGCAGGCAGGTCCCGGGCGGGCAAACCGGTATCTGAAACCACGACGGCATCACACCGCAGCGCCCTGCGGTTCTTGCGCAGAAAGCTGCTCAGGGAACAGCTGCCCACTTCTTCTTCGCCCTCCAGCAAAAAGGTCAGGTCGCACGGCAGTTCGGTTCCCGTGCGAAGGTAGGCTTCGACGGCCTTAAGGTGCGCCCAATGCTGGCCCTTGTTGTCGCTGGCCCCGCGGCCATAAAGGGCGCCGTTCCGCACCGTGGCCTGGAACGGTGGCGTGGCCCAAAGCTCCAGGGGCTCGGGGGGCTGGACATCGTAGTGTCCGTACACCAGGAAATGACGGCGGCCACGACGGCGCGGGGTACGGGCCAGAACAATCGGATGCCCCTCCGTGGAATGGACGTGCGCCGCCAGCCCCAGACTCTGGCAGTGTCGTGCCAGCCACTCTGCACACGCCCGCATGTCCGCACGGTGTCGTGTCTGGGCGGACACGGACGGGAACCCCACGTACTCCATCAGTTCCCTCACGAAACGTGCCCGATGCCGGGCCAGGTAATCCAAGACTGTCTGCATGGGTCCGAGTATCCGGGAACCGGTGCTCATGCCAAGCACCGAGAAGCCAAACCGCACGTCGGCTGTGCATTCGGTTTTTGGAACTCCGGGGCCGCGAATCCCGGGGAAAGGCCCCCTCCGCTCGGCGTTCCCCTGATGAGGCCCCCGGAACTCCGCCGAGTTTTCAGTGGCGTCCATAACTTGAAATGCGCCGGCACCTCGGCCCCGGGATGCCGGAGCGTTCGCGAGTCGTCACTCCAAACGGGCGTCCAGACGAATTTGCTGGCCGGGCCGGAATCGCAGAAGACGCTCGCGGCTCCCGTTGCGCACGAAACATTCCGTGCCTCCGCGGCTTCGCACCACGGCACGCTGAAGAGCGCCGTTGGCCCACTCGAGGTCCAGTTCGAACCCGCCCCGGGCACGGAGACCGCGGACCGTGCCGTGGCTCCACACCCGGGGGAGGGCAGGCAGCAGGTCCAGGACAGGAACCTCCCGGCCGTCGGGCATGCGGTGGGCAAGGTGGCTCTGCAAGAGCATTTCGGCCACCCCGGCGGTGTAGCCAAAGTTGCCGTCGATTTGAAACGGCGGATGAGCGCTGAAAAGGTTCGGGTAAATCCCGCCGCCCCGGTCGTACTGCACCTCGGAATGCCCCACCACCCGGAACATGTTCTGGATCAGACGGTAGGCGCGATCCCCGTCGCGAAATCGCGCCCAGAGGCCGATCTTCCAGGCGAGCGACCAGCTGGTGCCCTCGTCTCCGCGCAGTTCCAGGGCGCGACGAGCGGCGGCAAACAATTCGGGTTGGGCCGGGGTGATGTGTCGTCCCGGATAGACCCCGACCAGGTGGGAGACATGCCGATGATGCGGGTCTTCTTCGGGAAAGTCATGGGCCCACTCCTGCAGTTGGCCCCGCGAGCCGATCTGCAACGGATGCAATCGGCGCAGGGCCTGTTCCAGTTGGAGGGCGAATTCAGCATCGGTGTTCAGGATTCGGGTCGCCCGAATGCAGTTCTGGAAATGCTCCCAGATGAGGGACAAATCCATGGTGGCGCCGATGCCCACGGCGGCCCGGCGGCCGTCTGGGAGTACGAACCGGAGCTCCGGCGAGGTGGAGGGAGCGGTGACAAGGCGACCTTGAGGATCCTCGACAAGCCAGTCCAGACAGAACTCGGCAGCGCCTTTCATCAGGGGCCAGGCGCGGCGCAAAAAGTTGGTGTCGAGTCCGAACGCAAAGTGTTCCCACAGATGAGTGGCCAGCCAGGGTCCGCTCATGCACCAGTTGGCCCAGACCGGATCGCCAGCACCGTAATTGCCGACCGGCGCGGTCTGGCACCAAAGGTCCGCGTTGTGATGCGCGCACCAGCCGCGCAAGCCGTAGTTGACCCGGGCGGTTTCCTGGCCGTGACGGGCCAGGTGCTCGATCAGTCGAAAGAGCGGCTCGTGACACTCGGCCAGGTTGGCGGGTTCGGCCGGCCAGTAGTTCATCTCCGTGTTGATGTTGAGCGTCCAGTTGGCGCTCCAGGGCGGACGCACGGATTCGTTCCAAATCCCCTGCAAATTGGCCGGCCAGCCCCCGGGGCGCGAACTGGCGATCAACAGATAACGACCAAACTGAAACAGCAGGACCGGCAACTCCGGATCCTCGCCGCCACGCATGAAGCGCAAGAGCCGTTGATCGGTCGGAAGATGCTGCACCGCCGGATTGCGCCCCAGGTTCAGGTGGACCCGCCGGAACAGCGCCTGATGGTCCGCAGTGTGACGACGCAGTAGCTGCCGGTAGCTCCGATCCCGGACGGAACGCAAGGGCTTCATCACCTCGACGTGGGGGTCCCGTCCCTCGCGCCCCGGCGATTTGTCGGGCCCGTTGAAGCTTGTCGCAGCCGAGATCAGCAGGGTCGCCGCGTTGGCGTTGCTCACTGTGATACTTCCGGGCCCGGGCAAGATCCGCCCACCCTCGGCGCGGCACTCGACGCGGAACTCAAAGGTCATGCCTTCCGGGTTCGGTCCCTCGTCATAAACGATCGGACGTTCGGAGCGCAGATAGTTGGGATCCACATGGGAAGGGGCCCGGCCCCGCACGACGAGCGCATGCGGTTCCTCCACCACTGCTTCGTGCCGCAACGGCGAGTCCGCCTTGACTGTGAAGTGAAGCTGGCCGGGCCGATCCGCCGTAACGCGAACCACGATGACCTGATCGGGAAAACTGCTGAAAACCTCGCGCGTGAAGGTCACCCCGCCTGCACGGTATTGCACCGTGGCCACGGCCCGATCCAGGTCCAAAGCCCGGCGATAACCGTTCGTCTCGTACTCGCCATGCGGAAACTCCAGCCAGAGATTGCCCAGCGGCTGATAGGATTGGTTATAGGGGCCCTGCATTTTGCGACACAGGGCCGTGGCGCGGACGAAATCCCCGGCGAACAAAGCCTCGCGCACTTGTGGAAGGACCTCGCGCGCAGCGGGATTGTTCCAGTCGCGCGGTCCACCGGACCAGAGGGTGGCTTCGTTCATTTGGAGGCGTTCGCGCGGTACGCCCCCGAACACCATGGTGCCGAGTCGCCCGTTGCCCACGGGGAGGGCATCCGTCCAGCGCACCGCGGGCCGGTCATACCACAACTCGAGCCCGGACAGGGTCGTGGCCAAGGCGGGGAGGGCGACCACCCAGACAGCGACGAAGCAGTGGCAGAGAGTCCGCATGTCTGGGAAATAGTGCGGCCGGGCCCGGGTTGTCGAGACCTTCTGGTCCGGTGAGATGGCGCGGGGGCTCCTCGGGCAGGTGTCCCCCGCATTAAAGAAACGCGACGTGAGAGGCAGGAGCAGCCTGGCGATCGCTTTCGAGCGAAAGCCTTGCCTCTGGCCGATACCGAGAAGCTGGCCGGAAGCCGAACCCCGATGGCCCGGCGCAGATCCGTGCCCGGAAATGGCGCCCCCCAGAGTGATCGAGTCGGTCCCTCCGGCATGCAACGCGAACGGCGGCTAGAGCTTCCATCGCCGAGCGCCCGACGGCTCCCGTTTAGCGGAAAACGTGCTGGGCAAACCAGTACAGGTTGCTCTTCCATTCCCCGGCATCGTGGCCGTGGTTGTCCACGTGCCAAACATGGGGAATGTCGTGCTGCTTGAGATGGGCGTGCAACTGCTGGCTGATGCGCAGCAGACCGTCCTTGTTGCCGCAACCCAGCCAGAGCAGCTTCAGCCGGCCCCGGACCGCTGCCGGCTCCGGGATCAGCTCCGCTGGCGGCTTCGTGTTGGGCGCCGGGGCAAAGGCACCCACCCAGGCAAACACGTCCAGATGGGCCAACCCGAAATTCAGCGCCTGACCTCCGCCCATGGAAAGCCCGGCCAACGCGCGGTGTTCCCGATCCGCCCGGACCGGATAGCGCGCCTCAATGGCCGGGATGACGTCCTCCAGCAGGTCGCGCTCGAAACGTGCGAACGCCGGCGCGTGCTGAAAAACATTTCCCTCCGCCCGATCGTTCGGTTGGGCGCGGCCATTGGGCATCACCACGATCATCGGCACGGCTTTCCCTTCGCGGATCAGGTTGTCGAGGATGGTGGACGCGTTGGCCAGCCGTTCCCACTCCGTTTCATCGCCTCCGATGCCGTGGAGCAAATAGAGCACGGGATACCGTTGGGTCGGAGAAAAGTTGGGGGGAAGGTAAACCTGGAGGCGCCGGCGCGTGCCCACGGTTTTGGAATCGTATTCCATGAACTCCAAACGCCCCCGAGGCTCCCCCGGGCGCGCCTGATCGAAGCCGGCCGGCGGATCGGGGAAAGCAGGTTTGTCGTCCGACTGCAGGGTGATGGGGGCGGCCCCGGGCCGGCGCGGCCCGGTCGCGCCGGGAGACGAAGGTGCCGTGACCCGCGACTCAGTGTTGGACTGAGCAGGGACTTTCGAAGCGCACAGCATGCACCCGCATCCCGCAAGAACCACGAGGAGAAGTCGGCGCCACAGCCCGCAACCAAAAACGCTGGAAGGGTTCGCTGGATCGGCTCCGCAGCAACGGACCATGGGACGTCCACGGGCGCTCCGGTGATACAAGGCACTCGTCATGCGCTTCTCATACCGTGGCCGGGGTGCAATGCCAACGAAAGATTCCCTTCCGCACACGGGTCTGTTGCCTGCGGTTCAGCCCGGCCGGAGAACGCCCTGCGGGTCCGCGGACGTTGCTCCGACCGGAACATCCCGGGTTCCCGGAGTTTACCGCGAATAGGTCGCCTGCAGCCCGAGCGGGATTCCCAGCGCCCACCAGAGCAGAAGCAGGAGGCTCCACAGCGTAAGAAAAACGATCGAGTACGGGGCCATGGTCGTGAGCAAGGTCCCGGCCCCGGCGGAGCGGCAATAACGCTGGCAACAAACCAAGATGAGCGGAAAATAGGGCAGCAACGGCGTGACGATGTTGGTGCTGGAGTCGCCGATGCGATAGGCCGCCTGCGTCAATTCGGGGGAGAGGCCCAGCTCCATGAGCATCGGCACGAAAATGGGGCCGAGCAACGCCCACTTCGCCGAGGCGGATCCCACCAGAAGATTGACTCCTGCCGACAGCAGAATGATGCCGACCACGGTCACGGCCGCCGGCAGGCCAATTGCCTGGAGCCAGGTCGCCCCCTTGATAGCCGTGAGGGCTCCCAGGTTCGATTCGCGAAAGGCCCAGGTGAATTGCGCAGCACAAAACGCCATCACCAGGTAATAGCCCATTGTGTTCATGACCCGGGCAGTGCCGTGAATCACATCCCGGTGGTTCCGAAGGGTGCCGGCGACATAGCCAAAGACCAGGCCGGGGATGAAGAAAAAGAGGGCGATGAGCGGAACCAGGGCCTCCATCAGCGGCGCGCCGTGCGAGGTCAACCGACCATCGGGAGCGCGCAGGGGCGAGGCCGTCGGGGCAGCTGCCAGTGCCAGGCCCCCCAGCAAGGCCACCACGGCGACCAGCGCCATCCAGAAGGCCCGCCGTTCCCGCGGGCTGACCCTTTCCAGGCGCAACTCACCGGCCATTTCACCGTCGACCGAAATCCGGCGCAGCCGGGGCTCCAGGACGCGGTCGGTCAGAACCCAAATGGCCAAGATAATGAAGAGCGACGAGGCACTCATGAAATACCAGTTGCACAACGGGTTGACGGTGCGCTCGGGCTCCAGAATCTGGGCAGCCGCCTGGGTGAAACCCTGCAGCAGCGGATCCAGGCTCGACGGAAGAAACGTGGCACTGAATCCGCCGGAGACACCCGCAAAGGCTGCGGCAATGCCCGCCAGCGGATGCCGACCCGCCGCCGCGAACATGGCTCCCCCGAGCGGAATCACCATTACATAACCCACGTCCCCGGCCGAATGACTGAGAACGGCCACCAGCGCCAGCATGGGAGTCAGCGCCCACCGCGGCGTGATTTGCAGCAGAGATCGCATCGCGACACGAACGAATCCCGAATGTTCTGCCACGCCCACCCCGAGCATGGCCACCAGCACCACCCCCAGGGGCGGAAACTCCGTGAAGTTTTTCACGATCCGGGTGAGGAACTGCGTCATCCGCTCGCCCGTCAACAGGTTTTGCACCCGGATGGGTTGGGCGGAAACGACTTCTCCCGCCGCGTTGCGAACCACCGTGCGCGGATCCGTCTCCGTAAACGGGACCGCAGCCAGCCAGGCCGAAAGCAGCCACGTGCACCCCAGCGCCAGCACAAAAATCAAAGCCGGATCCGGCAGTTTGTTGCCCCAGCGCTCCAAGAGATCCAGAAACCGCTGACTGAGTGAGGCGGGAGGAGGCGGTGACTGGGTGAGGTCCGGGTTTGCGTTCATACCAGGTCCTGCATGTGCCGCGGGCGCCGGCCGAGGGTCAAGCCGGGACCGCGGTTGCCCCGCATCGAGCCATTCCCCAAGAACGTCACCCGCGCGGGCAACCGGGGGCGGCCCGAGACCGGGGGCACTTCCAGCGACCTGCCTGCATGTGTTGCCCGGGGAGCGACGGCACGCGGCATCGCTGGCGGAAGGACTGCGTCAGTGCGGGGAGATGCGATTGGCGGATCCGCTCTCATTGTGGAAAACAGCCGGCCGGCCGCGAGCTTGCACCGGGGCATCCCCTCGGCAGGTCGCCCGGCTCCGGCCTTGGAAAGCGCAAATGGAAAGCCCATGCCTAGTGGGTGCGATCCTGTCGGAGTGCGCCCAGCCAGCCGAGCAATCGGTTCACTCCCCGGGCCACCGGTCGCAGCGGAAGCCAACGACTTGTCCGGGACGATCGCAGAACGATGGCATGGGCCGGACAGAATTCATGACAGCAGTAACAACGGATGCAGCGTCGGTCGTCCAGCTGGTGGGACGGACACGCTCGAGGATGGATGGCGGAGGGGCGGACCGGACAACGTTCCTCGCAAATGCCGCATCGGGTGCAACGTCCGGGGAGAATGACGGGCCGAAGCGTCCACTGGCGGCGCAACCCGCGCAGAAGTGCAGGCGGCAACGGCAGCAGGCGCAAGACCTCGGCCGGCTGCGGCGGCGGCTGAAAGTCGGACACACGCAGTGTCCGCCAGTCGGGTCCGACAAGGCGAAGCCGCTGCAAATCCGTTTCGCCGACTCCCTGTTCGTGGGCTGCGCGGCACGAGGGAACCTGGGCGGGGCTCAAACCGATCAGATGGCAGGCCACTGCGTCCACGGCGACAAAGTCGGTCCCGGCCAGTAAAACGCCCAAAGAACGGGGATGACCTGCACTGGGCCCCGGCCCTTCCATGGCGACCACCGCGTCCATGATCGCCAGGCAGGGCCGAATGGCCCGGTGAATGTCCAAGAGCAACGCTGCCAGCCATTTCCGTTCCTGGAGCCGGAAATGCCACTCGCTCTTGAGAAGGCCGGGAACGCAGCCGAATTGATTCTTCAGCGCGCCCGTCAGGATCATTTGGGAGTGGGTTTTGAGTTTGGGCAGCGAGATCACCACGTCCACTTGCGAAAGCGCCCGGGCCAGCACAAGGCGGGGGAAAATGCCATGGCCCGGCACCTCGAACTCCCCCGGCTCCTCGAGCTCCAGCAAAGGTGCGCCAGTCTCGGCGACGACATCGAGCATGCCTGTGACGCGAGCCACCTGAGAAAGCCTGCCCACCGCCGGGCTGTCGCCAATGTAGGGCCGGCCACCGGCTTCACGCACCAGGATGGCCGCCGCACGCACGATCGAAGGATGAGTGGTGACGGCCTGATCAGCCGGGAAGGGCCCCAAAAGGTTCGGCTTGAGCAACACTTTCTGGCCCGGCTTGACAAACGTGGCCATGCCGCCGAACGGCTCCAGGCAGGTCCGCATGGCCTGCAAGACGGCCGTTGGCTCATAAGTTGCGAGCTTTGTAAGGCTCACCAGGGCAGTCGGGCCGGCTGTCATGGCCAATCCCAGCTTTGCCGACTTTCGGTTCTTGGGCAATTGTCATTGTGATCGGGACGGGCGGAACAGCGGCCGGAAGCGCTGACAGGAGCATCCATGGCGTTGCATCCGCGGGCGCGCCGCAGCAGATCCGCCAATGCACCCTGCGGTAGCCGCGCTACCAAGCGCCTGAAGAAACGCAAGATGACGGGAATGCAAAACCCATGGCGTGAAGGGAGGGACTCCGGTCCCGGGGAGACCGGTGCACGGGCACCGCGAGAGCTTCAAACCACTGCTCTGGGGCGAAGCGGCCGGTCCTTGGAACGCATCATTTCCGGTGGGCAGACCGGAGTCGACCGGGCCGCTCTCGACGTTGCCCTTCGCCTGGGAATTCCCCACGGAGGCTGGTGCCCACGGGGACGATGGGCCGAGGACGGCCGCATTCCCGACGTGTATCAGTTGCGCGAAACTCCCAGCGACGCCTGCGAACAACGCACGGAATGGAACGTGCGCGACGCGGACGCCACCGTGATTTTCAGCATCTCTTCGGAGTTGACCGGCGGGTCGGCTTATACGCGTGAGGCGGCCGAACGCATGGGCAAGCCCTGGCTGCATCTGGCCCGGGCCACTTGTCCCGAGCAGGAGGCGGCCCGGCTGTTGCGCGACTTCTTGCATACTCTCCGGGTCCGGGTCCTGAACGTGGCGGGGCCCCGCGCCAGCACGGAACCCGAAGCCGCCCTCTACGCGGCGCGCGTGCTCGAGTGGGCCCTCGGCGATCTCCCGTCGGAAACCAACGGACGCTGGCCCGCGGACGCCTCCGGCCGGCCCCTGAGCGGACCTTGAGCGCCGCCGAGAAAACCGTGCGCCGCTCCTGTGCCCTCTCCGTCACGAAACCAGCACCAGGCCGATGACGCTCGCTACAGCGATGATGCTGCCGATCAACGATCGGGTCGTGGGCCGGTCGCCTTCCAGCCACCAGGCCAACGGAATGATGGTCAAGGGCGTGAGACTCACGACGGCAAGGACAATCCCTGCGGGCAATTGAGACAGCGCCCATTGATAACAACTTACGCCCAGCACCAAGCCGGAAACCGCGTTTCCGAGAATCCATGGGGCTGCCCGGCGCCGACGCGCGGCGGGATCGTCAGGCTGGCCGGTACCGGTGGACGTTGCGAAGATTGCCCGTTTCCCCCAGTACCAGGCCAGGGCCACGACTCCATATCCGCCCAACACCCGTTCGAACGCAGCCGTCGCCCCATCCGGAACGGCGCTTCCCGCCGCTGCGATGCCGTAAGCGACCCGGCTGAGCACCGCCCCGACCGCGCCGGCCACGGCGGAGGCCAACGCCCAGCTCACGCCGGCCATCCAACCAGAATCAGCCCCACGTCCGTGACCCGGCGACAGGGCCAGAGCAACCCCGCCCAGCGTACAAAGCCCGCACACGATTTGGTCCCAGCGCAGCGTTGTTTCCAGCCACACCCACTCGAGCACTGCCGCAGCAGGCGGCGTGAAACAGGTCACCAGCAGTATGGTCAGCCGGGGCCCCAATCGCGGCAGCGCCTGAAACAACGCGGTATCGCCGAGGCCAATCCCGACCAGGCCGCTCAGCGCAAACCACGGCCAACCATCATTCTCGAGGCCGCGCCCCCGGGGCAGGACCCAGAGCCCGAGCAGCACCAGCGCCACCGTCAGCCTCCAGAAATTTGCCTCCGTCCCGCCCAGCAGACGGCTGGAACGGGCGGCGAACACAGCAGACGCTGCCCAGCAAATGGTGGTGAGGCACGCGGCCAACACGGGGTCCAGTTTTGCGAATTGGCGCGCAAAAGCACAATCCGCGAGCTCCGCACGCACGTCACTGCCCCGAGCCGCGGGGTTTTGCGAAGTCCGCCGGCGAAACGGGGGACCCACTTGAGGTTTATCCTCCCCTTGGCTGGACGGAAGATCCGGCGTCGTCGGCCCGGGGAACCCGAGGTGCGGCGTCGTCTCTTCGGGCTTCCCGAATCCGGGGCTCGATCACGATCTGTCGCCCGTTCGGGGGTCTTCGGTTTGAGCATTGACAGGCGGGCGCGGCTGGCGTTTGGTGGCACGGAATGCATGCCGAGAAGATTGGGAACGGTGTCCGAAAACCGGTGCTGCTGCTCGGGCTGCTGCTGGGCTGCATCCTGAATGTCGGCTGTGTGGCCCTCTTGGTGGGCGGCGCCGCGGCGGCAGGCGCAGGCACGGTGGCGTACGTGCGCGGCGAGTTGCGCTCCACCCTGGACGCGCCCTACGAGCGTGTCTGGTCGGCGACTCAGCGTGCCCTGGCCGACCTGGAGATGCCGGTCACGGCGCAGGAGAAGGACGGGTTGACCGGCCAGATTACGGCACGTGCGACCGGCGACAGGAACATCACCGTGCGGCTGCGCAAAGTGACCGGCACGGCCACCGAGGTCCGCATCCGCGTGGGAACCTGGGGCGACGAGGCCGTGTCGCGCCAGATCCTCGAGCAAATCCAGCGCCGTCTCTGAGTCCCGCGTGGGAGGCCGACTGGGGCCCCGAAATCAGCCGGGGCGGAGGCCGGAATCCCGCGTTCAGAGGGCCTCGGGATGCGTGAGCAGCTCCGCCACCCGGGTCAGCAGGCGTCCCGCCGCGCCGCCGTCGAGCACGCGATGATCAAAGCTGAGCGTCAGATTGGCCTCCCAAACCGGGACAAACTGCTGTTTGGAATGACTCCAATGCGGCACACGCCGGCCCGCGCCCACGCCCAGGACCAGCGTCTGTTCCGGCAGCGGGATCGGCGTGGCCCAGGTAAGACCGAAGGTGCCAAAGTTCGTGACCGTGGCAATGCTGCCGCCGGAAGCCTCCACGGGCAGACGTCGTTGCCGGGCCAGCCCCAGTAATTCCTCATACGGCGCGATGAGGTCGCGCAACCGGCGCTGGTCCACCTGACGCAGCACCGGCACCAGCACGCCGTCTTCCACCTCGACCGCCCAGCCAATGTCGATGGACCGCGGATGCACGATTTTGTTGCCGATGAGGCGACCGGCAGGGGCACTGTTTTCCGCCAGCGCCAGGGCCAGCGCACGAATGGCATACAGCGTCGGGCTCACTTTCAGCCCGCTGGTGCGGCGATGGGCCAAAATGGCGTCCAACCGGAACGGCAGGCCGACCGTCGCCAGCGGCCGGGTCCAGCTCCGGCGCATGGCGTCGGCCACGCTCACCCGCATGGGGGAGGCCGGCGTGATGCGGTGTTGTTCGAGACTTGCAAGAAAGCGCTCGAAGTCCTGAATGGTCACGCGTCCTCCGGCACCACTCCCGGCCACGCCGGCCAGGTCCGCGGCATGCAGCCCCAACTCCGCCATGCGCGCCTTCATTCGTGGGGACATGTAGCTGGCCCCGGTGGCATTCGCGGGCACGGGCAGGCCGCGGACGGTGGGCTGAACCCGATCGGTGGCCGTTGGGGCCGCGGCCGTGGCGGTGGGTGTCACGGGCGGCGCCGCCACCGCAGAGGCAGACTGGCCGCCGTCAAGGCCGGCACGGGCGGCATCCTCCGGTGTCGCGGCAATGTACCCCAGCACCGCACCGACCGGGTAGCTCTCTCCCACCCTGGCCAGGAACCGTTGGAGGACACCGCGACACGGCGCCGTCACGTTCATGGCGGCCTTGTTGGTTTCCACCTCGATGATGTCCTGATCCGCTTCCACCATGTCGCCCTCGCGTACCAGGAAATGGACGATCATGGCTTCGGCGATGGACTCGCCCAACTGCGGCATGATGATCGGGATTTCCGGCATGGCAGTCTTACAAACGGAGGAGCTGGCGTGCCGCGGCCGCAATCGTGCGCGCGGTGGGACGGTGCGCCGTCCACAAATTTGGATGATACGGAATGGGGGTGTCCCGGGCGTTGAGGCGTTGCGGAGGCGCATCGAGCAGCGAGAGCCCCTCGCTGGCAACGCGTGCGATGACCTCGGCCGTGACGCCGCCCCAGGGCCACGCCTCGCCCACGCAAAGCAACCGCCCGGTGCGGGCGACCGAGGCCATGACCGTGTCGGTGTCCAACGGCTTGACACAACGCAAATCCACCACTTCCAGCTCCCAACCCTCCGCCTGCAACTCCTCCGCAGCGGCCAGGGCCTCGTGCACCATCGCACTGTAGGCCACCACCGTGAGATCCCGGCCCTCCCGGGCAATGCGGGCCTTGCCCAGTGGCAGGGCCTCCGTGGGCAGCCGCTCCGCCTTGAGGTGGTAGTAAAGAAACTTGTGCTCGCAAAAAATCACCGGGTCGTCCACGGCGACCGCCTCCAGCAACATGCTGTACGCGTCCTCCACCGTGGCAGGCGTGACCACGACCAGACCCGGGAAGTGAGCGTAGATGGCCTCCAAACTCTGGCTGTGGAAGGGACCACTACCGGATGTGCCGCCACTGGGCAACCGAATGACGATGGGGCAGGGGACCCCGGTCCGCCAGTACAGCGTGGCGGCCTGGTTGACGATCTGGTTGAACGCCACGCTGGAAAAATCCGCAAACTGGATCTCCACGATCGGTCGCAGGCCCTCGATGGCGGCCCCCACCGCAAAGCCCACGATGGCGTCCTCGCTGATCGGAGCATCGATGACGCGACCCGGAAACTCTCTGGCCAGGTGCTTGGTGGCCTTGAACGCCCCGCCAAAGGCACCAACGTCCTGACCGTAGATGAACACGCGCGGGTCCTCGGCCAGCGCCCGGGCCTGGGCTTCGCGAATGGCTTCCAGGTAGGTGATGCTCATGCGAGCGTGGGCAAGGGAACGACGGCGGACGGCGCTTCCAAACCCCCGGCCGCGTCCACCAAATGCGGCGTGGCCAGAGCCCGCCAATCTTCGCGATACGGATCCGGGGCCGGCTCCTGTTGCACGCGCGCCACGGTGCGTTCGACCGTTTCCTGCACTTCGGATTTCCAGGCGGCCAGTTCCTCCGCCGTGACCATGCCCGCCTGCAACAGTTGCTCTTCTGCCGTCGGAAGACAGTCGCGGCCAAAAGGCATCTCGCGCAAACGCGGATCCATGTAAGTGGCGTCATCGTGTTCGCCGTGACCCGCCAGTCGCAGCAGCTGTGCCACCACCATCTGCGGCCCGCCGCCACTGCGGGCCCTCTCCACCGCGCGCCCGAGGCATTTCAGACAGGCCATAAGGTCTGTGCCATCCACTCGATGGGCTTCGATGCCGTACCCCACCGCTTTGTCGGCCAGATCCTTGCAGGCAAACTGACGGGTGGTGGGGGTGGAGTAGGCGTATTGGTTGTTCGCAATCACCAGCACCAAGGGCAGGCGCTCGACTGCAGCCTGATTGAGACCTTCATGGAACGCCCCCGTCGAGGTGCCGCCCTCGCCCAGACTGGCCAGCCCCACCACGCCCGACTGGCCCTGGTAGCGACGCGCGAACAACGCGCCGTTCACCACCGAAATCATCGCTCCCAGATGACTGATCATCGCAAGATATCCCTGCCGCGGATAGCCCCGGTGGACGTTGCCGTCGCGACCCCGCATGGGGCCCAGCCGCGAGCCCAAATAGGTCCGAAACAGGTCGATCAGGGGCTCGCCGAAGGCCAACCGCCCGGCTGCATCACGGATCAGGGGCGCATAGATGTCGCCCTTGCGCAGCGCCAGTGCGCCGGCCACGCTCAACGCCTCTTGGCCGCGTCCCAAAAACACGCCACCGTGGATCTTGCCGGCCCGGTACAGGCTGGCCAGTTTGTCCTCCGCTACGCGGGCCAGCAACATGAAGCGATACGCCCGGCGACAAAGGTCCCGAAACGATCCGCTACCCAGCGCGGACTCCGCGCTGCACGTTTCTTGTAGCATGCGCTCATCGTAGC
This sequence comes from Limisphaera sp. VF-2, assembly GCF_049537125.1. Taxonomy (NCBI): domain Bacteria; kingdom Pseudomonadati; phylum Verrucomicrobiota; class Verrucomicrobiia; order Limisphaerales; family Limisphaeraceae; genus Limisphaera; species Limisphaera sp. VF-2. The sequence goes on from NZ_JBMVQY010000005.1 coordinate 118,976, forward strand.
CACTGCGGGTGGGTCGGGGCAATTCTTCTTTGGCCGGTAGGACGAATGTGCCTGCCGCGGCGGGACCCGGACCGTGCCGCGGCAAGCACGGTCAGCCTCTGGAATTGGCCCCGGGGCGAATGCTTCCCGACCACCATGGCCAGCGTCGAACCGTGCCCTGCCGCAGGCCATCCCCACGTGTCCCCGAGGAGGATCCGGCTGGCCGAGCAGAGCGGCCATCCTGAAGATCCGGCGGCTCCAATCGGAACATTTGGCAATGGCAACGGCTCGCATTACTTTTGCGCCATGTCTGGTAAACTGGCTTCACATCGGACAGAGTGCACCACGCGCCCGGCAGAGAGACTGCGCGCCCACGGGCCACAGGACCTGTGCGACAAGCAGAGCGAACGGGACCACCGCGAGCTGCGCATCGACAAAGTGGGCGTGCGAGGGCTGCGTTTTCCCATCGAGGTGCGGGACAAGGCCCATGCCCGACAACACACCGTGGCGACCATCGGCATGTTTGTGGACCTGCCCAAGGAGTTCAAGGGCACCCACATGAGCCGGTTCCTGGAGGTGCTCAACGCCCACGGCAATGTCGTCCATGTGGAAAACATCCCGGACATCCTGTACGCCATGCAGAAGAAATTCCACGCCGCCACCTCGCACCTGGAGATGGAATTCCCTTATTTCATGACCAAACACGCCCCCGTCTCCAAATTGCCCAGCCTCATGGACTACACCGCGCGCTTCGACGCAGCTGCCTGCGGTCCGGAGATCGACTTTGTCCTGACCGTGAAGGCCAATGTGACCACCCTCTGCCCCTGTTCCAAGGCCATCAGCAGCCGCGGCGCACACAACCAGCGCGGCACCGTCACCGTCGCCGTCCGGTTCCGCAAATCCGTTTGGATCGAGGATCTCATCGAAATCATCGAGAGCTCTGCCAGCTGCGACCTTTACGCCCTGTTGAAGCGGCAGGACGAGAAATACGTCACCGAACGGGCCTACGACAACCCGGTCTTTGTGGAAGATCTGGTGCGGAATGTCGCCCTGCGCCTCAACGCGCATCCGGACATCACCTGGTTCCGCGTCGAAGCCGAAAACCACGAGAGCATTCACAACCACAACGCCTACGCCTGCCTGGAGCGAACCTGCAAGCGCCCCTGACATTCCGCACCGAAGGCGCCCTGGAGTGCGGGGGGAGGGCCGGACCTGGATCCAGACTCCGCCCGAACCGTACCCGCCGACGGAAGTCAGCGGAAGGCCCGCCCAATCAAAACCCGCCATGGCCAGCGGCTGAGGAAAGTCCGCGGGAACGTACCGCAGAAACGGTCCGCCACCTCGCAGCGGCGACCCGCCGGGGGCGCAACACTCTTGCGCCACGGACAACGCGCCGCTACGGCGGCGGCAAGTCACCCCCAAAGCGCTCTCGTATCCGCCGGCCCGCTCAAAATGGATACAACAGATCCCAACGGCGCGGAATCACATCACTGTTCCAACCGGCTATTCGAGCCTCTCTCTGCCGGTCGACCCTGATCAGAGAGCGATGTTGCGGGGCCGTGGCTCTCCGAAGGTTTGGAATCTCACTCTTCCACTGCGCCGGGGGAGATCCCCGGCTTTCCGTCAGATGAACCCGCTGCGGCAAAAGCCCGGGAGGATGCGTCTCTGCCGTGCAATGCTCAAGGAGCCAACGGCGGGATTTCCACCCATGCCCGCCGCTGCCAGGACTCAATGCCCTTTTCCGCCAGTTGCACGCCTTTGGCGCCCTCCAACAGGTTCCACGGGAACGGCTCGTCCCACACCACGTGGCGCAAGAACAGCTCCCACTGCACCTTGAAGGCGTTGTCGTAGGCCTCGTAATCAGGCACCCGCAGCCAGTGCTCGTAAAAGTTGATGGGGTTGGGCAAATCCGGATTCCACACGGGTCGCGGTGTCGCATGCGCCGGCTGGATCCAGCAGTCCCGCAGCCCGGCCACGGCAGAGCCCCGGGTCCCGTCCACCTGGATCGTCAACAAATCGTCCCGCCGAACGCGCACGCACCAGGAGGAGTTGAAATGGGCAATGATCCCGTTGGCCAGTTCGAACGTGGCATAGGCGGCGTCGTCCGCCGTGCATGTGTAGGGCCGACCTCGTTCGTCCCAACGCTGCTTGATGTGCGTGGCCCCCAGACACGAGACGGCCTTGACCGGTCCGAACAGGTTGTCCAGGACGTAGCGCCAGTGGCAGAGCATGTCCACAATGATGCCGCCATCCTCTTCTTTCCGGTAATTCCACGAGGGGCGCTGGGCCGGGATGTGCTCGCCATCGAACACCCAGTAGCCGAATTCTCCGCGCACGGCCAGGATTTCGCCAAAAAAGCCGGACTCCACCAGCGTCTTGAGCTTGCGCAACCCCGGCAGCCACAGCTTGTCCTGCACGACGCCGTGTTTGACGCCGGCCTGCTTGGCCCGCAGGTAAAGATCGTACGCCACCGCGGCGGTCGTGGCGGTCGGTTTTTCGCAGTACACATGCTTGCCCGCGGCAAGGGCCTTTTGGACCGCCGGAGCCCGCAGGCCGGTCGTTTGCGCATCAAAGTAGATCGCATTCGCCGGGTCCGAGAGGGCGCTGTCCAGGTCCGTCGTCCACCGAACTCCCTCTCCCATGGCCGCCAGACGCTCCAGCTTGGCCGCATTCCGTCCCACCAAGAGGGGCCGGGGGATAATGACTTCGTCATCGCCCCGACGCACGCCCCCTTGCTTCAGGATGGCCAAAATGGACCGGATATAGTGTTGGTTAGTGCCCATCCGGCCCGTGACGCCGTTCATGATGATGCCAATCGTGTGGGTTTTCATGGTGGAGTGATCTGCGGACGGGATTCGGGCCGGCCCGCATTCACCGGGGCGTCGGCAAGCAGAGCAGGCCAGTCCTCTGCGCCGCTCCCGATGAGCGGACGCTCAACTCGGCTTGGCCGTGCATTGCGGCCAGGCCCCCGGCGGCAGAGGCGGTGCTTCGATGCCGGCTCGGGGCAGTGTCCCTTCCAACTCCTGCCGCCAGTGCGCCACGTCCCCGGCCGGTCCGTAGCAATAAATCATGCGCAACGGCGTGTCGCCGATGTTGGTGAGCTGATGATAGACGCCCGGCGGGATATAAACCGCCTGCCCACCGGTCAGAATCTGGCGCTCCTCGCCCAGGCACATTTCGCCGGTGCCTTCCAGGATGAAATAGATCTCTTCCTGTTCCTGATTGTGCCAGGGGACCTGACCGCCCTGCGGGTCCAACGTGACATAGCCCATGCAAAAGTTGCGGCACTGAATGGGAGCGGCGCCCCCGACCAGGTTTTGGGTGCGGCGTCGGGCCGGATAACGGCGCCCCTCGATTTGGCGCAAATCCGAGATGATCATGGCGGCTCACCGTTAGCCTGCCCCCGCGGCAGGGTCAAGCACGACCGACCGGACCCGCGCCGATTTCAGGCGGTGGGAGGAGAGGCCAAAGGATGCGCCCGGCCGGCACGGCGGCAATACTCGTCGAGGATCTGAGCCGTGGCCGTGGCGCCGCACCGACTGGCCCCGAGCTCCCGCACCCGCAGCAGTCGATCCAGTGTGCGCACGCCCCCGGCCGCTTTGATCTGCACCCTGGCCGAGCAGGTCTCCCGCATCAGTTTCAAGTCTTCGTCCGTGGCCCCGCCTGGCCGGTAGGTCCCGTCAGGCTGCGGCAGGAACGCAAACCCGGTGGATGTCTTGATCCAATCCGCCCCGGCCGCCTCGGCCAGTTCGCAAAGCTTTCGTTTCAGGGCCGGGCCGTCCCGTCCCGCACCGCCGGCATCGAGCAAGGCCATCTCCAGAATCACCTTGACCCGTGCGCCGTGGGCGTGGGCCGCCTCGCAAACGGCCGCAATGTCCCGGCGCACATACTCCCAGTCCCCGCTCCGGGCCTTGCCAATGTTGAGGACCATGTCGATTTCCTGCGCACCGTCCCGGCAGGCAAGAACCGTTTCGAGGTGCTTGACCTCCGTCAGGGAGCTTCCGTGCGGAAACCCCACCACCGCGGCCACCCGAACGGGCGTGCCCCGCAACAACTCCGCGGCGCGGCGGACATCGCAGGGACGCACACACACCGCCGCCACCCCATACCGGAGGGCCAGACGACAGCCCGCCTCCACGTCAGCATCCGTAAGAGCAGGGTGCAACAGGGAGTGGTCGATCATCTCCGCCAGCTCCTCATAGGTGCAGGGCAGGGGAGCCGGCTCCGGGTCGGAGGTGCTGCCGGTTTGCATGGGCACGGGAACCGTCGCTCAGGCGAAAAAGGGCCGAAGAATCTGACCGGCCACTTGCACGGCCCGCTTCCGGCCCTCCAGGGCTCGACCGAAGGTGTCGTCCTCGACCTCGATGCACACCGGGCCATGGTAGCCGATCTCATACAGTTTCGCCATGAACTGAGCCCAGTTGATCTCGCCGAAGCCCGGGATCCGCGGGGTGTGCCACTGTTTCGGGAAGGCGAAAATCCCGACCTCGTTGAGCTTGTCCGCCTCCACCTGCATGTCCTTGGCATGCACGTGAAACAGTTTGTCCTTGAACTCGTTCAACGGCCGGATGGGATCCATCCGCTGGAGCACCAGGTGCGACGGGTCGTAGTTGAGACCGAAATGGTCCGACGGGATGTCGCTGAACATGCGTCGCCAGATCACCGGCGTGGTGGCGAGGTTTTTTCCCCCGGGCCATTCGTCGCGGGTGAAGAGCATGGGACAATTCTCAATGCCGATGCGGACGTTGTGATCCTCCGCAAAGGCCACCAGGGGCTTCCACGTCTTGAGGAAGCGGGGCCAGTTCTCGTCCACGGTCCGCGTCCAGTCGCGGCCCACGAACGTGTTGACCTGACGGACACCCAGCAGGCTGGCCGCACGGATCACGCGTTTGAGGTGTTCCACCGCCGCCCGAGCGACGGCGGGGTTGGGGTCCAGCGGATTGGGGTAGTACCCCAGGCCACTGAAACTGACGCCATGCTGGGAACAAAGGGCATTGAGGTCGTCTGCCTGGGCCTGGGTGAAATTCAACACGTCCACGTGGGTGACCCCGGCGAAGCGGCGTTCGGCCTTTCCGGGGGGCCAGCACATGACCTCGACACAGTGGAAACCCTCGGCCGCGGCAAACGCCAGAAGTTCATTCAAGGTGAGTTCGGGAAGAATGGCGGAGACGAATCCGAGTTTCATCATGGCTTTGGGCTCGGTACGCGGTTGCTGTTCACCCCGGCCCTTCCGGGCCACCGGCCCACTTCTACCTGCTCAGGTGGGGATTTGCAACGGCATTCGGCTGCAGACGGCGTGGGAGAGGGACCCGGGAGCGGGACCATCGGCCGACGCTGCCGGATTGGGGCCCCGAACCTCCGGGGCGGCTTGCGAAAGGTTGCGAGAAAGGGCAGGGGAGGCGCCCCCGGACACGGGTGCGCGTCGGGGACGGTCACGAGGCCTGCGCGAGCCTCGCCGGTTCGGGCCGCAGAGGATCCAAGCCCATGTTTGATCTTTTCTTCAGCCTCTTTCGCGTTATCTTGGCGCTTCAACGAACGACAGGAGTGCTGCAACGCACATGGAGCCGAGCCACATTCGAAACTTCAGCATCATCGCCCATGTCGATCATGGGAAGACGACGCTGTCGGATCGGTTGCTGCATCGCACCGGCACGATCACGGACCGGGAGATGCAGGAACAGTTGCTGGACTCCATGGACCTGGAGCGGGAACGCGGCATCACCATCAAGGCCCATCCCGTCACCATGTATTACACGGCGCGCAACGGGCAGCGGTATGAGTTGAACCTGATCGACACGCCGGGCCATGTGGACTTTTCGTACGAGGTCTCGCGCAGCTTGCGGGCCTGCGAGGGCGCGTTGTTGGTGGTGGATGCCGCCCAGGGGGTGGAAGCCCAGACCGTGGCCAATGTCCACCTGGCCATGAAACAGAACCTGGTGATCATCCCGGTCATCAACAAGATCGACCTGCCCCACGCCAACATCCCGCTCGTGCGGCAGCAGCTCGAAGACATCCTGGCCATCCCGGCCGACAGCGCCATTTTGGCCAGCGCCAAAGAGGGAATCGGAACCGACGAAATCCTGGAGGCGATCGTCGAGCGGATTCCGCCGCCGCAGCCGACCGGCGCCCCCAGTTTGCAGGCCCTGGCGTTCGACTCGTACTTCGACACCTACAAGGGCGTCGTCGTCTACGTGCGCGTGTTCAACGGAGAGTTGCGCCCCGGCATGCACATCCGGCTCCTGCACTCGGGCCGCACCTACGAGGTCAAGGAGGTCGGCAGCTTCAACCCCAAGCCGTACGTACGCGACCGACTGGGAGTGGGGGAAACCGGTTACCTGGCCGCCAACATCAAAAGTCCGTCGGAGGTGAAGCTCGGCGACACCATCACGGATGCGCGTGTGCCCTCGCCCGCACTGCCGGGATTTCAGGAGGTTCGGCCCATGGTGTTCAGCGGGATTTACCCCATCAACACGGCCGACTACGAGCATTTGAAGGCCAGCATGGCCAAGCTGCAACTGAACGATCCGGCCTTCGTCTATCAGCCGGAGACCAGCGTGGCCCTGGGGTTCGGCTTCCGCTGCGGGTTTTTGGGGCTGCTGCACATGGAGATCGTGCAGGAGCGATTGCGGCGGGAGTACAACATGGACATCATCGCCACGTACCCCAGCGTGGTCTACCGAGTGCGCCTGACCAACGGGACGGTCAAGGAAGTGGACAATCCCGCCCACATGCCCGAGCCCAACTACATCGAGCAGATCGAGGAACCCGTCGTCCGCGCGTACCTGCTCTGTCCCAACGAGTACATCGGCGATCTGTTGACGCTGATCACCGAACGGCGCGGACAGGTGGAGAACACCGAGACCCTGGACCCCCGCCGCGTCATGCTCACCGCCCTGCTGCCGCTCAACGAGATCCTGATTGACTTCCACGACCGACTCAAGAGCCTGACGCGCGGGTACGGGTCCATGGACTACGAACACGCGGGTTATGTCCCCTCGGACATGGTGAAACTCGACATGCTCGTCAACGGCGAGCCGGTCGACGCCTTTTCCTGCATCGTCCACCGGGACAAGGCCGAGGCCCGCGGCCGCCTGCTGGCCGCCAAACTCAAGGAGGTCATCCCGCGCCAGCAGTTCCAGGTCGCCATCCAGGCCGCCATCGGCGGCCGCATCATCGCCCGTGAAACCGTCAGCGCCCTGCGCAAGGACGTCACCGCCAAGTGCTACGGCGGCGACATCACCCGCAAGCGCAAGCTGCTGGAACGCCAAAAGGAGGGCAAGAAACGCATGAAAGCCATCGGCTCGGTCCACATCCCTCAAGAAGCCTTCATCGCCGTCTTGAAAACCTCCTGAAACAGAGCTTGGAGCCCACGGACAGCCCAGGTCGCATCCCACTGCCAACCCATGCTCTTTTTGCGCTGGTTTTTGTCCCGGACCGTTCGCGACGCACTCAACCTCTGTCGGCACGTCGAACGCCTGACCCACGCCCAGGCCGACCTGCTCACCCCCCGGGCCCTGACCGGCCTGCGCGAGGCCACCCAACGCCTGCGCGCCGACCTGAAGGCGGGTTCCGACCGCGCCACCCTGCGCCAGCGCATGGAGGAAGTCGAACAAGCCGCGCAACAATGGTTGTTGCCCTATCCCCACCCCCGGCTCCGCGAGAATTTCGAGGTGCTGTTGGTGGCCCTGGCCGTGGCCATGGCCATCCGCACCTTTTTCCTCCAGCCTTTCAAAATCCCCACCGGCTCCATGCAGCCGACCCTGTTCGGCGTGACCTCCGTGAACTTGAAAGAGCATCCGGAATTCCAGCCCCCCACCGGCTGGCAGCGCGTCCGCGAATGGTTCGCGGGCGTTTCCTACGTCAAACTGATTGCCAAGACCGACGGGCCCATCCAGCAAGTGGATCCTCCTCTGAGGCTCCTGTTCTTTAACCTCAAACAAACGCTCTGGATCGGCGGCGTGCCGCATACCCTGTGGTTCCCTCCGGACTGTGGGCAGGCGGACATTGCGGTACGAGGCGGGTTGCGGCCCGGACAGTACTTCCGCAAGGGAGACCTGGTCCTCCACGTCCGCGTGCAAAGCGGTGACCATCTCTTCGTGGACAGAATGACCTACAATTTTCGCACCCCGAGGCGAGGGGAGATTGTCGTCTTCGAGACCGCGGGCATCGCCGGGCTGCCACAGGATCAATTCTACATCAAACGCCTGGTGGCCCTTGGGGGTGAGCTCGTCCAGCTTGGCCCGGACCGACACGTTCGGATCAACGGACGCCGGTTGGACCATCGCACCCCGGGCTTCGAGCTGGTCTACAGTTTCGATCCCCAGCAACCGCCGCGTGACAGCCAATACTCCGGACACGTGAACCATCCCCATTTGGCGCCGCTGTTCCGGGAACACCCCGAGGGAATCCATGTTCCGCCGCGACACTTCATGGTGATGGGGGACAACACCCTCAACAGCCTGGACTCCCGCACCTGGGGACCGTTTCCCGCGCGGAATGTCATCGGACGCTACTGGTTCGTCTATTGGCCCATCACGGAACGTTTCGGGTGGGCTCCTCGGTAGTGTCGGCCCGCTCGGGCGCGCTGCCGGCGCGTCGCGACGAGGTAATCACTCGACCGGAGCTGCAAGCACCTCGGCGTCGCGTGCCTGAACCGCGCAATCAGGGAGCTCCCGGACGGACCGGCCTGCGCGTACCCCGGGTCCAAGGCGGGCCAAGATAGGTTGCCGGAACCAGGAATCCCGGCCTGCCATGCGTGAGACAGGAAACCGCGCATCCACGCGCTCGTTCCCATAACCGCTTGACCCAAGTTCGTCAAATCCCGGCCTCATAGCGGACCGCAGACGGTGTGGTCCCGAGCCGCAACGGCTCGCCTCCAGCGCCTGTCTTGTCCGGGGAAACCGATTCTCGCAGGGTGGCCCGATGATTTGTACGACCGCCAGCCAACCCCTCAGCCCACAGGTCAGTGACCTTGAGCGCCGAGGCATCCGAGCCGCTCAGGTGGAGCTCGGCCCGCAAACATCGCCCTCGACCCGGGGCCGGAACCCCAATGACCTATTGAGCGTGCACTGCTGGGGACCGATCCCGACCTGCCAAACGGCCCCACGGCCACGCACCGCGCCTCTTCAGTGTCCTCTCAGCACAACCTGGCTGCCCCTTCGCGAACCCGGCTGCCGTTTCCACGAGCTCAAGACGCGCGTGACGGATCGATTTGCCTCGGCTGTCCCGTCCGAGCCGGGCGCGACCACTGGCCTGAAAACGCGCTGGCGGGCAGTTGTGAGCTCTCGAATCTTCGGAGCCTCCAGCTTGCACTGACGCTTCCTCGAATGGCGCCCGGATTCCCGCTGGTCGGGCCATCCACCGTTCGTATACGCAATAGAACATATATTGTGCAGAATTTATTTATGCGAGCCAAATCTGGCCCCGGTTTTTAACCCGATCGACCGCGCCCGGATACAGGGACATTACACCAAGCCCAACGTCGCAGCTTCCCCGCCCCAAAGCCCACTGGTCGCCAGGCGTGTGTCAGCTCGCACAGAATGTCCAAACCGAGCGCTCGCCGCAGACGATCCTCTCCAACCAGAGAGCCCGGGTACCGCAAAGTCGCTTCGAAGCCGGCCCGCTCCTGGGGTGTGCCTTTCGGCGTCCGACTGAGGAGCCACGGCTTCTGGAGCCCCAGCACTCGGGGGTGCCGACCGCGTCCAAGGGCTTGGCGCTGAAAACGCACCATGCCTCATGCCTTCCGTGCAATCATGAGTAGCGTGGATGCAAACGTGTGGGCCATCCAGGCCCTCCAAGGACCAGGCGTCAGCCAGAGGTCCCGATTGCGCCGACGGGCGAACCAGGATCGTGCTCGATACCCGGCGGGGAGATCGGCACGCGCCCGTACAAGGTCATCGGAATTATTTCACGAACAGGAAAAGCACCCGCACTTTCGCTGAGAATCGAGGCTGGTTTGCGGAGGACCCCACTTTTTCAATGGCCTGGCGGGTCTTGGACACGTGAAGTCCCGGGGCGCAGTTCACCGACACGGTGAGCGTCGTCCGTGGCGACCTCCACAGCGGCCGGCAGCGGCCAGAAGGGCTGGCTGCGGAAGCGAATGCGATCTTTGGCGCGTGCTGCATGCGGGTGGCGGCTGCCGAGTCGGGTGCCGACGGAAGACGCGTTGGCCAAATGCATGCCCGACCGACAGAAGGTCGAGACGTTCCAATGGCCTCGCTGCAACGGAGCCGCCGGGAGGTGACCACGAATGGCCAGGCCGCGTTTGCCATCGGGTTCCATTGGGCCCGAACGCGCCAAAAGGCGCGCAAAACCAAGCGGCACATGGAAACCGCAACACGGCCGGAGCCACGAAAACAGCCGAGAGTCGCCAGCCGGCAGAAGCGGATTTACCCGAGCCCCCGGATCGCCCGATCCGTGACACGCCGGGGATGACCGGCCAGGGGTTCACGCCGGCTCAGCGTTTGAGGAATTTCGCCACGGCTTCAGTTCGGGTCCTCACCTGCAGTTTTTCGTAGATGCGTCGGATGTGGGTATGGACCGTTTCGTAGCTCACGCCAAGCCGGTCCGCAATCTCCTTGTACAAGAAGCCCTGGGCCAGCAGATCCAGCACCTCCCGTTCGCGCGGCGACAGCTCCGCCGTGGTATCGGGCGGACGTGGCGTCGGGCGTTGAAACGACTGAACCACCTTCCGGGCAATGTGAGTGGTCATGGGGGAACCACCGCTGACCACGTCCCGGATGGCCTGCAGCAGCTCCTCCCGGGAGGATCGCTTGAGCAGGTACCCCGTGGCCCCGGCTGCCAGGGCGTTAAAAATATTGTCGGTGTCCTCGTACACCGTCAGCATGATGAACTGAGTTTCCGGGCACTGGGGTTTCAGCTGACGCACGCACTCCACGCCGGTGAGGCCCGGGAGGTTGATGTCCATCAACACCACATCGGGTCGAAGGCCCGGAATGGCGGCCAGCGCTTCCTCGCCCGTGGCGTACATGCCCACGCATTGGAAGCCCTCGGTCCGACCAATCACCCGGCCCAGGGTGGCCCGGAGTTTCTCGTTGTCTTCCACGATGGCGACTTTAATGGGCATGACAGACAGACGAGGGATCCCGAGGAGGGCTGTAAGTCCGGCGCCGACGAACTTGCAAGAGGCATGCGGCCAGGGTCCGGACGCGCGGCGCGATCGAAGGACGGGGTTCGTCACCCCTGATTCGCAGGCTTGTGGGATTCATCGGCGCTCAGGGAATGCGGTGAACTCCAGGCACACCCGGGTCCCGCCGCCGGGAGCCGCGGCGATGTGAAAACGACCTCCGATCTCTTCCAGTCTGCGACGCATGTTTTCCAGCCCGTGGCGCCCCCGGGCGGCGGCATCGGGGGGCAGACCACAACCGTCGTCCTGAATCTCCAGCAGGATGTGTCCATTGTCGAGCCGGAGACGCAGGTGGACGCTCCGGGCCCGGGCATGCTTGACGACGTTGTGGATGGCCTCCTTGGCCGCCAGGTAGACATTGTGCCGCACCTCGGGGGCCAGGGGCACGTCCGGCAGGGGCGGTACGTCGAGGCGATAACTCAGCCCGGCCAGAGCCAGGTATTCCTGGGCGTATTTACAAAGGTAATTGACCAGGCCCTCCAGCGAGTCGTGGGCCGGGTTGGTCGCCCAAACGATCTCATCCAGGGCCCGCGTGGTTTCCCGGGCCGTCTCCGTGATCTGGCGTGCATGAGCCTCAACCTCCTCCGGTTGATCCTTGTCAGTCTCCAGCAGCTCCGCCAAGAGGGCGACCTGGACCAGATTCGCACCCACCTGATCGTGCAGGTCTCGAGCGATGCGCGCCCGCTCGCGTTCGAGGGCTTGCTGTTGTCGCAATTGGCGGCGCAAGCGCGCCGTGGAGATGAGGTGGACCGTGCCGGCAACCCCGGCCAGCAAACTCAGGCTGGCAGCGGCAAGGAACCAGGGCGTCCGCCAGAAGGGTGGCTGTACGACAACCTTGAGCGTCACAGGAACGCTGCTCCAGAGGCCGTCTTCGTTGGCGGCGCGTGCCTGGAACTCGTATTGGCCCGGGGGCAGGTTCGGGTATCGCGCCAGGCGCGATCCGTCGGCAGGGGTCCAGGTGTCCTCGTAACCGGCCAGGCGGTACTCGAATCGAGCCCGCTCCGGGGCGCTGAGGTTGAGACTCGTGTAATGGATCTCCAGTCGATTACGGCCCGGCGGAATCACCAGCCGGGACAGGGAAGGATTGCGGAGGCTGCGGATCCAGACGGGTTCCCCGCTCAACCACACGGATTCCACCAGCACCGGCGGCGGGAAGGGATTCGGGCGGAGCTCGGCCGGATGCACACTCACGACCCCCTGCACCGTGGCGAACCAGAGCCGGCCATCGGGGGTTCGCGCCGCCGCCGGCTGAGCGCCCTGCGTACATTCGCCCGTGGGCAGCCCATCGGCCCGGGTGTAGACCCGGCCCGTCACGTTCCGAAGCTGCCCGGTGCGCAGTTTTTCAAGGGTTTCCCGGGGAATGCGAAGCAGCCCGGCGTTCGAGCCGACCCACAAATGGCCGGCATCGTCTTCGAGCAGGTAGCTGATGCTGTTGCCCGGCAGTCCGTTTTGCGTGGTGAACCGATGCCACTGCCCCTGAAAAAAGCAGGCCAGGCCCTGTCCGGGGGTGCCCACCCAGACGGCGCCCCGGTCGTCCACCCACAAACAAGAGACGTCATCTCCGGGCATCCCGCCGGGAGTCTTGCGGTACACGGTGGTTTGGTTGGATACCCAGCGCGTCAGGCCGCCGCCGATCGTCCCGATCCACAGGGCTCCCTGTGGATCGTCCGCCAGGGCACGAACGGAATCGGCTCCCAGTCCATCGGCGGTGCGGAGCCAGCGCCACCGCCCCTGGTCCCAGCCCACCAGTCCGGCCTGGGTCCCGAACCAGAGTCGCCCCGCCCGATCTTCATGAATCGCCGCAACGGCGGTCAGCAGAGCCGGTGGACCGGCGACGCGTTCGAAGCGCTGCCCCGTCCAGCGGAACAGGCCACCGCCGGTGCCCACCCACACGCGTTGCTGACGATCCACCCACAGCGCGGAGACGTTTTGTTCGTAAGGCGTGACCAGGCCGTGTTCGGGCCCAAATTCCTGAAGGCCGTTGGTGGTATGAAGTCCCAGGCCACGAGTGAATCCCATCCACACGTTTCCATCTGCATCACTGCAGACGGTCTGGGCCACCAGGCCGCCGGTCAGAATGTGTCGACGGAACCGTTTTCGTTGCACTCGATGCAGCCCGCCGCCGTCGCAACCAATCCAGAGATTTCCCTCCCGGTCCATGCACAACGCCAGGATGCCTTCGGTCGCCAATCCTTCGGCCTTCCCCAGGCGTGTGGCCCGGCCCTCGGCATCGAACCAATACACGCCGTCGCCACTGGTTTCGTCCAGCGTGCCGATGATCAAATTGCCTTCCGCGTCTTCGCACCCCGCAGAAGGCCAGGCATTGGGCCGCCACGGGTAGGGTCCGAGGTCGCGCACCAGCTGATTCCCGCGGCAAAGCAGAATGCGGCCATTGGTCAAGCGCCAATGCCCGCCGGTTCGGCTTGGAACCAGCAGGTCCAGGCGGGTCACCGGCAGGACCAGTTCCACCGGCAACCGTGGCGGTTCGATATCTTTCAACGGCCCGATGGCCGTTAACTGGTGATCGGTCCCGACCCACAGCCGATCCTCTTCCAGAGCAAGCGCCCGACATCGGCTGGGCCGGTCCGCGCCCACCTGCCATACATGGACCTGCCCGTCGAGGTAGCGGCACAATTGACCGTCCGCAGTGTAAAGCCACACCGCTCCCCGCTGGTCCTCCGCCACGGCCCGAAGACGCCCCTCCCGCGAACCCCGGCCAACGTCCAGGTTGCGCAGGCCCTCCGGCCGGGCCAGCACGATGCCCGCCGTTTCCGTGCCGATCCACAGTTGCCGCCGGCGATCTTCGTAGATGTGGACAATGCGGCTGCTCGGCAGCTCCGGCGTGTTGACAGCATCGAACACCGTGAAGGTCAACCCGTCAAAACGCACCAGTCCATTCAGCGTACCCAGCCAGAGGTAACCGTCCCGGTCCTGAAGAACCCCCAGCACGGAGCTCTGCGGAAGCCCTTCACCCGTGCTCCAGTTTTCCACCAAAAAGGGCGAGTCCGAAGGCGACGTAACCGCGGCCCGCTGGATCAGTGCGGGCAGCGTCGTCGCCAGCAGGAGCAGCGCAATGATGAAATATCGGCGCTGGTTGGCGCGCATTTCCACGGCCGGATTTTCGGCGTGACTGCTGTTCGATGTAAAGCCGCAGCCTGCCCTCCCCTGCCCTGTTGCCGGGAGGACCGGGTCGGCCGCCACCACCCCGGTGCACGGGGAGTTGCCTGCCGCCGGGTTCAACCCTCTTGCAAGCGGGCCGGTTCCAATCGGGGTACCAGCAGGTGAATGATTCCCAGCGCCAGCAAATACATGGTCCCGGCCATGATGAAGATGCTCATATAGCTCTGCGTGGCCTGGAGAATGGCGCCCACCAGCATGGCGATAAACATACCTCCGATCGCGCCCGATGTCCCGCCAATGCCGACCACCGATCCCACCGCTTTGCGCGGAAACATGTCGGAGGTGAGGGTGAAGAGGTTGGCCGACCAACCCTGATGGGCCGCCGCGGCCAACGAAATCAGCGCCACGGCCAGCCACAAGCTCTTCACGTACGCCGCAAACATCACCGGCACCACGCACAGGGCGCACAGCAGCATCGCCGTCTTTCGCGCCCGATTGGCCGTCCAACCGCGTTTCATGAGCCAGCCGGAAATCCAACCGCCTCCGATGCTCCCCACGTCGGCCACCAGGTAAATGACCACCAGGGGCAGCCCGATGCTTTTGAGGTCCAGGCCATGGTTCCGGTGGAAGAAATCCGGAATCCAAAAGAGATACAGCCACCAAATCGGGTCGGTCATGAATTTGCCGATCGCAAACGCCCAGGTTTGTCGATGAGGCAGCAGGGCTCGCCACGGGATGCGCACTTCGGGATCGGGCGGGTCGCTCCGGATATAGGCCAGCTCGGCCGGTTTCAGCCGTGGGTGCTGATCGGGCGGGCGGTAGAAATACAGCCAGGCGGCCACCCAGAGGAAGCCGACCATACCGGTGAGGATGAACGCCCAGGCCCAACCCAAATGAAGCGCAATCCAGGGGACCACCAGCGGCGTGACCAATGCGCCGACGTTGGTCCCGGCGTTAAAAATGCCCGTGGCCAGCGCGCGCTCTCGTTTGGGGAACCACTCCGCCACGGTCTTGATGGAAGCCGGAAACGCGCCCGACTCCCCAATTCCCAGCGCGAACCGTGCCACCGCCAGCCCCACAGCTCCCCCGGTTAGAGTCACCCATGCAAAACCCGTGGCGGCATCCAGATTCAGCATGGGCAGCCGCCACTGATCCGGGACCAGCCCCGCCAAGCCATGCGCCGCCGCCGCCAGACTCCAAAGACTCACCGAAATGGCAAAACCTCGCCGGACCCCAACCGCATCCATGAACCGCCCGGCGAAGACAAAGCCCAACGCATAGGCCAACTGGAACGAAAAAACGATGGACGAATAGATCCGTTCATCCGACCAGCCGAACACCTGCGTGAGCGTGGGCTTCAGAATCCCGATCACCTGCCGGTCCACGTAGTTGATGATCGCAGCGAACAGCAACAGCACGCAGATGGTCCAGCGGAAGTATCCGCCGGCGGGCTGCCTCGGGACCTGGGCTGCCTCCACAGATGCGCTCATGCCGGGCCTTCTACCCGGGCGGCCCCTGCCCTGTCAAAGCCGGATGCCTCCCAAAATGTGCATCGCGCCCCTCAAAAAGTGTCCGGCCAGCCACCATGCTACACCCGGTTCGAAATCCGGCGCAACGCACGAAGGATCGACCATTCACCCCGGTCACCGTCGCATGGCTCCACTTGGTTCCCTCGCGAGACCCGCTTGTGCCCTTGCAGGGCGCGGCAGGTTTGGGCGACGGAGTTCTCGGGACGTTGCCCCGGGTTGGTGGGTCGGAGGCCCCTTCGGCGCCTTCATCGCCCCAGTAGGGAAAATGGACGGCGCAGAGCGCATCGTCATCGAGCCGCCGATTCAAAAAATCCAGCGAAAGCTCCTTTCTCTCGGTTTTCCCGTGCCGAGGACGCCCGAAATGCCGCCGCGGCTTTTCGGGGGTCTCCCTCACCGGAAATGGGCCGCGCAGCCGATTACGCAGACAACCCAGTGGGCAAGGCGACTTGCTCGACGCCCCACCAATGCCTAGTCTGGCCCTCCCGGGATCGGCGGGCCCTGGGGCAATCCTTCCCTGCCCTTCGCCGGGGAACCGACTGCAGACCCATGAAGATTGCACTGAACTGGTTGCGACAATACGTGGATGTACAAGAAAGCCCGGAAGCGCTGGCCGAGCGACTGACCATGCTCGGCATCGAGGTCGAGGGCATGCAGCGGATCGCCGGCGAGTTCGAGGGCATTGTCGTGGCCCAGATTCTCACCCGGGAGAAGGTGCCGGGGTCGGACAAACTGTCCGTGTGTCGTGTCTTCGATGGTCAGGCGGAACGAACCATCATCTGCGGCGCCCAAAACCACAAGCCGGGGGACAAGGTGGCGCTGATTCTGCCGGGGCATGCCCTGCCCCGAAAGCCGGGCGAAACCGAGCCGTTCGTCATCCGGGAACGCAAAGTGTTCGGGATCGTCAGCCAGGGAATGATGTGCTCGGCCAAAGAGCTGGGGCTTTCCGACGATGGCGAGGGACTATGGATCCTGCCACCGGAAGCGCCCGTGGGCCAGCCCCTGGCCGAGTATCTGGGCCGCAGCACGGGCGATGTGGTGTTCGATCTGGAAATCACCCCGAACCGCCCGGACCTCAACAGCGTTCTCGGCATTGCCCGGGAACTGGCGGCCGCCACGGGCCGGACACTGCGATTCCCCGAAATCGCTGACCTGCCCGGCTCTCCGGAGGACCCTTCGGCGGCCGACTCGGTGGATCTGGTGGTCGAGGCCGCCGACCTGTGCCCCCGGTACGTGGCGCGTGTGATCCGGGGCGTCCAAATCGGGCCCAGCCCCGAGTGGCTGAAGCAAACCCTGGAGCGGGTCGGCTTGCGCAGCATCAACAACGTCGTGGACGTCACCAACTACGTCATGCTGGAGTGCGGCCAACCCCTGCACGCCTTCGACGCCGACCGCCTTGCCCGCGATGCCTCGGGCCGCATCGGTTTGCGAGTCCGACGCGCCCGGGACGGGGAACGATTCGTCACCCTGGACGGCCAGGAGCACACGTTGAACGCAGACATGCTCCTGATCGCCGACGCAACGCAGGGAGTTGCGCTGGCCGGCATCATGGGCGGCCAAAACTCGGAGGTCACCGCCACGACCCGCGATGTACTCATTGAAAGCGCCTGGTTCCAACCCGCCAACATCCGGCGCACCAGCAAGGCCCTGGGGCTGCGCAGCGAGTCCAGCTACCGCTTCGAACGCGGCGCCGATCCGGGCCTCACCGATTGGGCCAGCCGGAGGTGCGCACAATTGATCCTGCAAACTGCCGGCGGCCGACTCGCCACCGGGTCCGTGGAGTTCCATCCCTCCCCCACCCCACCGCGTCAGGTCACCCTGCGATTCGACCGCACCCGGGCCGTGCTCGGAGTGGCAATTCCTCCCGACGAACAGCGCCGTTGCCTGGAAGCGCTGCAGTTGAAAACCGTCCACGCCGACACCGCTTCAGCGACCTTCGAAATCCCCTCCTGGCGACACGACCTGAAACGGGAAACCGATCTGATCGAGGAAATCGAGCGGTTGTACGGCGTGGAGCGCATTCCCGCCACCCCGCCGCGCGGGGCCCTGGGCCACCACCCCGCCGACAGCGTGTTCGACCAGCTTTCCTGGATTCGCCGGCTGCTCTGTGGCATGGGCCTGGACGAAGCCCAGGGCCAGACGCTCATCTCCGAAGACGCCGCCCGGCTCACGGCCGCCTCGGACCAATGCGTCCGGCTGGCCAACCCGCTGAGCAGCGACATGAACACCTTGCGCCCCAGCCTCCTGCCGGGCCTGCTGCAGGCCCTCCGGCACAACGTCACCCGCAAAAACCTGGACGTGGCCCTGTTCGAAATCGGCCGCGTGTTCCGCAGAGAACGCGAAGAGCTGCGCGAAGAACGGCGCCTGGCCTGGGCCCTCACCGGCCGTCGCCACCCCGTCTTCTGGACCGGCGAAGGCCGGGACGCACGGTTCGATTTGTCCGACGCCAGGGGCGTCTTGGATGAACTACTGGAACAACTGGGCCTGCGCGGCGTGACCTTCCAGCGCCGCCCCGATGCCACCGCCCTGTTCGTCGAGTCCGCGACCGTTCACCTGGGCCCCCAGTGCCTGGGGGAGCTCGGGCTGGTCTCGCCTCTGATCGCCCGTGCCCATGATCTGCGCGACCCGGTGGTGATGGCCGAGCTCAACCTCGACCTGCTCCTGGCGCGACGCCCCACCACGCGGACTTTCCGACCCTTGCCCGTGTACCCCGCCATCCGACGCGACGTGGCCATGGTGGTGCCGGAAAACGTCACCCATGCCGATGTGCTGCGCGTCGTTCATCAGGCACGGGTGGATCACCTGGAGCAGGTGCAGATCTTCGACGTGTTCCGCGGAGGCAACATCCCGGCCGGGCACAAGAGTCTGGCCTACGCCTTCACCTACCGGGCCGCCGATCGCACGCTGACCGACGCAGAAGCCAATGCCCTCCACGCCCGCGTGGTCGAGGCGCTCAAACAGGGCTTGCACGCCGTCATCCGCGAGGGTTGACGCGGACGCCCCCCAACCCCTCGTGGCTTCGACAAAATGCCGCAAGCTGCACGGGCGCTCTCGCATTTGCGCTTCAATCGCGGGCTGCCGGTGGTTTTGCCGGGGCACGCCCCGGGCCCATTCTTGCCTTTCCCCGCAAGCCCGATAGATTCAGCGCCCATGAAGTTTTGGATGGCGTGGCTGGCATATGGGGTTTTCGGAGTGTTGCTGGCGTGGGGGATGATCCTGGCTCACGCAGGCAATGTCTGGCTCTTGTTGTTCGCGCTGGGCTTGTACGCCGTGCTCCTGGCCCGGTTTGGTTGTTCGCAAGGCTCGACCCACTAGCCGGGTGGCAGAGCCCTCCCGCCCATGGGGAACAGACCAATGCGGGCCGTGGTCCAACGGGTCAGCGAGGCCTCCGTCATCATCGACGGCAGTTGCTACAGCCGCATCGGACGGGGCCTGCTCGTACTGCTGGGCGTGCAACAAGAGGACACGAAGGACGACCTGGAATGGCTGGCCGGCAAAATCGCACGGCTCCGGGTCTTTCCCGATGACGAGGGGGTAATGAATCTCTCGGTCGCGGAGACCGGGGGCGAGGTTATGGTGGTCAGCCAGTTCACATTGCTGGCCAGCACCCGGAAAGGCAACCGCCCCTCCTACAGCCGGGCTGCCGCTCCGGAAGCGGCACGGCCTCTCTATGAACAGTTCGTGGCGGTGCTGGCGGGGATGCTGGGCAGGCCCGTGGCCACCGGACAGTTCGGCGCCATGATGCAGGTGCACCTCGTCAATGACGGACCCGTGACCATCCTGATCGACAGCCGGTTGCGCGAATGAAGGACTTCCCGGCGCCCCATTGCCCGGAAGTCCCGGCGGCCGCGCCCCAGCTGGTCGTCCCGGCAAAGCTCTTGGGTTGCTCCTTTCACCGCCCGGCCCCATGCTGACGCTCGCGACGCATGTCACCGGAATGGACCATTGAGGATTGGCTCAGCCGTCTCGCCCGGCGCGAGGTCTCGGCCCGCGACACAGTCGGCTTCTACCTGGATCGAATCCGCCGTTTGGATCCTCAGCTTCGTGCGTTCCTCGAATACGATCCCGGGGACGCGCTGAACCAGGCCGACGCCGCCGACCGTGCCCTCGCTGGAGGCACGACGCATCAGAAGAAACCGCTGCTCGGGATCCCGGTCGCCATCAAGGATAACCTGGCGGTGCGAGGTCATCCCTTGCGATGCGCCTCGCGCATCCTGGGAGATTTCCGTTCCCCGTACGATGCCACTGTGATCGAGAAACTGCGTCAAGCCGGTGCCATCCTGTTGGGGCGCCTCAACATGGACGAGTTTGCCATGGGGAGCTCCACGGAAAACTCGGCGTTCGGACCGACCCGGAATCCATGGGACCTGCAGCGGACCCCGGGCGGCTCGTCGGGCGGATCTGCAGCGGCCGTCGCGGCACGCGAATGCCCGGCGGCGCTCGGATCCGATACCGGCGGCTCCATCCGCCAGCCCGCCGCCTTCTGCGGCTGCGTCGGCCTCAAACCCACTTACGGGCGGGTCTCCCGGTATGGTTTGGTCGCCTTCGCCTCTTCCCTCGACCAGATCGGGCCCCTGGCAGGGACCGTCCGCGACACAGCCCGGTTGCTGCAGATCATCGCCGGCCACGATCCCAGGGACGCCACCAGCCTGCCGGACGCGGTGCCCGACTATTTGTCGGAACTGGACAAAGGCGTGCGCGGATTGCGCCTGGGCCTGCCCCGGGAGTACTTCGCCGAAGGCCTCGACCCGCAGATCCGGGAGGCCGTGATGGCTGCCGTGCGGCAGCTGACCAACCTGGGCGCCGAAGTGCTCGAAGTATCCCTGCCACATACCCCGTACGCGCTCGCCACTTACTATGTCATCGCCACCGCCGAAGCATCCACGAACCTGGCACGCTTCGACGGCATTCGCTACGGGCTTCGCGTCGAC
Source organism: Limisphaera sp. VF-2 (assembly GCF_049537125.1). Taxonomy (NCBI): domain Bacteria; kingdom Pseudomonadati; phylum Verrucomicrobiota; class Verrucomicrobiia; order Limisphaerales; family Limisphaeraceae; genus Limisphaera; species Limisphaera sp. VF-2. The sequence continues at coordinate 139,678 of NZ_JBMVQY010000005.1, forward strand.
GGGCAAGATCCACTGGAGCTCTACGAGCGCACGCGCGGGGCCGGATTCGGATCGGAGGTCAAGCGCCGGATCATCCTGGGGACGTTCGTGCTGAGCAGCGGATACTACGACGCCTACTATCTCCGCGCACAAAAGGTCCGAACGCTGATTCGCCGCGACTTTCTGGAGGCCTTCCAGAAGGTGGATGCCCTGGTCACACCTGCCACGCCCACACCGGCGTTTCGGTTGGGGGAGAAAGTCTCCGATCCCCTGCAGATGTACCTGAGCGACATCTTCACATTGTCATGCAATCTGGCGGGGATCTGCGGTCTGAGCCTGCCGTGCGGCCTGACCCGCGAGCCGCAGTTGCCGATCGGGCTGCAACTGTTGGGGCCGCCACTGGGCGAAGCCACCCTGCTCCGCATCGCGTATGCTTACGAGCAGAGCACGCCCTGGCACAAAGTTCTGCCCCCCGTGGCCAGGGGAACCTCGGAGGCTGCCCTGGCCGCCGCCTCCTCCTGAGTGGCGCTCCCAAATGGGCCCGAGGGCAACCCCCAGCCGTCTGGCCCGCCGGCCCTCCCAGTGCATGGCTCGCCCGCGCTTGTCCCTATTGCGTTTCGCCGGTCGTCATCCGGAGAAACACTTCCTCCAGGCCGGGTCGCTCCTCTCGCAGCTCCAACAGCCGAAATCCACCATGTACCAGCACCTCGGCAACGAGGCCGGCGTCGGCCTCACCCGGTGCCAGGTGAATGCGCAAGCCGTGATCCACCGGCTGGACGTCAAGGACCTCCGGCCGGCCACGGAGAACGGCTGCGGCGGCCGTCGCATCCCCGGCCACCCGGGCCCACACAAGCAGGCCCCGGTGTGGATCCCGTTGGCTGGCCCCGGCCGTGGGCCCTGTGTACGTCAGCCGTCCCTTCTCCAAAATGGCGATCCGGTTGCACAGGGTCTCCAGTTCCCGCAGGATGTGGGATGAGATGATGATGGTCTTCCCCATGCGCTGCAGTTCCTGCAAGATCGCCATCAGTTCGAGGCGCGCCCGGGGATCCAGACCACTGGCAGGTTCGTCGAGCAGCAGCACACGCGGTTGATGAATCAGAACGCGGGCCAGCCCCAGCCTCTGTTGCATCCCCCGACTCAACGTCCCCACCAACGCGGTGCGTTTGTCCGCCAGCCCCACCAGCTCCAGAACATCCAACACCACGCGGGGACGTCGTGCCGAGGGAATCCGGTAACACGCCGCGAAGAAGTCGAGGTATTCCTCCACCTCCATGTCCTTGTACACGCCAAAGAAGTCCGGCATGTAACCAATCAGTCCTCGCACGGTTTCTGCCTCGGTTACCACGTTGTGCCCGAGCACCTTCACCGTGCCCGAGGTGGGCAGCAAAAACGTGGCCAGGATCCGCAGCGTGGTTGTCTTGCCGGCCCCGTTGGAACCCACCAGGCCAAGCAGGTCTCCTTCATAGACCTCCAGGTCCAGACCCGCCAGGGCGTTCACGGCGCCAAACGAACGGGTCAAGCCCCGAATCTCAATCGCGATGGGAGGAGGTTGGGACGGGGTCATACGAGGCAGGGGATGCAGGCGTCACCGGCACCCGGATGCGATACAAAGTCCCGTAAGTCATTCGTTCGGGTCGAAACCTGGCCATCCAGGGGAGCGGCCGGTGTTGCTCCACCCAGGCCAGGAGCCAGACATGGTGGTGTGGAGGTTCCTCGGGAAGCGGGAGACTTCGCAACACGGATCCCGCACGATTCGTCCCGCTCGATTCGACGCCCAGGGAGGCCAGCACCGCCGCTTCACCCAGGGCGACCCGCTCCAATTGAGACCCTCCACCCAGGCCATGGAAGTGGGTTGAAGAGTCGAGGATCCTGCGAGCCTCTTCCAGCGCCGTCTTACGCGGGGTCATCGCACTGGCAAGCGCCGTGAAGTGCAAGCGCTGCATCGCCTGTACCGGAACAAGGCGACACGCCTCCGCTCCGGCCACCAGCCAAACCTGGTCCAGCGCTTGCGGCAGGTGGTTTTCCATCTCCAGGGTCCAGCCTCCCCGGTGTTGCCGCGCTTGCACCTCCACGGGGCTGCCCAAACTGGCGTACCATTCGTGCACCCAATCGCGACTCGTCCAAACCGGGACAAGAATCTCGCCCTCCCAGCCCGGGCCGGAGGGCCGCAGGACCGACCGACGATTGCCTTCCCAATGTGTCCAGGTTTCCTCCCATGGTTCGCGCACACACCCCACGACATCCGGCGCTCCCACCGGGTACCGGCGGTTGCTGGGAGAATACAAGCTCACGAAAGTCCAGCCCCGGACCATGGTTGACGGCCCGGTCAAATCTACGTCCACCACATTCAGCTCTCTCCACTCGCTGACGCCGGCCCGGTAGAGATACCCAATGGCGTACACGGTGACGGCAAAAAGAAGCGCATAGGCCGGCAGCCGGATCCACGTCGCCATCGGTCGCCGCGACCGCCGCGTCCACCGATAATCCACAGGCCCGATCAACATCACATAAACCACAAGTAAGGCCAACACCGCGATCCACGGCAGGGACCGAATCTGATCCGTCTGTAACGCCCGGACCAGCAGGGCTTCCTCCGGGCTTCTCCAATCCCGGGCGCTCCCCGACTGCGATGACTTCGGCCCATCGAACTGGTGCCACCCCCAAAGCCGATGCCAGCGGCCCGAGTTCCTCACCCAGTTGAGCCAGGGCTGGCGCTCCATATCGCACAGGACCACGGTCACTCTCCCCAAACCCCGTTGATCCGACACCACCAAGGGCCACTGCTCAAACCAGGCCCACACCAAAGACTCCGGAGCCCGCGCCTCACAGAGCCGAAGGGCCCCCGGCATCGTGCGATTTCCGACCGTGGCATCAACCCACATCGCTTCCGTCGCGGGTTCACCCGGCATGCGCCGTTCCCATCGAATTCTACTGAGCGTGCCGGTCACACTGAGCATGCCGACAACCTCCACCGGCAGGAGCTCCCGCAACCACGGGACGTAATCCAGATCCTGTGCCTCGGCCAGGCCCACCATCAGATGCCCGCCGCGACCCAGCCACGCCCGCAACGCATCCACCTGTCCCGCCGTTAACTCCCTTGCCCGCTCGCTCGAAAGGTACAGCCCGTCCACCGCTTCCCACAGCAGCGGCGACTCCGGCAGTTCCCCCGGACGAATCGAGGTCCAGTGCGGACTGGTGAAATCCTGCGGCGGGCCCCACGTCCCCAGCGAACTCGGAAACGACCGGCCCACCACCAGAGCCCAGGGAACATCCCTTCCCAGCACGCGCCACGGGCTTGCCACGACCGGGTCCCGAGGGCTTCCACCGCCCGCAGCCGAAACGAGCCGTGCTTGGCACTCCGCCGAGTAAATGGTTGAGCAAAACCCAAGGGTCTCCAGACGCTTCCGCGTCCCCTGCGGCAACTCGAATGGAATGCGTTGGGCCCACCCGCGGCCGCTCAGATCCCCTCCCAGCTCCAGCTCGCCCTCAAAGTGCCTGCCCTGATTGTGCGCTTCCACTTGGACAGGTAGCCAGGCCCCCACCCGCACGACCCCCTGGTAACCCACCTGTAAATTTAGTTGAATCTCCGGTTGGGACGCCGCCTGCGATAGCGGGCCCGTGAAACTCAACCCCCACATCAGGCGCAGGCTGCACAGCCAAATCATGCCGGCAGAGCCCCGGGGCCGCATCCGGAGAGACGGCTGTCCCATACCTGCCGGCAGGTTTACTCGCACGGCACTGCATCTAGCGCGCCCTGCAAAAGGGCGCAACCCTGATTCCTCCGCCGGCCAACGGACTCGTCGGCAACGGGCCGCGCCAACGAGGGGAAAGGAAACGGCGGCGCCCGCACCCATGCCAGGCGTCGCTACCCACCCTGCCGTTCTTGTTCGAGCCAGTCGTCCATGCAGGGCCGGGCTCCGCGGGTTCGGTCCGACCCAACCCGCTGGCGCCTCGCAGAGGAACACTCGGTTCTGCGCGATTCAAGAAATTTGGCTTGACGCTGGCCATTTTCGGGCATAGGGTGCGGGCGATGTTGCGGCAAGTTCGACAAGTAGTCCTGCTGGTGGTCGTCGTTCGCGGCGACGCCGCCGTCGGCTCTTGTCGAAACTGAGCGAAGTTTGGACAAGAACCCACGGCTGGCAACGGTCGTGGGTTTTTTGTTTGTCCCACGACGCCGGCCGACAACACAAACACCGTATGAGCAGTCAAACCATCGAAACACAAAAAACGGCCGCCCGCCGGGGCGAGATCGGCCCGATGATGACCGGCAGCGAGATCCTGGTGGCCGCCCTGGAACGAGAGGGCGTCGACACCATCTTCGCTTATCCCGGCGGCGCGAGCATGGAGGTGCACCAGGCGCTGACCCGGTCGAAGAAGATCCGCGTCTATCTGCCCCGCCACGAGCAAGGGGGTGGTTTTGCCGCCGAAGGGTACGCACGCGCCACGGGCCGGGCGGGCGTGGTCATGACCACCAGTGGCCCGGGGGCCACCAACCTTGTCACCGCCATCGCGGACGCCTACATGGATTCCGTGCCGCTGGTGGCCATCACCGGCCAGGTCAGCACTCACATGATCGGCAAGAGTGCCTTCCAAGAAACCGACATCTTCGGCATCACCCTGCCGATCGTGAAACACAGTTACCTGGTCACGGACGTCAACGACCTGGCCCGGGTGGTGAAGGAAGCCTTTTATCTGGCCCAAACAGGTCGGCCGGGCCCCGTCGTCATCGATCTCCCCAAAAACGTGCAACAGGCGCGGACCCAGCCCGTCTTCCCCGCGGAGGTCAGCTTCCGCGGCTACGATCCGGAACCGCATGCCTCCGACCTCGAGCTGAACGAGATCATCGGGCTCATCGAACAATCGGAGCGTCCCGTCCTCTACGTTGGAGGCGGGATCATCAGCGCCAACGCGGCGGAAGAGCTCCGGGAGTTTGCCGAGCGCACCGGCATCCCCGTCACTACGACGCTCATGGGCATCGGCGCCTTCCCGGAGGATCACCCGCTGTCCCTGCGCTGGCTCGGCATGCACGGAGCCGCCTACGCCAATTGGGCCGTCAACGGCGAATATCTGCCGCGCAAGAGTCCCAATGACCCCATGGTCAAGGTGAAGGACGGCGCCGACTTGTTGCTGGCCTTCGGCGTGCGCTTCGACGACCGGGTTACCGGCAAGGTGGAAGAGTTCTGCAAGCACGGAACCATCGTCCACATCGACATCGATCCGGCCGAGCACAACAAAAACAAGCGGGCCCACCTGCCGATTCACAGCGACATCCGGTACGCGCTGCGCCGGCTCAACGCCATGCTGCGCGAGCGGCCCATCCAAAAGAAATTCACCGCCTGGCACGCCCAAATCGCCGAATGGAAACAGCGCGCGCCCTTCCGTTACCGCGTCACCGAGGAGGTCCTCCAATCGCAGCACATGCGGGATCACCTGCGCGGCATGGAAGGCGAAGTGATCCTGCCCCAGATGGTCATCGAAATGCTTTACGAAATGACCCGGGGGGAGGCCATCATCACCACCGGCGTGGGCCAGCACCAAATGTGGTCGGCCCAGTTCTACAAATACCGGGAACCGCGCCAGTTCATCACCAGCGGTGGGTTGGGCGCCATGGGCTTCGGCTGGCCCGCCGCCCTGGGCATCAAGGTGGCCCGCCCCGACCGCCAGGTCATCGACATTGACGGGGACGGTTCCTTCCTCATGAACGTGCAGGAGCTGGCCCTGGCCCACATCGAACGCATCGCCGCCAAGGCCATCATCCTCAACAACCAACACCTCGGCATGGTGGTGCAGTGGGAGGACAAATTCTACGGCGGCAACCGGGGGCACACCTACCTGGGCGATCCGACGAACCGGAAACAGATCTATCCCGATTACGTCGGCATGTGCGCCAGCTTCAACGTCAAGTGCGAGCGGGTGCTCTACAAGCGCGACCTGCGTCCGGCGCTGCAGCGCATGCTCGACGCAGACGAACCCTACGTGCTGGACGTGATCGTGCCCTACACCGAGCACGTCCTCCCCTTCATCCCCGCCGGCCGGACCGTGGCCGACATGATCTGGGAAGACTGAGCCGAAAACAGGACGTTCCCTGCATGCAGCTTCGCCCACGGGCCGGGCCCCAGGGCTCCGGCCTGTGGGCTTTCGGTTTTTGCAGCCGGTGCTGCTCGCGACGCCGCGGCCTTCCGCCGTCAGCACGACGGAACCGAGGCGTGCCCAAATGGCGGTCCCAGGTCCTCAATCCACCTCCAGCGCCTGACTCAAAAGTTGGGGCAAATGGTTGAGCAACGCCGTGTCCTGCACCACCAGAGTCGCGCCGGCCTCGTGCGCAGCCTCCGCCAACGCCGCCCCCTCGGCACTGTGAAACGCCAGAACCGGGACATGCGACGTGGCCGGATTCCCCCGAATCCTCCGAAGTGCATCGCACACGTCGCCACGCGTTACCTGCAGATCCGCAAACACGATCAGGGGCAACCACGAGGCCGTGCACAAGGGCAGCTCATCCACGGCCTGCACCGTCTGCACCCGATAGCCCAGGTCCTGAAGGCGATTCACCAGCTGTGTCCCGGGCAAAAGACGCTCATAACACAAGAGAGCCAGCGGTTGTGTCACGCATCCTAGGGTGGTGGGTGCGGGCCCGATTGCAATGACATTCCTGGCCGGCCCGCGGCTGTCCCGGGCACCCGGGTCGGGCCACGGCCACAGCCCTGTCCCCCGGGAACCGACGCCACCCGGAGCTTGGTCTCCCCCACCCGGCCGGGCTATGCTGATGGTCCGATGAGCGGACGGAAACGCAAATCAACGCAAGGCCAACCCGAGTTGCCATTGCCGAACGAAAGCCCCGGCGGCGAACATCAGACCGGTTCGTCCCCGCCGGCGCCCGCCCGTCGCCAGAGCAAACAGCCACCAAAAGACGGGCAAACGAACAGCCCCGATTCACCCCCGCCCGGCGGCAATGGCGAGACCCACGTTCAGGCCGAGCCGGTCCCGACCCCGACGCGTCGGCCGTTCGATCCCAAACGAGTCGAACTGCCCCTGCATCAGCGCGTGGACCGCAGCTTTCTCGAGTACGCCAGCTACGTTATCCGCGACCGTGCCATCCCCAGCCTGGCTGATGGTCTGAAGCCGGTCCAGCGCCGCATCCTCTGGGCCATGCACCTCAGCGATGACGGCCGCTTCACCAAGGTCGCCAACGTGGTGGGCGATACCATGAAATTCCATCCCCATGGCGACGCCTCCATTTACGAGGCCCTGGTGGTGCTGGCCAACAAACGCTACCTGATCGAGGGCCAGGGCAACTTCGGCAACATCTATACCGGGGACCCACCCGCCGCACCGCGCTACATCGAATGTCGCCTGACGGATCTCGCCCGCAACGAGCTGTTCAACGACGCGATCACTGAGCTGGTCCCCAGCTACGACGGACGCAACCAGGAACCGGTCGCCCTGCCCTCCAAGCTGCCCCTGGCCCTCATGCTCGGCACCGAGGGCATCGCCGTCGGATTGTCGGCCCGCATTTTGCCCCACAATTTTCCGGAACTCCTGCAGGCCCAGATCGCCATCCTCAAAGGCCAGCCCTTCAAGGTCCTGCCGGATTTCCCCACCGGCGGCTTGATGGATGCACGCGACTACCAGGACGGTCGCGGCAGCGTCAAAGTCCGCGCGCGCATCAAAGTCAAGGACCGTCACACGGTCGTCATCACCGAGATCCCGCCCGGCACCACCACGGATTCCCTCATCGCCTCCATCGAAGACGCCGTCCGCAAGGGCAAACTGAAGGTCCGGTCCATCCACGATTACACCTCTGAATCCGTGGCCATCGAGATCAAGGTGCCACCCGGGGTGGAACCCGAACAACTGGTCGACGCTTTGTATGCCTTCACGGATTGCGAGGTCACGCTGACCAGCCGGATCGTGGTCATCAAGGACCACCGACCGGTCGAAATGACCGTCAGCGAGGTCCTGCGGGAAAACACCGCTCAACTGTTGGACATCCTCCGACGCGAACTGGAACTGCGCCAGCGGCAGCTCGAGGACGAACTGCACTTCCGCACGCTCGAACGCATCTTCATCGAAGAACGCATCTACAAGCGCATCGAACAATGCCGCACCGCCGAAGCGGTCCGGGCCGCCGTTTACGAGGGCTTCCAGCCCTTCCGCCGGGAGCTGTTGCGGGAATTGACCGGCGAAGACGTGGAGCGATTGTTGCAGGTGCGCATCCGTCGCATCTCCCTCTTCGACATCGAGCAACACCGCAGGGAGATGGACAAAGTGCGGGCCGAACTCGCCCAAACCCGCAAACACCTGAAAAACCTCACCGCCTACGCCATTGCCCATCTGGAGCGCCTCTTGGAACGTTACGGCCCCGAGTATCCCCGCCGCACCACCAAGTCCGCCCGCCATGAGGAAGTGGACGCGCGCGCGGTGGCGTTCAAGGCCTTCAAGGTCAGTTACGATCGTGAAAGCGGGTACGTGGGTTACAAGGTCAACGGCGACGAGTTCAAACTGGACTGCACGCGGTACGACCGGATCCTTCTGGTGTTCCGCGACGGTACTTACAAAATGATCGAATTGCCCGAGAAACTCTTCGTCGGATCGGAAGTGATTTACTGCGGGCTGCCCGAGCGCGACCGCGTGTTCACCTGCGTCTACAGCGACCGGCGCGCCAATTACCTCAAGCGCTTCACCTTTGGGGGCATGATCCTCAACAAGCTCTACTCGCTGGTGCCGGACAAGGGCAAAGTTCTGTTCCTGGCGCCGGACACCCCGCCCTGCCTCTACATTCGTTACAAACCGGCCCCTCACCAGAAGATCCACCAGCAAACGTGCGATCCCTCCCAGGTGGAGGTGCGCCAGGCCCGGGCCCGCGGACGACAAATCTCCATCAAGGATATCGCCGCTGTGGCGGCCGAGCCGCCCCGGGGCTGGGATCCCGAAGCCACAACCACGCAGGTCGTCTTCGTCTGAACCTCGCAGCGACCTCGTAATTGCGGAGCACCGGGGGCGCTTTTCGTTTTGCGCCACCGCTTTCGGCCAACATGAGACAAGCCCGGTCACCCTCTCGAGGGCGCCCCGCGGAAGACCCGCGCCAACCCCACTCACGGTGGCGCCACGGCCTGCCATGCGAGCGTCGAAACATTACCCGGCGGCCGGGCAGGCACGACCCGATCGCCCGCGGGGCCAACGACTTTTTATGCGCAGCGCCCTGACGTTTCCGGCCTTGAACCGGAGGTGGCCCCTGCAATCCTGCCCGTCGGCCGTTCTGCCGAATCCATCCACCCAAACCGCCTAGCGCGCTGATTCTCCCCGCCGAAAGAGGTCCAGAAACTCCACGACTTCTGCACCGGCGCAAACCCCTGCCTCCGGGCTGAACATCAGCAACAGCGTTCCATCCTCGCGCCGGGCACAATCAATGGCCCCGCGCGCGTACCGCCAGCGCAGTCGATCCGGATGAATCCGATGCGCCGCCAGCACCTCGTACGTATCCAGAATCCCCCGACCGATGTGTTCGAGCCACGCCGAGGGCAGGTCGCGGAGCTCCACATCACTGGCCACAGTGCGGTCCGGAAACCGCAACGCCCGCAGCACAACGCCTGATGGCGCGCTGGTGCCTCGCAGCCATTCAATCAGACGGCTCCGTGAGTCCATGACCCCGAAACCGGCGGGCGGTCGGATCGGAGATCCCAGTGGAGTCCCCCATCCCATGAGCACGGCCCGGTCCGCGCGCAGCAGAAGCAACCACCGCGCCCCTCCGCATGCCATCTCGAGTCGGTCGAATTCGCCGAACTGGTCTCCGGGAACCATTCGCGTGGCCTTTTGCGAAACGAATTCGATCACGTTAACCCACGCGGCACGCTCCGGACAGTTCCACTCGTACAGGATCTCGCCGTGCGCATCACAAATGAGAAGTTCCCGTGCACCCTGTCGCTCGCTCGTCGGAGCCCCCGGTTCCAGCACGCAGCGGGCCGTCTCCGGCCCCGCAGGCGCGGTCGGCTGGACCATCGCGCGTCCCACGCTCGCCTCCTGCCCGGAAGGGAAGGAATCTCTCACCTGCCCCGCCGTTGAATCCGGCCCTTGGCCCGCCGACACAGCGGGCGTGGACTCGACAGGAGCTGCACCGGCGGTCCCCTTGTCTTCCGCGTGAAGCTCGGCCTGCAGTTCGTCCCGAAGGCGCGCCGCTTCCATGAGGAGGAACTCCCACGGGCTGCCGATCGAGCGCTCGGGCGGCTCCCGGAAGGGTTGCACAACGAACTGACCTCCCGGAAGCGCCAGCAATCGATAGAAGGCCGCCTCGCCGGTGGCCTCGCCGAGCTCGGCATGCACAATCCGGCCCTGGTCAATGTAAATCCGGCCCGTGACCGACCCCGCCGTAACTTCCAACACGGAAGAACTCTTTGCGAGACATTCCAATTGCAGAATGTCGGTCAGCCCCACGCGCCGCAGCACACCGCGAAAGCCGCGCTCCGGCGGAAAATCCAGCAGTTGCTGCAAGGCCGCATGAACGGAGGCCCACCCCTCCGGCCGGGTCGGCTTCTCCAAAAACAGCTCCGCTCCCTGGGCCAAACAGGCCGCGCGATAATTCTCAGTGGCATAGCCCGTCAGAACCGCCTTTTGCAGATGTGGATGACTGCGGTTGAGCAGCGACAAAACCTGGATGCCGTCGATGGCCTGCATCTCGACGTCCAGCACCACCAGGTCCACAGGCCGGCTGTGCAGGACCTGAAGCGCCTCGCTGGCGTTGCCCGCTGTGAGGATCTCCCACCGCCCCTGACTGAGATCCGACATCAGCTCTGCCACGGTTTGCAGGAAAACGGGATCGTCATCCACGAACAGCACGCGGGCTTGCCGCGCAGAGGAAACCGGTGTCTTGGAAGCTTCAGGAGCCATGACAACCGGAGAGTGCGTCCAGGGTGGCTGCTGCCACCGCGGGATCCGGATCCGACAAACAACGTTCCAGCACCGCGCGGCTCCGGGACAGCCCCAGTCGCCCGAGCGCCTCAACGGCCGTCAACCGCACGTCCGGGTCCGCATCCTGCACCAGCGACTCGAGGATCCCGGCGGCAGCCTCCCGACGGTGGGTCGGATGGCCGCGGGATCGTTGCTGCGCCAACTCGGCCGGACTCAGACCGGTGATCTGTCGCAACAAGGTGGCCGCCGCCAATTGTACGCTGACATCCCTGTGCTGCAGAGCCGCTTCGACTTTGGGCAGCAGCTGCCGGACCCGTTCCGAGCGCTGCCAGCCCGGGTCGATGCGGTACAATGCCCGAGCCGCTGCCTGGCGCACACCCGCATGCGGATCCAGCAGCGTCAAGACCAGCTTCTCCACAACAGTCTCATCCCCGACAACTCCCAGCGTCTCGGCGGCTTGTTGCCGCACCTCCTGATCAACGTCCTCCAGGCGAGCAACCACGGAAGACCAGGCACGCCGGTCACCCAAACGCCCCAGGGCCTCCAACGCGGCCGTGCGAACCTCCCACTGGGCATCCTCCAAAGCCGCAATCAAGGGGTCCACTGCCTGCGGATCCCGCAACTGGCCCAGAGCCACAGCCGCCGCAGCACGTACCGCCGGGGCCGCATCCTTGAGCGCACGGATCAAAGCCGGTACCGCCGCACCCACCCCCAGCTGCCCCAAACCATCGGCTGCTGCGGCTCGCACCGTGGCATCTTCGTCGCGGAGCGCCTCCATGAGCAAGGCGGTCACCTCGGGCCCCGACGACCGGGTCAAAGCACGCACCACCGCCAACCGCTCCGCGTAGTCGCCCCCGCGAAAACGCCGAGCCAACAGGGCAATTGCGGAACCTCCCAGAGCGGCGGCTCGCTCATAATCTCCACTGGCCACGGCGTACCGGGCTTCCTCTTCCGGACTGGAGGGCCGCCAGCCCAGCGCCTGCAGCGTTTGAGCCACGCGGCGCTCCAATCGGGCATTCCCATGCCCCAACAGACCCACCAGAGCAGGAACAGCAGACCGACTCTCCGCCCGCCGAAGGGCCAGTACGGCCGTTTCCTGCACCTGCTCGTCCGAATCCCGCAAAGCCTGTACCAGGGCCCCCAGAGCCACTTCCTCCTTGAACTGCCCCAGGGCCGCCACAGCCGCACGCCGCACCGTCGGATCCGGATCCCGCACGGCCCGCAACAGAAGCTGCAGGGCAGCGCCGTCGGTACGGCCCTGCAGCTTTTCCACGGCGCGCCGGCGGGCCTCGACAGAACCTGCCCGCAGGCATCGCCCCAGCCACCAATCTCGCAGCCCCAACCCCATGACTGTCCTGCGTCCAATGTAACTGCCGTGGCGGTGAACTGGCAATGAACCATGTGCGGCGGAGCCCGGCGCAACACGGCATGGTCCGCCCCAGCGCCACTGCAGGCGCGTCTCGGCCGCATTCACTCTGCTTGGTGCTTGCGTCGGCGCTTCGCCGTGCAAGGCATCGAAACCGGCGCACTGCTCGGCACTCACCGCCGGCTTGTCCCTGCCCAGGGACTGCGGCTGGCCCTCCCCAAAGCCCGTGGACCTCTCCGATGTATTGTCCCGTTCGACAAAGCCCAATCGGGAAGGGAATAAGATCGTGAGTGAACGCGTTAGCCTCCGCAACAGGCCGGGGCCCGGGTCGAAAAGACCCTCAGACGCGTTTGCGACCCGAGCCATCCCCTTCGTTCGGGACGCCCGGAGAGCCGGCGACCGGCAAAAGCACTCTGGTCGTTGCTTCATGCATGTTCGCGCGGAGAACGTGACCGGGGCTCCGGAATCCGCACCCGGCCCGCACTCGAGGCCGGACCAAAAACCAGCGGCCTTGGGCCCACAAGACCCCACCCTCTTCCAGAGCCTCCGATCTCTTTCACCAAGGAGGGCTGCGCCCCGTCGCTGGCACCCCGTCTTTTCCCTTGGCCGGCCCTTTTGTTGGCCTTTGAATGACCGAGATGACACGCGAGTACGTGTTGCAGTCGTTTCGTCCCGGCGTCCGATTGCACATTGACTACGAACGGGAACTGAACCCGCAGCAACTGGCCGCGGTGACCGCACCACCCGGGCCGGCCCTGGTCATTGCCGGAGCGGGCAGCGGCAAGACCCGTACGTTGACCTATCGCGTGGCCTTCCTGCTGGAGCAGGGGGTGCCGCCGGAGCGAATTCTGCTGCTCACCTTCACCAACAAAGCAGCCCGCGAAATGATGCGGCGCGTGGCCGAACTGCTCGGCCAGGAACTGCCCGGTCTGTGGGGCGGCACCTTCCACGCCATCGGACACCGCATCCTGCGCCACCACGCGGAGCTCCTGGGATATCCGCGCGACTTCAGCATCCTGGACCGCGAAGATGCCCGCCAACTGCTGAATTCCTGTCTCAAGGACGCCGGTTTCGAGGGCAAACGCAAGGAGCGTTTCCCCAGGGCAGACGTGTTGCTCGAGATGTTCGCACTGGCCGCCAACCTGCAGCAACCCCTGAGCGAGATTCTCGCCACGTCCTACGACTACTTCCTGCCCCTGCAAGAGCCCATCGAACGCATCCACCGACTCTATCGCGAGCGGAAGCTGGCAGCCCGGGTCATGGACTTCGACGACCTCCTCGGTTTCTGGCTCGAGCTTTTAACCCGGCACCCCGAGGTCTGCGAACATTGGCAACGCCGGTTCCTCTTTATCCTCGTGGACGAATACCAGGATACCAACGTCGTCCAGAGCGCCATCATCGACACCCTGGCCGCCCGTCATCGCAATCTCATGGTCGTGGGCGACGACGCCCAAAGTATCTATCAATGGCGCGGGGCCGACGCCCGCAACATCCTCGAGTTCCCCAAACGGTATCCCGACGCCCGCATTTACAAGATCGAAATCAATTACCGCAGCACCCCGGAAATCCTCGGTCTGGCCAACGCGGTCATCGAGGCCAACCCGCACCAGTTCACCAAGGTCCTGGTGGCCGCCCGCCCCTCCGGTCCGCGTCCCGTGCTGGTCGTCTGTCAGGATGCCGCCCAGCAGGCCGCATTTGTCGCTCAGCGCGTGTCGGAACTCCGCGAGGCCGGCACCCCATTGCACCGCATGGCCGTCCTGTACCGGGCCCATTTCCATGCCATGGAACTCCAAATGGAGCTCACCTACCGTCAAATCCCCTTCACCATCACCAGCGGCGTCCGCTTTTTCGAACAAGCCCACATCAAGGATGTCACGGCTTACCTGCGCCTCGTAGCCAACCCTCTCGACAGCCTCGCCTTCCAACGCGTGGTCCAGTTGCTGCCGGGGATCGGTGCGCGAGGAGCCGAGAAACTGTGGGCCGCTTTTCAGAGGGAATGGGCCGCCACCCAGGCCGTCCCCTCCCCACCCCGGATCGGGTTGAGCCACACACCGATCGCCCGCGCACTGCAATCATGCACCCCGGTCTTGGGCCGCAAAGCCGGTGAGGTCTGGCCGGCCTTCGTCGCCACTGTGGAAGCATTGGAGCATCCCGAAGTGCGCCGCAGCCCTGCCGAAATGATCCGTCGGGTCCTGGCCTCCGGCTACGACGAATACCTCAAGCTCACCTACCCGAACTATCGCTCCCGCAGGGAAGATCTGGAACAGCTCGCTATTTTCGCTCAACAGTTCCAGGACCTCCATGAATTCCTGGCCCAGATGGCTCTCCTGACCAACGTGGAGGCGGAAGAAGACACCCCCTCGGGAACTGAAACCGACCGACTCCGCCTCTCCACCGTGCATCAGGCCAAGGGCCTCGAATTTGACGTGGTATTCGTCATCATGCTGTGCGACGGCTTGTTCCCATCCGCGCGTTCCCTCGACACCGAGGAGGGCGAAGAGGAGGAACGCCGCCTGTTCTATGTAGCGGTCACCCGGGCCCGAAACGAGCTGTATCTCACCTACCCGCTGCTCCACCGAATCCGGGGTGGCGAAGCCGACCCGGTCCAGCGTCCGTCCCGCTTTCTCCGGGAAATCCCGGCAGAACTCTACGAAGAGTGGACGCTCCGCATGCCGGGTAGTTACGCTTGACCCATCCCGTCTGCCGGCCCGGCCCCCTCTCTGCTCGGTTCTTCAAACAGCGGCTTTTCGGTGGACTCCTGCCTTTGCCGGGATCAGCACGTGCGAGTCTTGCGTCCGAGTCAGTTCCGCCCCCGCCAGCGACACCCCTGGCCGCCGCCGCCGGCGTTCCTGAGCCGCCAACCACCTGTCGCCGCCACCACCAAGCGTCGGAGCCAGCCTCTGACCTGCCAAACGGTTTCGTAGCCGCCGCGGAGACACTGCGGACAGGCTGCAAAGAAACCCTCCCCCGGCTCTCCTCGGGGGCCACAGACTCGGCGCATGGCTGCCGCCGCCCTCAGGCAGCAGACCTGGAATCCAAAAAAATGCTACGCCCCGCCAAGTAGCCAACACGGTGATGGACTCGGGTAGCCACAGCCGTGAGGCCGTGGACTACCGATCGAAGGAACTAATTCGTAGCCGCCGCCGTGAGGCGGCGGATCCTGGGCTGGACCACCAAAGGGTAGCCGGAGCTACTGGGTGCCAGAGACCCGATCACAAATGCTACATCTCACCCTCGACAGTCGGCGGAGCCGCGATCCAAAGAAGGGCCACGCCCCGCGCAGTAGCCCCCACGGTCATGCACTCAGGTCGCCACGGCCGTCAGGCCGTGGACCACCGAGCTGAAAACAAACTGATTCGCCGCCGCCCTCAGCCAGCGGCCCCGGGACCTCCAGACGCATTCCCTCTCATCAACCAAAGCCGCCGCGCATGACCGGATGGACCCTTCGGATCATGAGTACATCCGCCGCCGCACCCAGTATGGGGTAGCCGCCGACGGAAGTCGGCGGATGCCCCCCAATCGCCACCAAGCTGGCTACCGACGGGAATCGCTGGCTGACTTCCGAACTCCGCCGTCTTCCCGCGGCGACCACCTTCGGTTGCAATGCTCGGACCCGATGGCCCCCGCACTGTCGCACCGTAAAAACAGGGACGCCCTGCCCGCCGTCCCTTGAAGGTCCCAAGCCCTTCCCGCTCGTTCCGATCACGATCCTTTTCTGCGTCTTCTGCGGGCTCTGCGGGCTCTCCACTTCGTAGCCGCCGACGGAAGTCGGCGGACCATTCTCTCCTCCGCGTGTGTTGGGGAATCCCTGAGCTTGTTCTTTCGGTGTCTTCTGCGTGCTCTGTGGGCTCTCAACCCTGTAGCCGCCGGCGGCAGCCGGCGGAAGCTTCCCCGAAAAACAGTCCGCGCTGTCCAGCAGCGGTTATCCTTTTTTTCCATTCCCCGGATCCGGCCTTTTCTGCGTGTTCTGCGTGCTCTGTGGGCATTTTATCAAATCTTCTGCTTGCTCCGTGGGCTTTCTCCTCTGCGGGACCCTGTGGGCTTTTGGCGCAGCGGACCTTTCTCAGCCCACTGCTTCGCAGACCTCCGGTCTTGCGCGCACTCCGGGGCTCTGCAGCGGGGCGAGAAAAGAATCCCGGTGAATTCCGCCGCGTGAGGCGCTCCTCCACGATTCCCCAAAACATCGAACACGTCCGGCGCGTCGAGGCCTGTCCAGGCTGCAAACCCGCGGTCCAAGAGGTTGGAGGCCGGGATCACAATGAATCCTTAGAACCAATCCGCTTGGGAAAACGCCACTCTTTCAACAGCCTGGCAATGGGTGGTCCGTTTCCAGTTGCCCCAGGACCACTCCCTGCGCCATGTCCTGCGAGACGTCCATGATAACTCGAACAATCCAAGATCGACCACGCGTCCCACCTTTGGAGCTTTCGAGAGCGGCTCCAAAGACAGTTGCATCATCTCACCGACCACCTCAACGTCGCCATTCATCCCATGGATTCGAAAGAAACGCGATTCGCACTCTACTCGCGAAATCAACAGGTCGGTGTCGCCCGTATCGCAGTTCAAGCGAACGTCTTCGATTGGCGACAACGTTACAACAGTTGATTGAATCGGAACCGAGAACAGTCCAATCCGCCCAAATGCAACCACTGGCGATTTCCGCTCGGGAACTTCCTCCAAGACGATGAATCGCACGTTCCTCTGAAGGGTATCATGATGG
Organism: Limisphaera sp. VF-2; assembly: GCF_049537125.1. Taxonomy (NCBI): domain Bacteria; kingdom Pseudomonadati; phylum Verrucomicrobiota; class Verrucomicrobiia; order Limisphaerales; family Limisphaeraceae; genus Limisphaera; species Limisphaera sp. VF-2. The sequence goes on from NZ_JBMVQY010000005.1 coordinate 156,645, forward strand.
ACGGACTTAAGGTCCAAGACCTGGTCATGCCAGCGACTGGTCAGATATTCGCAGGTCGCCTCGTTTGGCAAGAGGAAATGTAGCCATACAGGGATATTTTTAAGGCCAGTTCCAATCGCGCCCACCGGGTGGGCAAAGCTTGTCCGGAAGAGGAATCCTTAGTTTTCTGTGCGACATCGAAACACCCTTGCCGCAACAAGCAAGCTGAAGATGGCAGTAGTTGTGTTGAACACTCTTCCCGTGCCAACCAACTCTGCATCGACATCTCAGACATTTCCCGCCCTTGTTCAGCAGTTTCGCCAGACGTTTTGTCAATACAGCAGCGGCAAGTCCTTCATCCCCAGGTACCGGCGTCATCAAGGCTGCCATCAAAAGCGATATTTCCACTTCTAGTTCTGATGGGGTGTGCCATTCGACCTCGCCAGTCATCATCGGGCCGCAAAAGGCAAGGTCATTCTGGCCTGGGGAATCAAGTCTGGCGACCGCATCGTTTCTGCAAAATCCATAAAGGTTCCTCCCGCCACGTTCTTCGATCGGATCGCGGCTCAGCCGGCGGCCGGTGCTGGGGTTGTAGTAACGGTAGCCGTAGTAAAGCAGATCAGTTTCGCCGTCCTGATACTTGGCCGAGAAGCGGAACGGATTCTCCTTTACCATCGGGCCGGTGGTGCGGAGGGGCTCGCCGAAGGGGCCGTATTCGTAGCGGGCGGTCGCCGTGCCGGTGGAGGCAGAGACCAACTGCCACACGTTCCCATTGCCGTCGTAGGTCGCAAAATGCGTCCCGGACGCCGGACCGCTCGCCATCCGCACCCAGAGCAGACCGCCCACGCCACCGGCGCCGTCCAATGTCTCGCTCAGGTCTAGGCCCCAAACATAGCTGCGCACCACGGCATGGTTCGTGGCATTCAACTCCGCAATGTGCCGGCCGAACCAGACCGGATCACTCACGGATTTCAGGTCCTCCGTCACCACCCAAACCCCGTTGCTCAACACGTAGCTCGTCTGCCGGATGCGCCGGCC
>NZ_JBMVQY010000006.1:0-103950 GCF_049537125.1 Limisphaera sp. VF-2
AACGCTACGAACCACGCGCTGGTGCGCAGCTACGTGTGGGGCCTGGACCTGAGCGAGACGCTGGATAGTGCGGGTGGTGTGCTCTGGGTGCGCGTGACGAGCGGTCCGGCGTCCGGGACGCATTTCGTCACCTACGACGGCAACGGCAACGTCTGGCAGTTGGTTTGTGCCACCACCGGTACGGAGACCGCGCGCTACGAGTACGGCCCCTTGGGCGAGCCCTTGCGCGCCACCGGCCCCGCCGCCGCCTTCAACCCCGTCCGGTTCAGTATCAAACGGATGGACCCGGGCATGGGGCTTGTACTTTATGAGTATCGTGCCTGTAGACCGGGCTTGGTGAGGTGGCTGAGCACAGACCCGTTGGGTGAACTCGGGTTTAGAACGCTACGCGGCGCAACAGAATCGGGAGAGGACGACGTCTTTGCTGACGACGGCCCAAACTTATACGCGTACGTCAGAAACGACCCGGCGATCAACTTGGACCCGCTAGGACTGGCGAGGGGCATTCCTCCTGGCCAGGGCATCAGCATCCCGCCCAGCGTTCCGCAGTCGGAAGAACTCAAACATGCTGTGAAGAGGTACAACGATGCGTGCAAATGTGGAGATGCTCCTTCGGATTTCGATTGCCACACCATTTGCGACGCGTTTTACGGCAACATTTCAACCTGGTTGGTTGCGCGATGCATGTTGAGCTGTGGAGACTGTGAGTTGGGCAAGTTCATGCGAAAGAATCCTGCAGGCGGCAAGAACCAGAAGAAACCGCAGCCGTCCAAGAAGAAATAGGTGCCATGAAAACGCTGGGACCGATGCTGAGTTGTGTAGCCGCTGTGTTGCTGTCGGTGCATGCGGCAGGGGTTTTGGAGATCACAACGAAGAAGCAAAGTTTTCCGGAGAGGAATCTGTCGGTTGAAAGAACGTATCGTGGCGGCAAGTGCATCATGTTGGAGATGACTCAGGATGGCAAGAGAACGAGAGCGTTCAGGGTCAACGGGAGGACTGTTGCGGTGGAATCCGATGAAGACCAGGACGGCTTTTATGAAACCTTTGTGGTGTTTGATCCTGAGACTGACGAGTTTGAGTGGTTCATCCGAACAACGAACCATGTTGTGCATCCAGTTGCGTCCGAAAAACTCCAAGAGCTGAAGGAAAAGAAAAGGAAGGCGGACAAAGCTTTGGCGGACCTGATCGAGCAATCTAGGTGAAAACTATAGGAACATTTCCACCTGTCCTGGCAAGCGGTAGAACGGATCTGGCAGTACTCAGGCGGCGCCGGAGTAGATTGGCCTCCGCCGTCCGTGCCACCGCCTCGCGCTGCGTCCTGCCCCAACGGAGTGCGAGAGAAATTGGTTGAATCCGCCTCCGTTCGATGTGAGTTGATTGCCAGCCATGGTGATCTTTGCCAGACAACTAACCACCCGCACGCGGAGAGGGTGTGGGAGCGGGCTCGGCGCGGCGATGAACGCGGCCCGCGTGTCAGTGAACACGAACCAAGCCTACCTGAAGCACCGCGATTTGCGGGCAGAACTGGCGATGGACAATGCGGCTAATCGCGTCTGGCTGGAAATCACGAGGGTGGCGATGGTGCGGGTTGGTTCGGGCCACTTCGGGGTGAGCAACATCACGGGCGAAAAGTTGGTCTTGGAGAGTCCCGAGCTTTTAGGCTACGAGAAGGATGGGAACCTTGTACGGCACGGGCGGTGGGTGTACCGTTGGGACGCGGAGAACCGGCGGGTGCGGGGGATGAGCTACGGCGCGAGCGATCGGGCCGGTTGGCGTCGGGTGGACTGGGCGTACGATGCATTGGGCCGGCGCACGAGGCAAACGAGCTGCGTATTGAGCAACGGGGTTTGGGTGGTGACGGATGACCTGAACTTGGTGCGCGATCCGGTCTGGTTCGGCCGGCACGTTGCAGAGTCGAGCGCCACGAACCATGCGCTGGTGCGCAGCTACGTCTGGGGTTTGGACCTGAGCGAGACGATGGACGGCGCCGGTGGCGTGGGCGGATTGTTGTGGGTGAAGCAGTACACCGGCCCTTCTGTTGGCGCGCATTTCTGCGCCTACGACGGCAACGGCAACATTAGTGCGCTGATCGCTGCGCTAGATGGAGCCGAGAGCGCCCGCTACGAATACGGTCCGTTTGGCGAGCTGATTCGCCTCACCGGCCCGATGGGTAAGGGAAACCCCTTCCGTTTCTCGACCAAGCGGACGCACGACACAACCGACCTGGTCCTGTACGAATACCGCGTTTACTCGCCCAGTACGGGGCGGTGGCTCAGCCGCGATCCCATTGCGGAAGTGGGCTTTGCACTTGTGGGGCGGCCATCTGGTGGTGTGCGCAGTGCGCGCAGTAATCTCTACCGGGGCATCGGCAATCATCCCCTGAGCGCATTTGATCGACTCGCGCTGTACGAATACGAGTGGGAAGACATTTTCACTCACGCAGAGAAGCAGGCCATCTTGAACTCAATCGCGCGGGTCAAGCAGAGGGCTTTGGCGTTGATCAAGCAGATGGACGACAACATCCGCAAGCTGTCAAAGCTGTGTCCTTGTCCTGCGTACGGGAAGCTCATCAAGAATCTCGAACACGTCAAGCGGATCCTGGAGGGCATGGTCAGTGAGATCGAAGACCCGGGCAGGAATCTGGAAATCTACCGCGCGGATTTCCCGGGAAACATTATGGCAGACTACTGGAACTCGTCCGTTCCGTGGTACGACGATACACTCACTTTGGACAACGGATGGTTCCACCAAAGCTCCGATGAGAAAGACTCGACGATGTTTCATGAAATCACGCATGGGCAGGGGACAGAGGACGAGGACTTCTCGAATCCATATAACAACGCGCACGCGCTTGAAAGCTTGATGCACATAGACAAGGAGAACTGGATACATTTCCGATCTGACAAGAGAATGGCTGACAGGCTATGCAGTCGAACGGGCTCATGAGCAGGCGTGTATGCAGGATTGTCGCGATTGCTGCGGGTGTGGTGTGCCTGGCACTCATCGTAATCGTGGTCGCGTTCCCTCCGGTGGCGACCTGCGAGTTGATGTATTTTGACGTCTCCAACGGGCGCATCAAGCGCGAGTGGAAGAACTCCCGTTGGGCGTACAAAACGACCATCGAGGAGACAGACTACTCGCGACTGCTCAAGAAGTACGGCGTGGAGGAGTTGCCAGCCGAGTGGAAGAAGGCGGCTGAGAAGCAGTTGGGGATTTGTCGATTGTCTACTCGCTACCTCTGTTACAGGTACGGCGGGGTAGCTGCAGATGCGAACCTCTTCGCGCGGGCTTTGGAGCTCACTGATATGAGCGAGACGGAAGCACGGGAGTGGATTTCCGAGTTTCGGGCACTGTTGCAAACGGGCACGCCCACCCAGGTGCGCCAGTACGTAAATGAGCTGGTCAGAGTGCTGAGCGAACGCTGGGAGTAAGCTGTTGTGGCAGTGCCGTTGCAAGGTTGGGAAAGAATCCCGGGCGACGCAACTCGCTGGCACGGTCGACAGCGCTGCGTCGGTGGGCGGTGTTGGGAACACAGGCGCCCCCCGGGGTTCTTGGCGTCCCAGGCCCGGGTCTTTCCGGAAAAAGCAGTCCTGATCCGATGTCGTTCGCCCCGTGACGGGGTCGGGACGAATTGTTTTTTTGGTTTGAGTGTGCTGCCGCGCTGCGCATCGTTGGTCGTGATGGGCGAACGATGCGGAAGGCGTGCGGGAGAGCAGATGCCGATCCCAAACGGCAGCACAGGTGCAGCCGGGTGCCGCATCGCCCGAGACGCCGCGTCTTCGCGGCAGAGTGCGGGAGAAATTTGTTAACCGACATCAGATTGAGTTTGAACTGTTCGTCAGCGCATGACGAGATCTGTCAGCCAACCTGGCAGCAAGACATTCCCTGGCTCCGTAATCATTTTGGGCGAGGCGACGAATGCGGCCAGCGTGTCGGTGAACACGAACCCGACCCATCGCAAGAGGCGTTATTTCCGGGCGGAGTTGGCGGTGGAGAATTCGGCCAATCCCGTCTGGCTGGGGATCACGAACGTGGCGGTGCTGCCGGTTGGTTCTGGCCAATACGTGGTCAGCAACATCACGGGCCAGGTGTTTGTGCCCAAGACGCCCGAGAGCTTCAGCTACGATGCGGACGGCAACCTGACCAGCGACGGGCGTTGGAACTACACCTGGGACGCAGAGAACCGGTTGGTGCGGGTGAAGAGCTACGGGGCGGCGGATCGGGCCGGTTGGCGTCGGGTGGACTGGGCGTACGATGCATTGGGCCGGCGCACGAGGCAGACGAGCTACGTATTGAGCAACGGGGTCTGGGTGGTGACGGAAGACGTGAAGTTTGTCAGCGATCCAGCGCCTTTCGGCCGACACGTGGTCGAGCTCGGCGCCACGAACCATGCGCTGGTGCGCAGCTACGTGTGGGGCCTTGACTTGAGTGGCACAATGGACGGTGCCGGTGGCGTCGGTGGTGGCCTGCTCTGGGTCCGGCTGGCCGGTGGTCTGGCTTCGGGGACGCATTTTGTGACCTGCGACGGCAACGGCAACAGTGTTTCACCGATCGCTGCGGCCGATGTGTGGGAAGCCGCCCGCTACGAATACGGTCCTTTTGGGGAGCCGATTCGTGTAACGGGTCAAACAGCTACAGAAAATGTCTTCCGTTTCAGCACCAAACGGACGGACGACACAACCGAACTGGTGCTTTAGGAATATCGCGCCTAGAGTCCCAGCCTTGGCAGGTGGCCGACGAGAAAACCCATCGCGGAACGTGGAGCCAGGAGTCTCCATGGGCTCGTTTACAACAATCCGCTGTTTTCCATTGACCGCGACGGCTTAGACGTAGCTGCTCGATTTCCAGAACTCCGACCAACCGTTCCATCTCCAGAGCATTGGGAATATTCGTTTGCAGTTACATCGTGCGGGCGTTCCACTGGATCGGGGATATGGGCTCTGCGGCCTTTCGGTCAAGAACCTGCTTTGGCAGAACGCCGGTGGCCTCCGCACAAACCCACGCGGCCCCCTTCCGTTTCCGGGATTCAACGTTGTACGCGCGACATTAACAAAGAGGGGGGGCACGTGCTGGGACCGCTGCATTCTTGAGATTGCGAATCGTTTCTCTGGGCATGTTTACTTGGATTATGGATACGACGCACACGGCAAGCGGCGGGGCATCGGGTGCAATGACCCAAATGCGAAGGCTGGGGCAAAGGCACGTTTAGAAGAAGATACCCACCGAGATGGCGCAATACATGCTGGAAAGGTGGCTTGGAGCTTCAACATGGCGCTGCAAAGGGTAAAAAGGTGGCAGATGCGACCGATAACGAAATGTGGCAGTGTCTTCAGGAGGCTCCGCTCGAAAAGGATTACCATGGGTACTGTTATAACGGCAGGCATTGGGCTCGGAGTGCGCCAAGACGCTGCGGTCTCTTGTGCACTGCTTTCGGATGAAAGACGCACCGTGGTGTCGAACGGGGAAGCAGTGGGTATGGCGTCTGCTGGTTGGGACTGGTACATGCGGGGTTGTAGTGTTCCCGAGAGTTTGTGACCTGGCGTTGAAGCGGGCTACCACCGTCGGCCGCCACGCGGGGAGCCTCGAGAAGCCGGCGATGCACTTGGAGCGGCACGTAGCGCTGCGAATGGCCCGGCAAGCATTAGAAAAGCAGGGTTGTGATCCGCATCATGGGATACCTGTTGAAGATGGCCGAACCAAAGCTCCAGATGGGCGTCCCGACGTGTATGTGGTCAGAAATGCGGATACCGCAAACTGGGGCACTATTTGGTTTCGCAACGAGAGTGAGCAGAGAAGTCTTTGCGTTAATGTGAGCCTTGAGGGCCGCACAATCGCGTGTTTGATACCCGGGTCGCTATAGGCTGGGCGTTTTCAAACTAGAGCAGATCGATTCCAGGTGGGTCGCGCGTCGTGGAGTGCGACAACCATCCAACACAGCGAAAGCGGCCCGGCAGCCGGATCCAGCTGAAGAGTCCTTGCGCGCGCTTCGGAATTCTCCGACCCGCGTCGATCGCCCGGCCGATTTGTCGTGCGCCCGTGCAACTCCGACACCTTGCGCGCTCTGCTTGCGGGCCGCGTCTGGCGCAATCCACCGCGGCTGACTCCCCAGCACGGAATTCCTTCGATGCTGCGCCTTGGTCGCCGGCACTGTTTTGACCCCCAGCCCGGCAGGTAGTGCTGGATGGGGCTGCCGCGGCGCCACCACCGGGTCCGGTTCCGCAAGTGGACCCTGGACCGCAGAGTCCACATTGTAAACCTTCACGGCTCTCACTCTGCCAGTGCGCCCGGAATCACACCCGAACCTCCTGACGCCGGACCTTTCGATTCGGTACGCCCTCCGGATCCGTGGTGGTGCGGCCGAAATCCCGCTTCATCCAAGCGGGGCGAATGCTGATTGTCTGCCCGTCCGAGGTGCTGGCGAGGGCGGATGAATTGACGTCCCCGCCTCACGCGATGTTGGGGGCGCCATGGACCGATGCTTTCGTCCGCGATCGGGTCGTCCGGTTTTGATCGGGCCGCTCGCGGGGGCTGGTTCATCTGCGCCCCGTTGGGCCAAACCGGCGGCGCGCCATGGGCGGGACACTTTCCGGCCCCCGGAGTTTTGTGGGAATGGAAAACGCAGAAGCTGCTTCGGAGGATGGCCGCCCGGCGCCTTGACGGTGGCAGTGCCGCCGGCGCTGTAGATGCGCCGTCCGGCGCGTTTCAGGTTTTGGTCAGGGCTGACAGCTCGCGGGGTTTCGGGCGTCCCCGGCGCATGAAAGCCGAGCGAGAGAGGCACCATCGTGGGATTCGCGAATGCCGGGCTCGGAAACGGAAGTGCACCGTTCCGAACCCTGCATGAAAGGGTCTTGCCCGCCGGACTGGCGTGTGGTATAAGAGGTCCCGGAGCTTGCGGGTGTGGTTCAATGGTAGAACGCGGGCTTCCCAAGCCTGAGACGAGGGTTCGATTCCCTTCACCCGCTCCAATTTTTTTGTCCCCGTAGGTTCGCCTCCCGGATGTCCCAGGCTGACCGAAAGTGGATTGCCTCCCTGGCTTCAGCGGCACGGGCCCGGATGGATTCGCCGTGGCGATCCGGCAGGAGCGGATGCCGGGGGTCGTGCCTGATGGAGGAACGTGCAGGCCCCGGCCGGCAAACAGCTGCGGTGCGGCGACCGTTCTTCGTGGTTCTCGTCTGGAGGGGAAGCACAGTCCGATGGTCCCAGGGCTCCTGCCGGTTTGCGCGGCCGTCTGGCGGGCGCTGTCGTGGGGCGCGAATCGCGGGTGCAGGCGCTTTTCGCGGGAAAAGCTCCTCGGGACGACGACGCGGTTGGGGAAGGGGATCGCGGCGTCCGGGGCCCTATGGGCGATCGCTGCATCCCAGAGGTGGGTTTACGAAGGGCCGCTGCCCGGCGGGGGGCCACAAGACGCAAGGGCGTACCCCCGGGACTGAACTTCGAGATGATTCACTGCGCGCCGAGATGTGTTTGATCCTTTCCTGTGGGTGACGCGGTCGTTTCATGAGGCGATGCCCGCGATGCGGGACGGATGATGCGGGTGCGCGGAAGGATTGGTCTGAAGCGCCTCGCACGGGGAATGCGGAGGGATGGCGCAACGGGGCCGGACGGAGAAGTTGCGCGGCCGGAATGGCAATGGCAGCATGGCGATGCTCGGCGAGCGCGGCGGTTGCGGGGGCCGACCGGTGGAGTGCTCGGGGGAAGGGATCGCGGCGCTGCGGAGCAGCGATGGGAGGCGAGGATGCAAGCGACCCGGAATGTCGTGGTGGTGCTGATCACGGTGCCGGACATGCAGACGGCCCGACGTCTGGCGGCGTTGGCGGTGGAGGCCCGGCTGGCGGCGTGCGTGAGCCTAGCGCCGGCGATCGAGTCCCTTTACTGGTGGGAGGGGCAACTGCAACGAAGCGATGAGGTTTTGATGATTTGCAAGACGGTGCGCAAACGTCTGGGCCAGCTGGAAGAGCTCATTCGGAAGGAGCATCCCTACGAAACGCCGGAGTTCCTCGTGTGCCCGGTGAATGCTGGCATGGAGGGCTACCTCCAATGGGTGCAGGCGGAGTGCCGGTCGGGAGAGAACGCTTGAGGGACGCCCCGGTGCACGCGGGCGCGGTGCTTGCAGGGAACTTGCGCGGGTCATCACAGGGATTCATACTGGGGCAAAAGAACGGGCCAACGACCATGTCACTGGAACTGGAACTTCAGAAATTCCCGAAAACGATCACGTTGAGAGACGGCACGGAGGTGGTGCTGCGGCCGTTGCAGAGCACTGACGAGCCGGCCTTTCACGAGTTCTTTCTGGCTGTACCGGAGCATGAGCGCATGTTCATCAAGCACCGGGTGACGGATCGAGCCGTGATCCGCAACTGGTGTCAGAACATCGATTACGGCAGGAACTTTCCGTTGCTTGCCCTGGCGGGCAGTCGGATCGTCGGGGATGCCACGTTGCATCAGCAGTTGGGCGGATGGAAGCGGCATGTGGGCCGGGTGAGCGTGCTGGTGCATCCGCGGTTCCGTGGGCGCGGTTTGGCGCGGGCCCTGGTGTCGGAGATCGTCGAGGTGGCACGGAATCTGGGGTTGGAAAAGGTGGAAGCGGAATTCATCGGGGAGCAGGAGGCGGCCATGAAGCTCTTCGCGCTCCTGGGCTTCACGCATTTGGTGCGCATCCCCGACCACGTGAAGGACATGCAGGGGATCAAGCACGATTACATCCTGATGGAGCTGGTGCTGCGGACGGACGAGGAGTACGCGGGGGCCGGCTGAGGTCGGGCATTCCCCACCTGCTGTCCCGGCTGCAGGACTCGAAGGAGCGTGTGAATGGCCCCGCCGGTTTGTCCTTGTTGCGGGTGCCGGTTATCCCCCGAAGCCCGGGTTTGTCCGGAATGCGGCGCGGATGAGCAAACCGGCTGGACGCAGGCGTGGACGGGTGAGGCGCCGGGGGAGGAGCCGTTCGACTACGACGAATACGTTCGGCGGGAGTTTGGCACGCAGGCACCGGGATGGGATCGACTTCGCCCGGCGGGCGTACGATGGCTCTGGTGGTTCGTGGGAGTGGGGTTGCTGACCTTGATCCTGTTGGGCTGGTTGCTTGACTTTTTCGGTTCGCTCCGGTGACCGGCGGCGGAGATCCTGCGAACCCGTCCACGTGCCGACGGGGCATGCAATCTGCCAACCCGGGGCAACGCCCCGCGGATTCAGCCCGCAGGACCCGCCGTGGCCTGAAAGGCACGACTCCACGACCCCATTGCGAATCGCAGGCAATGCCCGGGCCGGGTTCTGCCCTTTCAGGGCGCGATCCGCTGGGGCGTTTCGGTGCCCAGGGCATTACCCTGGGTTGGTGAATTCCGTCCCGATGGAGCGGACAAGCGACTTGCCGCGGGCACTTCCCCCGGATCTTGGAGGCCGGTCCTCGATGACGCAAATGCGCCGGACAGCAGGCTCAGGGGTGTTTCTGCGTTGCCACAGGGTGCAAGCGGTCCTAGTGTTGGGGAGTCCATGAAACATTATCTGGACTTCGAGAAACCTGTTCTGGAGTTGCAGGCCAAACTGGAGGAGCTGCGTCGGCACGCCGAAGCGCACGGGATGAACGTGGGCTTCGAGGAAGAGATCCGCCGCATGGAGGAGAAGCTGGCGGAGACACGCCGGCAGGTGTTCGCCAATTTGACGCCCTGGCAACGGGTGCAACTGGCGCGGCATCCGAAGCGCCCGTACATGCTGGATTACGTGCGGCTGGCGTTCACGGACTTCGAGGAACTGCACGGGGACAGGCTGTTTGCGGACGATCGCGCGGTGGTGGGCGGGTTTGCGCGGCTGGACGGCCAGCCGTTGATGGTGATCGGAACGCAGAAGGGTCGGGACACGAAGGAGAACATCCTGCGGAATTTTGGGTCCGCCCATCCGGAGGGCTACCGAAAGGCGTTGCGGCTGATGCGACTGGCCGACAAGTTCAAGTTGCCGATTGTGACGCTGATCGACACGGCCGGGGCGTATCCGGGCATTGGAGCGGAGGAGCGTCACATTGCCGAGGCGATTGCGGTCAATTTGCGGGAGATGATGTTATTGGAGGTACCGATTGTCGCGGTGATCATCGGGGAGGGTGGTTCGGGAGGGGCGCTGGGAATCGGAGTGGCGGATCGGGTCCTGATCATGGAAAACGCCTATTACTCGGTGATCAGTCCGGAGGGTTGCGCCGCGATTTTGTGGAAGGACCGGTCGGCGGCTCCGGCTGCCGCGGCGGCGTTGAAGATGGTTGCGTCGGATTTGTTGGCGCTGGGTTTGGTGGACGAGGTGATTCCGGAGCCACTGGGCGGGGCGCACAACGACCCTGCGGCTGCGGCGGCGGCGCTGAAGCAGTCCGTGTTGAAGCACCTGGCAGAACTGCAGAAGCTGTCGGGCGAGGAACGCCGGCGACAACGCTACGCCAAGTTCCGGGCTTACGGACGGTTCACCCAGCAACCCTCGCGGTTGACGGCTCCGGTGGAGACCGCGCCGGCGGTCGGGGCCGCGGAAACGCAGGTCGCCGGTTCGGGCGCTCCCGCGTCTTGACTTCGTTGGCCCTGCTTTCAGGGCAAGGACAGCGTCTCAGCGGATGTTTTATCCACTGGTTTTCGAGCCGCGATTCAAGGAGCGGGTCTGGGGCGGACGCCGTCTGGAGACGCTTTATGGCAAGCGGTTGCTGTCGGGCCGGCCGGTTGGAGAATCCTGGGAGATCACCGACCGACCGGAGGACGTGAGTGTGATTGCGAACGGCTCCTGGGCGGGGCGCGACTTGCGGTGGTTGATGGAGGCGCACCGGGAGGCGTTGCTGGGGAACCTCGCGCCGGCGGCAGGGGACCGGTTTCCGTGGCTTGTCAAGATCCTGGACGCGCGGGAATTGCTGTCGGTGCAGGTGCATCCGCCGGCAGAAGTGGCGCGGCGGCTGGGGGGCGAGCCCAAAACCGAGCTGTGGTACATCACCGAGGCCGAGCGCGGAGCCGAAATCTACACCGGGCTGCGGCGGGGTGTGACGCGGGAAGAGTTCGAACGGCGGCTGCGAGAAGGCACCGTGGCGGATTGCATTCACCGGTTTGCGGTGCGCGCCGGCGATGCCGTGTTTCTGCCCAGCGGCCGGATCCATGCTTTGGGTGCGGGGCTGGTGCTTTTTGAGATTCAGCAGAACTCTGACACGACCTATCGCGTTTATGACTGGGGACGCCGCGGGTTGGACGGCCGGCCCCGTCCGTTGCACGTGCCGGAGGCGTTGGCGAGTGTGGACTTTCAGGATTTCGAGCCGGGACCGTTGCCCGAGCGCTGGGAGGCGCGGGACGGAGGCCGGCGCCGCCCGCTCGTCGAGCACGAGTTGTTTTGTGTGGAGGTGTGGCGCTGGAACAGAAGCACGCAGCTGGAATGGGGCGGAGGGGGTTGTCGCGTGCTGGGGTGTGTTGCAGGCCGGTTGGTGCTGGAAGGCGGCAACGAGGCGGTGGACCTGCGTCCCGGGAGGTTTTGTTTGTTGCCGGCGGCGCTCGAGTCCGTGAGATTGGCGGTGGACAGCGCAGCCGAGGTGTTGGTGGTTTTGCCCGGGGTGCCAGGGAAAGGAGCCTGAGGCCCCTCGGCCCGTGATGAAACGATTTCTGCAGAACTGGTTGATCGGGACGTGCGCCGTGCTGGTGGCGGTTTACGTGGTGCCGGGGGTGCACTATGAAAAGCCGTTGGATGTGCTGGTGGCGTCCTTGTTACTGGGGATTCTGAACGCGTTCGTGCGGCCGGTTCTGCTGGTGTTGACCCTGCCGCTGGTGCTGGTGACCCTGGGATTGTTTGTGTTGGTGATCAACGGGCTCTTGCTGTGGTTGGTGAGCTGGCTGATGCGGCCGCATTTTTACGTGGAGGATTTCTGGGCGGCGTTTTGGGGCGCGCTGGTCATAAGCGTGGTGAGCGCGTTGCTGGGGCGGGTGGCGGGTGTGCACAAGACTTCTTCGCCGGGTGCGGTCGATCGGCCTCCGCCCTCCGGGCCACGGGGCGGGCGCGGGCCCGTGATCGATATTTGAGCATCGCCAGCCGGGGCGGGACGCACGGTCCGAGCACGAGACGACGCCAACAAGATCCGACATGGGCTGGTCTCAATTATGGCAGCGCAAGCCGGTGGAAGCCCTGGCGGAGGAGGCGATTCCCGAGGCATTGCGGCTGCGCCGCGCGCTGGGGGCACCGCAGTTGGTGTTTCTGGGCGTGGGCGCGATTGTGGGTGCGGGGATTTTTTCGACGGCGGGCACGGCCGCGGCCGGAGGGGAACATCATGTGGGGGCGGGTCCGGCTCTGGTCGTTTCCTTTTTGCTGGTGGCGGTGGCCTGCGGGCTGGCCGGGCTGTGTTACGCGGAACTGGCGGCGCTGGCACCGGTCTCGGGTTCGGCTTACACGTATGCCTATGCCACACTGGGCGAGCTGGCGGCCTGGATCATTGGCTGGGACCTGATCCTGGAATACGCGATTGGGAACGTGGCGGTGGCCATCAGTTGGTCGGATTATTTTCAGAGTCTGCTGGCGGGCCTGGGCTGGGAGTGGCCGGCGTGGCTGGGTACGGACTATCGCTCGGCGGCTGCCGCGGCCCGGGAACTTGCCGACTGGATTGCGCAGGGCAAGGATGTGTCGGCCCTGCCGCTGCCCACGCAGCACAAGGCGGCCGCTCTGGCGGAGGCGCCGCGTTGGTGGGGGATTCCCGTGGTGTTCAACCTGCCGGCGGTGCTCATTGTGGCGTTGATCACCTGGGTGCTTGTGCGGGGCATTCGCGAAAGCTCGGCATTCAACACGGGCATGGTGCTGGTCAAGCTGGCGGTGCTTGGCTTGTTCCTGGCAGTGGGGGCGTGGCATGTGGACCCCGACAACTGGACGCCGTTCATGCCCAACGGTTGGACCGGCGTGGGCCACGCAGCGGCGATCGTGTTCTTCGCCTATATCGGCTTCGACGCCGTGTCCACGGCAGCCGAGGAAACACGCGAACCGCAACGCAACCTGCCGAAGGGCATTCTCGGCAGTCTGTTGGTGTGCACGCTGCTTTATGTGGCGGTGGGATTGGTGTTGACCGGCATGGTGCGATGGGATCGGCTGAGTCATGTGGCAGATCCCCTCGCCATGGCCTTCGAGGAACGGGGCGTCGCCTGGGCGCGCGGAGTGATGGCCCTGGGGGCGGTGGTGGCCACGGCCTCCGTGCTCCTGGTCTTTCAGCTGGGACAACCGCGCATCTTTTTCTGCATGGCGCGGGACGGGCTGTTGCCGCCGTGGGCGGCGCGGGTGCATCCGCGGTATCGGACACCGCATGTGACGACGGTGCTGACGGGCGCGGCCGTGGCCGGCGTGGCGGCGGTCACGCACATCGACGAGATGGTGGAACTCTGCAACATCGGCACACTGTTCGCGTTTGTGGTGGTGGCGCTGGGGGTGCTGGTGTTGCGCTGCCTGGAACCGGAACGGCCGCGACCGTTTCGAACGCCGTGGGTGCCGTGGGTGCCGCTGGGGGCCCTCGGGACGTGCCTGTGGTTGATGCTCCAGTTACCGGCGCGGACGTGGGTACGGTTTGGACTGTGGCTGGCGGTCGGTTTGCTGATTTACCTGGCTTATGGACGGCATCGGAGCCGTTGGCGCGCGGCCGTTGCGGCAGAGTCGGCGGCCGTGCCCCGGCTGGAACGCGGGCCGAGATAGACCGCGGAGCTGCGTTGTCTCACCGCCCGGAAACGGTAAGCTGAGGGCATGTTTCGTCCCTGCATCGACCTGCACGAAGGCCGGGTGAAGCAGATCGTGGGCGGCACCCTTGACGAGTCGGCGCCGGAACGATTGCAGACGCGATTTGTCTCGGACCGGCCGGCGGCGTGGTATGCGGCGTTGTACCGCCAGGACGGATTGACCGGGGGACATGTGATCATGTTGGGACCGGGCAACGAAGCGGAGGCGCGCTCGGCCTTGGCGGCCTACCCGGGGGGCCTGCAGATTGGCGGCGGCATTCACCTGGACAACGCGACCGCGTGGCTGGATGCCGGGGCTTCGCACGTCATTGTGACCAGCTGGTTGTTTCGGGAAGGGCGCCTGGATTGGGAGCGGCTGCGGGCGTTGGCGCGCAAGGTGGGCCGCTCCCGGTTGGTGATCGACTTGAGCTGCCGCCGGCGCGGTCCGGATTACGTGGTGGTGGTGAACCGTTGGCAAACGTTCACCGACGTGGCGTTGTCGCCGGAGGTTTTCGGGAGGCTCGGCGAGTTCTGTGCGGAATTCCTGGTGCATGCGGTGGACGTGGAAGGGCAGTGTGCGGGGGTGGACCTGGAACTGGTCGAAAAGCTGGCCCTGTGGTCGCCGCGGCCCGTGACCTATGCCGGCGGGGCACGTTCCCTGGAAGATTTGGAGACGGTGACGCGGGTGGGGCAGGGGCGTGTGGACCTGACGATCGGGTCGGCGCTGGACATTTTTGGAGGCACCGGGGTGCGCTATGCCGATTGCGTGGCGTTCAATCGCCGGTGGCAGATGGCCGGCGCCACGCGCCCTGCGGCTCTGAGGGACGCCCCCGCCGCGGGCAAACAGGACAATGAAACCTGATCGTCGCGCCAGGGCCCGGCAAGCGTCTGAACGTTCCTTCCTGCGGCGGCAGTTCGTTCCGAGCCGGCCAGCCGGAGCCGCTTCCGCCTGGTCGCCGTGCGGAAAACTGTCGGTGAAAACTGCCTCATCCCGGCTGTGCCCGACCTTCTACGGTCATTTCGGCATTTCGCGCGTGGGAATTCGCGACGCGATCCACGGGACTGGAGGGGCCGGGCTTTGGAATGCGCCGGAGTTTTCAGGGCCTCGGGCTGGGCGTCTTGCTGCCGATGCGTTCGGCGACCGGACCTTCAGCCGACTACCCAGCGCAGGTCCTCTTGCCTGAACCGATACAAAAGCCCCAGGACGCGTCCGGCACACAGCAACGCATAGAGCAGTACGAAGTCCTGCAGAAGAAGCGCGAGCACTCCCACGGGGACCAGCCCCACCAGTGCCATCACTGCCCAAGCCACCCCGGCCAAACTCGCCAGCCACAGCACACAAGCGAGGTACAGCGGTCCGGCCCGCACGATCGAGCGCACCACGACTCGGGGATCGAGGGCGCGGATCGTCTTGAAAAAACTCAGGGTCAGCAAACCCATCGGAAGGTAAAAAGCCGTCCATGCCCAGGCCACGATCCAAATCCACCGCGGCCAGGAGGCTGCGGTTTCTCCAAGCACAGACAGCACCAGGGCCGGCATGGCGAAGACCAGCAGGCAAAGGAATTGCCAAAGCGGTGTCCCCAGGTCCTCGGCAAGATTGCCGATGTCGGGCAAATCCGGCATGCGGTCACTTCCCAAAGCGGTCTGGCGAATGACCGATTGCAGAAACGAAAAGGTCATCCCCACCCAGACGAGTGTCAGGAAGACGTAAATCAACCCCCCGATGATGGGAACGATTCCGGAGAAGGCCGATGCGATTTGGAGAAGCCAGAGCAGGATCGCACCGGCGGCCAAGACGGCCAGGCCTTCGACACTGGCCGGATACGAGAAGGTCTGCCACCAGGCGCGCAGCCACTCGGGTCCGTGGGGCGCGGACACCGGGACGGGGCCGGGCACGGGAAGGCACGCCACCCGGCAGACGGGACACCAGGCGGTGGCCGTGGCCCCGGCGTCCGAAATGCCCACACACACGTCACAGTAGCAACTCCGGCAGCGGGGACACGAGTATTGGGCCGGCACCGACGGGTGTTGCGCGCACACGGCTTGCGTGGCGGTGGCCGGGGCGGACACGGGCGGCGGCAACGGAGGAGCGGCGGCACTGTCCTTGTTCGGCGCAGATGCAGGCGGGGACTCGGGGATGTCCGGAGCAGCGGCTTGCGCCGCGGCGGGCCGGGGGTCGGCGGTGCGGAGTCGCAGCTTGACCCGGGCACGGGCTCCCCACAGGAAGCGGAAGGTGACGGTGCCCACCGTGATGCGGTCGCCATCCCGTAGGGCGGCGGCTTGAATCTGCCGGTCGTTCAGCCAAGTGCCCTGGGTGGAATTGAGGTCAATGAGCGTACAGGCTTGGTCCCCGACGACGATCTCGCAATGGCGGGCAGAAACGCCCGGAGCATCGAGGCAAATGTCGTTTGCGGGGTCTGAACCGATTCGATTGATCCCGGGTCGCAAGAGCCAGATCCGGGGAGTCCCGGAGGGCTGTGGCAGTTCCAGGCGCGGGAGACCTCCCCCGTGGAAGCTCAGCCCGTGAAGATCCATGGCCGGCTTTTAGTGGATCGGCTTGTCGAAGGCAAGCGGGAGAAGACTCGAGAGGACCGGCGCGCCTGTTTTGCGGAGGCTGGGATGCAAGGGGCTGACCCGGCAGGAGCGGCAATGCGAATGCTTCCGGTCTTGGTGCGGGAGGAAAGCGCCCGGGCAGAGGCATGCCTTGCCGGTGCGGTTCGAGAGAGTCTCCTGGCCGGCACTGTGTGGTGTGGCGCGGGAAACCGTTCGGGTCGGGTCAGACTGGCTCGTGCAAGGGTTCCGGAGAAGACCGAGGTTCACAGGGCCCGGTCGTGGGGCTGGCTGGATTTGTGTGCTTCCAACCTTGGCCTTGGAAGGCCTGCCCGGCTCACCGAATCAGCCGCACTTGCCTGTGGTCATCCAGTAAGCCGGAGCTGCCCAGGTCGGCTGGCGGGCCGTCGGCGTGGCAGCTCGGACTTCGTTTGTCTTGGGATTCCGACACCCTCATGGCCGGCGGAGGGAGGCGGTTTTCGCCCTTGTTTGGTTGGATGGGTTGATTCATGTTGCCGGGCATGCCCGAGCGGTTGATTTCCGACGTGCTGAACAAGCCTGACGCGGCGCTGGAACAGACGCTGCGGCCGTCGCTGTTTGCCGAGTTTGTCGGGCAATCGCGGGTCAAGGAGCGGCTGGAGATCACGGTCGCTGCGGCCCGGCAGCGCGGCGAGGCCATGGATCACATTCTGTTGAGCGGCCCGCCCGGCCTGGGCAAAACGACGCTGGCCCACATTCTGGCGCGGGCCATGAACGCCAACATCCGGTGTACGAGCGGGCCGGCGATCGAAAAGGCGGGCGATTTGGCGGGGCTGTTGACGAACTTGGAGCCGGGGGATGTGTTGTTCATCGACGAGATTCACCGGCTGCAGAAGACCATCGAGGAGTACCTCTACCCGGCCATGGAGGATTTCAAGCTGGACATCATCATCGATCAGGGCCCGAACGCGCGCAGTGTGAGGATCAATCTGCCGCGGTTTACCCTGATCGGGGCCACGACGCGCAGCGGGCTGTTGACTTCTCCCTTGTTGACGCGGTTTCCGATTCGCGAGCGGCTCGATTACTACACCGCCGAGGACCTGCAGCGGATCGTGGTGCGGTCGGCGCGGATTCTGCAGGTGGCCATCGATTCGGAGGCTGCCCTGGAGATTGCACGGCGCAGCCGGGGCACCCCGCGCATTGCCAACAACCTGTTGCGTCGGGTCCGCGACTATGCCCAGGTCAAGGGCGACGGCAGGATTACCCGCGAGGTGGCGGCCCGGGCTCTGGCAATTCTGGAGATCGACGAGGACGGGCTGGACGAGATGGACAAGCGGATTTTGGAGACCGTGCTGGTCAAGTTCGGCGGCGGGCCGGTGGGGATCAATTCGCTGGCGGTGGCGGTGGGGGAGGAACCCGACACGATCGAGGAGGTGTACGAACCCTACCTGATTTTGGAGGGCTATTTGAAGCGGACGCCGCAGGGTCGGGTGGCCACGGAGCGCAGCTACCGCAAGCTCGGCCTCAAGCCGGCCACGGGGGCTCAGCCGACGCTTTTCTGAGCAACTTGGCTGGGCGCTGCACAACGCTTTTCGTCGAGGCACCGGCCTCTGAAATCAACGAATTGCGCCGGTGATTCGCTGGAAAAGGGGCTCTTTCTCGACCCCTCTCGGGCATGGTCTGCTGCGCAGGCTCGGGGCGTTGTCGGGGGCTTCGAAGACGCGGTGGTCGAGAAATGCGCCCCTGTGCTTCAACCGCCTGGCAGGGTGGTTTTTCGGAGACGTGGCCTCTTTCGAGAGCGGCCATGGTGCGGCGGGATCTCCTTTGTTGCGGCTGCCTCTTTAACCGAGGACTCAGGGATGTGGGGAGGGGAGGGAAAAACACAGGGGCAGTCGCCTTTTGGTGACCGCCCCTCCGTTGACTCCAAGACCTTGGCTGAGCTTCGAAGTGGACCTGTTGCCAACCGATGGGAATGTTTCCAATCCCTCTCCGCCCGGTGAAGCTTGCGGTTCAGAGTCGCCGCTGCCGGGCGTATCCGGCCAGGGCCAACAAACCGATTCCGAGCAGGGCCAGCGTACCCCCGCCGTCCGGAACCCGAACCGGATTCCAGAGCCGATAGCCGGAGAGGCCATTTCGGCCATTTTGGCCAGGCGCCGTCAGTGTAAAGGAGGTAGTCGTCCCCCCCAGGTACCATGCTTGGGTATGGTCTGCCGTTTGACCCTGTCCCCAATGCGCGGTGAGGTAAAGGTAACCCAACACGTTGATTGTAAGGCTGGTGGGGGATCCCGGCGTTGTGACGTCTACCGCAGGGCCGTTCGCCACAGCAGGCAGGTCGGGGTCGTTGGCATTGTTGTACCCGTTGACCAAATCTTGGAGCCAATTCCTAACGGTTCCATCACCTTGGTTATTCGGCTCGCTCTGCACGCCTGAGGGTGGCGGGTCATCCAACCGAATGGGCAGCGCCTGCGTCGCAGCGGCCGCGCACAGCAAGGCGCCCAGGAGGATTGCGACTCCCGGCGGGCGACTCTGATGGGTGGTTGTTCTCATGTATTTCATGCTTTCGCTTGCTTTTCGGCTTGTTCCAAAACCTTTGGCCCCAACTACACGTAGCATCTTTCATGCCTGATTCTGGCGCACTAAAGCTGGAAACCGCTACTCCATTGTTGCGCAAGCGCTTGGCAATATGTGAAAGAAAAAAGGAGCGCCGAGGCGGTTGCCAGAATCCGAAAACGCGTAAGCTTTTCCAGAAACGAGCCCTTGTTTTGTCGGAGAACTATACAGTTTTGGGGCTCGCGGGCTTCATTGGTCGGTCTCGAACCCGCACGCAAAAGGCGGAATCGCCGTGAACTCCTCGGTCTGGACCTGAGCGTTGGGGCCAAAGCCCCACGCTGTCGAATGCTCACTGGCTCCTAAAGGCGATTGGGAACGACCTTTCGGGGGGCGTGGCAACCGCTTGGAATCGTGTACTGACCACCGCTTGGAGGGGGCGTGAACCTGGCCGGGAATGGGCGTCGTTGGAGGCGAGCGGCGGGGATGGGTGCTTTGTTGGCCCGGCTGGATGGAGGTTGAGAATCGTTCTTCGTCCAAGGACAGTGCTTCCCAATGAAGGACTTGTGCGGGTGCTACGGGGAACAGGGGGCCTTACTTCCGCACCCTTTTTGGGGCACGGCCTGCGTGGGACGGGGAGCTGTTGGCAGGCCGTGGAGAAGCGTTGCTGTTCAGAACCGGCCTTTAGTGCCTCAACCGCTTGGCCGTGCACTTTCCAGAGGCGTGGTCCTTTTTGTCCAACGCTTGGGACGCCGCGGCCCCGCCCTTGTATCGAACTTCTGCCGTTCGGCGGATGAGGGTATGCGATCGGGCCGCAAAAAGCGAATGGGGCGGCCGCCTTCTGGTGACCGCCCCTCCGCGAATCCAAGGAACTTTCGCTGCGCTTCGAGACGTGCGCGGTGCCGACGGATCAAAAGGCCCAAGGTTCTCTTCCCCTCCGCTATGGCGTTCGGTATCGGCGTTGACGCGCATGACCGGCCAACACCAGTAGTCCGAGCCCCAGCAGCGCGACTGTGGCTCCAACATCTGGGATTCGATTCGCCCCCCACTCGCGATAACCGCTCAGGCCAAAGTGCTTGATTACCACTTCACTCTTCTTACCCTGGGTGTTGGTTGTCACATAGTCGGGGGCTGTGAGGGTAAAGGACGTGAGGCTTCCACCCAAGTACCACGCTTGGCTATGATCGTTGTTAGGATCCTCTTGCGGTCCGCCCCAATGAACCGTCAGGTACATCGTCCCGGTGACCTGTATTGTTAAAGTGGTCACATCTTTGCTCTGTTCCTCGTGCTCATCGATCGGAGGGCTATCAGGGTCCGGAAGATCGGGGTCGTTCAGGATGTTGTACGCGGCAACCAGGTCTTTAAGCCAAGCGTACACTACGTTTTCGCCCTGATTTGGCGGGTTACCCGGGACGCTCGTGCTCGGGTGTATATACGGAGCGGTATCCAGCCTGATGGGAACTGCTCGGAGGTTCAGTCCCGCGCATAGCAGTGCGCCCATGACTATGGCGAGGCCCGTCACTCGACTCGCACGTACCGCGATACGCACAGGATGGGTTTTCATATGATTGACCTCTTGTTTCTTGGGCTTGTCTAGGTTCAGAAAAGCATATTCCATGCCTGTTGCCCCCGGAATTTCCGGCCTCCGCAAATGCGGCTGAGAATGAGACACTTGTGGCTTTTGACCAAGCTGCCGGCACGCGGGGCCGGTGCTCCGAAGCGCCAAAACTGTAAAGTTCACCAGAAAAATGGCCTCAGTTTGTCGGCGTGCTTTACACTCTTCGGTCTGGCATGTGTGGCGCGATAAATGCTCCTGCGAGCGAAACGCCAAAAATCGTGTAGTTGACCTTGTTCAAATCCGGAAAAATCGGGACAAAACGTCTCTTGACGCATCTCGCCTGTGTCGTTCCGTCACTTGAGGCACGTTTGCCGGGCTGGCCTGCTGATTCGGCTTTCCAAAGTGTAAAGACCTTTGACGGCCGAATGTGGCCCTCCGCGGTAGGGCGGAAAGGTGATGGTTTGAGAAGCTCTGCTCAGGAGACAGTGTGCCATGGCAATGCCCTTCCCCGGTGAGAACGAACGCTGCTTGCCGAGCCAGTGACCCGAGGGGTCGGCTGTGCCAACTGGTTGGCACCTGTCCGGGGCGCAGTCCACCGGCCGACTGGCCGTGCCTTGCTCGCGAAGTGTGAGGCTCTGGAATTTCGCATCCTTTTCGGTTCGTCCCGAACCGTTTGCCACAAGTCGAATGCGACGCAACACAAAGGGGACCGCTTTCTGGGGTGAGAGCCCCTTCCGGATCAAGAAATTGCACGTCCGGTGCGGAATGTAGGTCTTTTCCAAACCCCGTTTGGGGAGCCCAAGGTAAAGAGCATGAGTTGATCTCAGCCGACATCGATGGGTTGTCTGCCCAACCGAGCAGCCGTTGGGGTAGGCGGCCCGAGTGAAGGCTCGCGCCCTAAGGGCTTGCACAGGGATGTTAAGGGGGCGTAACCGAGGGCCATGGGCCCTCAAGCAGGCCACAGGGAAAGACTGGGAGGACGCGGGGCTGGGGAAGGGAGGAGAAACGGGCGCGGTTCCATTCCGCCGTGTTGGAAGAGTGATTTTGGTGGCTTTCCAAGGCCAAGACCAGGGCACGGAGGTCGTGGGTCGCGCTGCAGGCGTGGACGGTTCGGGATGTGGGAGGCTTGCCGGCTGTTGAAATGCAAGGCGTTGGAAGGGAAAGAGCGGGATCGACTCGATGCGCGGGGACAAAGCTTGTGGATGCCCGGTTTTTCGGTGCCGGGCAGAGGGGATCAGGGACGGCGAATCTGTCGGATCAGGCGCTTTCGAGCGTCGTAGAGGTTCAGGACCAGGGGCAGCTGACCGGGCTGTGCGTGGGTGGCGCAGCCGAAGCAGGGGTCGTAGGCGCGGAAGGCCATTTCGATGCGGTTCAGCAACCCTTCGGAGACGTCGCCTTTGCGAATGAGGGCTTTGGCGGCGCGGTCCACGCTCATGGCGATGCGGGCGGCGTTGTTTTGGGTGGCGACGATGAGGTTGGCGCGGGTGATGAGGCCGCGTTCGTCGGTCTCGTAGTGGTGGATGAGGGTGCCCCGGGGGGCTTCGACCACGCCGATGCCGACCGTGGGTCTTTCGGTGGGCAGGCGCCGGATTTGGTCGCTGGTGATTTCCGGGTCGTTCACGAGGGCCACCATGCGTTCGGCCGCCTGGATCATCTCGATGACGCGGGCCCAATGGTTGGCCAGGGTGTGATGGACCGGTTTGCCCCCGAGGGTGTTGAAGAATTCCCGGCAGGCCTCCCGCGCACGCGGGGTGGCCATGTCTTCGGCGGCGTTGAGTCGGGCCAGCGGGGCGACTGCGTAGATGCTGCTGGTGGGGCCTTCTGTGAATCCGTGCCAGCCCAAGGGTTTGAGGTAGCAGAACTTGACGTAGCTCCAGGGCTCGACGTGTTCGGCGATGTAGTCGCGGTATTGACGGACGTCGAAGCGGGCGTAGGGCTGACCGTCCGGCGTGACGACGCGCAGTTGTCCGTCGTAAAAGTTCACGTGGTTTTGTTCATCGACCAGGCCCATGTAATGGGTGCGGTGGGTGTAGTCGGCCGAGGTGATCAGTTCGATGTAGGCGGGGTTTTTCAGCACGATGTCGTGGAACACCTGGTGGGTAAAGAGGGCGAAATCGAGGGCGTCCTGAGCGAGCTGTTGGAATTCGGGCAGTTTGGCCGGGTCGAGTCGCTTGGCCACACCGCCCGGCAGGCCGAGGACGGGATGGATGACCTTGCCGCCGAGGTGGCTGATCAGGTCGCGGAGGCGCCGTCGCATGCTGATGACGCTCCGGGCGATCTCGGGTCCGACCTTTTGGGCCACGCCGAGGACATTCCGGAGGGCGGGCGGGGCGTCGGGTCCGACAATGAAGTCGGGGCCACCCAGCAGGTAAACGTGCAGGGCGTGGTCCTCGAGCATGAAGGCGTGATAGACCAGTTCGCGGATCTTGCGGGCCGCGGGGGGCGGCTCGACGCGGTACAGATCGTCCAGCGCCTTGGTGGCGGCCATGTGGTGGGCGGTGGGGCAGACCCCGCAGATGCGGCTGGTGATCTGGGGCATTTCCTCAGCCGGTCGGCCCTGACAGAAGACTTCGAACCCGCGCAGTTCGGGGATCTGGAGGTAGGCCTGTTCGACGTCGCCCTGTTCGTCGAGGAAGATGTCGATTTTGCCGTGGCCCTCGAGTCGGGTGATGGGGTCGATGGTGACCCTGCGGCGGGCCTGGGCGTAGGCGGAATTGGCGCGTTGCGCGGCCTGGTTCCAGAGGTCTTGGGCGTGGGGTTCCATGGCGGTCAATCTCCGTTGGTCGTCACCGGCAGGTTGACCTTTCGCCGCAGCAGGCTGTGCGGCAGGCTGTAACGGTAGAAGGTTCCGATGGGATCCGGGATGGTGTCCAGCACGGGTTCGATTTCCTCTTCCGTCTTGGGGGCGAGGTTGGCGCAGAGGCTGGAGAGCATTTTGGCGCCCTGGTCACGGACACGCGAGGTGGGCCCGAAGCAGCCGCTGCAGGGCATGTTGCCCTGGGGACAAAGCGCGCCGCAGCCGGCGCGGGTGGCCGGGCCGAGGCAGACCAGTCCCTGTGCCAGGAGGCACAGGTTGGGATCGGCTGCGACATGTTGCGGGCGTTGAAATCCGGTGAAGCTGAGCTGCAGGGGTTTGCTGGCCTTGCGGGGGCATTCATCGCACAGGGCGATGTCCGGCGCCAATACGGTTCCGCGGGGCGGGGGCGTGTCTGACAAGAGGGTCTTCAGGGCGTTTTGAGTGATCCTGGGGGTGGGCGGGCAACCCGGGATGTAATAGTCCACCGGCACGACCTGGTCGAGGGCGCGCACGACGTGATGGAGCCGGGGCAGGGTCAGCGGTCGGCCCTCGTGCGTGCAGCGGGGTTGCGGTCGAACCTTGTCGGGGTTCACCGTGGAGGGGCCTTCCTCGTAATAATACCGGAGGATTTCCTCGCGACTGAACTGGTTGGCCAGGCCGGGGATGCCGCCGAGGTGGGCGCAGGCGCCGTAGGCGACCAGGAGCCGGCTTTTCCGGCGGAGCAGGCGGACCATCTCTTCCTGTTCGCTGGTGCGGATGGCACCGTTGACGAGCGTGGCGAACAGGGATTGGTCGGGCAGTGCCTCTACATCGGCCCGTTTGAAATCCGTGGCGCAGGGCCAGAAGGCCAGGTCCACGGCTTCGAGCAGGGCGAGAACATCTTCGGCCAGGTCCACGACGGCTTCTTCGCAGCCGCCGCAGGAGGCGCACCAGTAAATGGCGAGTTTGGGTTTAGACATGGGCGTTCTCACGCACGGGAGAGGGGGTGGAGACGTCCAACGACGCCGGGCTTTCCGGCGTGGGCAAGGGGTGTTCGAGTTCCCGATCCCATTCGGCGAAGCGGGTCGGCAGGTTCAGGGGCCCCAGCGCACGGATGCGCGCGACCATGTCATTGACGACCTGCCGGAGCTTGTCGCCTTCGGAAGCGGCGATCCATTCGAGTCGGACGCGCTCGGGTTCGATGCCCAAGGCGGCGAGCATGCGGCGGAGCATGCGCATGCGGCGGAGGGTTTTGTAGTTGCCCTCGGCGTAGTGGCAATCGCCCGGATGACAGCCGCCGATGAGGACGCCGTCGGCCCCCCTGGCCAGGGCTTCCAGAATGAACTGGGGGTCCACGCGGCCGGAGCACATCAGTCGGATGACCCGCACATTGGGCGCGTACTTGAGACGGGAGACGCCGGCCAGGTCGGCGGCGGTGTATGTGCACCAGTTGCAGAAGAAGGCGACGATGCGGGGTTCCCAAGGGGTCTCAGGCATGGCTCAACACTCCTTCGATCTCGGCGAAGATTTGTTCGTCCTCGAACAGGTTTTGTCGGATGGACCCGGACGGGCAGGCCGCCACACAGGTGCCGCAACCTTTGCAGAGGGCGGCTTCGATGCGGGCCTTGCCGCGCGTTTCATCGAACCGAATGGCCGAGTAGGGACAAAGGGGCAGGCAGGATTTGCAGCCGCTGCAATCGGCCTCCTCGATGTAGGCGGTGTTGGGTTCCTGCTCGACGTAGCCGCGATCCATGAGGGCCAGGGCTTCCGCGGCGGCCGCACCGGCCTGGGCGACGGTGTCCGGAATGTCCTTGGGTCCCTGGCAGCATCCGGCCAGAAAGATGCCGTCGGTGAACGTGCTCACGGGCGCCAGCTTGGGATGGCGTTCAAGGAACCAACCTTCGCTGCTACAGCTCAGGTTGAGGAGCCGCCGCAGTTCCTGGGCATCCGGTTGCGGTTCCTTGCCCACGGCCAGGACCACCATGTCCAGGGGAATGCGGCGCACGAACCCGGCCAGGGTGTCTTCAACCCGGATGACGAGCTTGCCTTCTTCCTCGGGGGTCATGGCCCAGTCGGTGACCTCGGCCACGCGGCCGCGCACGAACTGGATGCCTTCGCGCAGGCATTTGTCGTAAAACTCCTCGTACCCTTTGCCCGCGGCCCGAATGTCCATGTAGAAAATGGTCACGTCGGCGCCCGTGTGTTCCCGGATCAGCAGGGCCAGTTTCATGGAGTGCATACAGCAGGTGCGGGAACACCAGGGGTTGGTGCGGTGATCCCGGGAACCGACGCACAGGATGATGCCGACGGAGCGGGGGATGCGACCGTCGCGCAGCCGGATTTCTCCGGCGGTGGGGCCGCTGCTGTTGACCAGACGTTCGACTTCCAAAGTGGTGAAGACGTTCGGGTAGCGGCCGTAACCGTACTGGGGGATGCGCGAGGGATCGAACAGTTTGAAGCCAGTGGCCACGAGGATGGTGCCGACCTGGACCTCCTTCAGCTCGGGCTGTTGATCGAAGTCGATGGCGTTGCGGTCGCAGGCTTCGACGCAGGTTTTCTTGCACTTGCCCGTTTTGAGATTGAGACAGCGGTCCGGGTCGATGAGGACGACCTGTGGCGTGGCCTGGGGGAAGGGCAGGTAAATGGGTTTGCGCCGGCTGAGGCCCAGGTTGAACTCGTCGGGGAACTTCGGTTCCTTGAAGACGCAGGCGTCCACGCACTCCCTGCAGCCCACGCAGAGTTCCTCGTTCACGTACCGCGGTTTTCGGCGGACGGTGACGGTGAAGTTGCCGACGAATCCCTCCACTTTGACGACCTCGCTGTAGGTCCAGAGGGTGATGTTGGGATGGGACCGAACGGCGGACATTTTCGGCGTAAGGATGCAGGCGGCGCAGTCGAGCGTGGGGAAGGTTTTGTCCAGAAAGGCCATGTGGCCCCCGATGCTGGGCTGGCGCTCCACCAGGATCACACGTTTCCCGGCTTCCGCAAGGGTCAGGGCCGCATGGATGCCGGCGATGCCGCCCCCGATGACCAGGGCCTCGGCACCGATGGGCACCCGCACGGGCTGCAGGGCCCGATGGTGGCGGACCCGTTCGATGGCAGCCCGGGCAAGGGCGCGCGCCTTGGCCGTGGCGGCCTGGGGATCGTCGTGCACCCAGGAGGCGTGCTCCCGGATGTTGACCATTTGGAAGCAGTAGGGATTCAGCCCCGCCCGGGCGACCGCCTTGCGGAAGGTGTGCTCGTGCAAGAGGGGCGAGCAGGAGGCAACCACCACGCGATCGAGCCGGTGGTCGCGAATGTCCTGTTGGATCAGCTCCTGGCCCGGGTCGGAGCACATGTATTTGTAGTCCCGGGCGATGACCACCCCTGGCAACCGGGAGGCAAACCGGGCCACCTCGGCGCAATCCACACGGCTGGCGATGTTGCTGCCGCAGTGGCAGACGTAGAATCCGATGCGGGGCGATTCGACGTGGGGCTTGGGTTTCATGGCGTCGTCCCGGTTGCGGCGGTGGGCGCGGCCTGCGGGAGCTTGTCGAAGGGCACCAGATTCCGATGCAGGCCCAGTTCGCCGGGGGCGAAGCCGAAGGCCAGGCCCATCAGCTGCGTGAAGTATACGGTCGGAATTCGGACCGGCCCCCAGCGGCGCTCGATCTCGTCGTGGTAGGCGTCCAGGTTGAAATGGCAGAGCGGACAGACGGTGGCGATCACGTCGGCGCCGCGGCGCAGGGCCTCTTTCATGAGGATGTAGGAAAGGCGGAGCCCCGCCTCCGGGACGGTGCCGGTCAGACTGCCGCCGCAGCACTTGGTTTTCAGCGGATACGGCACCACCTCGGCGCCCAGGGTGGTCAGGAGTCGGTCCATGGTTGTCGGCTGGAATGCATCGTCAAACGTGGCGTAGGGACGGACGATCTGACAACCGTAATAGGGGGCCACCTTCAGACCGCGCAGAGGTCGCACGACCTTTTCGCGAATCACGTCCAGACCGATGTCATGGAGCAGGATGTCCAGTGGGTGCCGCACCCGCGTTCGGCCCGTGTAGCCGAGGTGCGCGCGTTGCAGGGCTGATTGAACGGTGGCGCGCACATCGGGGAAGTCGGCGAGGTTGTGCTGGACCTTGTTGAGGACCAGGTAGCAGGCGCTGCAGGGGGCCAGCAAATCCTGCGAGCCGGCCCGCTCGGCCAGCGCGAGGTTGCGGGACGCCAGCACGGCGGCCTGCATCTCATCCACGGACATGTAGGCGGTGGCGCCACAGCAGTTCCAGTCCTCGAGCTCCTGCAGTTCCACGCCCAGGTGCCGCAGCACGGGCAGCAGAGATTCCTCGTAGGCGCGGCCCAAACCTTTCAGGGAACAACCGGGGAAATACAGGTATTTCATGCGTCCTCCCTGTTTGCGGGCGGCGAGACGGATTGGCCGTTGACCGCACTGAGCATGGCGGCCAGTTCCTCTCGTCGCTGGATCCGTTCCGGTTTGAGGCTGAAGCGGCCGGTGCGCAGCAGGCCCAGCCCCATGCGCCAGGAGCGAAGGAGCGCGCGCCAGTCCGATTTGAGGAACAGTCGGAGCACCAGGAGGGTTTCGGTGATGCGCCCCATCCGCCGTGCCATCGCGGAGAATTCGCGTGCCAGAACGGGGATGGGGAACCGGCGCGGATAGATGCCCTCCTGGATGGCCCGTTGTTTCAGCGCGTACATGATGTCGGTGATGCGGATTTCCCGCGGGCAATCGACCGTGCAAGCGTAGCAGGAGGCGCACAACCAGATGGTGTGGCTGCGCAGGACCTCGTGTTTGAAGTCGGCCCGCACGAGGGCCATGACCTGTCGCGGCGTATAGTCCATGTAGATGCTGAGGGGACAGGTGCCCGAGCAGGTACCGCACTGGATACAGCTCTTGAGCCGATCGCATCCGGCCAGGCTCATGATTTCCTCCGCGAATCCGCGAACGCGGTCGGCGTCGTATTTGATCGTGCGCTGGATCTGCATGCGGGCTCCTGTCATTCGACAAACTGCTGTTGCATTGAAGCAACATTCCGATATCTCATCACTGAAAAACAACGTGCTTTGTCCGGCCGGGGCTTTCCGTGCTTTGGCAAACGTTGCCCGTCTTTTGGCGTGTCGGCCCAAACGCGGCGTTCGGCGACGCCGCCGGCGCGCAAGGCCGGGTTTGCGCTTGGGCCCCCGCGGCTTCCGCGGTAAAGGAGGGCATGAAGTTGCGCGGTTTTACCATGAGATTGAAGCCCGGCTGCGAGGCGGAGTATCGCCGTCGGCACGAGGCGCTCTGGCCGGAGTTGGCGGCTCTGCTCCGGGAGTCGGGCATCTCCGATTACGCGATCTTCCTGGATCGGTCCACGGGCACGCTGTTTGCGGTGCAGAAGCTGGCACCGGGACATGATCCGGCCCGGCTGCGGACTCATCCGGTGATGCGGAGGTGGTGGGACTTCATGGCGGATCTGATGGAGGTGCATCCGGATCATGCGCCCGTGGAGGGGGAACTGGAACTGATGTTTTACCTGCCCTGAAGGGGGCGACGGGACGGGTCCGTCCCGACCGGGTGGCCCGGTTTGTGGACTAAAGTCGGGACCGGGTTCTGCCGATCCATCTACGGAGTCGTTGGGCACGCGGCCCGACCGGGGGTGTTTGGCCCGTGAGCGTTTGGGGGAGCCCCGTGGGGAGATTGCCGTGTCCCTGATCGGTCGAGCTGCCCCGGGCCGACCGCCTGCGGATGGCGAAGTCGAGAGTGACCCGCGGGCGGACCCGAGGTTCCGGGATCGCAAATGGGGTGGGCCGCGAAGGCGCCCGAGGAGAGGAGAGTCCGGACGGAGGTGGGACGGATGAGTCCAGCGCGGTTCGAGACGGCGCAGGAGCCTGCCGGCGACGGCGGGGCCGGGCCGGCTTTGTGGGAGGGCACGGGAGGGCCGATGTTGCGAGCCGAGGCATGGATGGTGGGTCATGCGCTGGTGCAAGGGGACCGGTTGATGGAGGTCAGCCCGGCGCTGGCGCAATTGTTGGGCTCGGCGGTGGACACCTGGCGGGGTCGTTCAGCAGCGGAACTGTTTCCGTCGGCGACAGAGTGGTCGCGGGTGAGCGATCGGCTGGCCGAGGCGCGGCAGGCGGGCGCCACGTTTGCGCGGGTGGAGACGCGCCTTCGCAACGGGACGGACGAAGGGCGGTCGGTGCTGTTGTTGGCCGGCTGGTCCAGACGGCCCGAGCATTCCGATTGCCAGTGTTGGTGGTTCGTGGATTTGAATCGGGTCCGGGGGATTCAGGAGGAGCTGGATCGGCGGAGTCGGCAGTTGGCCCTGTATCATCGGTTGGCCGAAGAGGTCCTGGCGGGCGAGGGGGTGGAACCTCCCTTCGACTGGGTGACCCGGGAGGTGGCGCGGCTGTCGGGATTCCCGATTGTGACGCTGGCGACCTACGACGCCGATCAGGGGCTGATGGTGTATCGGGGCGCATGGGGGCTGGATTTCTCCGGGCTGCCCGTGCCGCTGGAGATCCCGGTGGATGTGGATCTGGCCGGGCGGGTGCTGCTGGCCGGCGAGACCGTGGTGGCGTTGGATGTGGGCGAATGGTCCGCGCAGGCGGCGCCGCTGGTCCGTCAGTGGGGCATTCAAACCTATCTGGGGGTACCGTTGCGGGTTGGTTCCCACCTGCTGGGGGTGTTGGGATTCGCGGATCGACAACGGCGACCGGTGGCGGAGGAAGAGCGCGAGCTGGCCGAGCAGCTGGGGGACTATCTGGCGATGTTGCTCGACCGGTGGCAGGCGCGGGAGGGCATGCGGCGTCGCGAAGCCGAACTGCAGGCCGTGTACGATCAGGCCCCGGGGATCATGTGTGTGTTCGATCCGCAACTGCGCATGGTACGGGCCAACCGTGCGGCGGCCGAGTATGCGCAGCGGCCGGCGGAGGAGCTGCCCGGCCTGCAGCTGGGCGCCTTTCTGCGGTGCGAGGCGTGTGCCCGGCGCGGGTACGAGTGCGGGACTTCTCCGGATTGTCCCCCTTGCGAGCTGCGGCAGGCCCTGGTGGAGGCCTTTCGCGAGGGGCGGCGGTGGGAGAAACGGCAGGTCCAAAAGACGCTCCTTCGCGAGGGTCGGCCGGTGGAGGCCACGCTGCTCGTTTCCACGGAGCGGATTCGCGTCAACGGATTGGATCGCGTGCTCCTTTGTCTGGAAGACATTACGGAGCGCAAACAGGCGGAGATGCGGATTCGTTCGCAGGCCGCCCTGTTGGAGGTGACACGGGACGCGGTTTTGGTGCGGGATTTTTGCGATCGGATTCTCTACTGGAACGAAGGCGCGGCGGAGCTGTACGGCTGGTCGGCCGCGGAAGTCCAGGGTCGGACCACGCACGAGTTGGGCTTCATGACGGACGAGGTGCAGGTGGCCGAGGCGGTCGAGGCGGTACAGGACCGCGGCGAATGGAACGGGGAGATGCGGCACCGGCACCGGTCGGGTCGGGAGCTGGCGGTGCAAAGTCGCTGGACGTTGATCCGGCGCAGCGACGGGTTTCCGCGCGCGATTCTGATCGTCAGCACGGACATCACCGAGAAGAAACAGCTCGAGACCCATCTGCTGCGGAGCCAGCGGCTGGAGAGCATTGGCACGCTGGCCAGCGGACTGGCGCATGATTTGAACAATGTGCTGTCGCCGATCCTGATGGCGGTCCAGTACCTCAAGGACGAGGTGCGCAGCGAGGCGGCGCGAACGTGTTTGCAGACGCTGGAGACGTGTGCGCAGCGCGGGGCGGGGATCATTCGACAGGTGCTCACGTTTGCCCGCGGGGTGGAGGGCACGCGGGTGCTGCTCCAGTTGAAACACCTGGTCCGGGAGGTCGAGCGGATCATTACGGAGACGTTTCCCCGGTCGATTCAGGTGCAGGTGCGCATGACGCGGCAGCCCTGGCTGGTGCGCGGGGATCCGACGCAGTTGCAGCAGGTGTTGTTGAATCTTTGCGTCAACGCACGCGACGCCATGCCGCAGGGGGGGACGTTGACCCTGCGCCTGGACAACCAGACCATTGAGGCCGATCCGGAACGGGTGCATCCCAGGGCGAAGGCGGGACCGTACGTGGTGATGTCGGTTCAGGACACGGGAGTGGGGATCCCGGCGGAGTTGTTGGACAAGATTTTCGATCCGTTCTTTACGACCAAGCCGGTGGGACAGGGGACGGGTCTGGGGTTGGCCACGGTGCTGGGCATTGTGGAGGCGCATGGTGGGTTTGTGCTGGTGGAATCGCAGGTCGGCCGGGGCAGCACCTTTTCGGTGCATTTGCCGGCACTGCCGCATGAACAGGGCGGGGACACGAGTTTGAGGCCCAAGCCTGCGGCGCGTCGGGGTCAGGGCCAAAAAATCCTCGTTGCGGATGACGAACCGGCGGTGCGGCAGATCACCGCCGCACTCCTGCGCACGCACGGGTACGAACCGGTCCTGGCTGCGGACGGACAGGAGGCGCTGGCGATCCTGGAGGGACGGCGGGATCAGATCCACGCGGTCATCACGGATCTGATGATGCCCCGGATGGATGGGCCGGCATTGTTACGAGCGTTGCAGCGGGTTGCCCCCGGGTTGCCCGCCATCAGCATCACGGGGTTGGGCGAGGAAGGTCGGGTGGCCGAGGCGCGGGCTGCAGGTGCCCGCGTCAACCTGGACAAGCCGTTTACCGCCGAGCAGTTGCTGGCGGCACTGGAACAGGTCCTCATGCCCGCCCCCGCGGCGGCACCAGCCGCCGGCACCTGAGTCGGCCGCTTCCACGAGCGGGACGTCGGTCGCGGAGCCCGGAGGGCTGTGGGCATTCGTGGGGTCGGCCAGGGCGACGCGCGGGCACGCTCTCGTTGCGCGAACCGGATCTTTCTCCGCCTCGGGCCCGGGGGAATGCGCCCCAGTGCGGGGAAGCGGCGTGGGAGGCCGCTGACAGAGGATGGCGTTTGGAACCGGACCCTTGCGGGTCGATTGCTCGAGGGGCGCTTCTTGCGGATGGGATTTCGTTCCGGAGCCTGCTGGTGCGGGTGCGGTCGACCTTGCCCGAAAGATCCCTTCCCGGCTGGGCTCCAAGAGACCCGGGGGCGAGAACTGAGCCGCAGGTGCTGCGGCAGCCCGAGAGGGGTCAGGGTTTGACTTGGCAACGGCCCTGGCAGCGAGTCCACTTTTGGGGCCATGCGGGTGCGAATGTGGTTGGGGCCGGCGGGCAGCGGCAAGACCCACCGCTGTCTGGCCGAGATTCGGGAGGCGTTGCGGAGCGCGCCGGAGGGACCGCCGTTGATTCTGGTGGCACCGCGGCAGATGACGTTTCAGTTGGAGCGCCAGCTGTTGAGCGAGCCGACCCTGTGCGGGTATACGCGGTTGCAGGTGGTGTCCTTCGAACGACTCTGCTTCTGGCTGTGGGAAGCATTTGAACGACCGTTGCTGCGGTGTCTTTCCGCCGAGGGACGGGTGATGGCGTTTCGAGCCCTCCTGGGGCGATTGCGGGGTCAGCTGAAGGTCTTCCATGCCAGTGCGCGATGGGCGGGATTTGCTCGGGAGCTGAGCGAGGCGTGGGTGGAGTGCAAGCGGCACCGGATCGCGTCGGCCCGTCTGGAGGAGCTGGCACGAGAGGTGTCGTCGGAGCGTCTGGCGGGGAAACTTCACGATCTCGCGTTGCTGACCCGGGCTTACGAAGCGTGGTTGGAGCAGCACGGTCTGGTGGATGTGCAGACGTTGGGGGAGCGGGTTACCGCGATGTTGAGGGAGCGGTCGGGGGAGCCGTGGATCGAGGGCGTTTGGGTGGACGGATTTGCGGAGCTGGCGCCGCAGGAGATTGCGTTGCTTGCGGAACTGGCCCGGCATTGTCGCTGCCTGACGGTGACGTTTTGCCTGGACCCCGAGGGCGCCTCGGGACCGGAACGGTTGTCGCCGTGGTGGGTGGTGGGGGAATTCAAAAAGCATTTTGAAGAGGCCTTGCAGCGGATTGCAGGCGTGGCCCTTGAAGCGGAAAGGTTGCCGCCCCGGAACGTATCCGGTCGATTCGACGCACGTCCCGAGTTGTTCGAGTTGGAGCGGGCATGGGCCAGGGGAGGCGGGAACTCCCTCGGGGCTGTGGTTGTCGGGCAAGCGGGGGGCGCGCGTCCGGCGGTGCGCTTGGTGGCATGTGAGACCCCATTGGCGGAAGCCGCGTTTGTGGCGCGGGAGATCTGGAAGTTCGTGCGAGCCGGCGGGCGGTTTCGAGACGTGCTGGTGCTGGTGCGGGACCTGGAGGTGGCGCACGCGCCGCTGCGGCGGGTCTTTGCCGAGTACGAGATTCCTCATTACTGGGACCGGCGCGAGTCGGTGGCGCATCATCCGCTGGTGGTTTTGACCCGGAGTGCCCTCCGACTGGTGGGGCGGAACTGGAGGTCAGGGGACTGGTTTGCGGTGATAAAGAGCGGTTTGTTGCCGGCGCCGGAAGGGAAGTTGGATGCGCTCGAAAACCATGCGCTGGCCAATGGCTGGCAGGGCCGCGACGTGTGGTTGGGAGAGGTTGCTGCGGCCTGGTATGCCGCGAGGGGCCCGGGCGAGGAGCAGTGGTGGGAGGCGTTTGTGCAGCCGTGGAAACAGTTCGATGCTG
Organism: Limisphaera sp. VF-2; assembly: GCF_049537125.1. NCBI lineage: Bacteria > Pseudomonadati > Verrucomicrobiota > Verrucomicrobiia > Limisphaerales > Limisphaeraceae > Limisphaera > Limisphaera sp. VF-2. Next base: position 33,661 of record NZ_JBMVQY010000006.1, read on the forward strand.
CCCTGGAGGAGGGGCGCGGCCGCGTTCGAGGGGCAGCGTTGGTTGCGGCCATTCGCGAGCTGTGGGACCGACTCGGGGTTGAGCGTCGTCTGGAGCAGTGGGCCGCGGAGGGCGGGATCGGAAACAGTGCGGGTGGATGGCCGGGCGATTCCGGGGGGGCGGTGCACGAGACGGTTTGGGAGCAAATGCAGGCCTGGCTGGAAGATCTGGAGCTGGCCTTCGGCGAAGAAGCCCTGGAATGGTCCGAGTGGCTGCCGATTGTCGAGGCGGGTCTGGGAGGGTTGACGGTTGGGGTGATTCCCCCGGCTTTGGACCAGGTGCTGGTGGGTGCGGTGCATCGGTCGCGGCAGTCCGAAGCACGCCTGGTGTTCCTGCTGGGTTGGAACGAGGGGGTGTTCCCGGCCCGTCCCGCGCGCGGGCCGCTGTTGACGGAGGCTGAGTGGGCGGAGGTGGCGGGGGAGCGGCTGAGGCTGTACCGGGATCCACTGGACCAGCGGGCGTTGGAAGAGCATTTCGCCTATCTGGCGTGCACGCGGGCGCGGGAACAGTTGATCGTCACGTGGTGTCGTCGGGACGCCGCAGGTCGGGTGCTCAACCCCTCGCCGTTTTACAGGCGGCTGAGGCAGTTGTTCCCGGCAGTGCCGGAGGAGGAGTTTGCCGGGCCGGGCGGCGTGCAAGTGGTCCCGGGCGCGGGGCGCGAGCCGAATCCCGTGGAGACCGCCCGGGAGTTGGTGCATGTGCACGAGTTGTGGCCGTGGCTGGTGCGGGTCTGTGTGGCAAATCCGGAGCGTGCCCGCGCGTTGCCGGAGAAGGTGCAGGAGATTGTGACGCCGTTTCAGCGTCATGCCCGACACGTTGCGCAGGGGTGGCTCGCGCCCGGGGTGGCCACGGGTTTGTACGGGTCGAAGTTGCGGGTTTCGGTGACTCAGTTGGAAAGGTTTGCGGCCTGTCCGTTTCAGTTTTTCGTCTGGGGCGGACTTTTGGCGCGGGAACGGGAGGTTTACGAGGCGGGCGCAGCGGAAGTGGGATCGTTTCAGCACGAGGTGCTGGCGGCGTTTCACCGTCGCGTGTGTGATCATGGACAGGGGTGGAAGCGCCTGGAATGGGATCAGGCGCGCAGGTTGCTGCGCGAAGCGGCCGAGGAGGTCCGGCAAAGTTATCGGGCGGGTTTGTTTGGTTCGAGCGAGCGGCGGCGGTTGTTGGCGGAGCGTCTGGTGGCCGAGCTGGAGCGGTTTTTGGGGGTGGTGCTGTACTGGATGCAACGGGGTTATCAATTCGAGCCGGAGCAGGTGGAATGGCGCTTCGGAGACGATCAGGAGCCGGGGTGGCGGCTGAGTTGGCCGGACGATCGGGTTCTGGAAGTGACGGGGCGCCTGGACCGCGTGGACGTCCGACGCACGGAGGATGGTTCGGGGGCCTGGGCGGTGGTCATGGATTACAAGACAGGTCGAGTGGATTTCGAGTCCGCGCTGGTCTGGTCCGGCGTGGACTTGCAGTTGCGGGTGTACCTGAGCGTGGTGCGGGAGCTGCGGGAGCTGCGTCGGCGTGTGGGCGTGGACCGGTTGCAGCCGGTGGGTGCTTTTTATGTGCCGTTACGCCCGCGACCGAAGTCGGTGAAGACCCGGGCCGAGGCGGAGTCCGGGCACGAGGCCTCGGCGCTGCGACAGGCGTATCAGCATCAGGGATTGTTCGACGCCGCCTGTTTGGAGTGGTTGGAGGGGGTTCCGGGCCAAACGAAGGGGGAACAGTTTGCCTGGCGGCGGAACCAGGACGGTCGTTTGCACAAGGGATGTGAGCAAGCTCTTGAATCCGCGGAATTCGCGAAGCTCCTGGCGGAAACTGAAGGGTTGGTTCGGTCCATGGCCGAGCGGATCTGGCAGGGGGACGTGCGGGTGGATCCTTATGAGTATCGCGGCGAGGTGGCCTGCGAGCGTTGTGAGTGTCAGGCGATCTGCCGGATTGATCGCGCGCGGCATCGGTTTCGGAAGCTCCGGTCCCCACGGGCTTGAGTGCCCACTCACGCGGCACGGGTCGCGTCCAACCCCGGGGGAGGGATGATTTCCGGGAACGGGCCCCGGGCTTCAACAACACCCTCGGCGGGCGTGGTTTGACAGGTCGGCAGGGCCTTGGCAGGCTGGGGGGCCCTGTGGAGGGGAATCTGTGAACGCAGAATTGCTGGCTCAAGCGAAGGCACTGGGATTCTCGGACCGTCAGATTGCGCATCTGACGGGGCGCACCGAGGATGAGGTTCGTGCTTTGCGGAAAGAACTCGGTCTGTTGCCCAGTTACCGCCTGGTGGACACGTGCGCGGCCGAGTTCGAGGCTTACACGCCCTATTACTATTCCACCTACGACCGCGGCGATGACGAGGTGCGGCCGTCGGACCGGCGCAAGGTGATGATTCTGGGCGGGGGGCCGAACCGCATCGGACAGGGAATCGAGTTCGACTACTGCTGCGTGCACGCGGCGTTTGCCCTGAAGGAGGAGGGCCTGGAGACCATCATGGTGAACTCGAACCCCGAGACGGTCTCGACGGATTACGACACCAGCGACCGGCTTTATTTCGAGCCGCTGACCCTGGAGGATGTGCTCCACATTTACGAGAGGGAAGGGTGCTACGGGGCCATTGCCCAGTTTGGCGGGCAGACCCCTTTGAATCTTTCGCTGCCCCTGCAGCGGAACGGGGTGCGCATCCTGGGCACGTCGCCGCAGAGCATCGAGATGGCCGAGGACCGGGAGCTGTTTGCCGCGTTGCTCCGGCGTCTGAACATCCCCCAGCCGCCGAACGGGGTGGCCACCAACGAACAGGAGGCGCTGGAGGTGGCGCGCCGGCTCGGGTATCCGATCCTTGTCCGGCCGAGTTTTGTGCTGGGGGGTCGGGCGATGCAAATTGTGTACTCCGACGCCGAGCTGCAGCACTACATGCGGTTTGCGGTGGAGGCGTCGCCCGAGCGGCCCGTGTTGGTGGACAAGTTCCTGGAGGACGCCACCGAGGTGGATGTGGACTGCATCGCTGATGTGGGGCTGTTCGACGACCCGGGTCGGGGCACGGTGGTCATCGGGGGGATTCTCGAGCACATTGAATATGCCGGCGTGCATTCCGGGGATGCGGCCATGGTCCTGCCGCCGCACACACTTTCCTATCACACGATCCAGACCATCCGCGAGTACACCCATGCGCTGGCGCGGGAGCTCCGCGTGGCGGGTCTGATGAACGTGCAGTACGCGGTGAAGGACGACACGGTGTACGTCCTGGAGGTGAATCCCCGGGCTTCGCGGACGGTGCCGTTTGTGAGCAAGGCCATTGGGGTCCCGCTGGCCAAGCTGGCGGCGAAGGTGATGGTGGGGCGGACGTTGCAGGAGCTTGGGTTCACGCGGGAGATCTGGCCCAAGTATTGGGCGGTGAAGGAGTCGGTGTTTCCGTTCAACCGCTTTCCGGGGCAGGACATCTTGTTGTCGCCGGAAATGCGCAGCACCGGCGAAGTGATGGGGTTGGACGCGAACCTGGGCATTGCCTATGCCAAGAGCCAGATGGCGGCAGGGGCGCCGTTGCCGTTGCGGGGCAGCGTGTTCATCAGCGTCAGTGATCGTGACAAGCCGCACATCCCGGCGATTGCCAAACGGTTTGCCGAGCTGGGCTTCGAGATTGTGTCCACGGGGCGCACGGCCCAGGTTTTGGAGGCGGTGGGGTTGAAGGTGCGGAAGATCTTCAAGATCAACGAGGGTCGGCCCCATGCGCTGGACCTGATCAAGAACGGCGAGTTGCAACTGATCATCAACACGCCGGCCGGGCCGACGCCGCGGGCCGACCAGGTGAAGATTCGCACCACGGCGGTGTATTCCGGGGTGCCGATCATGACGACGCTGAGCGGAGCGAAGGCGGCCCTGTTGGGGATTGCCGCTCTGCAGCAGCGGGGTTACGACGTGAAGAGCCTGCAGGAGTACCACGTCTGAGGGGCTGAGGCGGCGGCCGGTGGTGGCGCTTCCACGGGAGAAACGCCGGCGCGGTCGGTCCGGAGGCGGGGTCCTCCGCAGCTGCGGTCCCCGGGTGGACGCCGTGGTTCAGGGCCCTGCGGTTGGATTTGCCCGGCCGCTTCAGGGACGTTGCCAGCGGAGCGCGCGGTGGCCGATGTCCCGCCGGTATTGCATTCCGTCAAAGTGAATGCGTTCGACGGCGGCGTATGCCTTCTGGAGGGCAGCGGGGAGATCGGGAGCCAGCGCGGTGACTCCGAGCACGCGGCCACCTTTGGTGACCCATTGGCCGTTTACGCGATCCGTTCCGGCGTGGAACACTTTGACTCCGGGAATCTGTTCCGCCTCTTCCAAGCCGGAGATGGGGCAGCCTTTGCGATAATCCCCGGGATAGCCGGCGCTGGCCAGGACGATGCAAACGCTGGTTTGGGCGGACCAGCGCAGGGGTGCTGACGGCAGGCTCCCCTCGGCACTGGCCCAAAGCAGTTCGAACAAATCGTTCTCCAGGCGGGTGAGGTACACCTGGGTCTCCGGGTCGCCGAAGCGCACATTGAATTCAAGGACCCTGGGGCCGTTGGCCGTGAGCATGACGCCCGGATAAAGGAGTCCGCGGAAATCGATGCCCTCGGCCTGGCAGCCCTTCAGCCATGGCTGCAAGATCTGTGCGTAGGCCTGCGCCAGCTGCGTCTCGTCCAGAAAGGGCGTGGGGCAGTAGGTTCCCATGCCCCCGGTGTTGGGGCCGGTGTCACCGTCCTTGAGACGCTTGTGATCCTGGGAGGTGGGGAAGGGCAGGGCAGTGCGTCCGTCGCAGAGGGCATGGAGGGACACCTCGATGCCTTCCAGCAGTTCCTGAATGACGACCCGTGCGCCGGCGGGCCCCAGGAGACGCCGGACCATCCAGTCTTCAATGGCCGCATCGGCCTCCGCCTGATTGCGGCAGACCCGGACCCCCTTGCCCAGGGCCAGGCCGTCGGCCTTGACGGCGCACCGGCCGCCCAGGGAGGCCGCATACCGAGAGGCGGCGCGGGGATCTTCGAAAACGGCGCCTCGAGGGGCCGGGATCCCGTAGCGCTCCATGAACTGTTGGGCAAACACCTTGGAGGCTTCGAACTGCGCGGCGACACGGGTAGGGCCCCAGGCGCGGAGCCCCTCAGCTTGAAACCGATCCACCACGCCCAGGGCCAGGGGATTGTCCGGTCCCACCACCGTGAGGTCGGGCCGTTGTTCGCGGGCCCAGGCCACAAGCGTCGGGAGATCCTCGGCGCCGATGGGCACGCAGTGAACGGGTGCGCCGTTGTGCCGGATGCGTTCGCTTGCGATTCCGGCGTTGCCCGGGGCGCAGTACAGGTCCGTAACGTGGGGCGATTGCGCCAGTTTCCAAACGAGGGCGTGCTCCCGCCCGCCGCCGCCAATGACCAACACTTTCATCGGGCGCCGGATTCAACCATCGCGGCCCGTTGCCGAAAAGCCTTTTGTGTTCCTCCGAGGGAAAGACGTGGCCCGCGCAGTCCCTCAAGGCCACGAGGGGGAGACTGAGGCGGGCCGAGGGAATCGGGTCGGCTGCATCCCGCCGGCTTCGAGCGCGGGTGACCAGAGGCGCCGCGCGTGCGCGCGTTCATCCGCGAAACGTGGGGTGGGGGAGGGGCCCGCCTACCGGGGAGCCCGGGGCTTTCGGGAGGTCGTGGAGGGTGCGAGTGGGACGGAGAAAAACGGGAAGCGAGCAAGAGTTTTGATTGCGAGCCGGCGCGGGCGTGACGCATCCTGAGGCCTGCAGCTTGAATGACAGTCCGCGGTCCAGCGTCCATGATTGCCGGAATGTTACGCGCGAGCACTCTCATCTGGTTCCTCGTCGTTTTGGGGGGTACCGCCTTGACCCTGGGTTGTCGTCAGGTCCCGGCCGATCGAGGGATGACCGGGGCGCCGGCGGCCAGCGGGGACGCTCCCGCGCGGGAGAAGGTTCGGTACAGTCCGCGTTACGACGCGGAGATCGAGCAGATTCTGGAGCTGGCGCGGCGGGGGCGGTGGGAACAGGCGCGGGAGGAGGCGGAGGTCCTGTTGGCGCGCGCGCCGGACGATGCGGCCGTCCAGCGGCTTCGTTCGTGGGTCGTTCAGCAGGAGCAGGCCGTGCGGGAAAAGGCCCTGGAGGACAAGATTCGGGAGATCAACGCGGCCAACTCCGTGTTCAATCCCACCATTCCGGATTTGCTGACCGAGCAGAAGGATCGCGGCCTGCCGGCGAGCAAGGATGTGCGGGACACGATCGAGAAGATCGAGAGCGGCCGGCTGATTCCGGAGACCTACGGCGTGGTGCGGCGTGAAAAGGGGCCGATGTTCGATCTGGAGGCGGCGCGCGGTCCCATGGCGCGGATGTTGGAGAAGGAGGTGACCATTCACCTGGACAACGTCACGTTGGAGAACCTGATCATCCAGCTGAGCCAGACGACCGGCATCAACATCGTGGCCGACAAGTCGCTGCCGGTGCTCAAGCAGACCTTGAGCGTGAATCTGGAGAAGGTGCGGCTGTCGGAGTTTCTCAAGTACGTGTCGCGAAACTACGAAGTGCAGTTTCAGGTGGGCCCGGAGCTGATCTGGGTCACGGACGCCAAGGATCCCAAGAAACGGATGGAGGAAACACGGTTTTACCGGTTGCGGACGGGCTTTGTGCGGCCCGCCCGCCTGGGCTCGGAGGAGGCGATTCGCACCGAGACGCGCGCCCCGAACAACGTGGTCACCGTCACCGAAACGCAGAAGTTCCGGAAGTTCGTCAATGACGAGGCGCCCGAGATGCCCTCCATCGAGCAGGCCATTACCAACCTGTTTACCGGCAGCAAATGGTTCATTGACTACGAGCGCAACCTGATCGTGGCCCGCGGTACCCCCGAGGAGTTGGAGGTCATGGAGAAGATCATCGAGGAGTTCGACCGCCCGATTCAACAGGTGCTGATCGAGGCGAGATTCGTGACCATTTCCAAGCCGGCCTTCCTGCAACTGGGGGCGTTGTGGGAGACGGGTCGGGCCCTGCAGGGCGTGCGGGTCCCCCAGGATTTCACGGGCCTGGCGAATCTGCAGAGTTTCCCCACGGTCAACAACGTCCCGGCGGTGGGGATCGGGCTGCAGGAAGTGTTCACCAACATTCTCGGGCGCCGCGCCCTGAGCGCCACGCTCAGCGCCCTGGAGCAAAGCGGGGAGAGCCAGACCCTCAGTGCCCCCCGCCTGACTGTCTTGAACAATCGCCCGGCGACCATCTCCGACGGCAAGGTCCAGTACTATTACGAGGAGTATCAGGTCAAACAGACCGTGGGCCAGTACTACACGGCCTCCTCGTGGGTGCCCAGCGGCCGGCCCACCAAGGTGACGGCGGGCGCCGAGTTGAACGTGCTGGCCAGCATCGCCGGCGACGGCAAACACATCATCCTGGCCCTCAATCCGCGGGTGAACACCGACGTGCAGTTGGTGCCCTTCGCCACGTTGACCGATTACGACGCGCAAAGCCGTCAAGTGCTCAACTCATTCACGCTGAAACTGCCGGAGTATCGGACGCAGGAACTGGCCACCCGTGTCGTGGTCCGATCCGGCGAGACCGTCGTCATGGGCGGGGTGCTGGAGCGGGAACGGCTGACGATGGTCGAAGCGGTGCCCATCCTGGGGAACATCCCGGTCATCGGGGCCGCCTTTCGACGGCGCACGGAGGTGGACAAACCGCGGTACCTGCTGATTTTCGTGACGGCCACCATCGTCAACGAAAAGGGCGAGTACGTGATCTACGAGGACTGAGCAGGAGGCGTGGCAATCTGGTTCCAGCAATTTGTCGTTCCAGGGTGGCGCCAGCGTCTGGTGGCGGTGGATCATGGTCGGCGCAGAGTCAAGCTCTTGCTGGGGGAACTGCAGAGGGGACGCTTCCAGCCGATCGCCCACCGGATCGTGGATCTGGAAGAGGAAGGCCTGGTCAAACCGGAGGAGGTGCAGCGACACCTCGGGGATCTGATTCACGGGTGGGGAGAATGGCCGCTGGCAGTCGTATTGCCACCCCGACTCAGTTTCTCGCAGGTGTTGGACGTGCCTCCCCCGGCGGGGTGGGCGGACATTCCCCGGCTGATCGAGGAACAGACGGCACGTCTCCGCGGTCTGGGACAGGGTCCCTGGGTCTATGAAGCGGTGCCGTTGCCCCCGCAGGGGCGTTGGCAGCAGCCCTTCTTCCTGACGGTGGCGCGCCTGGCGGATGTCCAGCAGCACCTGGAGGATACGGTTGCGCCTGTCACGGAGGTCCGCCATGTCAGCAGTGCCGCCCGGGCGCTGGCCGAGGCGTGGGCCTGGATGGGTCGGCCGGCTTCGGAGGTGTGGCTGCTGGATGTGGGGTACGAGCAAAGCCTGCTGGTGCGCGTACGGGACGAACGCCCGGTGCTGGCCGCCGCCGAGATCGTCGGGGCCAAGAGCTGGATCGAACGCTTCGCCGCGGTCCGGCGCTGCAGCGCGTCGGAGGCCGAGACGTTCCTGGAGCGGGAAGGGGCCTTCGCCGCTCCCCGGGTTGTGCCGGAATTGCAGGCGGCCCTGCAGGAGTGGTGGCAGCGGTTGCAACGTGCGGTGCAAGAGGCACGAGCCCTGGCCCCGGGACTGGAGGAGGGGGCCGACCCTCCAATGTATGTTTCGGGTGGGGCGGTACATTGGCCCGGGTTTGTGGAGGCGCTGCGCGCGGTCAGTGGACGACCGTGCCTGCCCTGGCCCGAGGCCCACGCGGTCGGCGGGCCACTCCCGATGACGGATCTGGCGCTCGTGGTGGGGACCGCGGTGCACGCTTTCGGCCAGGGCGCGGAGGCGCCCTCACTGTTGCCCCCGGCGTTGCGGGCCCATGGCCGGCATCTGCGACAGGTGGCGACCCTGCTGGCGGTGGCGGCAGTGTTCCTGGTGATGGTGGGACTGCTGTTGGGCCTGGGCCTGTGGCGCAAGACGCAGCGCGTGGCGGAGAAGGAACAACTTCTGGAGCAGGCGGAGACGGCGCTGGCCCGTTTGCAGGAACTGGAACGGGCCGCGCGGCTGCGGGACAGCGCCTTCATCCGGTACTGGCCGCTGCTGGACCAGCAAGAGCGCACCGTGGATTTGTTGGAAACGTTGCGGGCGCTGGAGCAGGTGCGCGCCCGCCATGACTTTTGGACGGTCCTGCTGGCGGATGCCGAGAGTTACGCCCGCGGCAGTACGCTCCCGCTACCCGACACCAACAGCCCGGCCGTCCAGGTACAGGCCTGGTTGCAGGATCCCCCGGCCAACCCGAGCTTTGTGGTCGAGTTGTGCATTCCGGCGGCGGGGGACGCGACGCTGAAGGTTCTGTCCGAACTGGTCGCCGATTTGCGCAAAGACAACCGGCTGGCAAGAGTGGATTCGCTGCCGGCGGCGCAGCGGCGGACATGGGTCGATCCGAAGGTGATCATTCCGGACCGTCATTTCGTGTTGGGCGTGGACATGGTGGACGGAGGGTGGCGCGGGTTGTTTCAATCCGTGCGACTACCGGAGGTTCGTTGGGGCACCAACGTGGTGCGTCGGCCGGCGCTCTGGACCGTGCCACGCGGCCGCACGGCGCCGGCCGGCCCGGGCTCGGCCGGCCCGATCCCAGGTCGTGGTGGGGAATGATTTCTGAACGCAAGATTCGGCGCGTGCAGTGGGTAACCGTCGCTCTGGCAGCCGGCCTGGTGTTGCTTTACTGGGTGGGATACCGGCCGGCGAGCGTGCGCGCCCGGGAGTTGGATCGGCCCGTGGCCGAGGCGTGGAAGCAGCTGGTGGCAGCGGTTCAAACCAATGTCCATGCCCGCAGTGTGCAGGCGGCGGTGTTGGAGGATGCCGTGCGTCGGATGCAACAGGCGGCCCGCTGGTTGGAGGAGGCTGGTAAAGCGGCGTCTGCACGGGTTGCCTGGGACGAAGGCACCGAGCAGCGCCTGCGGCAGGAATTCCAACTGCTCGAGTTTGACCGCCAGCGCTTTCTTACCATGGCCGAGCTCCGGAGCCGTGCTGCGGCGGCCAAAGTGATCGTGGCCGAGGCGGTATGGCAGGGGTATCCGGATTACGATCCGCAGTTACATCCGCCCGCGCTGCACTGGGCCCTGCTGGCCACGGTGCAGCAGGTGCTGGACACCGCGCTGGCGTGCGAGGTTCGTGCCCTGAGCAATCTCACTGTACTGCCCACCCTCAGCTACGGGGCCGGCGAGTCCGGGGAACCGGTGTACCATCAGTTCCGACTCCGGCTGGAGATGATCGGCACGGCGCCGGCCCTGGAACGTTTCCTGCGGAGTCTGCCGTTGCGGCCCGGGGATTGGGAGGGTGCCGGCCTGCCCGCCATCTCCTCCAAGACGCAGGCGTTTTTTGTGGACCGTGTGCTGCTCAAGAACGTGTCGGCCAATCCGGACCTGACCGGGTTGGACGTGGTGGTCAGTGCCTTCTGTGCGCAGCCCGGGTCCGGCTCGGAGCGATGAACCGTCTTGTGCAAAGGAGCCTGCTGTTGGTGGCCGTGGTCTTTGCGGCGGCCGTGGCGGTGGGCTGGTTGGTCTTGCGAGACATGGACGACGGCCCACCCGCACTGCCGCGAGCGGACACCTCGCTCACCAATCTGCCGGTGATCCTGCCCGCGGAGCCGGACTTTCCGGACCGCTTCGGGCCTGTCAGGTGGCGGGAAGCCGTGCGGGGCACCAACGAGATGTCGGCGTTCGTTACGACCTTCTTTCGACCGCCCCCGCCCCCGCCGCCGCCCGTGCGGAAAACGCAAAAGTTCCAACTCACCTATCAGGGTTATTTCGAGACGGCCGAGGGGACTCAGCGGGCCTATGTCCTGGTCAACGATCGTCTGGCCGTGTTGCCGCCGGGGGCCAGAGTGGTGGGAGACGTGGTGATTACGAACATTCACCGACTGCGTCTGGACTTGTTGCAGGCGGGGACGCAGGCTCTCAGTGTACCGTTTCGGGGGACGCGCGAGGTGGAGGTGCCGGTCGAATGAATCCTTCCGCGACATCGGGTCCCGTCGAGGTGGGCGAGCTGCTGCGGCAGCGCGGGATTCTGACGGAAAAGCAGCTCGAACAGGTGCGGCGTCGCCAGGCCCGCTCCGGACTGCCGCAACACCGGGTGATCGTGGAGTTGAACTACGCCTCCGAGGAGGACACGTATCGCGCGCTGGCGGAACTTCACCAAATGCCGTTTGTGGACGTCAGTGCCCTCGAGCTGGATCCGGAGATCCTCAAGGAAGTTCCCCTGAAGCTGGTGTTCCATTATCGGCTCCTGCCCTTGCGGCGCGAGGGGGACGTGTTGACGGTGGCCGTGTCGGAGCCGCCCATGCCCATGGAGCAGGGCAACCTGCGGCTGATGCTGCACCGGCCGCTGGAGTTCGTTCTGAGCACGCCCAGTGCCATTCAGGCGGCCTTGCGGCGGCACTTCGGCCTCGGGGCAGAAACCATTCAGCAACTGCGCGACGAACGAGGGACGGAGGACACCACCGTGGAGACGGTGTTCGATGTGAAACCCGCCGAGGACGATCCGGCGGTGCAGGCCTCGATCGCGCGGTTGGTGGACCAGATCCTGATGGAGGCACTGCGTCTGGACGCCACCGACATCCACATCGAGCCGTATCCGGATGCGATTCGTCTCCGGTACCGCATTGACGGCGTGTTGCGAACCGTGCCCGTGCCGGCGGGCCTTCGCAAATTGCACGCCCCATTGGTGTCGCGCCTCAAAATCATGGCGGGGTTGAACATTGCCGAGAAACGCCTGCCCCAGGACGGGCGCATCGCGATGAAGACCGGCAACGAGGCATACGACCTGCGGGTTTCCGTGCTGCCCACCTGCCATGGCGAGGCGCTCTGCCTGCGCGTGCTGGGTCGGCAGAGTCTGTTTCTCGATCTCGGCCAACTGGGGATGGAGCCGGAGCAGGAGGCCTTGATGCGGCAGTTGGTCGAATTGCCGCAGGGCATGGTGTTGCTGACGGGGCCGACCGGCAGCGGCAAAACCACGACGCTGTACGCGGCGCTCGCACAGGCCAACGATGAAGGCCGCAAAATCATCACCATCGAAAACCCCGTGGAATATCAACTGGAGGGTGTGGCCCAGATTCAGACCCGGGAGGAGATCGGTCTGACCTTTGCGAGCGGCCTGCGTGCCGTGTTGCGACACGATCCGGACGTCATCCTCATTGGCGAGATTCGAGATCCGGAAACGGCGGAGATAGCCGTGCGCGCGGCGCAAACGGGGCACCTGGTCTTTTCCACTCTTCACACCAATGACAGTGTGACCACGGTCACGAGGCTGTTGGAGATGGGCATCGAACCGAGTGTGCTGGGCTCGTCCCTGGTGGCCAGCATTGCCCAGCGCCTGGCGCAGCGGATTTGTCGCCACTGCATGGAGCGGGATGCGGAGCTGCCCGCGGATCTTCGGGCCGAGATGGCCCAGGCGGTGGGACGGCCGGAGAGCGAACTCCAGGCCTGGCGGGGACGCGGTTGCGTGGAGTGCCATCAGCGCGGCTATCGCGGCCGCGTCGCGTTGTTCGAGTTCTTTGTGCTCAACGAGGAGCTGGCCGACCTGATCGAACCGGGCGTGAAGGCCGGGCGCCTGCGAGAGGCGGCACGGCGGCACGGGTGGCGGTCGTTGCGTGAGAACGGATGGCTGAAGGTGCAGCAGGGGCTGATTGCAGTGGCGGAACTGCAGCGACTCACCCGGCGCGTTCGAGCCGTTTCGGGGTGAACCGGGCCGGGCCCCAAGCCGTTGGGTTTCCTTGTGTGTCCGAGGCCCGGTGCGGGGAGCCCGGCTGCAGAGCAAGCCGGATCTCTGGCCGCAGCCCGCTCCCGGGTCAGAGCAAAGGGCAGGGCCCCCGGGTCCCGAGCGGCCTCGAGAGCGGAGGTGCATGCATGTACATGGGCGGCGGGCCTCCGTGCGGCCGAGCGTCTCCGTACTCCCCGGCCGGCCCGCAAGCCCGGTGCCCTCCGCAAAGGCCGCCTGTTTGGGGTTTTGGGTGGGGGGAAGTGGCGGGAGAAACCCGAAGCCTGTCGGCCCGTGGAAAGCCGCACAAGTCGGGATGCCGGGAGAGCCGGTGCGGCGAAGCCGGGGTGGGATCCGGCTTACACGGTGCCGAACCGACGGTGCCGGCGGGCGTACTCTTCCAGGGCCGCGTAGAAGTGGGCCTTGCGGAAGTCGGGCCAGAGCACCGGAGTCACCACCAGCTCGGCGTAGGAGATCTGCCAGAGCAGGAAGTTGCTGACGCGCATTTCCCCGCTGGTGCGGATGAGCAGATCGGGGTCGGGAATGTTGCGCGTCCACAGGTGCTGGGCGAAGAGATGCTCGTCGATGTCGTCCGGGTCCAGTTCCCCGGCCTTGACCTTGCGGGCCAGGCTCCGCGCGGCTTCGACGATTTCGGTGCGGCCGCCGTAGCTGAGGGCCATGATGAGGGTGAGCCCGTTGTTCTTGGACAAAAGGCGGACGGTCTTTTGGAGCTGGGTCTGGACGGCTTCGGGCAGTCGGTAGATCTGGCCGATGACGTGGAGACGGACGTTGTGGCGCTGGAGCTCTGCCGTTTCGGTTTTGAGGTACTGGAGGAGGTACTTCATCAGGGCATCGACCTCTTCCTTGGGCCGGTTCCAGTTCTCCACGGAGAAGGCGTAGAGGGTCAGGTATTGGATGCCGAGCTCGCCGGCGGCACGGACGACGACCCGGGCCGATTCGGCCCCGTGTCGATGGCCTTCGATTCTCGGCAGGCCGCGTTGCCGGGCCCAGCGACCGTTGCCGTCCATGATGATGGCGACATGGCGGGGCAGCGAGGCGCGCGCTTCGGGGCTGAGCTGGACATGGGCCGTGTTCATGGAGTCCGGCCGCGTCGGCGGCGTGTCCGTGGATGCCAGGGTTTCCAATCCACCGTTCTTCATGGAACGGATCAGCGTTCGATGGTTTGTTCCCGGGCCGGGCCCACCGAAACAATGCGAATGGGGGCGCCGACCAGATCCTCCAGGGCTTTGAGGTAGGCCCGCGCTTTGGTGGGCAGCTGCTTCCAACTGCGGGCCCCCTGGGTGGACGTACACCAGCCTTCGAACTCGGCGTACACGGGTTCACAGGCGGAGAGTTCCTGCACATCGGCAGGCGGGATGTCATACTGGCGGCGGCCCACGCGATAGCCCAGGCAAACCTTGATGGTGGAAAGCGTGTCCAGCCCGTCCAGGTTGGTCACGGCCAGTTCGTCCACGCCGTTGATGCGAACGGCGTGTCGGACGGCCACGGCGTCGAACCAGCCGCAACGGCGTGGTCGGCCGGTGGTGGCTCCAAATTCACGGCCCATGCTGTGCAGAAGGTCTCCGAGCGCGGCATCTTCCGTGGGTAACGGACCTTCTCCCACGCGTGTCGTGTAAGCCTTCATGACGCCCACCACGCGGTCAATGCGATTCGGTGGCACGCCCGTGCCCGTACAGGCTCCCCCGGCCGTGGTATTGGACGACGTGACAAACGGATACGTGCCATGGTCGATGTCGAGAAACGTCCCCTGCGCCCCTTCGAACAGGAGGCTTTTGCCCTCGGCGATGGCCTGGTGGAGCAGGGCGACCGTGTTGGCCACGAAGGGCTGCAAAAAGCTTCCTGCTGCCTGATATTCCTGCAACACCTTCCGGTAGCTCAAGGGCCTGGCCCCCCAGGCACGCAACACCTCGTTGTTTTCCCGGATGCGCCGGCGCAGCTTTTCAGCGAAAACCTCGGGCCGTACGAGGTCCAACATGCGCAACCCCACCCGGGCGGCCTTGTCGGCATACGCCGGACCGATGCCCCGTTTGGTGGTGCCCAGTTTATGGCGGCCCTGCCGGTTTTCGCGGGCCACGTCCAGCTCCCGATGGTACGGCAGGACCACATGGGCTGTCTCACTGATGACCAGGTTGCGGTCCACCTTGACGCCCAAGCGCCGCAATCCCTGAATTTCCTCCATCAGGCTCACCGGATCGATCACCACCCCGTTGGCAATCACGCAGAGCTTGTCCGGCCGAAGAATGCCCGACGGCACCAGGTGCAGAATGTACCGCTCCTGTCCGACCAGTACGGTGTGCCCTGCGTTGTTTCCTCCGGCGTAGCGGATGACCACGTCCGCTTCTTCCGTCAGCACATCGATGATTTTGCCCTTGCCTTCGTCGCCCCACTGGGCGCCCACCAGAATCGTGTTGGCCATATGGTTTCAGCCGCCCCGACCCACGACCCCCCCAAATGCTGAACCGATTCAGAGCCACGGGAGGCCGCCGGCCGCAGCGGGACCGAGGCAACCTAGGAGGCTTGTCCGCATCCTGTCAACGATGCAGTCCCCGAGCGGAGGCATTCGCGAGATCCGAGCGAGTCTCGTGGAGTTACCTGCATCCCAACGGCGCGCCGTGGATCGTAAGCTCCCCGGTGGGGCCTCTCCGCAGCAAAACCGTCGCAACCCTCGGGCTCGCCTCCGGCCGGGCACCCGGGAGAAACAGCCAGGAGCTGTCCCCGGCATGCCGCTGAATACACGGTGCCCGGCCCTCGAAAGGCGAAACCCGGCCCGGCTTTGGGCCGTCCGTTTGGGGAAAACCGCGCGTTGCGTTTGTCCCTGGTCCGGGAATGTCCTCCTCAGGCAACGCAAGGGTCAGGGGCATCAAAAGCGCAATTGCGGCATCTGGCTGAAAGGCGGGTGCGGCTTTGCCCCAAGGACGGGCGATCGGTTCCGGGGCGTGCAGGCGCGCGGAGTCGGTACCGACGCGTCGGCGCGTGAAATCCGAATGCCGGCAGTTCTCACGGAAGCGGCCGGGGACACGTCCAACCGTACCCGGCGGCCTGGTTGCCCAAGTGGTTGGGATGCTGGTCGCACGGAGTCTGAGAAGGGCTGCGGGTGGTTGCGTGTCGAACGGTGCCGGGGGAGAGCCGCGCACCGTGCCTGGAGAGGGTTCACCGTCGATCCCTCGGGTCCGCGGCTGTCGGGCTCACGGGACCATGAGGTTACTGTGGGCCGAGGGAACGCCGCTGGCTCGTTGAACGTCGAGGGGAGGCGGCTGGAAGAGCAAGGGCGGGCCCTGCACGCCGTCAAGCAGCCCCGATTGACCGGGTGGATTGGTCGTGGCCAGAAGCGGATGAACCTCAGGGAACGAGGGCACGCCCGGCGCATTTGGCAAACCCAACATGCCCGGGCTGACCGAGACCTGGTTCCAAGGGGCCCGAGTGCTTTCCATCCCGGTGGGCAGCTCCAACCGTTCGGCCTGGAGCACGGCGCCTACAACCAAAGCGCAAACGACGACTCCCAGCGCTCCGGCGAGCAGCGGGCGCGGGGCTAGGGCTTCCCAGAGGAATCGCCACCAGGTCGGCCCCTCGGCGGCGGACTGAGTGTTCAAGCCGGCATGGTGGAGGCGTCGCAGCTCCAGCAGCGTGGCCTGGCGCATGGCCTCCAGGCACCCGGCCGGGGGGCGCTCGTAGCGTTTCAGTGCCAGCAGTCGCCGCAACCTCGCAAATTCCTCGGGTTTGGAGTGCATAGGCAGCCAATGCCTCAAAGGTAATCCGACAAGTACGCCTGCAATTGTTGTCGCGCGTAAAACAGGCGCGACCGAACCGTTCCCACGCTGCAATCCATGATCCTGGCAATTTCCTCGTGGGGCATCCCCTGCACATCGTGCAACACCACGACCAGTCTATGTTTTTCTGACAGCTTCTGCATGGCCTCGTTCAATTTCTGCCGCAATTCCGCCAGCGAGACCTCCCGGCGGGGAGTTTTTTCCGAGATCAGCGCGACCAGATCGGGATCGTGCTCGGCGTTCCAATCCAGTTCGTTGAGGCTGAGCCCGCTGTTTTCGGGACGTTTCTTTTCCAGAAAGTTCAGGGTTTTGTTGACTGCGATTCGGTAAATCCAGGTGCTGAAGGCGGCCTGACCGCGGAATCGGCCGAGCGCCTGGTAGGCAGCGATAAAGGTTTCCTGCGTCAGATCGCGCGCGTCTTCGTGGTGGGAGGTCATGTGGTAGATGACCTGGTAAACGCGCTCCTGGTGGCGGCGCATCAATTCGCCGTAGGCGTCCAGGTCACCGGCCTGGGCCCGGGCCACCAGTTCGGCCTCTTTCGCGGAGTCGGACTGTGCCGAGGTCTCCGCCGGTTGAGGGGGAACCGGGCGGGCAGCAGAGGATTCCTGCGCCATGGACTCCGTCCGTGGTTCAGTGCGCGCCATTTAACCGATCGGCTTGACGGGCCAGGTAATCTGCGGCGGCGTGAAGAGGACCCGGCCGGGCCGGGGCCGGCAGCCCCTGCAGATGCTGTCGGGCTCGTTCCAGATGCACATGGATCATGCGCAGGGCTTCGACCAGGGCTCCGTGACGCTCCAACATTTGCCGAAGCTGGGGGAGGTGGCCGGGTTCCCAATGCTGGATCCACCGCTCCAGTCGGGACCGTTCGCGGGGGTCGGATCGCTCCCAGGCCAGCAGCACGGGCAGGGTCAACTTGCCCTTGGCCAGGTCGGTACCCAGCGACTTGCCCACGGCGCTTTCCTGCCCCATCAAGTCCAGGCAGTCATCGTAGAGTTGATAGGCGGTGCCGAAGGCCAGACCAAACTGACGGAGGGTCCCTCGCACCTCCGGTGCGGCGCCGCTGCACCAGGCCCCCAGGTCGCAGGCCAGGCCGAACAGCTCGCCCGTCTTCATTTCCAACACCCGGAAATAGTACTCCTGCGAAAGCGGGAAGTTGCGTCGATGCCGTGTTTGCAGGATTTCTCCGGTGCACACGGTCTCGGTGGCGCGCGCCACGGCGCGGCAAATCTCCGGGGTTGGGAAACCCGCCGCCAGCACCAGGGCCTGGGCAAAGAGGCAATCGCCAAACAGAACGGCCGTTTCGTTGCCCCAGCGGGCGGCCACGGTCAACCGCCCCCGCCGCAACGCCGCCTCGTCCATGACATCGTCATGCACCAGCGTGGCCAGGTGGATCATCTCGATGATCACCGCCACGGTAATATGATCCGGGCCCGGACGGCCCAGCGCTTGCCCCACCAATCCCACCAGCGTCGGCCGCAGCTGCTTGCCAGGGCCCTGCAGGGTGTATTCGGCCAAACCGGACAACTCCGGATCGAAGGCCCGGACCTGTTCGCCCAGCCGATTGGATACGGCCTCCAGAAAGGGTTCCAAGGGCCCAACGATCTGTTTCCAGAGCAGACCGGCCTCGGCGTCCTGGGAATCAGCGGTGGGGGCGGTGGTTGCTTTGGTGCCCGTAGCCAGCATCTGCACCAAAGTCTAGGGAGCCCATCCCCCCAAGTCAAACGCGTTGGCCCGGTTTTGGGGACTTCCGGCCGCATTCAGGTTGTCGGACCCGCCCGAACGCCCGACGGAATTTCGAGCGGCCTGAGGACGAGAAAGCCGAGGGGAAAGAACATTCCCTCGGGATCCTTGAATCTGGGACGCAGAACTGAAATGCGTCCTGCGCGGTCCACGGATCGCACGCGCCTCTGCACGGGCTCAAGGCGCATGCACCTCACCAACCCGGGGTAACGCCGCGGGAACTCGACCCCTGGACCCGCAGCGCCCTGAACGGGCGCAACTCGATGATCCCGCATCGCCAGGGCCGGACGCGCCACACCGAAGGCCGTCCCTTCAGGGCGTCTGAATCGCACGAACCAAGGCACCCGGCCCACTGCCACGGCTGTTGAATCATCGCCACCTTGGGGCCCTCATGCAGGGCGCCGGGGGCACAGCCATTCACCCGGCCCCGAGGCGGTCTGCTTGGCGGGCGGCACCTTTGGGAGTTGTCCCGTTTGGGGCGAACTCACGGCGCGCCGAAGGGACGGGACCTTTCCTTGATGGGTTTTAGGTGAAGAAAGTTACAGGGGCTGCTTGGGAGGATTGTCGCTTTCCGCATCGGGACAAGGAGGGCTTCACCACCGCCGAGCCGCTGTCCGCTGCATTTCTGGTTTTGGACGCCCCGAGAGCCGGGCGCAATTTCGGGCGTCGACGGCACGCGGACGCCACGGGAAAGGGCGTTTTCTGGGCATTCTTGAATCCGGGGCTTAAAAACGAAATGCTCCCCTGCGAGTTCTCGGGGCTTCGAACCTGGCCCTTGGGACCGTGGGAACGTCGGCCGGAGCCTCTTCCGCCGGCGGTTTTCATTCTCAGGGGGACGGGCTTGTATGCGACCGGATTTTGGCTTTCGTTCCAACGTTGCGTGCGTCACCCGGAGGGCCGCTGCAAACGCTCCTCCTGTGGAGGTCGGGTGGGCTGCCAACCATCGGGTTCCCGAGGGTCCGGGATCGGTGGCAGACGTCATGCTCGCAGTTTCGCTTCCCCGACTGCTCGCGCGGAGCGATGGCGAAGACGCCCGGGTCAAGCCGTGGCTGGGGCTCGGATTTGCGTGGGTTAGGGTGTGCTGGCGTCTCGAGGTGCGGTCAAACTCCGGGAAGCGAAGGGCGCGCGGTAGATTGCTTGACCCGGCACGGCCGGGCGATAACGTGAATCTCCTGCGGTTGCCAGGGTGAGTTGCCACATGAGTGCGAGAGGCGGAAGCGGCCGGGATCGGTGGGACAGGGGCAAACGAGGTCGCTGGGCACCGGCCGCATGGTTGCTGGCGGGTGTCACGGCCACTTCGGCGCAGGAGGCTTTGCGGGCTTCATTGACCGGCCAACAGATTCTGGAGCAGAAAAGGCGTCAAATTGCGGCCGGGTGGGGGGACCTGCGGTTGGGCGCCTGGCGGTTCGATTTGAATGCTTCTCTGGCCCTCGAGGCCAACGACAACGTTCGCTATGAAGAGGTGAACCCCCGGTCCGACCTCATCGTTCGCCCCGGTTTCTCGGTGCGGGCGCTTTATCCGGTGACGGACAAGAACGTCCTCACCTTCAGCACGGGGGCCAGCTACAACGCCTACCTGACCCACTCGGATTTGAACTACCTGCATGTGTTGCCGGACTCGAACCTGTCCTTCGACGTGTTCGTGGGCAACTTGCTGCTGAATTTTCACAATCGGTTTCATTACACGCAGGAGCTGGCGGATCAGCCCGACGTGCGCGGCCGCTTCAACTACGGGCGATTGGACAACCAGGTGGGCGTGCTCGGGCTTTGGGATTTGAACAAGCTGGTGGTTTCGTTCAACTACGACCACCAGATCTACCAGGTGACCGAGGAACGTTACGATTTCACCGACCGGACGGCCGAGCTGTTTGGTGCCCGCGTGGCCTGGCTGGTGCGCCCGCTGACGTCGCTGGGTCTGGAGACGGGGCTCGGCCTGATCGACTACAACAATGAGGACCCTTCCCGGCCGATTCGGCTGAACGACCTCTTTCACTACAGTGTGGGCCTCTTCTACGAAATGCCGGCCGGTCGGTTCATGCAATTGCGCACCGGTGCGGGATACGTGGCCTATGATCCCACGACGGATGTCATGCCGTTCGGCATCGGCGGGGACCGCATGGACGGGTGGTATGCGGATCTTTCCCTCCGGCACCAGATCACCCGCCGCATTCAATACGTGCTGTCCGGCGGGCATCAGGTGCGGTCGGGGTGGTACGCCGAAACGATCCGTTCCCTCTACGGACAGCTGACGGTCAACTGGAATGTGATTCGAGGCTATTCGCTGGCCACCAGTGCCAGTTACGAGACCGCGCAGGAGGAGGGCGGTTCCTGGTTTGGTGTGCCGGAGGAATTCGATCGGTACACCCTCGGGGTGGCCGTGGGCAAGCGGCTCGGGCAGAAGCTCGGGGCCACGCTGGGCTACAGTTACCTGGCGCGGGATTCCAATGTGTTCGGCCGCAGTTACACGCAGAATCGCCTTGTCCTGACGGCGATGTACACGTTTTAATGAGATGCCAGATGAAAAAGGTGGGTTGGAGTTTCCTCGTTTGGCTGCTGGTCGGCGGTCTGGTGCGGGCTGCCGAGACCGGTTCGACCCCTCCCGCGGTGGCAGCGGAAGCGGCCGCGGCGGCGACCGCCGCTTCGCCGACCAACGGCACCGCCGGACGCGGCGTGCCGATCGTGAGCGACGATCGGCACCGGTTGGGTCCGGGCGACAAGCTCAGCTTCCAGATTCTGGAGGATCGCGATCCCCCGAAGCCCCTGGTGGTGACGGACTCGGGCGAACTGGACGTGCCCTATGTGGGCCGGGTCATGGCCGCGGGCAAGACCTGCAAGGAGCTGGCCGAGGAGCTCAAGCAGTTGCTGGAGAAGGACTACTATTACCGGGCCACCGTGGTGCTCGGCTTGAACGAAGTCAGCCGCATGGCGGGTCGGGTTTACATCTGGGGCCAGGTCCGCAACCAGGGGGCCATCGAAATTCCCGTCGGGGAGAACTTCACCGCCGGCAAGGCCATCCTGCGGGCCGGCGGCTTCACGGACTTCGCCAACAAAAAGAAGGTCCGGCTGGTGCGGACCAACCCGGACGGTTCGCGCGAGACGATCGAGCTGAACATGGAAGACATCCTGGAGCGAGGGAAGATCGAGCAGGACGTGTCGTTGCGGCCGGATGATTTTCTGATCGTGCCGGCGCGGCTGATCAACTGGTGAACGCTGTCATGAACGAGTATCCCCAGCCTGTTCCCGAAAACCGTTCGGTTCGCAGCGCGCGTTTCTTCACCGTCCTGCAGCGCTGGCGGTCGCTGCTGCGGCGCTACTGGTGGATCCTGCCCGGTTGCGCGCTGCTGGCCATGGCGGTGCACCTGTTGATTCTGTGGAACTCGCCCCCGGCGTATGCCAGCCAGGGCCGGATGATCGTCAATGTCAAGATCCAGGTGCAGACCGGGGCCAATTACATCGAGGAATTCAGCAACTTCCTGGGCACGCAGGTCGCCCTCATGCAGAGCGCCACGGTGCTCAACCGGGCGGCCGATCGGGTGCACGCCACGCGGCCCGACCTGGTGCCGGTGCCCGTCAAGGTCAGCGTGGGCGTGACGCCCAAGACGACCATCTTCAATCTCCGGGCGGTGGGCTCCGATCCCGCGTATGTCCAGGCCTATCTGGACGCGGTGATGGAGGAATTCATCAACCTCAAGAAAGAGATGCGCACCCGCAGCTCGGATGTCACCCTGGCCGGGATCACGGAGGAAGTCGCGCGGCTCGAGAAGGAACTGAAGGGGTACGAGGAGGAACTGCTTCAGTTCCAGGCCACCAACAGTATCGTCTTTTTGCAGGAGCAGGGCAACGTGGCGGGCAATTACCTGGCGCAACTGAACCAGCAACTGGCCATGCTCCAGAGCGAGCTGAATCTGCTGGAAATGCTCAACCTCGAGCAGAATCTGGAGCGACAGCAGGCCTCCGGCGTCATTACCGGGGTCCGGCCGGTTCCCCCGGGCCAGCAACGCAGCCCGGTGGACGTGTTGCGGGCCGATTCGGACTATTTGAAGGTCAAACAGGAAATCCAGATGCTGAAAGCCGAGGAGCAGCAGTTGTCCGAGTTCCTCCGGCCCAAGCATCCCAAAATGATCGCCCTGCGCGAGGAGATCCAGCGCAAGGAAAAACTGTTGGACATCGTCCGCGAGCAGAGCGTGGAGCAGATCGAGAACCGCAAGAAATCCCTGGCCCTCCAAATCGAGAACCTCCAGAAGGAGATCAAACAGTGGGAGGCGCGCGCCCTGGAGGCCAGCAGCAAAATGGCGCAGTACCAAAAAATCCGCGCCAACATCACCCGCGTGCAAAACCTTTATGATCGGCTGCTTCAGACCATGCAGGCGGTGGGGGTGGACAAGGACATCACGCCCGAATCGGTCGCGATTCTGGAGCGGGCCTCGGAGGCGGAGCCGGACCGACTGAGTCTGTCCATCAGCCTGACCCTGGCGGGCATGGTGGGACTCATGCTGGGCGTGGGGCTGCTGCTGCTCGTGGACCGATTCGACGACCGCATGAACACCTTTGTGGAGCTTCAGGATCATTTCGAGGAACCGGTCCTGGGCCAGATTCCGCGGGAACGATCCTCCCGCAATCACGACCTGCCCCTGTTGCGGCCGGACGATGACCGACACGCGTTTGCCGAAGCCTATCGGAACGTGCGATCCTCCCTGCTGTTCATGCAACCCACCAACGGCGACGCCCGCCCGTCCCTGTTGCTGGTGACGAGTTCGATCCCGAATGACGGCAAATCGCTGACCACGGCCAATCTGGCAATCACGCTGGCCCTGGGCGGATCCCGCGTTTTGCTGGTGGACGCCGATTTGCGCAAGGGGGTCGTTCATCGCCGGTTCAAGCTCGAAAACACCGCCGGTTTTTCGGAGGTTCTACAGCAAAAAGCGAAGTGGAACGATGTGGTTCAGCCAACGTCCATTCCGAATTTGTGGGTGATCACCAGCGGCTCGCCCACGCAGAAATCTAGCGAGTTGTTCCTGCAGCCGTTGACGAGAACGGTCCTGCAGGAAATGGCCGCCCAGTACGATTACGTGGTGTTGGACACCCCACCGGTGATGGCCGCGGACGATGTAACCACGCTGGCGCCCCTGACCCACGGAGTGATCTTCGTCATTCGGGCGCAGCACACCTCCGCACGGGTTGCACGAGCCGCGCTGGACCTGCTCTACCAGCGGAACGTGCACGTGCTGGGTCTGGTCTTCAACGCGGTGAATCCGCGCACGGGCGAGTACTATTACTACTCGCGCTACAAGGACTATTACCATCGGCCTTCGCGCGCCAGGGCCTAGCGATGGGCGTGCTCACGATTGCTCCAGAAGGCCCGGCCCTGCAGGAGGGGGAAACGCGGGCTCCGGAAGCCCTGCGAGCCTGGTTCTGCCTCCGTTCCCAGCCGAAACGAGAGCACCTGGCCGCGGGGCACCTGCGACAACTGCCCGCGGTGGAAGTGTTCCTGCCGCGGATCCGGTTCCGCCGCGTGACGCGTCGTGGAGCCGTCTGGGTGACGGAGGCGCTGTTTCCCAACTACTTGTTTGCGTGTTTCGATTGGCAGTCGCAGCTTCGGGCCGTTCAGTACTGTCCGGGGGTCGCCGGTGTGGTTCATTTCGGCCGGCGCTGGCCCACGATTCCGGTGGCCGTGATCGAGGATCTGCGACAGCGTCTGGGGCCGGAGGAGCTGCGTGAGATTGAACAACCCCTGCTGCCCGGAGACGCTGCCCGCATCATGCGCGGGCCCTTGGAAGGTCTGGAGGGGGTGGTCACCCGGGTCTTGCCGGCTCGACAACGGGTGCGGGTGCTGCTGGAGTTTTTGGGCCGTCAGGTGAGCGTAGAGATGGCCCTGGACCAGGTGGCGCCCTGCGTGGATCTGCGGCGTCGGTGGTAAACACCGGGAGCGGGCGTGGTTTCCCGGCCCGCAATGCGGGGCTTGTATGCGGTGGCAATCACGCCGACGGCTCTCAGGGGGTCGGGCTTGTGCCTTGGAGGTCCGCTTCCAAGTTCCTCAAAAACTCTTCGACAGCAGCGGTGATGCGCTCGGTGTCGGTCAGAGATTCATTGTGATCCCCCCGCAGCTCCCGGAGCCACTTGCGACCGGGCGCGGCCGCGAAGTTGGCTTCCGCGTGATGATAGCGGACCAGGGAATCCTCGCGGCTGTGAAGGATGAGGACGGGTACCTGGATTTGCCGGAGATGGGCCCGGGTGTCGTAGCGGGTGCGTGCCAACCACCGAACCGGGAGCCACGGATACAGCTCGCTGCCGATGTCCGGGATGCTGGTAAACGCCCCCAACAGAATCAGACCGCCCACGGGCACCTCGGTGGCCAGATGAGCGGCGATGGCACCGCCCAGAGATTCGCCCACGGCCACGATGTGCCCGGGTGGATGACCCCGGCCGCGGAGCCACTCGTAAGCCGCGCGGGCGTCCCGGTAGGTACCGGTTTCGCTTGGACGCCCCTCACTGCGTCCGTAACCGCGGTAGTCAAACAGGAGAACCGCCGCGCCCGTCTGGAGCAGTGCCCCGGCCAGGTCCAACCGGTGGCTGATGTTCCCGCCGTTGCCGTGACAGACCAGCATCGCCCAAGAGGCCCGCGGCGAGTGCGGATCCGCGGGGAAATACCAGCCGTGGAGGCGCAGTCCGTCCGGGGTGCGCAGCTCCAGTTCCTCCACCGGCCGCCCCAGTTCCCGTCCGCTGGCTTCCAGCGTGCGGGTGGGAAAGTAGATTTGCCGATGTTCGAACCACCGGAGCATCCCCCAGAGCAAAACGAGAAGCAGAAGCCACCGCAACACGGTTTTCGCACGGCGGAGGGCAGGGGCCGGAGGCGGTTGCGGGGCTGCCTCTGGATGGCGGCCGGGGCGTGCGGACATGGGAGCCGTGGGCGCGACGCCTGGATGGCTGCCCGGCGGGACTCAGCGGCGGGTGACTTCG
This sequence comes from Limisphaera sp. VF-2, assembly GCF_049537125.1. Lineage (NCBI taxonomy): Bacteria > Pseudomonadati > Verrucomicrobiota > Verrucomicrobiia > Limisphaerales > Limisphaeraceae > Limisphaera > Limisphaera sp. VF-2. The sequence goes on from NZ_JBMVQY010000006.1 coordinate 58,842, forward strand.
GGCACGGCCGGGCGGTTGACCGCCGACGCGGCCAGCCGTTCCTCGAACTCCACGATCTCGCGAATCTGGTTGAGGAACCAGGGGTCGATGTGGGTGAGTTGGTGGATTTCCTCGACACTGAACCCGGCGCGGAAGGCGTGCCGGATGAAAAAAATGCGGTCGGCATTGGGAATCGAAAGCTTTCGCACGAGGATCTCCCGCGGGAAAATGTCCCTGTCCCCGAACACCTGGCCGTCCACGCGCCACGGTTTGCCGTCGCCCCCCAGCCCGTAGCGACCGATCTCGAGGGACCGAAGGCACTTTTGCAGGGCTTCCTTGAAGGTGCGGCCGATGGCCATCGCTTCTCCGACGCTTTTCATCTGCGTGGTGAGCGTGGGGTCGGCATCAGGGAATTTTTCGAAGGCGAAGCGGGGCACTTTGACCACGACGTAGTCGATGGTCGGCTCGAAGCAGGCGGGCGTTTCGCGGGTGATGTCGTTGGGAATCTCGTCCAGCCGGTAGCCGACGGCCAGTTTGGCGGCGATCTTGGCGATGGGGAAGCCGGTGGCCTTGGAGGCAAGTGCGGAGCTGCGGCTGACGCGGGGGTTCATTTCGATCACCACCATGCGGCCGGTCCTAGGGTGGACGGCGAACTGAATGTTGGACCCGCCGGTCTCGACGCCCACGGCGCGGATGACGGCGAAACTCGCATCGCGCATCACTTGATACTCCTTGTCGGTCAGGGTCTGAATGGGCGCCACGGTGATGGAGTCCCCGGTGTGGATGCCCATGGGATCGAAGTTCTCGATCGAACAGATCACCACGCAGTTGTCCGCGTGGTCGCGCATCACCTCCATTTCGAATTCCTTCCAGCCCAGAAGTGACTCCTCGATCAGGATTTCGGAGACGGGCGACATCTCGAGACCGCGCCGCGCGATTTCCTCGAATTCGTCGCGGTTGTAGGCCACGCCTCCCCCGGTGCCGCCCAGGGTGAAGGCGGGGCGGATGATCAGGGGGAACCGGCCGATTTGGGCGGCCACGCTGCGGGCCTCTTCGAGGGTGTGGGCCGTGCCGCTGATCGGTACGTCGAGGCCGATGCTGAGCATGAGGTCCTTGAAGATCTGGCGGTCCTCGCCGCGCTCGATGGCCTCGGGTTTGGCTCCGATCAATTCAATGCCCAGGCGCTGCAGAACGCCGGACCGGTGCAGGGCCATGGCGGTGTTCAAGGCGGTCTGTCCCCCCAGGGTGGGCAGGATGACCAGCTTGTGCGGCACGTCGGGGGGTGCGCCGTCCAGCGGGACGCCCTGGCGACGCAACTCCTGGAGCTCGCGCACCAGGATTTTTTCCACGCACTCGGGGGTGATCGGCTCGAGGTAGGTGCGGTCGGCGAACTCCGGGTCGGTCATGATGGTGGCCGGATTGGAGTTCACCAGCACCACGCGGTAGCCCTCCTCCTTGAGTGCCTTGCATGCCTGGGTGCCGGAATAGTCGAATTCGCAGGCCTGACCGATCACGATCGGGCCCGCGCCAATGATGAGCACGGTGTGGATGTCCTTGCGCTTCGGCATAGGCAGGCCGCAGTTAAGCCGAAACCGCTGCGTTTGTCAGGGCCAGAATCGCAATTCCGGCAAACCGGATCCGGGATTACAGGACTGAAAAGGCCGCCCCGCGGTTCTGTGGGCGCGGGGACCGGCAGGGCCGGAGCCAACAAGGCCTTTTCCTGCAGGCATTTGCCGTAGTGCGCATGAGAAGCCCCTTTTCCGCAGAGAGCGTGGAAGGGGTGAATGGGCACGGACAACCGGGCGCATCCTGATCCTATCGGGAGGTTGTAGGCAGCAAGATGTGCCGGAGTCGGGAAAGATTCGAGGGGATCCCGTCCCCCGAGCTGTTGCCCGGGTTGAGTTCCGGCTTCGAAGGAGCAGCCGTGGATTTTGCGGCCTTTTGGGGCGGTTGGGACGGTCGTGGTTCAAGAATCGCTGCGAAGGGGCAAGTTCGGCCGAGGCGTGGTCAGGGCTGGCGAAGCCTTCGCGGTCGGTGAACTCTTCGTGGACAGGGCGATGGAGGTACCGAAGCCGCTCTGCCGGGTGGGGTGTCCGGGCGGGAGGTGGCGGCGTTTGAGTCCGGGAACGCAGCCGGGGTCGGGGGCAGGCGCCGTGGGCGGGGCGGCTCTGGAGCTCGAGCACCGGGCGAGCCCGCTGCTGCCTGTGTTTGCAGTGGCGCTTGCAAATCGGCGTTGCGTTGCGACCGCGAGCCGCGGCAAGTTCTTGCGCATGACGAGTGTAATCACAGGACCGGTGTATGTCGTGGGGGACAACATCGATACGGACCAGATCATTCCGGCCCAGTATCTGAACCTGGTGCCCACGATCCCGGAAGAGTACGAGAAGCTTGGCAGTTACGCACTGAGCGGGTTGCCCGAGTCGCTGTATCCCGTGCGCTACGTGCGGCCGGGGGCCCTGGACAGCGAGTACCCCATTGTCGTGGCGGGCCGCAACTTCGGCTGCGGCAGTTCGCGGGAACACGCACCGATTGCGTTGGGCTCGGCCGGATGCCGCGTGGTCCTGGCGGAAAGTTTTGCCCGGATTTTCTTTCGGAATTGCGTCGCCACGGGGGAGCTGTACCCGTGTGAACTGGTGGAGCGGTTGTGCGACCGGCTCCGCACGGGAGATGTGGTGACCGTCAACCTGGACGAGCTCACGGTTACCGAGGTCGCCACGGGCCAGGTACACCGGATCAAGCCCCTTGGCGATGTCCGGCCGGTCATTGACGCAGGAGGGCTTTTCAACTACGCAAGGAAAACCGGCATGATCGCGAGCAATCCCGGGTGCTGATTTGCGCCGCAGCGCATGTCACGGACATGCCGACCGGTCGGCCGCGACTCACCAAACTGGTCATTTCTGGAAGCCATGTCGGAAGAACAAGCGATCGTTGCTCCCCAGGGCACGGAGCGCAAAACTCTGGATGAGCGGGCCCGAATGTCGGAGCTGGAACGGCTGCGTCATTCGTGCGCCCATGTCATGGCCACGGCGATTCTTCGGCTTTGGCCGGACGCGCAATTCGCCTACGGACCGCCCGTCGAGAACGGTTTCTATTATGATTTGGAATGTTCCCATCGCATCACGCCCGAGGACTTTCCGAGGATCGAGGCGGAGATGCGGAAAGAAATCGAGGCCAATCATCCCTTCGAGCGGATCGAGGTCACGCGGGAACAGGCCATTCGGGATGCGCAAAGCGGGCGGCTGGGGGCGTTGAGCGAGCGGCCCGGACAGCCCAGTCGGTACAAACTGGATCTGATCCAGCAGATTCCGGAGGGTGAGCCCATCACCTATTATCGAAACGGCGATTTTGTGGACCTTTGTGCCGGGCCGCACGTGGCTTCCACGGGCCAGATCGGCGCCTTCAAACTCACCGGGGTGGCCAGTGCGTATTACAAGGGGGATGCCCGCAATCCCCAGCTCCAGCGCATCTACGGCACGGCGTTTTTCACGCAGGAGGAACTGGAGCAGTACTTTGCCATGCTCGAGGAGGCCCGCAAGCGGGACCATCGCAAGCTCGGTCAGGAGCTTGGTTTGTTTGTATTGGACCCCGATTACGTGGGACCGGGTCTGCCGCTGTGGCTGCCCAAGGGGGCGGTGCTTTGCGAGGAACTGGAAAAGCTGGCCAAGGAAACCGAGTTCCGCGCCGGTTACGTGCGGGTGAAAACGCCGCATGTGGCCCGCGAAAAAATGTACGTGACCTCCGGCCATTTGCCGTACTACGCAGACAGCATGTTCCCGCCGATGGAACTGGGGGACGAAGGCGAGCCGGGCGGCCAGGAGACCTCTCCGCGGGTGCGGTACTACCTCAAGGCGATGAATTGTCCGCACCATCATCGCATCTTCGCCGCCGAGCCCCGCAGCTACCGGGACCTGCCGTTGCGGTTGGCCGAATACGGCACCTGCTACCGCTACGAGCAGAGCGGGGAACTTTTCGGCCTGATGCGCGTCCGCTGCCTGAACATGAACGACGCGCACATCTACTGCACGCCGGAGCAGTTCGCCGAGGAGTTCAACGCGGTGAACCAGATGTACCTGGAGTACTTCAAGATTTTTGGCATTCAACGGTACGTGATGCGCTTCAGCACCCATGACCCGGCCCGGCTGGGCGAGAAATACGTGAACGAGCCCGAACTGTGGCGTCAGACGGAGGACATGGTGCGTCAGGTGCTCAAGGATTCGGGCATTCCGTATGTCGAAGTGCCCAACGAGGCGGCGTTTTACGGTCCGAAAATCGATGTGCAGGTCTGGAGCGTGATCGGACGCGAATTCACTTTGGCCACCAACCAGGTGGACTTTGCCGTGCCGAAGCGGTTCGGCCTGGTCTATCGGGACCGCGACAACACCGACAAGACACCGCTCTGCATTCATCGGGCGCCGTTGGGCACGCACGAGCGGTTCATCGGGTTTCTCATCGAGCATTATGCCGGCAACTTTCCGCTGTGGTTGTCGCCGGAGCAGGTCCGGGTGTTGACGGTGAACGACGACGCGGCCCTGCGGGAGTACGCCGAGTCCATTGTGCGCGAACTGCGCGACCATTTTGTACGGGTGAGCGCGGATTACGAGCCGGTGCCGATCCGGGCCAAGATTGCCGCGGCCGAGGCGGCGCACGTGCACACCATGCTGGTGGTGGGGCCGCGGGATCGGGCGGCGGGCCAGGTCAGCGTCCGAGTGCACGGTCGGGGAAACCTGGGCGCCCGACCGAAGGCGGAGGTGATCGCGGACATTCTGGCCGCGATCCGCGAGCGAAGGCCGTGAGGGCTCGGCACCCCGTGAGGCCCGGGCCGTCTGCTTCCGGTTGGCTGGAGACCGCGGCGAGGGGGGGGAGCCCGTTGGTCGCTCCGATCCAGCGGGGTTCTCAGGGATCGATGATGGCCTCCTGGGCGGGGTTGACCACCCAGTAGCCGATCTCCCAGTGGGGATCGTTGTCGTTGTTCCACCGGGCCCGCCACAGGCCGTTTCTGGGGTTGATCACATCGGCGCGTTTGGGGCTTTCTGCGTGGCCGTCGGCAAACAGGATGACCGTGCGCCGATTGTGGCGGTTGGAGGGCCACTCGAGCGGATTTTTCGGATCGATGTTGCCGTCGAAGCTCCCATCCGGCTTGCTGTCGCCCAGCATGATCATCTCGGCGGGCTTGCGTACGGCACTCTCTTTGACTTCGCCCACCACGTTGATGTCGCCTCCCAAACCCAACTGACGGCCGCCGACGCTGTCGCCGGGATCTCGGAGGCCCCAGTCGTTGTAGCCAAGGGAGAACCGGCTTCGGGAGCTGACACCCCACGGATCCCACCCCCCGGTGGGCATGGTGGCACCGAGGCTGTTGTTGGCGTTGGTGTCCCAGGCACTGTTGGGGTTGGCGGCCGGGCAGTAGAACACGGCGCGATTGGTGCCCAATTGCGTGAACAGCCGCACGGGCCACACGTAATAAAACGTGGCGTTGAGCCAGAGGCAGCCCGGATACCGCTGGTAGTCCTGCAGGTACATCAAGGTGGCGATGCCGACCTGGCGCATGTTGTTCAGGCAACCGGTCTGTTTGGCCCGGGCCTTGGCTTTGGCCAGGGCCGGCAACAACATGCCAGCCAGAATGGCGATGATGGCGATGACCACCAGCAGTTCGATCAAGGTAAAACCGCGTCTGCCGGGGCAACGGGCGCGTGCTGTCTCCGTATTCGGTATTCTCATCGGGTTCAACATCGTCCGGGGCGGGTGGACTTGCAACCGGCGGGGCGGCAAGAGGCCGGCTGACCGGTTCAGGTCCCGGCCAGCCGGCCCCATCAACCCCGACTTACGGTAGGACCAGCCGGAAGAATTTGCGCGGATTGGCCGTGAGCGACACTTCGTAGGGCGAGGTCGCACCCGGCACATCGCTCCACGGTCCTGTCACTTCGTCCGCCGATTGCAGACGGCCCTGGGTCCAGACCAGGGTCAACGTCTGGCCTTCCCATCGGAAGCCCAGTCGGGCGGGCTCGGGCGCGCCGCGCGCGGCCAGGTAATGGAGTCGTGCCTGGGCCTCGACGAAGGCGTTGGTGTACACCACGAATTCGTCCAGGAAACCGATGTACTGGACGTTGCCGAGTTCGCCGGCCTGGGTCAGACCGAGGTAGCGCAACCCGGCATCCAGGTCCTGTCCACTGGCGGCGCCAGCCGGCGTGGTGGCGTAGATGGTGATGCCGCCCGCCTCGGCCCCGCCGTCCATGAACAGGCGACTTTCGCACGGCCGGTCGTTATACCAGATCTTGGTCATGACCACGTGATGCCAACGACCGTCCGTGGCGTAGTTGTTGGTCACGTGGATGTCGTGCAGATCGGAGGTGCTGAAGACGAAGTCGCCGGCCGCGTTGAAGTTGCCCCAGTAGATGTCTCCATCGAAGGGGCTTTCATGGGCAAGGATGGATGGATTCTGCCACGTGTTGTTGCCCTGGCTGCCGACGTGCGTGGTGCGGAACCAGTATTCGACCGTGGCCGCCTTGCCCTGTTCCAGCTCCTTCGGTTGCCCGAGCTCATCCACGCGCAGGTTGATCAGCTCGGGGATTTCAGCGCCGAAGTCGATGTATTTGAGCGTGGAGGCGGGGGCGGGAGGACCGGTGAATTCGATGGCCCGACCCAGCCCGGGGAAGGCACTGGGCTTGCCCAGGTCCGTGGGCGCGATGCCGGGGCCAAACGTCACGGTGTACCGACTGGCATGCGAACCGAGGTTGGCCAGTGGCTGCGCGGTGGTGGTTTCCTCGAATCGCAGCCAGTGGATGGGCCGGTCCGCCGCCACCGCCTCCGCCCAGGAAGCGGGCTGAGCCGGTTTGGAGGCAGCATCGTTGGGATTGAAGCCCATGGCGATCTCGTCCGCGTCGCTGAAGGTGTCGCCATCGGTATCCCGCCGATGGGGATGCGTGCCCGTGTTGGACGGGCTCACATATACACCGGTGTTGGTTTCCACGCCGTCGAGCAGTCGGTCGCCGTCGGTGTCGGGATTGAGCGGGTTGGTGCCGGTATCCGTGGCGCTGGTCCAGACGCCGGTACCGGTCTCGACGGCATCGAGGAGGCCGTCACCGTCGGTGTCCGCATTGCGCGGATCGGTCTTCCGGAAGTACTCGCCCCGGTTGTTCAGACCGTCGTTGTCGGGATCCTCGGCGGCGTCGTTGCGGAACGGGTCGAGACCGTAGCTGACCTCCCACAAGTCGGGCATGCCGTCGCCATCGGTGTCGCCCAGATAGACCGACCGGTAATGCAATCGGACCTCCGTGGCGGTGAGTTCCCGATCGTAAATGGCCACTTCGTCCAGCGTGCCGATGAACTGGACGTTTTCCAGTTCGCCGTTGTCCGTCAGGCCGATCCGACGGATCCCGGCGTCCAGGTCCTGATAACTCGGGTTGCCGGCCGGCGTGGTGGCGGTGATGGTGATGCCGCCCTCCTCCGCGCCACCGTCCACGTAGAGAATCGAGACGCACGGTTGGTTCACGTACCACTTCTTGACCATCACGACATGGTGCCAGGCACCGTCGGTGACGGCGTAATTGCGGTCGCGGACCGTGCGGATTTCGTGCAGGTCGGAGGTGCTGAACACGAAATCTCCGGTTGCGGTAATGTTGCCCCAGTACATGTCTCCGTCGCCGGGGCTCTCCCGGGCCAGGATGGACGGACTCTGCCAGGCATTGTTGCCGTGCGTGCCGCGCTGAGTGGTCCTGACCCAATATTCAACCGTGGTGACCTTTTCGGTTGCGGGCGGCCGATAGTTCACCAGCTCCGGGATTTCCTGCAGGATCTCCACATACTTGGTGGTGGAGTTGGGCGCGGCCGGACCGGTGAATTCCAGGGCCTTGCCGGCCGGCGAAATGATCACCGAGGAGACGAAATTCTCCGCCGTGATGCCGGGGCCGTAGAAACCGTTGAAGGCCGTGCCGGCAGAGCCGGAGTTGAGGGCGGGCTGGGTGGGGTCGCCTTCCTCGAACCGATACCAATACTTGGGATTGGACCGGGTGACTTCCTGGACCCAGTTGCCCGGAAGCGGCTGGCTCTGAGCCGAGGTGGGGTCGGATCCGGATCGGATTTCACCACCGTCGTCCCAGCCGTCCCCGTCCGTGTCTCGTCTCAACGGGCTGGTGCCGGTATTGGTCGGGCTGACATAGACGCCGGTGTTGGTTTCGACGCCGTCCAAGAGGGTGTCGCCGTCCGTGTCCGAGTTGAGGGGATTGGTTCCGGTGTTCTGGTTGCTGACCCAGACACCGGTATTGGTCTCGACACCGTCGCGAAGGCCATCGCTGTCGGTGTCGGGGTTGCGCGGATGGGTCCCGGCCTGATATTCGGCCAAGCTGTTCAGACCGTCGCTGTCCGGATCGGCCGCGGCATCGTTGGCGCCGACGTTGAGGCCGTAACGGCGTTCCCACCAGTCGGGCAGGCCGTCTTCATCGACATCGGAGAGACCGAACTTGGCCCGCTCGGCCTCGAAGTGGGCCTGGATTTGGGCCGCAGGGAGGGCCACGTCATAGACCCGAATGACGGCGATCACATTGGTCCCGATGCCGGAATTGCTCGGGTTTCCGTTGTCGTCGGTTTGCCGGGCCACACGGAACGGGATCGGGAACCCGCTGGTATCGACGGCCCAGGTATTGAGCGGGCTCGTGTAAGTTTCGGTGCTGCTGAGCTGGCCGTTGTAGTAGGCACGGGCCGTTCGGGTGCCGCCGTCGTAGGTGTACACGATGTGAACCCAGCGCGAGAAGGTCAGCGCATTGCTGTAACCCAGGTCGGCCCATCCCCAGCCGCCCAAGCAGCCCCAAACCGGATGAACGCCGTGGCCAAACGTGCAATTGGACCCGTTGGGCCCGCCCCGGCGGCCCCAGGAGAAGACCGTCTTTTCGTCCTGCGGGGAGGGATCCCAGATCCAGGCTTCGATTGTTCGACTGGCGTTGCCGGCCATGCGTTCAGGAACATTGGGGCCGTAATACGAGGTTCCTTCGGGACCGGTTGTGCCGCCGCGGAAACCCACGCCCTTGACCCCGTCCACTTCGATGACCTCGGGTACGTCCATCAAAGGGAAGAAGTCGCCCGGGATCGTGCCGGTGTTCGGCCAGGCCGACAAGGGGCCGAGGGGCAGGCTGGTGGCGTCCAAGTGAATCACCGGCGGCGGGGTCGGCGTGCTTTGAGGATTGGTCGGGTTGGATCCAAACTGGACCTCGGCGCCGTCCTGCCAGCCGTCGCCGTCGGTGTCGCGATTCAGCGGGTGGGTCCCGGTGTTGGTGGCACTCCCATAAACGCCGGTGTTGGTCTCCACGCCGTCCAACAGACCGTCACCGTCCGTGTCCGGATTGAGCGGATCGGTTCCGGTGTTGTTGCGATCCACCCAGACGCCGGTGTTGGTTTCGACGTTGTCGGCCAACCCGTCGGCGTCGGTGTCTGCCGCACGGGGATTGGTCCCGAGCTGGTATTCGCTGGTGTTGGTGAGACTGTCACCGTCCGGGTCTGCGCTCGCATCGTTGGCGCCCACGTTCAGGCTGTAGCGGCGTTCCCACCAGTCCGGCAGTCCGTCGGCGTCCACGTCCGAAAGACCGAACTGGACCCGTTCGGCTTCGAACTGGGCTTGGACCTGCTCGGGTGTCAGGGCCACGTCGTGGACCCGGATCTTGGCAATCACGTTGGTGCCCACGCCGGCGTTGCTGGGATTCCCGTTGGCGTCGGTCTGGCGGGCCACCCGGAAGGGAATCGGAAAGCCACTGGCATCGACCGCCCAAGTGTTCAGTGGGGTGGCATAGGTCTCGGTGCTGCTGAGTTGTCCGTTGTAGTAGGCCCGGGCGGTACGGGTGGAACCGTCGTAGGTGTACACAATGTAGGCCCAACGTGAAAAGGTCAGGGCGTTGCTGTACCCCAAATCGGCCCAGCCCCAGCCGCCCAGGCAGCCCCAAACGGGGTGGACGCCGTGGCCAAAGGTGCAGTTGGACCCGTCTGGACCACCGCGGCGCCCCCAGGAGAAGACCGTTTTTTCATCCTGCGGCGACGGATCCCAGACCCAGGCTTCGATCGTGCGGCTGGCATTTCCGGCCAGACTCTCCGGCACGTTGGGTCCGTAATAGGAGGTGCCCTGGAGCCCCGGCGTGCCGCCGCGGAACGCCACCCCGCGCACGCCGTCGACCTCGATCACTTCGGGTGTGTCCGCCCAGGGCACGAAATCGCCGCTGATCGTGCCGGTGTTGGGCCAGACGGGAAGGGGCCCCGGCGGCTGCGAGGTCGCGTCCAAATGGATGACGGTCGCAGCCGAAGCCGCAAATCCTGCCGCCATACAAGCGGCGACGACGAGAACCTGAAGCGCGGGAACGCGCGTGTGTTCAAGCAGGCCGAGACGGCCCGCGAGCCGTGCCTGCGTGTCCGCAGCGGAATGAATTCGGCTTTTCATGGGAGAAACCAAGCGGCAGTTGTGCGCACACGTGCCAAAAGCCCGGCGGCAACGCCACTTCCGGTCGGCCGCCCGGAACCCTGGCTGGCCGGATGGCGCGGAGAGCGGCTGCCTTGCTGAACCCGGGTTGCATTTCGCACGGTGCCAACTTTAGCGGGTCAAAGCCATTCGTCATGTGGCATAAAGTGGCCACATGGCGGGGTGGGCATCTCGACGGCGTTCCGACCCCTTGTTCGAACCGCCGGCCCCGCGGGCTCCGAGAAACGGCGTCACGGCCCCCTGACGCGCGGGGATAGGGGGTGGGTCGCACGGCTGCGACCGGCATGAATCGGCGGCTCGAGGGGCAGACTTTGGCCCTGTTTCGACTCAACAGGCGACTGCAGCAAAAGGCCCCGGGGGTGGCACAATCCCTCATCATGCACCGGCTGCGCCCATCGCGTCATCGTTCCCCGTTGAGTCACCCGTGAGGCTTGGTCGCGGCCAGGGCAGGGTCCGGCAAGGCCGGCCCGGCCGGTGCGGGTTGTTGGGCTTTGGAAGGCTACAGGGGGCGCGGGGACACAGTGGAGGAATCCGGGCCGAAGAGACCACCTTGACAAAGCGACCCTGCCAGGGGGCCCGCGAAGAGAGCGGAGATCAGTCTCCCGTCTGCCCGGCCACCCAGCGGATGGCTTGTTCCACGAGCTTGCGGTAGGCCGGATGTTCCCACGCGTTCCGGTCGTGGCCTCCCTGCAGATAGACCCAGCGGGACAATCCGTTGGTTTTGGCCCAGCCGACCACGGGGGTGCTTGTGGGCTCGTCGGTCGTCAACAGGGGCTTGACGCCGTTGGCCACCCAATAGTCCTTGTACGTTTCGTCCAGCACCTCGTAGTCCGACACTCCGCGCGTGACGGGGTGATGGGGATCGGCCACGCGCACGCGGAAGCGGACGTCGTGTTTATAGCTTGAGGCCGGGTGGGGACGACCTTCCAGGGTCATGGGTTTGAACAGATACCGGCCCCCCAGCAGTTCCGCGTAGTCGTCCCAGTCGCTGTACCCGGCCAGCGCATGGTGCAGGGCCACCACACCCTTGCCGCTGGTCGTGACCCGGACGAAATCCAGCCGGGCTTCGGCACTGATCTGCTGCCACATGTCGTAAAGGACGATGACGTCGTACAGGTTGGTGTGCTCGGGACGGAACCAGGCATGAGCGTGCGGGTGTTCGACGATGCGGAAGGTCATGTTGCTGAAACCGGCGAACATGGCATGGAAGGGGAGTCGGTCGAACCCGTGTCCCCCGGTGACCACCAAGAGGCGGAGCGGCCCGCTCGGACGCGGCAGGCGCTCCTGGAGTTTGCGTTGCAGGTAGCTGTCGGCGGGCGCTTGGGCCCAGGCCGTGAACCAAAGGTCCGCCAGCATCTGGGCGGCCCGCACCAACTGTTCCTCGAGCAGGAGCCGTCCCGCCTGGCCGTCCACGCCGATGCCGCTGAATTTGCCCTCTTTGTGTTGCTGGTAGAGTGGTTCCACCTGTCGGTGTTGTTCCATCAGCCAGGCTGTGATGGTGCGAAACAGTTCCTCCGGAGAGCGGGTCCCCTCCAACACCCGGGCCGGTCGGAGTCGGGATCGCAGAGACTCCACCTGCACTCCCCCGGTGCGTTCGAAAAACCCTCCGTCGATCCATGCGTGGATTCCGCGGTCTGTGGTGTATCCCTTGGGGTTCTCGCCGACCCAGCCGTGATGATGCCGCGTGGTGTGGAGGGGTTGGGTGGCGTCGCCCACGAAGTGACTCAGGACGCCCATCGCATAGAGCACGTTTTGGCGGGCGTTATCCATCTCTTCGGACGTGCCCCCAAGGGTCTCGTACGCACGAAGATACGAGAAGGCCGACTTCAGATGGCCCACGCCCTCGGCGATGGTCCAAGGCAGAAATCCGGGAAACGCACGCGTGCGATCCCGATCCCGTGCCGGATCGATGGCCTCGAAACGTTCCGGATGGGCCGCACGCGCTGCCAGAACGCGGGCGGCAAATTCATAGCGAAAGACCGGCAGGTCGTCCGGCTTCAAGTCCAGCGCCTCCAAATCCTCCAGGTCGAGGTAATGATCGGCGGCGGTGGCATGACTGAAAACGACGTCCGAGGCGGCGTTGCGCCACCGGTCGGGTTCCCCCGAGAGAAACCGGACGCGTTCCCGAGCCGCCGGTTCAAACACGAAACCGGGATAATTCGTGGGCAACGCTGCAAACGCCAGATCCACAATGGCCCGGTGCACCTCGTAGTCCCAGGCCCGCAGGCCGCCCCCGGTCAAGGCCCAGCCCAACATTGCCACCGCCAAACGCGTCGTTTTCATGGTTCGCCGTCGGCGACACTATCGCCGGCGGCCGCGAAAAGCAAAAGCAACCGTGGGCTTTTTCCAGCCGCAGGGCGAACTGCAGGGTCATGGCTTCCCCGATCGCACGGACCGGGGCCGGTCGGCATCGGGTTGTCACGGGGATCGTCGCCATGTTGCCATGGGATGGAGTTCCCCGAGCATGAAGCCGGGGTGGAGGCGGCCCCGTGCGCGCCCAAATAGATCGGCCAGGGATTGCCTCTACAGACGGAACAGACGCAGCGCCGATGGAACCCGCCCACCTTTCGGAGGCCGCGCGAACCTGGACGAGGAAACATCGAAGCCCATGAAGAGCCCCGGGGCGTCGCACGTTGCGGCGGGGTCCGAAGACGGACGCGGTCGCGGAGCGCGTTTGGTCGGAGATGCCCTGCCGACGGCCTCCAGGATCCAAGGGCCTTTCCCGTCGCATTCGGGAACCCGGCAAAGCGGGGATGCCACCTGTGGGCTGCCGTCTATCCCGCTGGGGCTGGGGCTCCCCCGCGCCTTCCCAGCGGGTCCATTCAGAGCGGTTTCCAGGTAGTGGGTTGAAATTGCGGTGGGCGCGGCTTGGCCAAAACCATGGCGAAAGCGACGCATCGGCGATTATCCCGCCGACTGCAAACCGGCTCGGATCGCCCCGGAGTGGGATCCGCGCCGCAGTTTTGGGGGGCTGGATGGCGCTTTGCGCGACCGCCCGGTGCCTTCTTGTCTTCGATGCCGCCACACTACCACGCAAGCGAAGGAAGCCCGGGCTCCGGTTTGCGGCCCGCCGGCTGGGGACTGGACGACCTTGCTCCTTTGGCCTAAGCTGCGCCCAGATTGCAGTATGGCGAAATCGTCCAACAACGATCCCGTGCCGGCGCTCGAGGACCTGTCGTTCGAGGCAGCCTTGGAGCGCCTGGAAAGCATTGTCGAGGCCATGGAGAGTGGCGACCTGCCCCTGGAGAAGCTCCTGGCCGAATATGAACAGGGCATGAAACTGGCCTCGGTGTGTGCCCGCAAACTGGCGGAAGCGGAACTGAAAGTGCAGCAGCTGGAAAAGACGTCGGAAGGGCAGTTTCGCCTGAAACCCCTGGCCGCGGAGGAAACCCCGGAGGGCTGACGGTTGGGAGCAGATTCATTCTTTCCGGTTTGGCCCGGCCGACTTTGCGCCCGTACCCCATGAAACGATACCTGGACATGGTTGACCATCCGCAGCACGTGAAGAACTTGACCCTGGAGCAGTTGGCGGTACTGGCCCAGGAAATCCGGGAAGAACTCATTCGCGTGCTGTCGGTCAACGGCGGTCATGTGGGCCCCAATCTGGGCGTGGTCGAATTGACCCTGGCCCTGCACCGGGTGTTCGAGACCCCGCGCGACAAGTTTGTTTGGGATGTCAGTCATCAGTGTTATGTGCACAAGATCCTGACCGGGCGGAAGAATCGATTTCACACCATCCGCACCACCGACGGGTTGAGCGGCTTTGCCAGCCGCAGCGAGAGCCCGCACGACTGCTACGGCGCCGGCCATGCGGGCACCGCCCTCTCCGCCGCTCTGGGGATGTGCGCCGCCCGGGACCGCCTGGGCACCAACGAACACATTGTCTGCATCTTCGGGGACGCGGCTCTCACCAACGGCATTTCGTACGAGGCGCTCAACAACATCGCCCAAACGACCCGCCGGTTCATCGGCATCCTCAACGACAACGAATACAGCATCGCCCGAAATGTGGGCGCCATTGCCAGGTATTTGAACCGTCTCATCACCCATCCGCGATACAACGCGTTTTCTCGGGAGTTTCAAAAGTTCCTGCTGAAACTGCCGAAGGGGGAGTTGGCGCTGAAACTGGCCCACAAAGCCGAGGAGGGCTTCAAGGGGGCCCTGGCGGGCGTGGGGCTTCGGCCCACCTCGGAAGTGTCGGGCCGGCCCCAGGACGCCGACGGTCGCGGCGGCTACGGCAACCCGGTGTTGTTCGAGGAAATGGGGCTGCGCTATCTCGGCCCCATCGACGGACACGACCTGCCCCTTTTGATCAGCACGCTGGAGTTCGCGAAAACCTGCGAAGAGCCGATTGTGATCCACGTGCTGACGCAGAAGGGTCGGGGATTCGAAGCCGCCATTCGCAATCCGGAGAAATTCCACGGGTCGGGTCCGTACGACATTCGCACGGGCGACTCACCCCCACCCAAGGCCGGCACCCCCCCCAACTGGCAGGACGTGTTTGGCCAGGTGCTGGTCAAGCTTTGTCGGCAAAACAACTACCTGGTGGGCATTACGGCGGCCATGCCCAGTGGCACCGGGCTGAAGCTGCTGGAGAAAACCTTTCCCGATCGTTACTTCGACGTCGGGATCGCCGAGGAGCACGCCGTCATTTTTGCCGCCGGCATGGCGACCATGGGATTCCGCCCGGTTTGCGCCATTTACTCCACGTTCCTGCAGCGGGCGTACGACTGCATCCACCACGATGTCTGCCTGCAGGATCTGCCGGTCATCTTTTGCATGGACCGCGCCGGCTTGTCCGCCAACGACGGCCCCACGCATCACGGGTTGTTCGATATCGCGTATCTCCGCTGCCTGCCCAACGTCATTGGCATGGCTCCGAAGGACGAGGACGAACTGCAGGACATGCTCTTTACCGCCACCCTGCAGTCCCACCCCTGTTTCATCCGTTACCCGCGCGGCCCGGCCGAAGGGGTGCCCCTGAAGGACCAGCCGCAGCCGTTGGAAATCGGAAAGGCCGAGGTTCTTCAACCTTTCAGCGGCCAGGGACATCCCCGGGCGGCCTTGTTCGCCCTGGGCAACATGCAATCAGTGGCGCGGAAAGCTGCGGAGCTTCTTCGGGCGGCGGGCTGGGACGTCGCTCTGATCAACCCGCGGTTTTTCAAGCCCCTGGACGCCGGCACCCACGAGTTCTTTGGTCGCACGGCGCACGTGGTGGCCACGTTGGAAGACCACGTGCTCATGGGCGGGTACGGGTCGGCTGTGCTCGAGCTTTACAGCGACCGTGGCATCACCACGCCGGTGGTGCGCCTGGGCTGGCCGGACCAGTTCATCGAACACGCCAGCACGGTCGAGCACTTGCGGCGCAAGTACGGTTTGACCGCGGAACGGCTGGTGGAACAGATTCAGGCGGCCTGGGAGCGCGTTCAACAACCGGAACGGATCCCGGCCCCGGCGCTGGTGGCCGAGTGCGCCTCGGCAGGTTAGCGGGAGCCGTCGGGCGTGGACGAGAAGGGCCGCTTGGCTGCGGGGCCGCCTGGGAGTGGCGCGCCGGGGGTTGCTCCGAACACCTGCTCGTACACTTCGCGAATTGCCTGCCGCCATTGGGCCAGTGCCGCGCGGAACGCCTCCGGGGTTTCGAAGCCGCACCGCACCGACACCCGCCGGTAGGGCGCCGGATCCACCGGCAGGACCGATTCGCCCTCGTAACTCCAGCGGCGCAACACACCTTCGACCCGCCGGAGCCGGCGATAGTTTTCGATGAGCCGGTCGGCGTTTGGCAGCCAGCCCGAGTCCCGCGCCCGGTACAGAGCCCGAAGGGTGTTCGGCTCACGCCAGCCCTGCTCCAGACAAAAGGCTTGGGCCACAAATTCGGCGTCCATCAGCCCTCCACGCCCCGTTTTGATGGCCAGCTCGTCCTGCCCCGGCGGGGTGCGTTCCTTTTCGATCCGCAGCCGCATCTGGTGAATTCGTTGTTTCCAATCCGGCGACCACGCCGCCAGGCCCGAGGTTGAAGCGCCTCGGCGCCGCCCGGCGGCCGTGCGCGGTCGGTCGCGCCACGGGAACCCCGCCGCTACATGCTCGGCTCGGAAGTTTGTCAACGCTGCCGCCATGGACTCGAACACCCGGCCCAGTTCCAAATCGCCGGCCACGGCGCGGCTGCGGCTCAGCGCCTGGATCTCCCACAACTGGGCGCGCCGTCGATAGTAATCCTCGTGCGCCTCCAGCGTGTTCACCAGCAGGCCTTTCTCTCCGTCCGGACGCAGCCGGGCGTCCATCGGAAAGACCAGTCCATGCTCCGTGCGCGTGCCCAGCAATTCCATCCATTCCGCCGCCCATTTCTGACAGCGCGCCAAGTTCCGGGCCGGGACCGAACTCACCAGCAACACATCCAGATCCGAACCGTAATCGATCTCGCCCCCGCCGAGCTTGCCCAGCCCGATCACGGCAAAGGGTGGCTGCGGCAGCCCGTGGCGTCGCATCACCACTTCCACGGCGTACTGCAGGCAGGCCTCGGCCAGTGCCGTGAGCTCCTCCAGGTACTGTTCCGGATCCGCCAGACCCAGGATGTCGCGCAACCCGATCCGCATTTGCTCGGCCTGGTGGTACTTGCGCAACCAGGCCATCTGATCCGGGTCCTCCCGCCCGTGGCGCAAGTCCTGCAAAATCTCGGCAGCCGTCCGACGCCGCTTGAGCCGACCGCTGAGGACCTGGTCTTCGACCAGATCAGGGGTGCGAATGGCCGCCTCGGCCAGGAACTCCGACCGGTCGAACAGCAGCAGCAACAAATCGAACAGTGTGGGGTTGCTGTGCCAGGTCTCGTACAACGTCGCCCGCGCCCCGTAGGCCTGCACGTAACTGTCCAGACGCGTGAGAACCCGGTCCGGGTCGGACAACACCGGCAGCTCGGCCAGCAACTGCGTCTGGGCCGAACCTGCTCTCACCATCTGCCCGGTGCCTCCGGGACAACGCTGCAAAAACCGTTCCACCAGCCGCAGGGCCAGCTCCGAGGTCCGGGCCGAGACATGCACAAACCCCGGTCCCTCCACGAACTCCTGCAAACGACGTACGGCTTGTGCGGGATCGCGGAAACCGTGTCCGGCCAGCAACGCCTGCCATTCTGATTCCCTGCCGCGGAACCGATCGGGAAACGGCGGGCGGGCCTGGGGGCGGACCTGCGCGGGGCCAAACAACCGATCATAGGCCTCCCGCACCAGCGCCGTGTGCCGTTCATAGGCGGCCATGAACTCACGGGCGTCGCCGAACCCCATCAGCCGCGCCAGCCGCTTCAAATCCTCCGCCCGGTCCGGCAGCAAATGCGTCTGCTGATGCGCTTCCATTTGGAGCCGGTGCTCCACCTGTCGCAGGAACCGGTAGGCTTCGGCCAGACTGCGCGCCGTGGCCGGTGGCAGCAGCTCGTATTGCGCCAGTTTTTCCAGTGCCGGCAGCGTCCTGGACTGTTGGAGAAACGGCTGGCGTCCCCCGTGCAAGAGTTGAAGGACCTGCACGAGGAATTCGATTTCCCGGATCCCGCCACGCCCCAGTTTCACATGGCGGTGCAACTCCTCCGGCTTGAGGACCTCGGACTCGATGCGCAGCTTCAGCGCCGCCACTTCCTCCAGCACCGCGGGGCTGATCGAGCGCGGATACCGAAAGGGCTGCACCGTTTCCAAAAAGTCCGCGGCCAGCTCGGGATCGCCCGCCACGCGGCGCGCCTTGATCAGCATCATCCGTTCCCAGGTCTGGCCCCACTGGGCGTAGTAGTTTTCGTAACTGCTCAGGGAACGGGCCAGCGGGCCCGCCTCGCCCTCCGGGCGGAGTCGCATGTCCACCCGGTACAGGTCCCCCTCGGGGGTCAGCCGCGTCACTTCGGCAATGAAAAGTTCTGCCAGCCGGTTGAAGAACTGGTGAGCATTCAGGCGCGGGGTCGGCGGGCGCGGGCCTTTGGGAGGCTGGGCGTAGACCCAACCCTCTCCGCTGTAAACAAACAGCAGGTCCACGTCCGAAGAATAATTCAGCTCCCGCCCGCCGAGTTTTCCCATGCCCAGCAGGCACGCGGTGGCCGGTCGCCAGCGGCCGTCGGGATCCTGTTGGTACGGGACTCCATACCGCTGCACGGCCTCCTGCCAGCATCGCTCCCACACCGTGCTCAGACAGGCATCGGCCAGGTCGGACAATTCCTCGATCACCTCCTCCAGCGGAGCCAGCCCGGCCAGGTCGCGCGTCGCAATGCGGAGCTGTTCTTTGCGTTTGAAGCGGCGCACCTCGCCCAGGGCACCCGCCAGATCCGGGGGCGCCGAGGCCAGGCGTTTCCGCAACTCCGTTTCCAGGCCCTGGCGTCGACGCGGGTGCCGTAACGCCTCCAGTGTCAGATCCGCCAACCAGTCGGGGTGTTGCTGCAACCATGCCGGCAACACCTGAGATCCGGAAAGCAGGGCGCTCCAGACGCGGGCTTGTTCCGGCCCGGCCTGCAGGAGCCATTCCCGCGCCGGTCCCTCGCAGAGCTGTTCCCAGTGCCGTCGAGCCCGTGCCGGATCGGCACACGTGCGAAATGCCGCAGCCCAGATCGCAGGGATTCTCATGATGCAGTGCTCCCGGGTGCGGGGGATATGACCTCGACCCGTACCTCCTGGGTTGTGCGCGCACTGGGCGGCCGCAGCGAGGTGAAACAGCCCCGCCAAAACCCGGCTCCATACACGCAGTGCGCCAGCACGACCAGCGCGGTGGCCCGCCACACCCGCCGCCACGGATGCCGGCGCCACAAGCTCAGCGCATGGAAGGCCAACAGGCTGCCATACGCGCCCAGCGGCAACGCGGCCACGCGCCACCCGCCTGCCCAGCTTGCCGGCCAAAACGGCCCGCTCAGAACCAGCGCGGCCACATAGGCCACAAACAGGGGCGGCACAAAGTTCAGCAGGGAACCCCGGGTGGGCAGCCGACGGAATTGTTCGGCACGGCCGCGGCCGTACGTCCACAACATGCGGACGAACTTCCACAGGTCGGGCCGGGGCCGCCGATGGACCACAAACGCCGGATCATAGCGCAACCGGCCGCCGCGCCGCAGAATCGCGTCCAGCAGTGCGTTTTCTTCGTTGGGATAGAGCGTCTCGTCGAATCCTCCCAGCTCGAGAAGCGTTTTCCGGCGTGCCACGAGGTTGCAGAGGATGAGGGTCTTCTCGGTGGTGTCCCGTGCCGGTCCCACGGGCGTGTAACGGGCCCGACTGGGACCGAACGCCAGCCAACTGCTGAGCACCAGGGCAAATACCTGCTCCTGCTCCGGGGCGTCGGCCGGACAGAGATTGGGCCCGCCCAGCACCTCCAAACGTTCGTCCTGAAACGCCGCAGCCGCGCGGCGCAGGTTGGCCGGGTCCGGAATCGAATCGTCGTCCAAAAAATACACGAGCTCACCCCGCGCCAGGCGCAATGCCGCGTTGCGTTGGACCGAAGGCTGGCGGCCGCGCGCCAGGAGCACCTCCAGCAGCTCACGGGGATAGTCCAATTGCTGCGCCGCCCGGAGCGATTGCACCTCCGTCTGCTCCGGGCGGGCCGCAATAATGATCGAGATCGTGGGCAACCTCGCGCTCACGCCCTTGCAAGCCTAAAAGTCGGGCTCGCAAGGGCAAGGCACAATGCGGACAACAATGCCACGAACGACAGGATCGGGCGAGTGATGCACCCGACGGGTCCGCTGCGATCGCCGCGGATTTACGCCCCGCGCCTTCCCGCGGGCAGAGGGGTCTCCCTGCAAGACCGCCGCCGGCGCCCGGCGTGCGGCCGTGCGGCTCCCGACTTCTGGCGCGGGGAAATGGTGCGGTTCGGGGGAAAGCTCGGCGGCCTTCCCATCGGGCACGACCTTTGCGACAGCCCAAGCCCCCGGACGCCGATCCGGTCCGAGGGCCGCCAGCGTTCCAGACAACAAAAAGGCCGGTCGCCGTTCGTGCCGGCAACCGGCCCCGCCGTTCCGTGGCAGCGGAGGAACAGGCTTCAGCGAGCCGCCGCGTAGCGGCGCTCCACCTCCCTCCAGTTGACCACGTTCCAAAAGGCCTTGAGGTAGTCCCCCCGCCGATTCTGGTACTTGAGGTAGTAGGCGTGCTCCCAGACGTCCACGCCCAGAATCGGTGTGCCTTCGCAGCCGGCGATCGCGCGGCCCATCAACGGATTGTCCTGGTTTGCGGTCGACACGATTTCCAGCCGGCCCCCGTTCACCACCAGCCAGGCCCAGCCGCTGCCGAAGCGCCCCAGTCCGGCGGCCTCGAATTTGGCCTTGAATTCGTCGAAGCTTCCGAACGTGGTCTGGATGGCCTGCGCCAGCTGGCCACCGGGGGCACCGCCGGCGTTGGGCGCCATGATCTGCCAGAAGAAGGTGTGATTCCAGTGGCCACCTCCGTTGTTCCGCACGGCGGTCCGGATGTTTTCCGGGACGGCATTCAGATCTTTGAGGAGGGCTTCCAACGACTTTGCCTGGAGATCCGGATGCCCCTCCAGCGCCTTGTTCAGATTGTCCACGTAAGCCTTGTGATGCCGGCCGTGATGGATCTCCATCGTCTGCCGGTCGATGTGCGGTTCCAGTGCATCTGCCGGATAGGGCAGGGGAGGAAGTTCGTGTGCCATGGTCTTCGTTCTCCGCTACGATGTTCTGTCTTTACGGTTCAACGTCTCGGGCCCTTGCCCTGGACCGCGCGTCGACTGCGCGCACCGCGCGTCCACCCAACCGCAAGGGTCCACTTAAAAAAGCACGCTCCGATCTCGAGTCAAGTGGCCGGCGACAGAAGGCTTCAGCCGTGGAACTTTCAGGTTTTGGTCAACCTTGAACGCTCGGCGGAGTGTCGGGTTTTTCCCGGCACGAGAAAGCCAAGGGAAAAGGGCGCTCCCCTGGGGTTCCCGACTCCACGGTCAAACGCGGCAACGCGCTGATTCAGGCTGCCTCCGCCAAATCCACAAAATTGCGCAACAGACGCAGACCCACGCGCTGGCTCTTTTCCGGATGAAACTGCGTGGCAAACACGTTGCCCGCCCAGATCGAGGAGGCAAAGGGCTCTCCGTACACCGTGCGCGTGGCGACAATCTCCTCCGATTCCGGCCGGGGAAAGAAACTGTGGACAAAGTACACATGGCAGCCGGACGGAATGCCCCGATACAGCGGACAGTCAGGACGGAGAATCTCGATCTGGTTCCAGCCAATCTGGGGGATTTTCAGGCCCGGCTGTTCCCGAAACCGGACGACGCGTCCCCGGAACAACCCGAGCCCGGCGGCGCAGCTGTTGAACTCTTCGCTGCGCTCGAACAGGGCCTGGTAACCCACGCAAATGCCCAGAAACGGCCGACCCCCGGCAATGAACTGTCGGAGGGCTTCCAGCAGCTCCTGCCGCTGCAGCGCCTGCATGCAGTCGTCGAACGCCCCGACCCCGGGCAGGACGGCCGCGCGGGCCGCCGCAAGCTCTTCGGGCCGCCGCACCACCTGCACCTCCGCTCCCACGTAGCGGAGGGCCTTCCAGACGCTGCGCAGGTTCCCACTGCCGTAATCCACCAGTGCAATCACGGGGGCGAAGCTAGAAACTTTGGCGGGATCAGCTCAAGGCGGGACTGGACCGGCCGGGGGGTTGCCGTAGAAATGTCAGCGAATCGCAGCAGGAAAATCGGGCCTGGCCATGGAGGCTTCCCCGTTCGGCTGCTTTTCAGCCCCAAAAGCGTCATTGGACAACCTCCCCTTCGTGAGCCATATTGAAAGCCATGTCGTTTGCGAAACTGGGGCTGAGTCCGGCCCTCCTCAAAGGAGTGGCCGCCATGGGCTATGCTCAGCCGACGCCCATCCAACTGCGCGCCATTCCTCTGATCCTGGCCGGCCGCGACCTCATCGGCAGCGCACAAACCGGCACCGGCAAGACTGCGGCGTTCGGCCTCCCGTTGCTCCAGCTTTTGGACCGGCACGGCCCCGGGCCGCGTCTCTTGGTGCTGGAGCCCACGCGCGAGCTGGCCGCCCAGGTGGAGACGGCCCTCCACGATTATGCCCGGTTCACCGATCTCCGCATCGGCGTGGTCTACGGGGGCGTCGGTTACGGGCGCCAGCTGGACACGTTGCGGCGCGGGGTGGACGTCCTCGTGGCCACTCCGGGGCGATTGCTGGACCACATGGAACGGGGATCTTGTCGATTGGACCGCGTCCGCCACGTGGTCCTCGACGAAGCGGATCGCATGCTGGACATGGGATTCCTGCCGGACGTGAAAGAGATCCTTCAGCAGTGCCCGCAACCGCGGCAGACCCTGCTTTTTTCGGCCACCATCCCGCCTGCCATCGAAACGCTGATTCGCTGGGCCATGCGCGATCCGGAGACCGTGCAAGTGGGCGTCCGACGTTCACCGGCGGACACCGTCCGCCATGTGTTGTACCCGGTGGCCGAGTCGCAAAAGGAGGCCCTGCTGCTCGCCTTGTTGGAGCGGGTTCACTACGAGTCCGTCATCGTTTTTTGCCGGACCAAACAGGGAGCCGACCGTGTGGCCCATCTGCTGCGCCAGCACAACCATGCGGTGGCGGTCCTGCATTCGAACCGCACGCAAGCGGAACGCGAGCAGGCCCTTCGCGGCTTCCGCGACGGTCGCTACGAGGTGTTGGTGGCCACCGACATCGCCAGCCGAGGGCTGGACATCGCGGACGTCAGTCACGTCATCAACTTCGATGTGCCGCTTCACCCGGAGGATTACGTCCACCGAATTGGCCGTACGGGCCGGGCCGAAGCCCGGGGCGAGGCCTTCACGCTGATGACCGCCCAGGAGGCTCGTTACATCCGGGCTATTGAACACTTCATCGCCCGTCGCATTCCTCAGGAACAGCTCGAGGGATTCAGCTACCGTTACACCACCCTGTTGGATCCTTCGCAGGCCAATGGCCAGTCCCGGTACACCGGCGGTGTCAGGGGCGGCCGGATTCGCGGGGGGTATCATTTCTCGCCGGGACGGCGCCGGCGTTGATCTTCGCAGCGGGGCAGCCGTCTTGCAGCCCGGCCCCCGGGCGGGTGCGGCATCTCGGCCCCTTGGTGATGGGGGTTCCGCCAAACCGGCGTTGTCCATGCGGCCCGGACTCGCCTGGCGCCGGTTGGGCTGCGCGAAAAACTTTTACTTCCGCGGCCGGGGCCGATCAATTTAAGCGCATGAAGGCTGTGATTCTGGCCGCCGGCCGTGGCACGCGCATGCGGGATCTGACGCAGGCTTTGCCCAAGCCCATGCTCCGTGTCCAGGGTCGGCCGATCTTGGAACACATCGTCGAAGGACTCGTCAGCGCGGGAATTCGGGACCTGTTCATCGTCACGGGATTCCGCGCCGAGGTGATCGAATCTCATTTTGCCGATGGACAGCGCTGGGGTGCCCGCATCGTCTTCGGTCGGCAAACGGTGCAAAACGGCACGGGTCGGGCCGCCGAACCCGCGCGCCCGTTCATCGGAGACTCTCCTTTTTTGCTCACCTACGGCGACATCCTGGTTCGCCCGCAAACCTATCAGGACGTCGTCGCCCGGTTTCAAAGTCACTCCTGCGACGGCGTCGTGACCGTCACGCGGGGAGAGGATGTTCGACAGGGTGGCCTGGCCCTGTTCGACGGTGCCTTCCGTTTGCACCGCATTGTGGAAAAGCCGTCGGCCACCGAACTCGAAGCCTTGCAACGCGATGGGTGGCTGCGCCCCGGACAGCCCGTCTGGTACAACGCCGGCATCTATGCATTTCGACCGGTCGTGTTCGAGTTCATGGCGCGTCTGGAACTATCGCCGCGCGGCGAATATGAACTGACGGACGCGGTCAACGCCATGGCACGAGCCGGACACAGCCTGTTGGGTTTGGAGATTCAGGGGCGTTGGGTGGACGTGCGGGATCCGGAGGTCCTGGCCCGCTTGGAGGCCGAATCGGCCGCGCAATCTCCGGCAACCTGAGCGGCTGCCGCGAGGGCTTCCCGGCGCACACTCGGCGGGCCCCCAGCGGAAAGTTCGTCCCCGCGCATGATTGCCGAGTCTCCCGGTCTGGCGGGTACCGGTCCGGCATTGGGCACTCGAAGGTGCCTCGCAGGGGGGAGGAGCGCTTCAGTTGCCTCAAGCCCGGCGGGCCGGCGCCGGATCTCGTCCCTCACCGGGGCATCGACTCTTCGGGGACCGCAGAAACCACCGGGGGATCGGCCGGCCCCTTCCGCCTACCAAACGTAGCGCGGCGGGTACACCGGTCCCAAGCCGTGCTTTTCCAGCAGCTCCATGAACCGGCTGATCCCGCGCTTTTCGTCATCGCCCAGGTGGTAATGAATGTGCCAGCCCAGGTAATCCTTGCGGAAATCCATGGTGTATTCAGTGCGCTCCCGCACAATGTGGTCCAACGTTTCCATCCCGAAATCGCGGGCCTCGCGCAGGACACGGCGCAAGGGCTCGTGATCCAGCGACCGTCGCAAAGCCCATACCGCGAAGACAAACGGGAGCCGAGTCAGTTCATACCAGGCGACGCCCAGGTCGTAGATCGCGTGTTCGTGCGGCGCGAACAGGAAATCCAGCGCCGCATCCCCGATCAGCAACACGTTGTCCACCTCTGCCGCCGCCGCCACCTCGGGCAGGGGCTGGAACTCCGGCTCAAGTCCCTGCTCGGCCAACAACACGCGCAACAGCGCCACGCTGCTCAGGGACCCGGCGTCGTGATACACCAGCTTCATCTGCTGCAGGGGCTGGCGATGTGCCAGGAACACACTTTTGACCTCCCCCAGGCAGGCCACCGCCACCCCGTCGAGAATGTCGTAATCATCATGCCAGAGAGGCTCGACCACGCTCACCAGGGCGGCGTCCAATTCTCCCGAGCGCAGTCGCCGCGCCAGCTCGGCCGGGGACGCGAAGACCAGGTCCGCCTCCAGTCCGCGGCACAAAGGCACGGTGTTGAGCGCGCGGACGCAACCGACCCGGAACGGATGCAACGGGCCGGGCTCCGCCGAACCAGGAGTTCTGCCGGGCGCGGCTCTCCCGCTGCGGCCGTCGTTTTCGTCCTTCCGGTCCTGCTCTCTGAATGCCCCACTCATATCTGGCAATCGCCGTCTCTCGCCCGCTCCTGGCCACCGTTTTTGTTCGACCGATTCCCAAAGGAATGCGCGTCTGGAATTGGGCCCGACTCCGATCCCGCCGGCTCCGAATCGGCAGAAGAGTTCCCGTTCCCCGAGCGGGCCTGCATCCTACGGACCCCACCCGTGACGGGTCAATGGCCCGACCCCAACCGGGCGGGTGCATTTGCCCTCGAGCGCGTTTGGTCCTTTGTCTTGAAGCCCAACCAGGGAGGACCAGTCGTTCGGCCTGGACTCAGGTTTCCCCTCGCGAACTCGGTTCATGGGCCCGGGAAAAATGGGAGATGCGCCCTGCCCGGCACGAATCGCGCGGGCCCATCCACACGCCGAAGGTGCCTTCCATGCACCGGCCCGGCGGAACGCCCCGAGGACCTCCAACGGCCGAGCCCACCGTGCCCTGAAGAGCCGCAACGCGAGGGCTTTCATGCCGAGGACCGGGCGTGCCCCTCCGAATTCCGCCCTTTCAAAGCGGGAGGAATTGCGGAAACCCGGTTATCCGCGGCGTTGCCCCGGGCCGACGAATCATGCCCCGATGGGGCTGCCGTGTGGCGCATTGGAGGCGCAGCGGTGCACCCGGCAGTGAGGCGCCCCCGTGCCCGAGCGGCTGGTCTAAACCGGGGCGTCCGCGTCCCACGGGGGCAAACCCAGAGCGTGGTGGAGGCGAGCAGCCTTTCCCCGCACTTGAGGGGTTGCGTGAGATCGAATTCGCAAGCGGGCTGATCTGGAAGATTGTCGTGCGCGGCTCTGGCGCAAGCAGGGCCCGGGGCGCCGCAGATCTCCAGTCTGGCGCATTTCAGGTTTGGAACCCTTCCAGGGCCCGCCGAAGTTTTTCCGGTGTTGGCACGGGAAGGCCGCGGGGAGCCGGCCTTTCTTTGCGAACCAATCATCCCGTGTTGAAAATGCAATGCGCTTCGGCCGCGGGGCGCCTGTTTGCTGAGTTGCCCGATGGGCAGGATTCCACTAGCGTGCCCGCCACGATGATTCGGGCGGCGGACTTCCGGCGCGCCGGCAAAACCATTTTTTGTCATGAGCGTCTTGATTGTGGGTTCGACGGCACTGGATTCCATCCGCACCCCGCGCGGCGAACGGGATCGACTTCTGGGCGGCTCAGCCAGTTACGCGGCCGTGGCCGCCAGTTTTTTCGTCCCGGTCCGCATGGTGGGTGTGGTGGGCGACGATTTTCCCCGCACGTACCTTGCGCTTTACCGGCGTCGCGGCATCGATTTGGCCGGGCTGCAGCGCCGCCCCGGGCGCACGTTTCATTGGGCAGGAGAATATGAAGCCAACATGAACCGGCGCCGCACCTTGCACACCGAGCTGGGCGTCTTCGAGCAGTTCCGACCCGATCTGCCGCCTTCGTACCGGCAAACCCCGTTCGTTCTCTTGGGCAACATTGCGCCTGCGCTCCAAATGCACGTGCTGGAGCAGATGAACCGGCCTGTCCTGGTGGCGGCCGACACCATGGACCTGTGGCTGCAAACCGCGCGGGAGGACCTGTTGCGCCTCCTGCGGCGGGTCGATCTGTTCATCCTCAACGACAGCGAGGCTGCACAACTGACAGGCGAAGACCACGCCGTGGCTGCCCTGCCCCGGTTGCGTGCTCTGGGGCCGCGCTGGGTGATCGTGAAAAAGGGCGAGCACGGCGCCCTGCTGAGCGGGTTGGAGGGCATGTTCATCGCACCCGCGTATCCTCTCCGGCGCGTGGTCGATCCCACCGGCGCCGGAGACAGCTTCGCCGGCGCTCTGCTGGGCTTTCTGGCGGCGGGGCGGGGGGCTTGGCAGACCCGATTGCGCAAGGCGATGGTTTACGCCGCCGCGGTGGCCAGTTTTTGTTGTGAGGGATTCGGTCTGACACGGCTCGCCCGGTTGAACCGGGAGGCCATCGAAGCACGCGTCCGAGAACTCCAGCAAATGACCCGTTTTTGAATCCGTACCCGCGGGGCAGGCCCTGCCGGTGTCTGCCTGAGGGTGGTGCAGCAGGTTCGCCGGGCTTTGCGACATTTCGGATGAGAATTGGGTCGTCTCGATCCGGCCCTTGGTGGCGCGCAGAGGGTTCTTCGGGCGCGCGCGCCCTGAAGGAGAGACCGGCAGCTCCCACGCGATCCGAGGCTGCCCTCGGGAGGCCCCGCTTTCGGGCGTCGCGTATGGGGTTTCTGGCCGCCTCGTCCGGCCTGCCGGGCTTGTGGCCGGCCAGACAGAGCCCTGCCCGCCACAGGCAGCGTGGATGTGCTCCGCTGGTCGACGCGCCCCGCTCCGACTGCGACCGGCAGCCGGGTCGTCCGGCTCACGGGTAAACCCGTCGGCCGGCGACGAAGGTCATCAACACCTGTCCCTTCAAGGGCCAACCGTAAAACGGACTGTTCCTCGATTTGCTGCGGGTGCTTTCCGGGGTGAACACCCATTCGCGATCCGGATCGAACACGGTAATGTCCGCGTCTGCGCCCGGGCTGAGGGTGCCCTTGTTCAACCGCAGAATGCGCGCCGGCCCCACGGTGAATCGTGCAATCACCTCGGCCAGGCCGAGTCGCCCCGCATGGTAGAGCTGCATCAGGGCCAATGGCAGTTCGGTCTCCAGGCCGGTGATGCCGAAGGGTGCGTAGTCGAACTCGACCTCTTTTTCGAAACTGCAATGGGGGGCGTGATCACTGCAGAGGACCTCGATGGTGCCATCGGCCAGCCCTTCCAGGATCGCGTCGCGATCCCGCGCCGACCGCAACGGAGGATTCATTTTGAAGCGGGTGTCATAGGCCGGCCATTGGGGCAGCTCGGCCCGGCCGGCCATGCCGTACACGCCGGCGCCGTCGTGCCTCCAGAACTTGTCGCTGCCGGCCAGGGCGGCGTCGGTCAGCACAAAGTGGTGCGGACAGGCCTCGGCGGAGATGGGAACACCCCGGCGACGGGCCTCGCGCACCAGTTCCACACTGCGGGCGCAGCTCAAGTGCTGGCAGTGCACGTGGCAGCCGGTCAACTCGGCCAGGAGGATGTCGCGGGCGACGATCAGTGCCTCTCCCACGGCGGGCCATCCGCGCAATCCCAACAACGTGCTCCAGAGTCCTTCGTGGGCCACGCCATCGCTGACGAGCGAATAATCCTGACAATGATCCAGCACGGGCAAATCGAACATGCGGGCGTATTCCATGGCGCGCCGCATGAGCTCGTGGTTTTGGACGCAGTGACCGTCGTCGGTGATGGCGACCACCCCGGCCCGCTTCAAACCGCCGATGGGGGCGAGCTCCTCGCCCGCCAGGTTCTTCGTGATCGCACCGGCCACGAACACATGCACCCGCCCCTCGCGCGCCGCCCGCTCATGGATCAGCGCAACCGTGCCGGCGTTGTCCACAACCGGCGAGGTGTTGGGCATGCAGACCACCGAAGTGAACCCGCCCCGGGCGGCGGCGGCCGTGCCGGTGGCAATGGTCTCTTTGGCGGTCTGCCCGGGCTCCCGCAAGTGGACGTGCATGTCAATCAGCCCGGGACACACCACACAACCCCGGACGTCGATGCGCTCCGCCCCGGGCGGGCAAAGGGCGGCAGCCTCCGGGCCCACAGCGACAATCTTCCCATCCCGGATCAGCACATCGGCGGGACCGTCCCACTGGTTGGCCGGGTCCACCACGCGTCCCCCGGTGAGCAGCAGTGCGTTCATCCGGGAGGCGAAGCTACGGTTGGACCGTTGACAAGGCAAGCGCCCGGGTTACCATGGAAGTGTCCTTGGAGAGCGGGCGTAGTTCAGTGGTAGAACGGCAGCCTTCCAAGCTGCACGCGAGGGTTCGATTCCCTTCGCCCGCTCCAGTTTTTTCTTCTCGATTCGCCGCCTGCCCGGGGAAGCGGACCTGAAAGGCTGCCTCTTGGAGCCACGGATTCCCGCAATCTCAGCGCGGCCGGCACCTCCGAATCGGTCGTCGCTGGAACCTTCGCGCCGGGGGAGGAGGGTGGGCGCAGGCGAGACCGCCTGACGAGCCGTTGTGCCGCAAGATTGTCTTTCCCGCGAACGGCCAGTGGCCCGGCCGCCAGCACCTCAGATCTGCACATCCGGCTCGGGCCGCACGTGCTCGCCCTTGCTCATGACGCGGATGTTGGCGTCTTTCTGGACCACCAGGGACCGCGGCGGCACACTGGTCGTCAAGAACACGTTCGCGCCGATGGTGCTGCCGGCACCGACGACCGTGTCCCCGCCCATGATCGTGGCTCCCGCATAGATGGTCACATGATCCTCAATCGTCGGATGCCGCTTTTGGCCCTTGAGTGCCTGACCGGCGGCCAGCGACCGCGCCACCAGGCCGACGCCCTGATACATTTTCACGTGGTTGCCAATGACGGCAGTTTCCCCCACGACCGTGCCGGTGCAATGGTCCACGAAGAAGTGCGTCCCGATTTGCGCCCCCGGGTGCAGATCCATCCCACTCCGACTATGCGCCCACTCGGTCATGATCCGCGGGATCAAGGGCACCTTGGCCAGATACAGCTCGTGCGCGAGTCGCTGGACGGCGATCGTTTCCACGAACGGGTAGGCCACGATGACCTCCTCCCGACTGAGGGCCGCCGGGTCCCCGTTGTAGGCGGCCTCGATGTCGGTCTGCAGAATTTCCCGCAGCCGGGGCAGGCTGTCCAACAGGCCCAAAGTGATGGATCGGGCGGCCGAGCGCAGGCTTTTGCGCGGATACTCCGGGGGCGGCATGTAGACCAGGCTGCGATAGATCTCCCGTTCCAGAGCCGTGGCCACGGTTCGCAGTCGCCGCGCGGTCACCGTCTTGATTTGCGCCGACGGAATGGGTCGTTCTTCAAAAAAACCGGGGAACAGCAAACACAGCAGCTCCTGCGTGATCCGAACGATGGCCCGTTTCGAGGGCAAATTCTGTCCGTCCAAGTGGTTGATGCCGCCCACCTCGCGGTAGGAGGCGAGCAGTTTTTCCGTCAGCTGCGCAATGGTGTTCTCCACAGACGAAGTATCTTTGGTTTGCGTCCCACTGGCAAGGAGGCTGGGGCAGGGCGAAACGTCACGCTGGCTCCACGCGGGCCCCCCGGAGGGAAAGGACCTTCCCGAAGTGTGCCTCGTCAGGTCGACGAAGGTCGGGAGTCGGGCCCGGTGTTCCGGGGTCCGAGTCGCTGTTGCGGGCGCCTGCCAGCGCCAGAGCCCGTCCAAGGGCCTTGGGATCTTGACGGATTCGTTTTCGCAGGCGGGACGAGGATCCAACCGGTTGCGCGTGCGCGGCGTTTGGTTAACCTTGAGTCCATGCCGATCTACGAGTTTCATTGCGAGGACTGTCATCGCGACAGCGAGGTGCTGGTTCGATCCACGGACTGGACCGGCACACAGTGTCCGCACTGCGGCTCGACGCGGCTGACCAAACAGTTCTCCGTCTTCGCTTCCGGCTCCGGGAGCGGGGCGGGAGAGGATGCCTGCTGTTCGACCTCGCCGCGCCGCAGCGGCGGTGGCTGCGGCTGTGGATGCGGGTGCGGCCATTGAGCGTGGGCCGGTGAACGTGGGTTTGGCCCGTTTCGCGGCCTGGCCTGACGGGCCGAGCACCAGAGCGCGGGACAGGGAGCTCGTCCGTGGCTTTTAGTGCCCCGCTCTGGTCGGCGGGGTGCCGGGATTCCGACGTGAGGTCGGATCAGTCCGAACCAGACAGAGACTTGGCGGGCGGCAGTCACCCGGGCACCCCCGGCAGGGGTGCGAGTGTGCCGTTTTCCACTCGCCATCGGTGCAGGCGACGCCCCAGCTCGCGGGGCCAGCTTTCTTCGGTGGCTGTCATGAACACCTGACTCCGCGCGTGGTCGGCCCGCTCGAGCAGAGGCAGGAAGGCGGCCCGCCGTTGTTGGTCCAGCTCGCCCATCACGTCATCGAGGAGCAGGACGGGGGGCGCGCCGTGGACCTGGGTGAGGAATTCCGCCTGGGCCATTTTTAGCGCCAGGGCCAGGGATCGTTTCTGGCCTTCGCTGGCAAAGGCGTCCGCCGGGCGCTCCTGAATGGTCAGCTCCAGTTCGTCCAGGTGCGGCCCCAACAGGGTCGTGCGACGCGCGAGTTCCCGCGTACGGACGCGGGCGAGTTCCACTTGGAAATCTGTTCGCACCGAGGGCTGGTAGCTGACGCGGACCTCCTCGGCAGTTCCGGCAATGCGACGGTAGGCAGACCGGACACGTTCGGCCAGGGCCGGGACCAGTTCTTGGCGCCGGCGTCGGATTTCCTCGCCGCAATTCACCAGTTCTGCGGTGAAACTGTCCAGCGCCGTCAGGTCCACGGCGGACTGCTTCAAGAGTGCGTTTCGGGCCCGAAGCGCCCGCATGTACCTCTGCAGCAGCGGAAGGTAGTCGGGCTGCGTCTGCGTCAGCAGCAGATCCAGGAACCGGCGGCGATTCCGGCCGGTCCCTTTGACCAGTTGCAGGTCTTCCGTGCAGAAGACCACGACGCGGAGTGTACCCAAATAATCGGTGAGACGTCGTACCGGCTGGTGGTCGAGGGTCAATCGTCGTTCGTGGGCCGAGCAGTAGAGGCGCACGTCATGCGTGGCGGTACTTACGATGCGAGCGGCGACGAGGAACCCCTTCTGGCCGAACCGCACCAGATCGGCATGACTCACGCCCCGAAACGATCGCAGGGTGGCCAACAAATAGATGGCCTCCAGGATGTTGGTTTTGCCCTGGGCGTTTCGGCCCAGCAGCAGGTGGAAGCCCGGCTCGAAGGTCACGTCCAGCCGGGTGTAGTTCCGAAAGTCGCGCAGCCGCAGCCGTGCCAGATGCACGTGCTCAATCTGAGAATTCCTCCGGGACGGGACCAGCCTTTTCGGAACGGCACGGTGCGCCCGCGCCGGGGCCGCCCCGGATCTGCCAGGGCGAGCCGCGCCAGCCCGACCGGGTGAACCTTGCAAACGCCCGGGTCTGCCCGTGTCTCTTGACGCCGCAGAGGAACAGGTCAAGTTTTCACGGCGAAAGGAGTGTGACTGTCCATGCATCAGATACAAGACTCCCGCCGGGTAACGTTTCTTCTCATCGTCACGGGATTGCTGTGGACCCTTGCCGGATTTGCCGCGGGGGATTCAGGGCCCGAGATCCGGGTTTTCGCCGGCATGTGTGACGCCTCCGCGGTGGAGACGTTGAGTGAGGACCGGTTCGTGGTGGCCAACGATGAGGACAACGAATTGCGGGTGTACAATTGGAACCAACCCGGATGGCCGGTTCGCACCCTGGATCTGAATCGGTTCTGGCCGGCGGAGGGGTCGGGTCGGGAGATGGATCTCGAAGGGGTGGCCCGCCTGGACGGGCACTTGTTCTGGATCAGTTCGCACGGGCGCAACGCGGAGGGACGGGCGGCCCCGCGGCGCCACGCGCTGGTGCGAATTCCGGTGGAGTGGGTGGACGGGAACGTTCCGGCCTCCAGCCCGCCGGGCCGATATACCGATCTGCTCGCGGCGTTGCACCGTGACCCGCGTTATGGCGGGCTGCGACTGGATCAGGCAGCGGCCCGAGCGCCCAAGGCGCAGGGCGGCCTCAACATCGAAGCCCTGGCACGCTCGGCCGAGGGAGGCCTGCTGATCGGCTTCCGGAGCCCGTTGTTCGAAGGACGAGCGTTAATCGTGCCTCTGCTCAATCCTCATGCCGTTCTGGATGGGGCCGAGCCACCGCGATTCGGCGACCCGATCTTCCTGTCCCTGGGCGGCCTGGGCTTGCGCGGCGCGCTCGAATGGGAAGGCGGCTATTTGCTGGTGGCGGGCCCGACCGATGGCGGCGGCCGGTCTCGGCTTTTTGCCTGGTCGGGACGGGCTGGTGAGGCCCCTCGAGAACTGAACTCTGAGGTGTTCAAAGGCTTCAATCCCGAGGGCCTGGCCTTTTGGTCGGCGGCGGCATCCCGCCGGTTGCTGGTCGTGAGCGATGACGGTACCCGCCGGCTGCAAGGGCAGGACTGCAAGGATCTCCCCCGCCCCCAGCGCCAGTTTCGTGCGATGACGCTGCAGATTCCCGGCCCCTGAGTCGCGGCCCCGCCGCCGGCCGCAGGTGCTCAGTTGCTCCACGCCAGACACCGAATCAGCCCGGGCTGCCCGGGCGAGCCCGGGATCACCACGTACAACCTTCCGGTCTCGGGATCGTAGCAGGCAGGGTGGGCGTTGCTGAATTCCGAAGGCGCGGGCAGGGGTCGGTGCTGATCCTCGCCCTCGATTTGCCACGCTCGCAACGGACCCGAAACCGGGCCCGCCAGCAGCCGGTCGCGCGCCGTGTCCACGTACAGCCATTGCACGACTGTCGGGGTTTCCAACCGTGCCACCCGTTTACCCGAGGAGGTGTGGAGAACCTGAATGTGAGGTGGATCTGTGCAACCCACGTAGAGGCGCTGCCGGGGCTCGTGCAGGGCCATGGATTCGTTGCCGCGGCCCTCGGGAAGCGGCCAGACATCCGTCATTTCTCGCGCCAGACGATCCACGACTGCAACGGCGTTGGAACGGAAGAGATTGACAAAGATGCGATGGCCCACGGTTTCGATGGCGAAATCGGCGGGTCGATCGGGCAAAAGCACCGACAGCGTATGGACCCCGGTGACTCCGTGGATCACTGCCAGCGCACCCGCTCCATAGGCCACGTAGATGCGCGTGGAAGGCGCATCACGGTGGATCCGACCCGCCTCCGGGAGATTGCCGATGGTCTTGAGCGTTCGGCGCGCGTTGACATCCAGAATCTTCACCTGGCCGCCTGCGGCCCCCGAGCTGACGTACAGAAGTCCCGGCCGCGCCTCGAACAACAGGTGCCGCGGCGCGGGCACCGAGAGCGGGCGGAGCCAGCGCCCTCGTTCCGTGTCCAGGACCCACACGGCATCCGCTTGCTCCGCTGCCACGAAGAGTCGGCGCTCGACCGGATCCCACGCCAGGGCGGTCGGAGGCCGGGCATCAGAGGGCAGAGGCCAGGAGGCCACCGCTTCGAGCGCTGCGGAAGCCGCGTCTGCCTGTAACCCACCGAGCAAGCTCCCCACCGCCAGCCAGATCCAACCCCTGTGCATGTTCATGGGCCCACGCTATCGGGGCCCCGTCGCTTTGTCAGTCGGAAATGGGTTTGCGGCAGACAGCGCGGGTCGCCTCGCCGCCCTTGCAAGGGAGTGACGGGGTGGAAGGACCTCGAACCCGGATGCCTCGGTGCGTGCGCGCGCAGGGCGAACCATCGCGGTGGCCACTTTCCGCAATGGGCGATCCCTTCGGTCCCTCGGGCCGCGGGTGAGTCGATCGATTCGTGCCGATCGTGCGTGGACCGGCCGTCCCGCGCTGTGGACACGGCGCCAGCGGTCGGCGCGCCGCTCCAGAAGTGGGGATATTGGGCAAACCCCTCGGTTCTTCGAGGGCATTCGCACGCTTTCTTGTAGCGAGACAGCTTTTGCCTCACATGCTGGAGACGGAGCCATTCGTCTGTAAGGGACCGCAAGTGGCCCTGGGGTTTCATGAGACATAGCTCCGCGCCCGGGGACGCGCTCACCGGGAGCGGCAAGGCCGTGCCGGTGCGCCCGGGCAGGGGAAAGGTCAAGCGGCGCGGACGCTCCGAGGCGCCGGAAACGTGACCGGGCGACGCTCGGTAAAAACTGCGGCCGTAGGGCAGCTGCGATTCATCTGCACCTGGAGGTTTCGTTTGTTGCGGCCGAGGAAATTTTCTGGCCGCCGGGCCACCGGCTCTTTAGTAGTGCTTTCATGCAAAAGGGTATGTCCGGTCTTGGTCCCTGCCGTCGACGCGAGTTTCTGCAAAGCGCGCTGGCTGCTGTGGGAGCCACCTGCCTGGCAGGTTCCCGCCTCGTGTCCCGGGCTGCAGAGAACAACTCCTGCCCGCGTCTCAAACTCGGTTTCGACAACTTCGCCGTGCGGGCCATGGGCTGGAAGGCGGTTCAGCTCATGGACTATGCCGCACAGCTCAAACTCGACTCCCTTTTCATCAGCGATTTGGATGCCTTCGAGAGCCACGACTCTGCGCACCTGCGCGAACTGCGTGCGCGGGCCCGGGATCTGGGGCTGGAGTTGTACCTCGGCACCTGGAGCATTTGCCCCACTTCACGCGCCTTCCGGAACAAGTGGGGCACGGCGGAGGAGCATCTGGCGTTGGGCATTCGCATGGCCCGCGACCTGGGCTCGCCTGTGCTCCGGGTGGTGTTGGGCACTTTGGAAGACCGCCGGACCCCGGGGGGCATCGAGGCGCGGATCGAAGACACCGTCCGCGTGTTGCGCGCGTGTCGGTCCCGCGCCCTGGACGCCGGCGTCCGCATTGCCGTCGAGAATCACGCGGGTGACATGCAGGCATGGGAGCTGGCTCAGTTGGTCGAAGCCGCCGGCCGCGATTACGTGGGGGTGAACTTCGATTCGGGCAACGCCTGCTGGACGTTGGAGGATCCCGTGCGAAGCTTCGAGATCCTGGGCCCGTACACAATCTGTACCAGCCTGCGCGACGCCATGGTCTGGGAATCCGAGCAGGGGGCCAAGGTGCAGTGGACGGCCATGGGGGAAGGGTGTCTCGATCTCAAGACCCTGTTCCAGCGGTTTGCCGAGGTTTGCCCCGAGGTGCCCGTCCACATCGAGACCATCTCCGGCTTTGCCCGCGAGTTTCCCTATCTGCGGGCCGACTTTTGGGAGGCGTACCCCAAAGCCCGTGCCGCAGATTTTGCCGCGTTCCTGGCCCTGGCCAAACGGGGTCGGGCGCTGCCGGGCCAGCGGTTCGCCAATGCAGAAGAGGAGCGTGCCTACCAGCGGGCCGAACTGGAACGGAGCCTGCGCTATTGTCGCCAAGAGCTGGGCATGGGGCGGCGCAGCTAGCCCGGGCCACCGGGACCTGGGGTTACCTGCCGGCTCGGCTCCGGGTCCGGCTCAGCCGGGGGTTGCCGTCGGAGCGTGCTCCTGTCCGGCGTGCTCTGCCAACATGGCCTCCACGGCCTTCTGGACTTCCTCCACCGGCAGTGCGCGCAGGCCCTTGGGCCATCGGATCAATCGCACCCGCTCTCCCTGGGGACGCCACACCGCCTCCGAGGTGTCCGCCCACAGCGCCACCACCGGCAAACCCACCGCCGCTGCCAGATGCGTGATGCCCGAGTCGTGCCCCACGAAGCCCCGGCAGCTTTGCAGCCGGCGGGCCAATTGGGCGAGGGGCAGGCTCTGGCAAACCTGGCGCCGCGAGGGCGGGGCCGCGGCGGCCAGATGTTGAAGGCGACCTCCTTCCGCCTCGCCTCCCACCAGGAGAAAGCGCCGTTCCGGTACCTCCAACAAGCGCCGGAACAAATCCGCCCAGCGTGCCTCCGGCCAGTTCTTGCGCTCGCTGCCGCTCCCCGGATGCAGAGCCAGCCACCCGGTCGGTCCCTCCGGGTCCGGCGGCAGGCGCAATCGCGGCACCGGGTCGGCGTCGAAAATCGCCAGTCGTTCCAGGGGTCGAAGGAAGACGCGGGTCGCGTGAACGCCGGCGGCTTCGTCCGGCCGGTGGGGCCCGGCGATGAATTGCGCCGGTGTGCAGCGCCGCACGTTGCTTTGAAAAATCTGGTCCGGGTCGTAGAGGTAGGAGATGATCAGATCGAACTCGGAGAAATAATCGCGCAGCTCCTCGGACAGCTCGCCGTTGCGGGCGAAAAAGCCCGCCAAGGCACGTGCTTCGATGGGGCGTACGGCGTCCACACACCCCCCCGCCAGGGCCAGTTGCGCAATGTGGGGATAGCCCAGGATCTCCAGGTGCGCCCTGGGGAAATGCTGACGCAGCGCGGCAATGGCCGGGAGGGTCAGGATGAAATCGCCGATGGCGCCCCCGCGAATGACCAGGATCTTTCCCTGTTTCCCGCTCACGTCACAGTCCGCGATAGGCTGTCAATGCCAGCACCACCAACCCTGCTCCCAGGGCCAGCGTCGCAAGAGACGTCCCCCGCCACCGGGCTTCGGTCGCCGTCGCCCAAAGAATCCAGTCCCGGAGTCGCTGGGGCGAGATCGTGACCCAAATGCCCGCCACCACCAGCACATACGCCAGTGTCTGATTCACCAACACCCACGACGTATCTTCGAGGTGAGGCCGGCCGGTGTCCACCATCAGCTTGGCCAGCAACAACCAGAGGACGGCCAGACCACGGGCCCCCAGATAGTCCTTCACAAACAGACAGGCGCCAATCCCGATCACCCCGAAAGCCACCATCAGATGGGGCTTGATCGCGGCGAAATCGGCGATGTTCTCCTGCGCCACGTAGTAGAGGAACCACACAGTGGCCAGTAACATCAATCCGGTACCCCAGGGCACCGATCGGGGAAACCGACGTGCCGCCGCCACGGCAGCAGCGGGCCGTTTCCAACCGAACCACCCCGCGCCTCCCAACAGCAGTCCCAAAACCAACGCCAACCACGAGAGTTTCATTGCCTGCCCGAGCACCGGGCCCGCCGAGCATGCCGCAATGCCTGCCTGATGCAAGACGCAATCGGCGGTTCCCACTCGTGCCGGCGCTCGCAATCGCCGGGTGTTCCCGTACTTGCCGCGGGGCCGAACCTTTCCCAACATGCGATCCGCCGGGGCCGACATCCCACGCACCAGCCCCGGTGGCATTGGACCACAATCGTGGAGACGAGTTCTCATTGGGCCCTCGCGAGCGCGGCCTTCCTGCTTGGATTGGCCGGCAGCCTCCATTGTGCAGGCATGTGCGGCCCGCTGATGATGGCGTTGCCCCTGCAGGGCTGGCACCGAGGGACCTGGATCGCCAGCCGGCTGATCTACCACCTCGGCCGAGTGACCACGTACGCAGGGCTGGGTTGTGTGTTCGGCGGCCTGGGGCGAACCTTCGCCGCTGCGGGCGTCCAGCGCTGGGTGTGTCTGACACTCGGCGCGGCGCTGGTGCTGGGTGTGGTCTGGAAGACATCGCGCCGCGGCGTCCTGGGAGGCTGGAGCGCGCCCGCGTGGCTCACCCGTGGGATGCAGGAGTTGCTCGCCGAGCGTTCGCTGGGGGCCATGTATGGGTTGGGCCTGCTCAACGGGTTTCTGCCCTGTGGTCTGGTCTACGTGGCAGGAGCGGCGGCCACCGCCAGCGGAAGTTTGATCCACGCCGTTGGCTTCATGATTGCGTTCGGGTTGGGGACACTGCCCATGATGCTGGCCTTGAGCCTGCTTCCCCGAAGTTTGCCCGGGTCATGGCGGTTGCGCTGGCAACAACTCGTGCCGTGGACGGTCGCTGTGGCCGGCGTGCTGCTGATGTTGCGAGGATTGTCGCTGGGCATCCCCTACCTGAGTCCGCATTGGGATGCGGTTGGAGGCGCCCCCTGTTGCCACTGACACGCATCCATTGCCACCCGGCCACGCCTTGCGCGCAGCGAAGGCGGACCTCTCATGGCTCCACTTCCACGGGCATCCCCACCCGGACCAAACGCAGCAGATGCGCGGCATCCCAATTGGTCAGCCGAAAACAGCCGTGCGATTCGGTCCGGCCGATGCGTTCCGGATGCGGCGTGCCATGGATTCCGTAACCCGGCAGGCTCAAACCGATCCAGGCCGAACCGACCGGATTGTTGGGGCCGGGCGGCAGGATCAACTTGCGCCCCAGAGCCCGACCCTCCTCCGACTCCGGAAACATGGCCGGATCGAAGGTGTAATTGGGGTTTTCTGCGACCGTCACAATCTCCATCCGGCCCACGGGACGCTTTTCTGCCCGGGCCGCGATGCTGCAGGGAAAATGCGCCAGCAGCCGCCCCCCGGCATCGTAGGCGCGCACCCATTTCTCGCTTAACCGAATGACCAGGTACGCGGCCGGGCCCGCAGGCGCCGGACAAGCGGCATCCGGCACGCGAACCACGGCGCCGGCGCGCAGCCGGTCCCAGTCCACCTCGGGGTTCAATCTCTGCAACAATCCCGGGGACGCCTTGGTTCTTTCGGCCAGGCGTTCCAAGAGGGTCTCGTGCTCCAGAGCGGGCTGTTGCGCTTTGCCCGCCCAAGTGGGCGCCAGGGCCTGCAGCCCGAGGAAGTCGTCCGGGTCCACTACGTGGGTGGTGATAGCAGGTCTCTCCAGCAACAACCGGGCCCGGGTCGGTTCATCCAACTCGCCGGTCCTGGAAAGCCCCTCCCTTTCTTGAAAGGCCAGCACCGCGAGCCGCGTGCTCTGGCCCCAGACACCGTCGATGGACCCCGGGGAGATCCCCTGGCGCGCCAGAGCGACCTGGGCCTCCAGGATGGTGCGGGCCGGGCGCGGATACGTTTCCTGCACGCCGACGTCGCGGTGCGCCAGGGCCGGCGGAACCCCCGGCGGCGGGGGCTGGGGCTCCGTTTTGCTCAGGGGGCCGAGAGGAGCCGACTCAGCACGGGCTGCTTCGGGGGCAGCAGGGGCATCAGGTTCCGAAGGAACGTGCAATCCCGAGTCTTCCCGCCCCGCCTGGATCGCGTGACCAGCAGATCCTCGCTCTGTGCCGGAGACGAGCTTTGTCCGATCCGGCACGGGCCACCGGTTCCACCAAACGATCGCGGCCGCCGCCGCGCTGATGATGAGCAGACACCACCGCGCTGCGCCCGGCCTCCGCCGCCCCCGCGCTTTGCGGGGCGACCGCTGACGGCTACCCGACCTTCGGCCCATGCCGGGAAGCAATTCCTCAGCAGCAGGGGCGGGTCAAGTGCGTCCGGCCTCGGGGCGCGTGCGCATCGACTGGACGATCAGTGCCACGGCTTCGTCGCAGCTTAGGCGTCCGGTATTGATCACCAGGTGATAGAGCAGGGGATCCTCGATGTCGGCGTTGTAGTAGCGCTTCCAGTAACGCGCCCGGCCCCGATCTTCGCGGAGGACCGTCTCCTCGGCCGCTTTGCGACTCAGTTTCCGATCCGCCTGAACCCTTGCCACGCGGACCTCCAAGGGCGCCACCAGCCGGACGTGGAGCACGTGAGGCAAACGCGCAGCCACGACCGCGCCCGCCCGGCCGATCAGAATCACGTGTCCCAACATCGCCAGGCGCAGCAAGGTCTCCGCTGTCTGCTGCACCAGCGTCCACGAATCGGGACGCAGCCCAAACAGATCGTCCAAAATATCCTCCAGTTGGGGGGCGGTGTCCTCGGGCAGATGCTCCGCCAGGCGGGCCGGCAAATGATGATCCTGTAAGACCTGCTCGATCAGGTTCCGATCGAAGACGGTCCAGGGAGGACTGCCGGCCGGGGACAACGCCTGCAAGCACTCGGCCAGACGCATCGCAATCGTGTGTCCTCCGGCCCCGGTCTGGCGGGAAATCGTAATGGCGGTGCGCGTCAGCGGCGGGCCCGGCGGGCGGGATCGGCCACTGCCGCTCCACTGCCAGTTCAGGAAGGTCATGCACTGCTCGAGGGTGAGTTGCTTGCTCATAAGATGCTTTGGAGGTTGCGGATTGTTGAATCACAACTGCCTCATGACCGAGACAATCTAACCCATCCTTGAGCCAACGGCCAATGCGACCGCCGTGTTCGCGAAAGCCGCCGGGAGACCACCGGCGCGCCGGTCCTTGGGAACGATGGGGCGACGCGCCGGTGAGGGCCCGGGGTGGGAGGTCCGCCGGATGGGGCGGAGGCGAAAGCTACGCGGCGGAAATGGGCGTGGCCGCGGTCACGGCCGCTCCGGGGTGGCGTCCGTTCAGCAGCTCCAGACTTCGGGCAAACACCTCCTGCGGGGTGCCGTGGGCCGGTACGGGGATGAGCAGTTTGCGCTGCCGATAGTAGTCGATGAGAGGGGCGGTGCTGCGCTGATACACCTCCATGCGGACCCGGACGGCCTCGGGCCGGTCGTCCTCGCGTTGGAACAGGGGACCTCCGCAGTGATCGCAGACGCCCTCGCGTCGCGGCGGACGTGTGTCGACATGGAACACCGCCTGGCACCGGGCGCAGGTCCGTCGACCGCTCAACCGCCGCACCACCTCGTCCAAGGGGAGCTCGTAGTCCAGCACCCCGTCCAGGACCAGTCCCTCGCGCTCGAGCAACCGGTCCAGTGCTTCGGCCTGGGCGACCGTCCGCGGATACCCGTCCAGCAAAAACCCGCAGGGCAGTCGCAGACAGGCACGTCGCTCTTCCACCAGCCGGATGACGATGTCATCGGGCACCAGCTCGCCGCGTCGCATGTATTGCAGGGCCTCCTCCATGGCTGCGGAGCGGGCACTGTCCGCCTGCTTGGCAGCCCGGAACAGGTCGCCCGTGGACAAATGGACCGCTCCCAAATGGTCGGCCAGCAGCTCTGCCTGGGTTCCCTTTCCCACCCCTGGCGCTCCCAGGAGGACCAGACGCCAGGGTCTTGCCGGAGTGGCGTCGGCAGGATTCCATTCACACGCTCCCCCCCGGATCCATGCTGAGACGATCCTTTTTTCACCCATGGTATTTTTGCCCCGTCTAATGATGCCGGCCCATCCGGCCTCGCTCGCCAGTGCAGCTTGGCACGGCCAAAACGTCAAGTGCCAACTGTGGGCGTGAGGGGCCGGTTGGCGTGGTGGGTTTGCAGAAGGCGGCAGGGCCTGCCGGCAGGGACGGCTGGGGTTGCGGGCCGAGGACGGCCGGCGTGCTCGGCCTAGGGAGCGGGCACTCCGCGGTAGAAGCGGACCGGCCAGGCCGTTGCTTCCGGGTCGATCCACGGCTCTTCCGCGGCGGTCAGGATGCGAGAGGTCACCGGTTGCCAGTGAACCAGATTGGTGGTGGCGTGGATCTCGTAGGCGTGGCCGGCTGTGCCGCTCACCCACAGGAGAGGGGTCGGACCGGGCTGGATGCGCAGCCCTGGCAGGTCCACAACTTTGCGCAGGTTCAGTCGGCCGCCTGTGCGGCACCGGCCCTCGAACGCGGGTCGCACTTCCACTGCGGCGCGGATGCGCGCGACGATT
The DNA here is from genome assembly GCF_049537125.1 of Limisphaera sp. VF-2. Lineage (NCBI taxonomy): Bacteria > Pseudomonadati > Verrucomicrobiota > Verrucomicrobiia > Limisphaerales > Limisphaeraceae > Limisphaera > Limisphaera sp. VF-2. The sequence goes on from NZ_JBMVQY010000006.1 coordinate 101,119, forward strand.
TCCTCCGGAGGGGCGGTGGGGAATCGTTGGCAGGTCAATGCGACGGCTCCGCTGGTGACGGCGGCCGCCATCGACGTGCCGCTCAGGGTTCCGTACGCGGCGTTGCCCGTGGCCAGAGTGGAATACATCGTGACACCCGGGGCATACAAGTCCACGGTGGCCGGCCCGTAGGCGGATTGGAGATAGCGATCGTCGCTCCGCGTCGAGGCGGCCACGGTCAGCTGGTGCGGCAGCCGCAACGCCGCGGGGTAGAGGGGCATGATATCGAGGTTGATGGGACTGTTGCCGGCCGCGGCCACCACCACGGCCCCCGCCCGGCCGGCATGCCAAAGCGCGTTCGAAAACGCCGCGGAATTTGTGGAGCTCGTCCAACTGACGTTCAGCACCCGGGCACCGTTCGTCAGCGCGAACTCCACACCGACCACGGCATCGCTGAACCAGCCGTTCCCGGCGCTGTCCAGCACCTTGATGGCCATGAGTTGGACGCGCCATGCCACTCCGGCCACTCCGCGTTGGTTGTTGGCCACCGCTCCGATCAGCCCGGCCACGTGCGTGCCGTGACCATTGTCGTCCCAGGGATCGTGGCTGCGGCCAATCGGATTCAGGCCAAACGATCCGTCCCGCGGATTGCGCCACAGGTTGGGCGCCAGGTCTTCGTGGGTCCATCGAATGCCGGTGTCCAGGATGGCCACGATGACGCCCGGGGCCTCGCGCACCACATCCCATGCCTCGGGCCCGTCCACGTCGACATCCGGCAGCCCCCCGTTCTGGCCGTAGTTGTTCAGATGCCATTGCGCCCCGTTTTGGAAGAATGGATCGTTGGGCAAGGTTTGCGCCGCCCGAATGGGCGCATCGGGTTCCACGAATTGAATCGCGGGATTCCGCCGGTACGTCTCCAGGGCTCGAACCACTTCCGTGTCCTTCGGCAGTTCGACCACCTCCCAGCCCCCCAACCGGTGGAGACGATGCAGCACGCGGGCCCGCCACGTCTGGTGGAGGGCTTCTGCCTCACTTTCCTTTCCCGGAGTCGGCAGCACCAGCAGGCGTGAATTCGCGCTCCCGGGCAGTGTGCTGCGCGGTTGCCGGGAAGTTGCGGACGCGCTCGGAGCAGGAGCGACGGACCCATCGGCCCGCGAGACCAGCAGACAGGCCAGTGCCAGGACGAGCAACCACCGAAGCGGTGGTGCATGATCCACGCGGGTGTCATCTTTTTGCATCGCCGCCACGGTACGCAAACTGTCGTTCCCTAGCCAGTCCGCCCGGCAAATCCGGGCGCGCGGAGAGCGTTCCTTCCCTCCGCACGAGGGGCGGTGTACCCGATCCGCAGTGTCGGGTGGACTACGGAAGGAACTTCCGATGATCTGCGGATGGGCAGAGTCTGGACGAGAAGCTAGAGTGAGTTTGTTCCGAGCTCGGCATGCCAACTCGGGATCTTGACAAGTCAGCTTGGGAGGCGTTGGCTTTCCCTGCAGAACCACCACATCCCATGAACACTCGTCCTTGCCTGGTACTGGCCACCGCGGCCTTGTTTCGGCGGCATTGCAAGCCGTTCCTCGAGGGGGTCGGGCAACGCCTGCCGCTGACCTTACTTCGGAAAAAGTGTCGGTGGCTTCCAGGCCTGCTGTACGGGTTCATGACCGTGTTGTGGACGCAGGCCGGGGTCGAGTCGCTCACGCTGACCGAGGCGATTCCCGCTTCGTCATGGTTCGTCGCCGGGGCAACCAACAGTTTCGACGGACTGGGCACGGCCAATGCAGACGATTGGGTGTTTGACGCGGAAGCGGGCGATCGGATCAGCGCCCGGATCGAAACCAGCGTCGGGGCGGCGCGGCCGCGCTTGCGCCTGGTCAATCCCTCCGGCCAGATCATCGCCTCGGCCGACGGCGGCGTGACCGGAACCGCAGAATTCCATAATGCCGCCGTTTCTGCGCCGGGCAGCTACCGCGTGCGCGTTTACACGGATCATCAGGTGTCGGATTATCGCCTGCGGGTCGATTTGACCCGCGGGCCCGGCCTCGAGACCGAGCCGAACAACAGCACCAACACTGCGAACAGCCCACCCCCGGTTTTCCTGGGCGGCAGTTTTCAGTTGCGTGCCGCCGGCACGTTGCCTGTGGATGATGCGAGCGGAGATTGGTTCGCCCTCGGTACACTGGACCCGGGGAACACGGTTTTGCTCCAACTGACAACCGGACCCTGGAGCACCCTGGTTCCCGGCGATGCGCTTGTGGCGCTCTACCGGTCCGGCGAAACCAATCCGGTCACACAGACCACGACGCAAACCACCTTCACCGTTTCGCAGAGGGGCGATTATCTGGCTCGGGTCACTGCTTCCTCACACCAGGATTTGATGGCACGTTACCTCCTGTCCATCGCCGTGACCGATTCCGTGGCACCGGCGGTGCTGGATGTCACTCTGCCCGCCCAGGGATCCGTCAGCTCGGACATTATCAATGCGTTTACGGTGACCTTTTCCGAGCCGATGCGGCCGTCGACGGTGACCAATCTTTCCGCGTACTCCCTCCGTCAGCCGGGGCCTGACAACACATTCGATACGGCCGATGATGTGCTTTACCCGGTCACGCTGAGCTATGCTGGAGGGACCACTCTGAGCGTATCGCTCGTGGATGGGCCCCTTCAGCTGGGGCCGACGCGGTTCACCATCGCCGCCACCGTGACGGATCGGGCCGGCAATCCGCTGAGTCCCCCGTTGAGTCGGCAATTCACCCTCGAACGGCTCGGCAGTTTTCAGGTGGAGAACCGTTCGAACGACACGTTTTGGGGTGGGACGTCGTTGGGGGTGGGTGGGGTGGTGGGTGCGGATGGGTCGTT
>NZ_JBMVQY010000007.1:0-93728 GCF_049537125.1 Limisphaera sp. VF-2
CAGTCCACCCGACGCCAACCGGCCCGGTCTGTGGCCCCATAGCTCATCACTCGCACCAGTCGGTTCTCCGCGTCCCACGTCAACACCCACCGCTCGTCATTGGTCATGTTTCCATCTGCATCATATCCAAAATTCTCCGGGGATTTCGCCACGAAGACGTTGCCGGTAACCGTCGCCACGATGTCCGGGTTCGCGCCCCGGTTCAGCACCGCCACGTTCGTCAACGGCAGCCACACCGGTCCGCCCCCGTTGTCCACCCCCAACTCCGCCCGCCAGTATTCCCCCTGCCGCTCCGCCCGCGCCCAGCGCTCCGCCCCGCTCCACACCGTCACCGTCGCTAGGTTCGTCGCCGTGCCCAGCACGTTCACGTAGCCCGGCACCGTCCGCGACGTGTATTGGTTCAGGCTGTTCACATTGTAGGTCGCAGGCCGAAGGTTCGCGCCACGACTGTCCCCACCGCTCCGCGTGCTCTGGCGATTGCCGATCTTGTCGAACGCATACTCGAATTGTTGCCCGGGCACGGGGGTGCCGTCGGCCCAATACCGCTTGCCCGAGGTCACCTGGCCCAGGCTGTCGTAGCTGTACACCCACCGGCTGCCGTCGGCGTGGGTCACACTGGTGCGTTGGTTGGCGGCGTTGTAGGCGTAGGCGAAGCTCGTCACGGGCGTGTCCTGCCAGCCCCACCCCTCATCCCACACCTGCACCGCGCTGGTGATGTTCGTCAGCCGGTTCAACGCATCGTACTCTTTGGTGGTCGTCATCACCGTCGTGTCGTTGGTGGCGAAGGTAATTTGGGACACTTGCGGCGCGTTGGCAAGATATTCGTAGGTGGCGCTGTGGAGGCCGTCGGCCACTAAGCGCAGCCGGGCGGCGGGGTTGCTGTAGGCGTCGGCGTAGGCGTAGGCGGTGGCCGTCAAGGGCTGCGAACTGGCCGAAAGCAGGGACAGGTTGGTGCGGCGGAGGGAGGCGTCGTAGGCCTTGGTCACGGACAGGCCGTGATGGTCTCCGGCCCGGTCAAGGGCGGCAAAATGCGTTCGGTCGGCCCCGTTTCTCCTGTGCGGTCCTTTGGGTGCGGCAGACGCGTTGCCGCTCGCCGGGGACGGCCTCGACCGGATACGGGGGAACCCTCGCGGGGTGCGGTTCTCTCAGAGTTGGCCCGGACGCACCCGCCGCCACCGGTGATCTCAGGCCGGGCCCTTGCGGGGGCTGGCGCGCCACGACCGTGAAGCAACGGGGCAAACTTGCCACTGCCGGGGCGATCCTGCCCGGCGGCCAAGTTGTTCACAAGGGCGCTGCGCTCCCGGTTGCCGGGGCGTCGCTCCGCGCCCTTGCGAACAACGTTGGGAAGGGTATCAGCGCCGCTAGAGCCTTTTCTCACCGTTTTTACGGGACAACGCTCGACCTGTTAAACTCCATCACCTCCGGTGCATTTGTTCTCTCTAGCCACAGCGTAATGCCCTCCTTGGTTATACCTACTAGGTGGTTGGTGTTGCCTTGCCACAGCATCCCAAGGATGCACTCGTAATTTGTGTTCTGAATCCTGTAATGGTTCGTGAAAGGAAACACGTCAGCTACTGCTGGGTACGGGTTGGTGATTGTTCCATGAGTCCTGTAATGCTGCCAGGCTTTTTGCAAGACGACATGCGCGTTGTACCGATAAGCTCGGTTCATTGCCTTGAAGTGAATACACACACTGATTCCGAAACCGGCTAGAATCAGCACGCACAGAATACGCACGAATAGCACCACGCCGCTGGCTACTGCGCTGTTGCCTCTTTGCCTGTTTAGAGGTTGGGACCCTCCCTCGCGGGTCATTGCGTACCTCCTTCTTCCGGTTCGTCATTCAGTTCGTGTCGCGCTGATCCGCGCGACAAACAGCATGAGGAAATAACGGTATCAACGTAATGTCTGCAATTGCGAAATGCGCCATAACGCGTTCCCTCCCAAGTGGTCTTGAAGTGATCCGCGCATTGAATTATTCTCTCAAGCGTCGCATCGCAGCATTTTCCTCCAAGCTTATCCTTGAACTTCCCCGTTTTTCGGATGCTGAGATCCCACACCGTTCTGGGCTTTGCGGTGGCCTCCCAACCGCTCGTCGTTCCGATCGAGAAAAAGAGCCTGAGTTCTTTAGGGCCGAATCCATAGCCTTTTCCACCTACTTCCAGTGCCGCATGGCCCAAACCGCCATCTGATTGGTAAGCCGCCCCGACCGTTTCTCGCCCAAGGAGATCGGTTTTGTTTACTGGAGCGTTTTCAACAAAACCGTAAAGGTTTTCCCCGCCGCGTTCCCCGATGGGGTCTCTGTTTGGCCACCGCCCCGTGCTGGGCGAGTATGCGCGGTATTCGTAGAGCACCAGGTCGGTGGTGTTGTCAGTGCGCTTGGTCGAGAACCGGAACGGGTTGCTCTTGGCCAGCGGGCCGCTAACGCGAACCGGCTCGCCAAACGGGCCGTATTCGTAGCGGGTGGTTTCCGCCCCGTCGGCCGCCGCAATCAGGGCGACAATGTTCCCGTTCCCATCGTAGGCGCAGAAGTGCGCGCCGGCAGAAGGGCCGGAATGCTGGTTCACCCACAACAACCCGCCCACGCCGCCCGCGCCGTCCAACGTGCCGCTCAGGTCCAAGCCCCACACGTAGCTCCGCACCAGCGCATTGTTCGTCGCGTTCAGCTCCACAAGTGCCGGCCGAACAGCATTGGATCGCTCACGAATTTCAGGTCCTCCGTCACCACCCAAACCCCGTTGCTCAGCACGTAGCTCGTCTGCCGGATCCGCCGGCCCAGCGCATCGTACGCCCAGTCCACCCGACGCCAACTGGCGCGATCCGCCGCCCCGTAGCTCATCACGCGCACCAACCGGTTCTCCGCGTCCCAACTGTACACCCACCGCCCATCCCGTACAAGGTTCCCATCCCCGTCATAAATCAGGGTTTCGGGAGTCTGTGCCACGAAGTCCGAGCGCACCTCCGACTGTACCCGGTCCGGACTGCCCCGCACCACCCCAGGTTCGTCACCACCACCCACACCCCGCCGCTCCGATTGTTCACCTGCGCCTCCCCGTACCAGTACCTCCCCTGCCGCACCACCGGCGCCCATTCGTTCGTGCCCCACCACAGCGTCACCGTCGCATTCGTCGCTGCCTCGCCCGAGACCGCCAGGTACGGCGGCACCGTCCGACTGGTGTACTGGTTGAGCCGATTGACCGTGTTGGTGCTCCAGTGCAGGCTCTGACCCCGTTCATCCCCGCCCCAGGCCCCGGCCGTCCGGTTCCCTATCTCATCGTGCCGACAGTCCCACCGTTGCTCAGTCCCCGGGGTCCCGGCAGGTGGATGGGCGGGGGCTCGCGTTGCACAAAGTTCCCTCCCGCATGCAGGACGACGGCGCCCGGGCTGCAGGCTAGCGGGGTGTTGCTGATCCCTTTCCGGTTCAGCCAACGCAGGCTCACGCTCCCTAGCTCACCCGGCATCGTAGCGGAAGAGCGGGCCATGATTGTTGGCAAGCCACAAAGCGGTCGAATCGCGAATGGGCGGCAATAATGGCCCCTCGCATCGGCAGGCCGTCCTTTTCCATGCGACCATTTGTCGAGAGCCTCCTGCAGGCCAGCCACCGCGACACTTCCAATACACGGAAGAGCGCCGGATGTGCGAATGTTCCACCCAACGACGGGCTGATGGTTCCACCACGCGTTGTGGGACAAGCTCAAACGTGCGTGACGGCTCCGGGGCGAACAAGGCAGGCTGCTGTTCATACTCCAAGGCACATCAATGAGCATTGTTCACCACATCTCAGGGCTCATGCTCACCGTTGAGTCAGAACGATACCATACACCCGGAGCAATATGGACAAGACAGTTTCAGCCCGGACGCATTTATCCCATTATTAGCCCTCCAGCCGTGTACCCTACCTCTCCATGTTCGATGTTCATCTGACGTGGTCCCTCCCTTCTTTGCTCCTACGGCCGCACCAAGCGGAAGAATCGCGGCTGTCGATCGATCGGTATCACTGCCCGGTAACGGTCACCGTCTCGCTGCACAGGCACGGTGCTCCGGGACCAAGTCGCTTCAGCGCCCAGCGTGCGGCTCTCCCAGAGTTCGCATCCTTCACACGGCGCCGGCCATTCCAGGCTCACCTGCCACCCATCGCGGGTTGCCTGCAACCAGGGTCTGGAATTATCCAGGTCAACATAAGAAGTAACCTTATTGTTGGCCTCCGCGGATTCATGGGAGACTCCGTCGTGCTCATATGCTACCTGCCCGATATCAACTTCCACCGTTACCGCATAGGTTCCCGGTGCCGAGGCAACGAAGGACGTTCGACGTGCCACGCGTGAACCGGGCGTCAAAGGACCATGGATCACCTCGGTCTGCTCCAGAATGCCGGTCCCACCGCCGAGGTGCTGGACCAGGATGCGGGCGTGGAATTCTTGTGGGGAATCTGCAGTACCCCGGTTGACAAGGCTCCACCGGACCTCGACGTTGCCGCCCTGGTCCGGAGTCAGAACCTGGAAGTCCTCCACCCTGAGGTCACAATAATCGGCCAACCTGATGGAGACGGGCGTGGTGATCACAGTGTCGTTGTCCGCGTCCAGGAAGAATTCGTCAACGGCGTTGGTGGCATCGGCCACAACAATCAACCAGTAGGTACCCTGGATGCCGTCCGGCAGCTTCACATTGGTCGAGCCAGCATACCCGCTGCCCGGAGCAAGTGGTCCCACTCGCGTCGCAGCGCTCAACAAGATGTCTTTCGGATCCAAGCGTCGATCGGCGGAGAGGAAGACCCAATCCTCCCAGCTGTCCCTTGTTGTAGCCACCTGTCCATGATTTACAACGCTGAAAGCAACCGCGAGAACATCCCCGCTGCGCACCACCGTGGGTCCCAACCACGACGCCACGGTAACGACAAGATTCGGATACGTTGCATTTTCGACCGGTAACAGAGCGACATCCAGCAAATAGTCTGCCGTTAGCCCTAGTGTGCCTTGTCCGTGTCTGACTACCACCTCGTAGGCTGCATTGGTTCGCACCGTGATCCTAGCCACGTCATCCCCGAAATACCCACCAGCGTCTTCTGCAACGAGGGTTGAACTCCCCGCCAGTCGGACCTCCAGCCTCGGTTCCGCAGAACTTGTTTGCAGGGGCCGGACACGCAGAAACGCCGTGGTGCCGGGCGAGAGGTAGCCCAAGCCGAATGCGTCGACGTCCAAGGCAGAAGCAATGAAGCCGCCCACGGTCGCCGTCTGTACATTTTCATTGGTGATGTACGTCAGGGCATTGACGGCCAATCCCGTACCCGAATTGGGCTCTCGCTCGGCTTGAATTCCGTTCAAGAATCTCCACACGTGGAGCTGATACGTGCCAGCCGTGGGAGATCCCTGGGAAGCGACGCGCAACGCATACGCACCCGGACCCCTAATCGTGGGAGGCAGCGCAAGCGCGTTGGTGCCAGCAACGGTCCCACTGGCCCATGCCGTCACATCCTGACGATTGGAGAGGACAAACGAAAGGGAGCCACTGCTGACCTGGGCTCCGACCATCCACGCCTCTCCGGGCCGCACCTCAAAACGCCACCAGTCCTCGTCACCAGCGGGGTTCAGCGTACCGAGCGCGGTGCCTTTGAGCACCCCGGACCCGACGGACACGAATGCGATTGAATCCTCTCCAATTCCAAAATCATTGAGTTCCTGTTCGATCGTCGTCCCTGGCAACGGGGCGACTTGAAAATGCCGTCTCCAAGTGGATGCCAATTCCACGCCTTGTGCGTCCCGCAAACCCCGGATGGTGAGCCGGTAACGTCCCGGCGGCAGCGGGCCGCGCAGGATGGTGTAGGGAACGGCCATTGCCGGAGTGGGAAGGGAGGGAGGCAACACCTGCCACAGCGTGTCGTCCATGGTGTCCCAAACGCCGTCGTTTCCGATCTCGCGCAGATCATAAGCAGAGGGATTCCGCAGCGAGCTCCCATCCATAAACTCCGAGAACCGAAGTGTGAAGCCCTCCACGACATTTGTCTCGATGGCACCCTCCGGCGGAAGACTGTCCTGCACTATGGCAGGGGCGCCGGGTTTCTCCAAGGCCACCTCAAAGCCATACAGGGACATCCATGGACTGGAAACCAAGTTCGAGGGCCCGACGATATGATATTCCGCCGGGCCAAACAGAATTCCGTGCCGTGCCAAGGGGGAACTGTCCGTGACCCGCCTTTCCGCAACATCGTCGAACCGCCACAACCCGCTGAGGCCCGTCTCACCTCCCGTCAGGCGGTTGGTGGCACGAACCCGGATCTCTTCCGGGGCCAGAGCGCGATTCCAGAATGCCACTTCATCAAACATGAGACGAGGCGGTCGGGCCTGCGCATTGGTGCTCCCCTTGCCGATATATACCAGGGCGGCCCCGGGCACCGATCCAGTGATCGAGCTGCTGGTGAGCACGGGCTGTCCGTTCGTGTAAAGTCGAAGTCGGCTCCCATCCCACGTGCCGGCCACGTGCAGCCAACGGCCACCAAACTGGCGCGTCAAGGGCTTCAACACCACCAAGCTACCTGTTCCGCGGGGCACATAGCCCACCAGAGAACCGGCATCGTATCCCAGACCCCATGCGTCCGGCAGCTCTCCGCGTCCCAAGATAAGCCTCTGATCCGTCGTAGCCCCACCCCAAACCCAAGCCTCGACAGTCCATTCGGCGCCCGGCGACCATTCGCCAAGCGCTGCATAGCCTGCCGGAAGGTTGCTCTGGAGTTGAGGCGGCACCGTCATTGATTCGGGAAGGGCCTCTGGGAGCAGAAGGACCTGTTCGAAATGATCGGAGTACCCTCGTGTCACCGGCCTGACGTTCAGGAGAAGGTTGCTGGAGACATTCGGCGGCAGTGAAATCTCCATTTCCGCGCCAGCCGACAGGAAAGCGCCCAATTGGGCGGCGGTACCATCCTGAAGGTTCACTGAAAACAACGGCACGCCGCCGAGCAATTCGTATCCGGGCAATGTCATGGTGCGGATTTTCAGCCGTTGCCCAGGCGCGGCGTTCGAAATGACGAATGGATCCCAATCATCCCCGGTGATAAACCGACCCACCGCGCGTGCGCGCGTCTCCCCGCGGTCGATGAAAAAGCGCAGGGACTGCGTGGCTCGAGGTCTCATGCCATCTTCAACTTCAGCGGTCCAGCTCGGCGGCAGAACCACCACATGCAGCCGGTATTCACAGGGGGTGGATGCCGATACAGCCAGCCCATGCCGACCCGACGAAGTGGCAAGGACAGGCGGGAACACCACGGGGGACCCGGCAGCCAACGTGCCCTGATACAATTGCGCGCCGAAGGGGTCCTTGACCTGTAAGCTCAACTGAATGGAAGGGGGCGGATTCACCACATAAGCGCTCAGGATGAGGGCGCCGCCGCTCGCCATGGAGAAGCTCCACAGGTCAACATCGTTGGTGGATGAAATGCCACCGCGAGCGAACGCATAGCCGAAAGCCGCGGCGTTGGTTTGTCCATGAAGGGGCGAGACTCCGACGCCCCACCACACCCGTAGACGCCCGGCGTCCGGAAGTGTGACTGCCAGATCACGGATGCCATCTCGGTTCCAGTCGCCCGACGCGATACTCGTAGCATTGGTTCCTCCTGCATATCGATGGGCGCCTTCAAACTGGCCGTTCCGGTTAATTGAGACCATCAAGGATTCCGGCCCCAAGCCGGCTGCGGCGAGGTCGAGCCACCCGTCGCTGTTCAGATCCTCGAGAATGACCTGGTGGAAGGGGTGTGGCAGCGCGTGAAACTGGTCGAAAAACAACCCGCCACTGCTATGCGTCTGAAGAACCCACATGCGACCTCGGGCACCACTTATCCCGACAATATCCGGAAGGGTGTCGCCGGTGACATCCCCTACGGCCAACGCGCGAGGCCGATCCAGCACAGGCAGCGTCACCGGGGCAGCCAATGCGCCTGCCCCCAGCCCCCGCAGCACGGTTATCGCCATGCCGGTTTCACATGCGACGACCACGTCGCGGTTCCCATCGGCATCAAGGTCCTCACACGCAATGTTCACCGGACCTGGCGGTGTGACGAATCGACCGACCTCCCGCAAGAAACCGTTGCCATCGCCGATAAGCACGGACACGTCGCTACTGCCGGAATTCGCAACCATAACGTCCGGGTGCGCGTCTCCGTTGACATCCCCGAGGGCGAGGGAGCGGGGAGCAATTCCCACGGGATGGGTTTGTACAACTTCAAAGCTGCCGTTTGTATGCCCCCGCAAGACCATGATCGAATTGTCGCCTTCATTCGCCACGACCAAGTCCGCCAAGCCGTCCCCGTTGAGATCTCCACTGGCCAGAGCGACCGGGCGCTGTCCGACCGGCAATCGAGCGGCCTCGGTGAACCCGCCCCGTTCATCCGCCACCCACAGGCTCAAGTCGTGGCTGCCGCAGTTTGCCGTGACCAGTCGGCCCCGGCCCCGGCTGTCAGGGGACAGATCTACAACGTAACAAGGCCGGCCTTCCACGGCGATGTCGACGCCAAGCTCAAAGGTACCTGCGGCCATGGAATGGCCGCCGACGACCAGCTGGCTGGCGGTGGATAATAGATCATTCGAAGCTTGTTCCAAGGTGAAACCTGGAACCTCCAACACTCTAAAGGACCGGACATATGCCAAATCCACCGGGTTCCCCTGCAGATCGACAAGCGAGGCGGTGGGCCGAAATCTGTACGTTCCCGGTGGTAACGGCCCGTCTTGTATGACCAGGGAGACATTAGTTCCCTGGACGAACGCCGGCACGGGCCCGACGCGGAAGCGAACATCGTCCTCCGTGTCGAACTCGCCATCGGCCCCGGCGCCTCGAAGGTCATAACTGAACGAGTTGTTGACTGCTGTTGGCAACATCGGTTCCGAGAAGCTCAGGTTGAATCGGTCCACGACGTTGGTCACTGCAGCGCCCTCGCGCGGGAGAGTGTCGGACAGGATGCGAGGGGTGACCACATCCTCGGCCAGAGTCGCCTCGATATCCAACAGGTACAAACTGTCAAATCCACCCCCTTCCAGCGTATTTACCGCAACGAACCAAGGCTCCGCATTACTTATCCCTGTAACAAGGTTCGTGCCACCCCAGAGTAGGCCTCGGACATCTCCGTTGCCACGTGGTCCGGCGCCAACCTGCAGCAGCGCAGGCGTGGCCCCAAATGAGTACACTTGGAGACGGATTTCGGACCCAACCGGCAGCAACGGCATCGGATCCGGCAAGAAAGGCTGAGCCCACTGGAGCCGGTAAACATCAATATCCTGCGGCTTGACTGCCCCAAACACGCGTACGCGTTGATTCCGGAGGTCTCCCTGCAACACAGCCGAGTTGAAATCAGAGAAGTATCCGTTGTTTTCCCTCTCGGCGGCCCATGTGGGGGGAATCAGGCTTACCCGCAGCCGGTATTCGCCAACAACGCCAGAAGACGAGATCCTAATGTAGTAGGCACCATTGTTGGTCAGAGCGATCGTGCCCAGCTCCAGGAACCTGGCCGGATTGGCATAGGTCAACTGCCTGCCCTCTGAATCCTGAAGGATCACAGCGAGCTGGGCCGTTTGGTCAGCGGCGAAACTCGTATCCGCAGCCACCATCACAGAGTGTCCGGCCCGGCCTTCGAAGACCCAGTAGTCCACGTCGCCGTTTGGGGCCAGGCTACCGCGAGCACGGCCGTGGCGAAGTCCTGTGCCGGCAGGCTCTTCGGCCAGCGCGTGGATCGAGACGTCCCAAAGGACAGTTACCTGATTGGAGTCCTGACAGACGACCGCCAGGTCGAGAGCTCCGTCAGCGTTCCAATCTCCTGTGGCCACATCGGACGGCCTCCCGGGAATCGTATAGGTCAGGGAAGTTCCCCACAGGTTCGAGGTGCACGAATTGAAGAAGATGGAAAGGCGATTGTTCGAGGGCGAAACGGCCGCCACATCCAGGCAGCCATCGGTGTTGAGATCCGTCAGGAGCAAGGCGGAGGCCCCGGACATGGCCGACGTCGATCGAATCGCATCACGCCAAGAACCGTCGCCGGCGCCTCGTAAAGCGATCAGATCTTGATGCAGCGGGCGGCCGCAAACGGCGTCCGGGACATTATCTCGGTCCAAGTCGCCCAAGCTCAAGGCCTGGAGCGGGGCTACAAGATTAGTGGTGAGCGGCCGCAAGAAGAGGCCGCCCCCGGTTCCCAACAAGACACTCAAATAGCTGCTGTAAGCTCCTCCATGGGTGACCACCATGTCCAGATGACCATCCCTGTTCAAATCGGCGGAGGCGACCTCAAGCGGGTTGGGGAGAGTGGCGATGCGCCTGACCGTTCTCAGGGAGCCGTCGCCCGCGCCCAACAGGATTGTCATGTGATGAATATCGGGGTCCGCTACCATCGCATCCGGATACCCGTCGCGGTCCAAATCCCCCAAGGCCACCGACCGGGGGCTGCTGCCCACCGGGTACGATCCTCTGACCGAAAATCGTCCTCTGCCATCGCCCAATAAAACGGTCAGTGACCCCTCGTTCTGATTTACTGTCACGAGATCCGCGCGGCCATCGCGGTTGAGATCGCCGGTGGCGAGAGCCACGGGCCCGCGGCCGACCGGCAACGCCTGTGCGAGAGTGAATCCCCGCGCACCGTCACTCAGTAAAACGGTCACGTCGTCGCTGCCGAAGTTGACCACAGCGAGGTCGGTGCCCGGACGGTCATCAAACACACCGCTGGCGACCGCGCGGGGGCTGGTGCCGACGGGCCACGCGGGCCCTATGACCCACCGACTTGCGGCCGTACCCGGCACCCCGGAGCCGAGCGAAGTCGCGGAGGAGCGCACATCGTTGGGCCCCTGCTCAAGAATCAGACCCGGCGTTGGCTGGACTTCGAATATTCGCACCACCGGAGCTGCTAACGGATTCAATTCCCAGTCCTTGAGATTGGTCGTGACCACAAAACGGTAATGACCGGCCGGCAGAGGGCTGCCGGGGTTGAGCAGGGTGACATTGGTGCCCGAGAGGTAGGGTGGCCAGACTTGCAGATCGTAGCGGATGTCGTCGGACGTGTCGAAAAGACCATCGTCTCCGGCCGAACGCAGTTCGTAGTGGGCCGGATTGTTCACCGTATCGGGAATGAGCTCCTCCGAGAATGTCAGCCGGATCATGGCGTACGCATTGGTGGTGCGCTGGCCGGCCTGAGGCAGGTTGTCCTCTACAAGCACTGGAGAGGTGGTGTCGGATGGCGTCCACGTTTCCAGTCGCAACTGGTAAGCTCCAAAGATACGATCCGAAAATGCGCTGGATCGGATTGCGACGAAGTATTGTCCTGCCGCCGGAGTTCGAAAGGTCAGGTTCGTGGCCCGGGGGGCACCCATGGCGACCACCTGGTTGCTGGCGTTCAGAATCTCCAGGAGCGGCGCAAAGCCGTCAACGGGAGCGTGCAAAAGATGGACCCTGAGCTCGCTGAGAGCCGGCAACTCAATGCCCTGCGTGGTCCAATGGGGAGGCACATAATGGAGGCGAAACACGTCCCGATCGTGGTCAGCGTCGAGAAGGCCGTAAACCCACGCAGAGGATGTTCGACCCGCCAGGTGGCGGAAGGTGGGCAGAGAAGCGCTTTCTACCTGGTCATTAGGCTCCGACTCAGGACTCCGATCCTCGGGCACCAAAATCACGCGAAATCGATACTCGTTGCTTTCGCTCCGGAGGCCCGGTGGTTGGCGGTGGACGCGGAGAAAGTAACGCCCGGTTTCGGGCAATCGCACAGGTCCTGTCCGTCCGGGTGCACCCAGTTGGGCCAGCACCGTCCCGGACGGCGATTGAAGGACGAGCTGAAGACCATCATCCGTCGGTGGGGGCTGCCGGGTAGCTACCACATCAACGATCTGGCTTTTTACCCCGCTGAACACCCAGTAGTCGACATCGCCGGAGAGCTCGAGGGCTCCCCACCCGTAGGCCTCACGAAGTCCGCTGCGGAAGCTGTCTTCGGGTAATTCGTGGATTCGTGCCCCCCACATGAAGGCGAGTTGGCTCGGGCTGGCTCGGGCGGCAACCAGGTCCCCGTAGCCGTCCTGGTTCCAATCGCCATAGGCAAGGGCCAAGGGGGCACCGGTGTTCGTCCAGGCCCAAGGGGTGTTCCAATCTCTCCCGAAGTCGCTCAGGGTGATGTACACGGTCTCGTTGATTGTGCTGGCGACCGCCCAGTCTGGCCGGGCGTCTCCGTTGAGGTCAGCGACCAGAAGGTCCTGTGTGTCTGCGGGGCTGGCGGCCGGCATCCCGGAGGGTCTGAAGCTGGGCGCTGCCAAGGTTCCATCCGCCTGGCCCAGGTAAAGAGCCACTGTACCATCGCCGGCATTCAGTACCACCGCATCCGGGGATCCGTCCGAATTCAGATCTGTCACAGCCAGCCCGCTCGGCTGTACGAGGCCCCCGTGGTAAGTCGGTGAGAGGAAGGTTCCGTCCCCGTTGCCCGTGAACACCAAGAGCCGGTCCGGATCCCGCGTGATTACAAAGAGATCCGGGCGCTCATCGCGGTTCAAGTCCCCCACCCTGGCTCTCCATACCCTTGCATGGCACGGCACCAAGCGCGGGGGGCCAAACGTGGCCTGCCCCTGGTTTAACCAGACCATGACGTTGCTGCCACTGCCATTCACGGCAAGTAGATCCAGGCGCCCATCGCGATTGAGGTCAGCTATGGCCAAGTCGGGGCGTGTCCCTCCCAGGATCATCTGACCCTGGATTGCGAAGCGCCCGTCGCCCTGGCCCAACAGGATCCATGCGCCCCCTTGTGCCGTGCCTACGGCCAGGTCGGCGAGCCCATCACGATTCAAGTCGCCAGTGGCCAAGAAAGTGGGCTCTTCAGGCAGCGCAAGATTCGTCCGGGTCGTGATACTGCCCTGCCCGTCCGGTCCCATAATGTGAAGGGAGCGCAGCGCCGGGTAAGCCACCGCCAGCCCCCAGTCCCCCGTTGCAGCCCACGGGAAGGAGATAACGGCGCTCGGGCGGGAGGCCAGGGACAGAACTGGCCCGTGCTGGAAGTACTGGGCGGGAGAATCTGGTGCGCCTGCTCCCAAGGTCGTCGCCCTGGCAGGATCGTCATTGCCCGGCCGTTCTTTTCGGAAGAGAGAATCTTCCACTACATGGAAGGTACGAGAGAACGGAGTCTCCATGATGTTTCCGACCAGGTCCCGAAGCAACGGCTTGACAACAAAGCGGGTAGTACCTGCCTGCAGCGGACTCCCGATCAGGGTTACCCTAACCCGCGTTTCCTCCATCCAGGAGACTTGCAACGGGTATGGGATGTCGTCGGGGGTGTCGAAGAGACCATCCCTGCCGGCTTGGCGGAGGTCGTAGTGGTTGGCATTGGTCATGCTGTCGGGAGCCATGGGGACGCTGAAATGGACGTCAAAAGAATAAATCAAATCCGCGGTTACGGTTTCCGAGCCGGGCAGCCCCACCATGGTCACATGAGGAGGCAGACCCGAGACGAACACGGTGAGCAAGTAACGGGCAAAGGCATTGTTCGTCTGCGAGCCCGACACGTGAAAAAGACACTCCACGGTGTTTGTCAAGGTGACGTCAATATTCGTTCCAATGGCCAATGGGGTTGCAATTTGATTGAACACGCCGTACAGGCCGATCGGAGTTTGGGCCTGGCTCAGTGAGCTGTACGGACCAGTGAACAACTGGGCCGTAATGCGCACGCGGGCAGGTAACACACCCAGCCGGTACCAGTCCCCGGCAGGGTCATCGGCGGGAAGCGCACCGGCAACCTGAAAACGGGATCCTCCGGGGGCACGTGCGGGATAAAGCTCGTTGGCCGTGGGCATCGAATCGTTGGGTTCCTGTTCCAGAGCCGGGCCCCGGCTCAGGTCTACGCGCAAGTTGTACCAAGTGTAATCCTGAGGGCTGCTGATCTGTATGGAGGCCATGCCACCAGAGGCGAAAAGGATGTTCTCGAGCGCCAGGTTCCGGGGCCAGGTCCCATCGCGGGTGTAGCGCGCAACAGGGGTATCGTTGAGGAGCACCTGAAAGTCGATTTCCCACAAATTGGTGTCAGTCCGCTCCAAATAGGCCGTCAGCCGATCGCCGCTTTGAACAAGGAAAGTCCAAAAGCGAACTTCGCTCCCCGGCCCCACCACGGACCCGATGACGTTGGCCACAAAACGTCCGCTGTCTGGCGGCGATTCGAACAACTCCAAGGGACGCGTATCGGCGCGCAGTTCCCGGGAACCGAGCAGCCAAATCAGCAGGAGGTTCGTGCAGTATGACCACCACCGCAGCCGCCCGAATCGAAGATTCCGGCTGGTCATGGAACGGCCCTTGGGCGCGGCGCGGGACGGGAGACAACTCGGCGATCGCATAACCAAATCAGGTCTTGGGCTCGGCAGCACTCCTTCACAACCGCCTTCACAAAACACACCCCGGCTTGCTAGTAAACTGCCTGTAGCCCCGGCGTCGCCCTTTGGCAAGACTTTTTTGCCGCGAAAACTCGAAGTGACAGGCCTGGCGGCCGCGCCTCGCATCACGCCACGCAGATGAGCCGCCGCGTGGGAGTCAAGGTCCCGTTTCCGCGACGGGCAACTGCGGATTTGGGTAGGTCACATGACGAGATCCGCGCGGCACCCCCCGGGCCATCCCGGAGCGGCGATGGGTTTCGCCTCGCGTCTTCTGGGGTTGGACGCTTCACGCGCTGTCGCCACGGGCATTCCATGCCCTGCACCGTGGACCATGTCCGTGTGGACCTACGCTGTGCCAACCAGAGGGACTGTCGGGTCTGGGCTCGGTCCGTCAGGCAGGAGGGCCTTTGCCAAGGATCCTTTTGTACGCAAGGCGAAATCCAGCCCGCCCGGAACGATAGACCTGGGATCCATGGCCGGAGAAGAAGCCAAGCGGCCTTTCTGTCCGAGGACCCTCCGGGAGGTTTTTCGTTTTCCCTGCGGCAGGCCAGTACAGCAAGATCAGTGCATGTTGGACGTCCATCAGACCGTGGTGGTGCTGGTAGATGTGCAGGAACGGCTGGTTCGGGTCATGCACGAGCGCGAGAGGCTGGTTCAACAGCTGCAGCGCCTGGTGCGGGGTGCCCGGGTGCTGGGCCTGCCCGTGGTGTGGGCCCAACAGCACCCGGCACGACTGGGGCCGACGGTGCCGGAGTTGCGCGAGTTACTGGCCGGCCAGACTCCGGTGACGAAGATGACCTTCAATTGTTGTGCGGACGGCGGCTTTCAGCGCGTGCTCGAGGCGGGAGCTCGGCCCCAGGTGTTGATGGCCGGAATCGAAGCGCACGTGTGCGTCTATCAGACGGCGCGAGCACTCGCGGCTGCGGGGTACGAGGTGGAAGTGGTTGCGGATGCGGTCTCCTCTCGCAATCCGGAGCACAAGGCACTTGCGCTGGCCAAGCTGCAGCAACCGGGGGTGGGATGGACCTGCGTGGAGATGGCGCTGTTCGAGTTGTTGCAGACTGCGGAGGCGCCGGCGTTCAAGGCGATTCTGGAGATTGTGAAGTGACCGCGAGGCGCCGAACGTCGGCGGCTGGGAGACTCGGCCCACAGAGCACGCCGAGAGAAAAGGCCCACAGAACACACAGAACACGCAGAAGAGAAAACAACGTTGGCCCGGTCCGCCGACGATGTCGGCGGCTACGAGTCTGCGGACGGGAAGGCCGCGGTCCGGCAGGTTGGAAACCTCCACTGCGGAGGCAGCGGGTTGGTCGATGCCAGCCCACCGCCATTGCCCATGTGCGTGCTCCATGGGCCATCCAAAAGCCCTTCTGAGTGATCTGTATGATCTATGGGCTCAGGAGAAGAATCTGGTTGGCGTCCGCCGCCTCACGGCGGCGGCTACGAGGCGCAGAGCCCACAGAGCGGACAGAAAGAAAAAAGCCCACAGAGCACACAGAACACGCAGAAGAAAAAACAATCCTGACCCGATCCGCCGACGGATGTCGACGGCTGCGAACCAGTCCACAGATCAAGCGGAGTGCACAGCCATCAGGGTCCGTGGACTGCACAGAGCGCGCAGATAAGCGCCAGAGGCACAGAGGCCGAAAGACGACGGGAAAGCACAGAGTTCGGTAGCCGCCGCGGGAAAGAGGCGGATGGTCACGTCCTCCACCGACTCACGTCGGTGGCTACATGATTGGCGTCCGCCGACTCACGTCGGCGGCTACGAGACTCAGCCCACAAAGCACGCCGAGAGAAAAAACCCACAGAACACACACATCACGCAGAAGAGAAAACAACGTTGGCCCGGTCCGCCGACGATGTCGGCGGCTACGAGTCTGTGGACGGGAAGGCCGCAGCCCGCCAGGTTGGAAATCTCCGCTACGGAGGCGGCGGGATCGCGGTGGTCCAAACCATGCGAGCCGGATAGTGCTGTCGCGACCTGTCGGCCGCGTGACCGCGAGGGCTTCAAAGCCTCGGCTTCTGCAGGTGATCGAACCACGGTCCACCAGGTCGGAGTAGGTGGCTGCGGTTCTGGAAGGGAGTGCCTTTACAGATATTGGGTCCGCCGCCTTACGGCGGCGGCTACCCTTTTTCGATTCAGACCAAAACTCCGCCGCGTGACGGGGGTGGCTACTTACTGTGGGGAGTGGCGGGTTGCGGGGGCGGCAGCAATGCGCGCAGGGGGCAGAGGTGGCAGAGGGGATTGCGGGTGCGGCAATAATGTTTGCCGAGCATGACCAGCTGTGCGTGATAGTCCTGCCAGTAATCGAGTCGTGCGGCACCGTGTTTGTGATTCAGGGCGGCCGTGCACAGTTGCTGGAGGGCATCGTAACTCAGGCCGGGTTCGGACGGCGTGGGCAACGCCAGCGGCGCACCCAGGTTGCGGCTGCCGGCCTTTCCCGACGATCGGAAATCCATACCGGACCAGAGCGGACTGCCGTGATACCACCCGTGCCGGGCGAAGATGCGCCGCGTATAGGCGTCCACCACGAAGACCGCGTGTCCGCCTGCGTACAGCAGCATGCTGTCGGCTGTTTCGGGTCCGACACCCGGGATGTTCAAGAGTCGCGCCCGGACCTGCTGTGTGGGTCCGGAGAGCATGCGTTCGAGGTCGCCGCCGTACTCTTTTACCAGGACTTCGAGAAAAGCGCGCAAGCGACGGGCCTTGACGTTGAAATAGCCGGCGGGGCGCAAATGGCGGGCCAGTTGGGCCAACGGCATCGCATAGAGCCGATGGGGATCGAGGACGCCGGCGCTTTTGAGGTTGGCCAGGGCGCGTTCGACGTTGGACCAAGCGGTGTTTTGGGTGAGGATGGCGCCCACGCACACCTCGAAGGGGGTTTCGGCCGGCCACCAGTGTTGGTGGCCGAACCGGGCACGGGCCAGGCGGTAGGCTTCGCGCAGGGCGCGCCGGATCGCAGCCGGGATGGTGGGGGGTGCGCTCGAGCGGCTCACGTCCAGGGTCGGCCGTCGGCGCGGGTGCCGCAGAGATGGACCCGGATGCCGAGTGCAGCGGCCATGGCGGCCTTGGTGAGCAGGCATTGATCGGCGGCCTCGGCGTTGTGGGCGTAGGCGACCTGGATGTGGTTGGATTTGTGGCGGGCCATCATTTGGTCGCGGGTGACGCCATAGGTGACTGCGTGCATGATGGGCCATTGCGGGGTGGTGGCCTGCCAGCGTCGTTCCGTTTCGGCGCGGGGCAGGCTTACGACCTTGGCCCGGCCCAGGTCCATGTGAAGGGCGTTGTCGGCGACAAAGATGCGGGACCAGACGATTTCACCGGGTTTCGAGATGCCGCGCAGGGTGCTGCCGCCCTTGGGGAAGTACATGGGGGGCTGGCGGAAGCCCTCGGCGCCCTTCCAGCCGCCGATGAAATGGGCGGGCGGAGCGGCACCGCTGATTTCAAAGACCCAGACGTAATCGGGCACGGTGCCGAGGCGGTCCCAGTCTCCCCAGCGCACGTCGTGGAGGGTGGTTTCCACCGGCTGGGACAGGGCGGCGTGGACGCGGGCGGTCATCAGGCCGTCCAATCCCGCGCACTCGTCCACTTCGTTGAAGTGGACGATGGCTTTGCCGGGGAAGAGGACTCTGCGCCCGTCGCGGGAGCGGACCGGGGGACGTTGGGTGTTGTTGAGCGTGCCTTCGACGAGGTCGCTGGCCGGCAGCAGATCTTTGAGTCCCTGCTGGTACTGGATGCCGATGGCGTCGCAGCCGAAGTCGTCGGCGATCCGGACCGCGGCAATGTACATTTTGCACTGCCAGAGGATTTGGTCGTCCGTGAGATCGGTGGCTTCATCGGGCCCGGTGTGGAACTTCATGCCGCGGGCTTCCATCCAGGCACGGACGGCGCGGGCTTCCTCGTCTTTGACCTGGAGGGTTTCGTAGTAGAGGGCCGACTGACTGAGTCGTTCCTTGAACACGCCGGTGGCATGCAACAGGTGATCGGGCAGGATGGCGTTGTACATGCCCATGCAGCCTTCGTCGAACACCCCCAGGATGGCCTTGTTCTGGAGGAGTTCCCGTGCCAGTTTTTCGCCCAGGCGCCGGGCCTGGCTGGTGACCTTCACCCGGTCCCAAGGGACGACATGGGAAGTGTCGTGGGTGCAGCGGCCGGTGGTGAGCCAGTCGCGCAGCCGTTTGCGGAAGTAGTCGTCGGTGAAGTCCTCGCTCCAGAGGGTCGAATAGGGCACGCCGGCCTTGGTGAGGGATCCGTTGAGGTTGAGCATGCCGACCAGGCCCGGCCACTGGCCCGACCAGTTGGCCACGGTGAGGATGGGGCCGCGGTGGGTGGTCAAGCCGGGAAGCACGTGATGCGAATACTGCCAAACGGCTTCGGCGACGATCAGGGGGGCTTCCGGGTCCAGTTGGCGGAAGACCTCGATCCCTTCGCGTTGGGAGGCGATGAATCCGTGTTTCAGGTGGCGTTTGTAGGGGTGGCCGCGCATCACGCGGTAGCCTTCAGCTTCGATGGCTGCCGTGAGGGCCCGTTCCATGGCCTCTTGCGCCGGCCAACAAACCTGGTTGGCGGAGAGGCGCAGATCCCCACTGGCAACCAGGAGAACCGTTTTGGGACCGACCGATTTGGGGGTTGAGGCTGCAGATGTGTGTTTGGTTTTCATGCTTGGACAGCGAGTTTGGGAGGTTAGCGGCTGCTTTTGGAAACGGCGAAGCTACGGCAACGGATCCCCGCCCCGGTCCACGTTGCTGCGGTCATAGACGCGTGAGCCCAAAACGATTTGTTTGGGCACGGTCTCGCCGCGCAGAATGCGGAGGGCGGTCTCAATCGCCTCGGCTCCGCCGGTGGGGTACTCGAAGGTGGCATCCAGAATGCCCTGTCGGACGTAGGCGACCCCCTCGTGCGGGAGTGCGTCGATGCCGACAAAGAGCATTTCTTTCTCGCGGCCGGCGGCCCGCGCCGCCAAATAAGCCCCGTGGGCGCCCGGATCGTTGTGGGCATACACCAGATCGATTCTGGGGAAGCGGGCCAGGGCGGATTCCATCTCTTTGCGTGCTTCGGGTTCCAGCCATTTCATGTCGGCTTCGAACACCACCTCAATGTCGGTTCCGGCGATGGCTTCCCGAAATCCGCGATGCCGGTCCTGACCCGGGATGGAGGTCATGAGGCCCTTGAGCTCCACGACGCGGCCCTTGCCGCCCAAACGACGTTTGATCCATTCTCCGGCGGCGCGTCCGATCTTCACGTTGTCGGCGCCGATGAAGCAAGTGTACCGATCTCCCAGCACGGCGCGGTCCAGCACGATCACGGGGATGCCGGCCTCCATGGCACGGGCCACGGGCTCGGTGAGGGGTGCGGCTTCTTTCGGGCTGATGATCAGCAGGTCCACACGGGCGTTGATGAACTCCTCCACGTGGGCGCGTTGCCGCAGTGTGTCGTTTTGTGCGTCTTTGAAGATGACCCGCAACTCCGGATGCCGTGCCGCAGCAGCCCGGATATCGGCGTTCATTTGCACGCGCCAGGGCTCGCCCAGGTTGCACTGGCTCATTCCGATCGTGTAGGTGCGCGTGGGCCCCGGCGCCCGGGATGTCTCGGGCGCCGGCGCGTGGGGGCGGTCACATGCAGTCAGCCACAAGACCCCTGCGATCGCCGCGAGTTCGGCACACCTGATGACCGTCCGATACTGCATGGTCTCGCCTTTTCCCCCACCGTCGTCCATGCCCGCCGACGGGGTTCGATTCAACGCCGTCCGATGCCCTGAGTCAACACTGCGAGCACGATGATCACCCCGGTCAGCATGAGTCGGCCCGCCTCCGGCACGGCGTTGATGCTCAGGATCTTTTCCAGGTAACCCACGGTCAAAACACCCAGCAGCGTACGACCGATGCCGCCGGTGCCGCCCGTGAGGCTGGTACCTCCCATGACAACCATGGCGATGGCGATCAGTTCATAACCGGCACCCGTTTCGGGATCGCCCTGCTGCTCCTGGGCGGCCTGGCACAGACCGGCCACGGCTGCCAACAAGCCGCCGGCCACGTAGGCCATGGCCTTGGCCCGGCGGACGGGGACACCGGAAAGCCGGGCTGCCTCCTCGTTGCCGCCGATCGCGTACAGCCAGCGCCCCCAGCAGTGTCGCGACAACAACCAACCGCATGCCAGCGCGCAGAGACCGAACACAACCGACACGACCGAGATGTTGTCGCCGAGGATGCGCGCGTCGAGCCAGCGAAACAGTGCCGGAACGTCCACGTATTGATAGGAGCCGTCCGGCTGAGGGACCGCAGTGGAAACCTTCATCCCGCCGGAGACCCAATTGGCCAGTCCCCGGGCAAAGACCATGGTGGCCAGCGTGGCGATGAACGGTTGCATGCGCAGGCCGGCGACCAGAAACCCGTTGAGCGTGCCGACGGCGCCGCCGACGAGCAGGGCGCCGCCCACCACCACCGGGGCCGGCCAGTTCCAGTGAATGGCCATCCGCGCCGTGGTGACCGCCACCAGCGCCACCACACTGCCCACGGAAAGGTCGATCCCGCCGCTGATGATGACCAGGGTCAGGCCGCAGGCGAGGATTCCGTACACGGAGGCTTGCCGCAGCGCATCCCGGTGGGTGCCCAACTGATAGAAAGTCCCCTCGGCCGAAAACACCACTCCCAGCGCCAAGACGACAAGCAGCGCCAGCCAGGCGCGCAAAGCCGGCGAGGCCAGCCAAGTGGACACGCGCAGGCGGCCGGCCCGGAGCCGGGGCCGCTGCTCCGGGGTTTCTGGATCCGACTTCGTCATACCGTGCACTGGTTAGCTGTTCGGCCGTACGATGGCGCCTGCATCTTGGAAAGACCGCTTTTCGTTCGGCAACGGAAAAGCGATCGCGGCGCGCCCGGGGGCCAAGCGCCAACCTGAGGCCGCCCACGCTCACTCGTGCTCTGCGGGGACAAAGGCTGCGACCCACGGAGGCCCGCAAGCGCCAAGCCCCAGGGGTCCCGTGACGGGGAAGGGTCAAAGCCGTTGAGGTGCCGGATCTGTCTTCAAGCGACCCGCCGTGTTTCGAATGCCAAGCGCCGGCGGAGAGGCGCGGGTGTCACACTGCACGGCGTTGGGGGGCTCGGGGAATGGACCCTGAAGAAGGCACGGACTGACTGAAGCCGGGCATGCGAGGCTCGCCGATCAATTCTCGCCCCGCTACCAGTGCGACGCGCCTCGGCGTGGTCGTGCTCCCGGAGCCTGTTGCCCGCGCAGGGTCTTTACCGTTGTCCCACGCAGAGTCCGCAAGCCCTCATCCCCTTTCGATGTACCCGAAGTCCATTTCGGCAGTCCAACGAGGTCGGAGGGCAAGGCACACTGTCTGTTCTTGGTGCCCGCGGGAAGTGCGACAGCTGCGCTCGCGGTTCCAAGGCCCCCCGAAGGCTGGCCGGGGTGCTGCGCGCAGGGAGGAGGTTCGGCTTGAAACCACAGACCACCGACCGCGGGCCGGTCGGTGCCCGCGCCAGAGTCAGTGTTTCGTCTCGGCCAGCGTGGTCCGGTCTTTTTGGAGCGCCTGCTGAACGATTTGAAGGATCTGCGCTGCGGGAAAGGGCTTTTGCAAAAACGCGCCGTGACCGAGGCGGAAAGCTTCCTCCGCCGTTGCAGAGTCGCTGTAGCCGGACATGAAGACCAGTCGCAGCTCGGGCTTCTCTCGGCGCAGTCTTTCTGCCAGTTCCACCCCGTTCAATCCGCCGGGCAGGATCAGGTCGGTGAGTAACAACTCGATCTCGTTACGATGAGCCGCCCATAGTTCCATGGCCTGTTGAGCGTCCCTGGCCGCAACCACCCGGTAGCTGCCGCGCGCAAGCACCGCCTGCGCCAGCCGCCGTACCGGCGCTTCGTCTTCCACCAACAGGATGCAGGACTTCCCTCCCCTCTCCAGGGTTGCACCGCAGATCTCTTTGCCCTGCATTCCGTCCCATGCGGACGCACCTGCCGGAAAGTAAATCCAAAACGTGGTCCCCTCGCCCAGCCGACTTTCCACTTCGATCCAGCCGCGGTGTTGCTGGACGATACTCCACACGGTGGCAAGGCCGAGTCCGGTCCCCTTGCCCGCTTCTTTGGTGGTGAAAAAAGGTTCGAAAATGCGGCTCCGCAACTCGGGCGGGATACCCGTGCCTGTATCGCGGACGGCCATCCAAACGTAAGGGCCCGGTCGGGCTCCTGGATGAGCGGCCACGTCGGCTTCGCTGCACGAGGCTGCACCCGTTTCCACGGTGAGCCGGCCTCCTTTCGGCATGGCATCCCGTGCGTTCACCACCAGGTTCATAAGCACCTGATCGATCATCCCGGCGTCAGCTTCCAACTGGAGGGGCTCGGCAGAAAGCTTGAGGTCCAGTTCGATGTCTTCGCCGATGATCCGGCGGAGCATTTTGGCAAGGCCGCGCACCGATTCGTTCAGGTCCAATGGCCGCGTCTGGAGCACCTTCCGGCGGCTAAAGAGCAACAGTTGGCGCGTCAAGTTTGCTGCGCGCTCTGCGGCTTCCCGGATTTCCCCGAGGCTTTGGCGGACATCTTCCGGCAGGCCCTCTGTTTGGGCGGCCATCTCGGTTTGGAGCAGGATCACGGCCAGGATGTTGTTGAAATCATGCGCCACGCCGCTGGCCAGATGCCCAATGGCCTCCAGCTTTTGTGACTGGAGGAGCTGCTCCTCCAGTCGCCGCAATTCGGTGATGTCCTGCACCGTACCCACGGAACAAAGGGGCCGGCCCTGGGCGTCGTAGTGGGTTTCGCCGCGTTCGCAGACATACTTGAGCGTACCGTCAGGCAACAAAAGTCGATGGACGACCTCATACGGCACTCGGCGTTCGACGGACTCGCTGTACACGCGATTTACCAGTTCCCGGTCTTCCGGATGCACGCGTTCCATGAAACCATCGTAACTGGGCGCAAACTCGCCGGGCTGCACGCCGAAGATTCGGAACACTTCGTCGGACCATTCCAGCTGACGGGTCACGAGGTCGAGACGCCAGTGGCCGATCCGGGCAATTCGCTGGGCTTCCCGGTGCAACTGCTCGCTGCGACGCAACGCAAGTTCGGCCTGTTGGCGGGCCTGTTCTGCCCGCAGCGAGGTCAGGCCGAAGGCGAGGTTGCCCGCCAGCTCCGTCAGCAGACCCACTTCCGACGGGTCGAAGGCGTCTGGCTGCTCGCTATAAATGT
This sequence comes from Limisphaera sp. VF-2, assembly GCF_049537125.1. Taxonomy (NCBI): domain Bacteria; kingdom Pseudomonadati; phylum Verrucomicrobiota; class Verrucomicrobiia; order Limisphaerales; family Limisphaeraceae; genus Limisphaera; species Limisphaera sp. VF-2. The sequence goes on from NZ_JBMVQY010000007.1 coordinate 23,536, forward strand.
TCAGGGCGCCAAAGACGCCATCTTTCTCCTTGAGAGGCAGTGCGATTGAGGAGGCATAGCCCCGCGCCAGTGCGGCGCGCCGCCAGGGTTCGTAACGGGGATCGTTCGGGATGTTGCGCATGAGCGAGGGCCGGCCGGTGCGGATGGCAGTGCCGGTGGGCCCCTGGCCCGACTCGGAGTCGTCCCATGTGATTTGCACCTGCTCCAGGTAACCATCTTCGAAACCGGCCTGGGCCACGGGGCGGACGGTCTTGCGTGAATCATGTTCGGCAAGTCCAATCCAGCACATCCGGTAGCCTCCCCGGCGTACGAGGATCTGGCAGATCTGTTGCATCAAATCCGCCTCGGTCTGAGCGTGGACTGTTGCCGCGTTGCAGTCACTGAGCGTCTGAAGTGCGCGATTCGCACGGGCCAGGGCTTGCGTCCGGTGCTGAACCTGGCTCTCGAGGAAGCGGCGGCTCTTTTGCACTTCCCCATAGGTCAGCAATACCAGCACCATTGCGAGCGCGCCGCCCGACCCGAGGGCCAGCACCGTTGCAGCCCAGCTGAAGTCGGCTTCTTTGCGCGCCCGCTCCAGGAAGCTTTCGGTCGCATGCAGGAACTCATTCAATGCGGTCTCCAGAAGGAGTCGGGCCGTGCTGGCGACGCTCGCGGCATCGGAGGCGGCGTTTGTCAGGGCGGGCCGTGCCTTCCCCGCAGGCTGCCGTTGTTCCCATTCGTGCAACCATACGGCCAACGCTGCTTCGCAGGCACGCCACCGCAGTTCTGCCGAGGAATCCGTCAGGTGCTTTCGCACCTCGGCCTGCAGGGCTTGCAGGGCAGCCTGTGCGGTATGAAGTTCCGGCGGTGGATCTGCATGGTCCGCGGACGCTGCTGGGGCAATTTGCCACCAGATCCTTTCGATTCCCGCGCGCACGGCATGGGCCGTGTTAAGAAGGCGGTGGGCTGATTCCACGTCGGCTGCCAGCTTTCTAATTCGCCATGCATGGGTGAGAGCGGCTGTGCTTGAAATGACCATCAGAATCACCGTCAATGCCATTCCCCACCGGGGGAGGTAAGGACGCACACGGCCCAACAACCCCTGCCCCGAGGTGGCGGCGCAAAGGCCGGTGGCCAAGATCAGGAATCCGACAGCAGAATGAGCGGACATCATCGACTCCGTGGGGATCACCGCCCAGCGAGGCTGGACCAGGGCCACCAGGATGCCCGGCACCAAAACCACAAGGACCATCAAGAATGCCAGACCTTGAACGAGCGTTGCTGCCTTGTTGCGCCCCACCAAAACCAAGGCGATGGCCGCCAGCACAAAATTGAACGCCGACGGAGGAGACATTCGCAAATCGAAGGGCTGCTCCGGGGGACCGAACAGCACCGGCATCCACGCCCGGTCCAATTCAAAGCTCCAACCGAACAGGTCCGCGGCCAGCGAGCTCGCGCCCAAGAGACCAGCCCCGATCGCCGCGACTCGGCCCAACCATAACAAGGGTGGGTAAAAACCGATCGTGAGGGCGAACAAACTGGTCCCTCCCAAAAGGAGCGCCACGGCGGTCGTGGGTTTCATGCTCGGCAGGCCCGGGAGCATGCTTTTCAAAAAAGCCACGTCCCACCCCCATCCTCCCAGCACCCCCAGGCCCAGGACCATGCAGAGAAGAGCCGTCCTGCGGGGCACCCGTACCTGTAACCGGGGACTTGCAAGCGTTTCTCCGGACGTCCCGTCGGCCAATTGCATCATTCCAAGTTCTCATCGGCGAAATCGCGGCTCTGGTTGAGGGCCGATTCTTTCGCACAGGGACGGGAACAGGCTCTGCACGGAAATGCTGTGCTGAAAGTCGTCGGCTTGCACCGGGGTTGGGCCCGACAGCGCGCCCTCCGGCCCGCCGACAAAAGGTGGAGAAACGACCTTCGGCTTCTTGGGCGTCGAGAATGAGCCGCTTCCGCTTTCCGGGGAGGCCCACGTCCGTGTCCACGGTTCCAAGGGCTCGACGGAACCATTGTTGCCGGACCTTGACCCGCTGCTGCGGCCAGGGAACCCATGGGACAGGTCAACCGCGCGGCCAACAAACGGGGCGCGGCAGGCCCTGGAGCAGACGTGGCCACGCCGGGTTCGCATGTCGGGCACCGGCTTGAGGTCCGCGGGCGAACAGTCCTCGAGGACATTGAATCCGCGCCCGGTGGCGTTGCTCAGATTCGCAGTCTTCCGAAGGGTCGATCAATCCCAAGAACCGGGGCTGATGAGGTGGACCGCGGGCGCTTTGATGCAGGCCTGGACTTGTTGACCCGGCCGAAGTCCCAGCTCTTCGGCCGCGGCTCGGGTCACCAGAGCCGCCAACGGAAAACCGGCGTCCAGTTCCACGCGCAGCAACGGGTGCCCGGGCTGGAGTGCCACCACGCGGGCGGGCAGACGGTTTCTCGCGCTGGTCAGGGTCTCTCCCGGACGCAGGAGCATCACGTCTTCTGCGCGAATGCTGACGAGCATCCGCCGGCCCACCTCGGCGTTTCCGACGGCCACCAATCGGGCCCGGCCGACTTCGACGGTCACCAATCCCTCTTCCACGTGGAGGACGCGGGCGGGTTGCAACGTTTCCACGCCGAGGAAATGCGCCACGGCGGGCTCAGCGGGCTGACTGTATGCGGCGGTAATCTCGCCCTGCTGCAGGATCCGGCCTTCCATGAGGATGGTGACGTGTCGGGCCAGGAAGAACGCCTCGGCGAGGTGGTGGGTCACCAACAGCACCGTCAGGCCGTGTTGTTGTTGGAGGGATCGCAGGAGCCACCACAGCTCGCGCCGCAGCGATTCGTTCAGCGCCGCGAAGGGTTCGTCGAGCAACAGCACCCGGGGTCGCGTGGCCAGGGCGCGCACCAGGCTCACGCGTTGGCGTTCTCCGCCCGAGAGCTGGTGCGGGCGACGTTCCAGCAGGCTTTCCAGGCCCGTCGCCTCGATGAGCCTCTCCAACCACGCCGTCCACTCGGGCCCGGTTTGGTTGCGCGCTCGCAAACCATAGAGGAGGTTTTGGCGCACGGTGAGGTGTGGGAACAGAGCCAGTTGCTGGGGGACGTAGCCGAGTCCGCGGCGCTCAAGGGGCCAGTGCGTGACGTCGTGACCGCCCACGCAAATGCGGCCTTCGTCGGGAATGCAGACGCCCAGGATCGCATGAAGCAAGGTGGTCTTTCCGGAACCCGAAGGTCCCAGCACGGCATGGCATTCGCCGGTTGCGACGGTCAGGGAAACGTCCCGGAGCCGGAAGCTGCCGACCTGTGCGCTCAACCGTTCTACTTCAAGCATGGGCGCCTCTGCCGAGCAACCGGCGGGTGAGCGCCAGAGCGCTGATTCCCAACACCAGCAGGAAGACGATCAAGGCCGCCGTCCCCGCCAGGTCGGCCGCCGACAAACGCAGGTAAATGGCGATGGGCAGGGTTTCCGTGCGCATGGCCATGGTTCCCGCCAGCATGATGGTGGCGCCGAACTCACCGAGGGCTTTGGCCCAGGCCAGGACAAACGCCGCCAACACGCCGCGTCGCGCCAGCGGAAAGGTGATGGTCCAAAAGACGCGTTGTGGGCCGGCGCCCAGGGTGCGCGCCACCGTCTCCAGTTCCATGGGCACTTCGTCGAATGCGGTTTTGACAAGACGCACCGCCACCCCCAACACGGTGACGAACTGGGCGAGCATGACGCCTGCCACGGTGAACACAAACGACATGAGGTGGGTCTGGATCCATTGCCCCAACGGCTGACTGAAAAACATCAGCAACATGGCCCCGAGGGCGGCAGGCGACACGATCATGGGCAGCTCCAGGATGGCGTCCACCCAGGCCCGCCCGGCGAACCGGTGCCGGGACAATGCATACGCGGCCGGCAGGGCGCACAGGACGGCAAGGCTGGCCGCCACCGTGGCCGCCCCCAAAGACAAGCGGACCGAAAACCAGGTGCGCTCGGACCGCAACACGGAGGTCAACGCCCCCGGATCCAGAAACCACAACGTGGCCAGGATCAAGCCTCCATACACGCCCAGGACTGCGTAAGCGGCCAGGATACTCGCACGGAATCGCACGCTCGGGGAGCGAGTGCGTCTCGGTGCCGCTCGCGGGTTCGCAGGGGTGGCTGCGCGGCTCATGGCATCAGCCAGGATCGGGGCACTTCGTATTCTCCCCCCACAGGACGTTGGGCCCCCAGCCATTGCAGGGCCGCCTCCGGACTTTCGAAGTAACCATGGCGCGCAAACACGGCGCGCCCCTCGGGGCCTGTGACGAAGTCGAGGAACCGCTCGGCCGCCGCGCGGTTTTGCGTGAACCGGCTGACGGCCACGGGAAGATATCCTATGCGCAACACCTGCTCGGGCGGGAGTCGCACAGTGGTCAGACGGTCCGGATACCAGTGCGCAAACACGTGCCAGCCCACGGTCACGTCCGCCTGTTTCATGGCCACCACGGCCGCCGTGCGCTCGCAGGAGTCGGTGTAGTTGACGAGGTTGCGCCGCAGCACGGCGCGTTCGTCCGGGGTGAAGGCATGCTCGAAAATCTCGACGGCATAAGCCCCGAGGCAAACAGTCTCGGGATTGGCCAGCAACACCCGCAGGCCGGGGCGCAACAAGTCCCGCAGGGTGCGAACCCGGGCCGGGTTGTCGTGCGGCACGGTCAACGTCGGAACCAGCCATGCGACCGGGCGTTCCGTTTCCGGCAGAACCAGGCCCTCGCGTCGTGCCCGGGCCATGTAATCCGACGAACCGGGGAGATAGAGATCACCGCTTCGGGCCAGGCGCATCTGGGTCAGCACGGGGCCCGAACCGCCCAAAACCAACGCGACCCCGGTGCCTGTGCGGCGTTCATACAGGCGGGCCAATTCCTCCAATGCGGGCTTGGCCGCTGCCCCGGCAAACACTTGCAGACGGGGCTGCGCTGCAAGGCCGGTCCCCATCAGGCAAAGAACCAAACCGATGGAAAGGCGGGCGGCAGCCCGGCTGGGTCTGGGCGAACGTATCGCGGTTTGCATATCCATGGACTGTTTCGGCCGTCGCCCCTTCCTGAAGATAGCCTGCAAATCCATGCTCGCGTGGTGCCGCTGCCTCCGGCATCGCGGTTGTTTCAATCCGGATGGCTACGAAGCCTCGGCTGCCGCGCGTTGACCTGCGCGGTAATGTATGACTTTGACCCGTTCCAGGGTCACCAAGCCCCCCTGCATCATGCGATCCAGTTCGGGCAGGAATGCCTGGATCTTGGCCTCGGTGTCCACGATCTCGATAACCACCGGCAGGTCCATTGAAAGCCGGAGGATCTTGGCCGTGTGCAGCCGACTCGATTTGCCGAAGCCCATCGGGCCGCGCAGCACCGTCGCGCCGGCCAGGTGCAGTTCCCGAGCCTTCAAAACAATGGCTTCATAGAGCGGCTGATGTTCCCAACGGTCGCTCTCGCCAATGAAGATCCGCAACAAGACAGCGTCTTCGGGCAGATGCATAAGCCATCAAACCTTGGGGGCCTGGACCCACAGCGCCAGGTGCCGTCCGAGCCAGACGCCGGTCAGGCAAAGCACCACGGACAAAAGAACATTGGCGCCGGCCAGAGCCCATTGGCCGTCCTCCATCAAGTTCAGGGTCTGCAGGCTGAAAGAGGAAAAGGTGGTGTACCCGCCGCACACGCCGAAGAGGAGAAACTGCCGGGTTTCCGGCGCAGCCCACCAGCGGCCTTCGGGCCCCATCAGGCCGGCCAGAAAGCCCACCAGAAACGAACCCGTGACGTTCACCGCCAACGTGCCCCAGGGAAAAACCTCGCCGAACCGCTGTGCCACCCAACCGGAAACGCCCCACCGCAGAAGGGTGCCCAGACCACCGCCCACGAACAACCAAAACCAATGCGCCTTCATGTGTTGGTGCCGCTGCCGCACTACGCCCGAGGCCGGCTCCTTGCGGCCGCATCCGAGCCATGCACGGACAGCCCGGGCCAAGTTGGCACTCGACCTGCGAGGTGGCAAGCTTGGGACCGGCCGACCGATCCGCCATGGGGTTCGGACGGGCAGCGCGCCGACTCGAACCCTGCCCTTGGCGGCTCAGCGCCAGTGGGACAGTTCCAATCGCGTTCCGCCATGAATCCGGACGGCCAGTCGTCCCCCGGTCGGCTCGTAGTCTCCGGACTCATCGATTTCCACTGGCTGGCCATTTCGCTGCACCTGAGGTCGGCGGGCGCAGCCGTTCACCAGGACCCAGCACGGATGCTTCGGCCAGGGATCGACGACGGCAACCAGCCGATTGGGTTCCTCGGCCTCGACGCGCACGGTTCCCGGCGCGTGGATTCGCAAACCGGCCCGGCGCAAGACCAGGCGCGTGTAAGGAGGGGGTTCGCCCCAGGCGCGCATGGCGGGCAGCAACACGGTGGCCGGATTGATGGCCGGACCTTCTCGCTGCTGCTCCCGCAGCAAGAAGTAATCCGGTAACAGACCGCGTCGCTCCGAATCCCCGGCTGGCCAGGTCTGCTGGACGCCGCTCCAGGCGATCCCCCGGGCCAGCCGTTGCCAGGGGCCCTCCGGATCATGCGCCGCCAACTGCCCCAGGGAATCCGCATAGACCAGTCCACACCACTGGACGGGCCGACCCAGCCAGACCGGAGCCACCCAGGCGGTCGCCCCGAGCACGGGAATGGTGGCGTACAAGCCCACAGGGCCCGGGGTGGGCTGGGTCAAATATACGAAGGGAACGCCCGTCCAGCCCCAATATCGCGCCTGCTCGAGCCACTCCCGATTCCCCGTGAGTTCGTAGCCCAACACGTAGGCTTTGACGAGGTGCGCGGCGGCCAGAATGTCCGGGGTGTGCAACGGGATTTCCCAAGTTTGCGCGCCTCGCGGGACGGTGCCGCGGAACTTGTCCATGGCCCGAAGCCTGGTGAGGGCCTGCTCGATCAGATCCGGTTCACCTGTCCACAGGGCCGCTTCCAAAAGATTCGCCACCCGCTCCGCTGTGTATCCGTTGGCCTCACGGGAGAAATGAGTCCTTGCATAATCCGGTCCTCCGGGGCGCGGCTCGTAAATCAGGGAACCGTCGGGCCGAAACGCTCGCAAGAGGGATCGGGCCTGTTCCGAGACCGAACGCGCGTTTTCGAGGACGTGGCCAAACACCAGCGCGGGCAGCGGGTACCGCACGTGGCCGATTTGGGAAAGGTTCCGCGTGTGGATGGGCACACGCGCAATGGCTGCTTGCGCCGCCTCTCGGAGCCGGTGGGCCAGCTCGTCGTCTTCGACACGGTCCGCCAGCCAGAGCATGGTCCAGGCAGCGTCTGCCGCCGGCTGCGGCGAAAATCCGGGCCACACGGCGTGACGGTACAGATCGCCCTCACGGATTTTGGATTCCAGCCAGCCGTGCGCAGCCAAGCGGTAGTAATCGCGAGCAGCGAGCTCCGGCGCGGGAGGCGCCGGCCAGCCGAGCAAGCGGAGGGTTTGTTGCACGGCGGGGACAACCGTGTCGCCAAGCCCGCCCAAAATCCAGCCCCGCAATTCGACCGGTTGTCCTGCTGGGAGTCGCACCGGAGCATACGGCACCAGACTGGATTCCGGTCGCAACCGCCCGTCCGAGCCCGGGAAGAGCCAGCCCATCAAGTGCGCGCCGGATTCGAAAAACCGGTCCGGCGAATCGAATACCGCGGCCACGGCATCCCCTGCCCTTTCCCAAGCCAGGCCGATGTAACGCGCCTCGGCGGCCACCACCATCAGGGGCAGGGTGATCTTGAGCGAGTCGGGCACCTGACGGTTCGAAGCTGGCGGGTTCAAATCGGCCGTGGAACTGCTGGGTTCGTTTTCCAGGTATTCCAAGCCGGCGAACAAGGCCTGCGCCTTGTTCGTGCCATAAGTTTGGAACCCGGGCAGCAGCCAGAGCAGCGGCAAGTGCCACACGTCCCGGTCGCGGTCGACGCGGATGCGGATGGACACGCGGATCGCGTCAGGCTCGGCGGCGACAAAGGCCTGCTCGAGTTCCCACCGGGCGCCGTCCGGATCGAGCCAGGCCGTGCGCAGCCGGAATGCCGGCCGGCTCGCGATCGTTTCGTCTCGCAATGCCACCTGCAGAGGAGCGTCCAAGGGGACCCATCGGACCCGGCCTGCTTGTTGATAGCCCAGCAGGGCACGGGGGTGGCCCACGGCCATGCGGATGCCGTCCACGAAGAGTTCGAAGTGGCCGGGCCCGGCCCGGCCGTGGACCAGCCGCAGGGCGCCACTCCGGAGCGCGAGGGCATCGTCGCCGACGGAAGGCGGCAGAGGCCGCGGCCAGTCGGGGGAAGCGGGAACGACCCGCTCGGTTACGGCCAGGCGGGCCACGAGACACCGCCCGCGGGTACCCGGCGGGTCGAAACGCAGGCGCGTCCCCTCCTCCAGCGGCGGCAGCGGCAGCCGAACCTCGTGCCACCGGCCCGCCGGGACCTCGAAGCGCACCGACTCCTCCTCGCGTGCCTGATGCCGAAAGTAAAACACCTGGGCCGTGCCCCCTTGTTCCGACCACAGCCGTATCTCCAGCCACAGCGTCACAGCACGGGGCAGACGGAGAGGCGGACCGACACAATACGGGTCGGGTCCAACAATGGACATTTCGAGCCCTTCTGCGGTCACGCGCAGCGGTTCGAGGTCGTGGAGGGTTTGCCAGCCGGCGGCCGTCTCGGACCGCCGGAAATCGAATTCAGGCCAGAACGACTCCGCTCTCAGCCACAGCGAGCAGCCGGCGAAGGCCAGTGCCCACACCACCAGGGCAGGCGCTTGCAAGACTTCCCGAGCCGGGGAAAGAGCCCGGCGCGTGCGCGGTCGAGCCGCGGTCAGCCCCATCAGTTCCCCTGCGGCATTCATGCTCAGGCACCGGAGGACATGGTGGCGTCCTGTATCCTTCGCAGCACCTCCATCGGTGCACATCGAATCTGCTCGCGCCTCTGCAGATCCTTCACCATCGCGACCTTGGTTCCGTCGGCTTCGCGCGTGAGGGAAACGGTGAAACGAGCGCCGGCATCGCGGGCGCGTTTGAACTGTTTGTCGGGCTTTTCCGGGCCAAGCGGAAGATCCACCGCCCAACCGGCGTCTCGGAGCTGCTGGGCCAGTTGCAATACTTCGCGGCGGAGCGAGGGCTCTTCCACCAGACAAAACACGTGCAAACGGAGCTGCGGAGCGGGTACCAGGCCCCGTGCCTTCAGCAGCTCTGTCAATACCACGTCGCCCATGCCGAATCCCAGGGCCGGGAGGTCCACGCGACCACCGCTGACCAGGTGAATCAAATGATCGTAGCGCCCGCCGCCCGCGATGGCACGGAACTCGCCCTTGCGGTCGAAGGCTTCGAACACCACGCCCGTGTAATACGCCAGGCCCCGGATGACCCGGTAATCGAGCTGCACGAAATCCTGGAGCCCCCGATCTCGCAATTCGTTCAGCACCACCTGCAGCTCCTGGGTAGGGCTGCACTGGTGGAGAAAGGCCTCCACCTGCTCCCAGGCAATGCCCAGTTCCCGGAGCCTTCGGCAGGTTTCTTCCCTTGGCGTCCGCTCCAGTTTGTCGATCACCTGATAGAAGGCGTATTCATGGGCAGGATCGGTTTCGGTCCGACCGAGTTGCTGCCGATAAAACGCCTGCCAGGCCTGTCGGCTGCTGATCCGCACGACCACGTCGGCCGGTCCGAGCCCGAAGGCCCGCAGGGTGTCCACCAGCAGCGCGATGATCTCGGCATCCGCCGCGGGGTCGGATTCGCCGACAATGTCGGCGTTGAATTGAAAGTGTTCGCGGAGCCGTCCTTTCTGCTGGCGTTCGTAGCGGAACAACTGCGGGATGGCGAACCATTTGAGGGGCTTCTTGTAGTGCCGCTCCTGACTGGCGACCATCCGGGCCAGGGTGGGCGTCATCTCGGGGCGCAGCGCCACCGCCCGATCGCCCTTGTCGACAAAATGGTACAATTGCTGGACGATTTCCTCGCCGCTTTTGAGGGTGTACAGCTCCAGCGGCTCCAACGGCGGTCCATCATACTCCACGAATCCGTACCGCTGCGCCACGCGGCGCCAGGTGGCCTGAATGTGCTGGCGCAACCCGGCGCTCCAGGCGAGCGCATCCCCGGACGGCACCGGATCCGGATAAAAATCTCGAAAGCCCGGTAAACGTTCCATACGGTGCGAGCAGCTTAAGCCGCACGCCGAGGGATCGAAACCGAAAAAGCGCCGGGGCACACGCCGCGGGGCCCTGTGTGAAGGATTCTGATGGGGTTGAGATGGCCGGCTCCTGACTGACGTGCAATTATTTCGCGCGGCATGCGCACCTCCGGACGGCCTCCTCGGAAGCAATTGGGAAGGCCGGGAAATGGCCCGCGAAGTGACCGGACGAAAAGCACGAATCCGGTTTTTGCGCCTCATGGCCCCGGCAACATCGGCCGAACGGCGCGCGGGAACCCGCGGAAAGCAAAAAGCAGGAGGCGGCCGGAGACCTCCAAGGCCCTTGACCAAGGGCCCCTCAGAGCTTTCGGAAGCAAGAAGAGTCCCTTCCGACTGCCTGGGGACGTGCACGGACCGGGCCGGTGTGAGGAGGGAAGGGACATGAAAGGCATGGACCCTCACGGGATCGGTTTGGCACATGGCAGAGGGCGGCCTTCGAGCTTGCAACGGGCTCACGTTTGAGCAACACCCCTGCGGCGCCGTCGAGGCAAGGGCTGAAGGCGTGGCGCCTCCTCCCACTGGACTGGTCGTACGCCGGGGGTTCCAGGAAGGGAGCCGACACCTTGGACACGCATGGACAGGCCTGTGGCGGCCAAAGGTTCGAGGCACAGGCCTGAATCAAAGTCTTGCACGAAACGAACCAGTTGGAGGTTGGGAACCCGGGTCGCAGGGACTCGTTGGGGAACGGTCCCCAGGGGCCTCGATCAGCATCAGGCCGCCGGTGCGGCGCGTGCCGGAGCTCAGAAAGACGCGGCGGCTCGAGCTTCAGGAGAACCGAGACCAACCGGCAAGGTTCTGGGCGGGCCGGATCTGCTGGAGCCGGCGGAGGTGCCAGGCGGCGCGCGTCAACTGCCCGTATTCCGCTTCCAACGCGGCGCGCTGGCGATTCAGGAGTTCCTGGTTGAACCGCTCGCGCTCGATGAGCGCGATCAAGAGTTGTCGCAGTTCCGGGTCCGGGGGTTCGGCATTGTGAGGGCCTGGCGATGGGCCCGCGCCGTTGTTCCACTGGTCCCAGCGTTGCTGAAGTTGGCTGATCCGCTGTTGACAGGTCGCCAGGCGCGACCAGTCCTGCTGCTGGATGGCCTCGGTCTCCTGCTCGGCCAGCTCGAGCCAGGCGCGGGCCAGATCCGCAGGGCGTACCGGGAGGTCCATGCTGCGCCCTTCAGGCGTTGGAGACCGCCACCGCCCCGGGGCGGACGGATTCGGCCGCCACGAGGCCCCCCTGCTGCATCAGCATCGTGGCCCACGCATCGCGGAGGGTGTTGAGATGGCGCAGCACCTCCTCGATGCCGGTGCGTTCCTTGCGGAGGTTGCTCTCGAACAGGCGGCGTTCGAAGTAGTCATAGAGTCTGCGCAGGGTGGCCGCGCATTCGCCTCCCTTCTCCATGTTCAGCGAGTAGTTGAGTTCGCGGATGATTTCGATGGCTCGCTGGGTGCCGTTGTGAATGGTGGCGTTGGCGGTCGCGGGGTCGTCACTGCCGAAGCCCCGCAGGGCCTGCTCGAGGGCGCGGATGGCGCCATCGTAGAGCATCAGGACGAGCTGGCCGGGAGGCGCGGTTTGGGTGGCGATGCGCCGGTAGGATTCCCAGGGATTGCGAGGCGGCATGGTGAGTCGGAGCTGAACGGGTTTAGACGGGGGCGGCGGTTCAGGAGGTGCCCTTCATCTTGAGGGCCAGCAAGTGCGACAAACGCTCCAGCACCTCGTCCGGTGGATACTTGACGTCCGCGGCATAGACGCGGGCGCGTTCCACTTTTTCGGGACGGACCTCTGGCGTTTCGGCCAGGGCACGTTCGACCGATTGGGACCGTTCAAAGCTGGGCGCCGCCGGGCCGACGGGCTGGGCCGCCGCGCGTCGGGTCACGCTCTGGCTCACTCCTGGCTCGCTGTAGCGGCCTGGATTGAACTCTATTTCCATACGTGCAAGCGCCTTCGTTGTGGCAGGCTCACTGCGCTCGGTTTCGTTTCGCCAATCCGTCTCATGTATCGGAACGGTCGCCAAAAACTTTAGCGGCGCGTATCGCGGGCGGGCAAGGTGGCCAGAAGACTGGCGCTCGTCATTCGCGCCAGCTCCCGCGGAGCCTGGAGCGTGCGCCAGCCATCGGGTCGGCGCTGCCACCAGGGTTGACCGATGCCTTCCCATTGAGAGGCGGCCCGGACAAGACGGGGGTCGGTGGCGTCGAAGAGCTGGTCGGCCGCCCACCAGGTCGTGGAGCTGCGAGTGTCCACCAGCCGCAACCGCCAGCCCAGAAGGGCCGGCCGGTACGGCCGAAAGGCTGTGACCTCGGCAAACAGCACGGCGTCAGCGGCCGTTTCGGCCCGGAGCCTGGCCAGGAAGTCGGGTGGCAGTGGCTCATCCGCAGCCCACACGCCGCGGCCGGTGAGGCGACGCAGGGTGTCGGGCGGGACGGGGATGATTTCCGCGAATCCACTGCGAATGCACTCTGCGTGGAGGGCCTGTTCGAGCTGAATGCGGCTTTCCGGTTCGATGGACACCCGTCCGGCAAAGAGCGGCAGGAGGGCGACACGCTGAAGATCCCACGGCAGACCCGGGGCGGCCTTGTAGACGTTCAAGGAGGGGCCGGTTTGGCGCAGGCCCCCGCCCGGTGCCGCCGGCGCCAGCGCGGCCAGACAAACCATGGCGCTGACACAAAGCGCCCATCTCGGGAAGCCGGCTCCGGGCCCGGGCCGGACTTGGGAGGACTGGAGGGCGCGCGCGGACATGAGTGTTCAGGTGGTTTGCGCGAATGTGCGCAAGAGGTACTGGAGTTGCTGGTTGATGCGTGCCTGGGCCGTTTCCATGGCGGTAAAGCTTTCGATCATCCGCTGGCGGGTGGCCTGCACGATTCGCTCCATGTCGGCGATTTGCTGGTCGATGGCGGTGGACTGGCGGTTCAGGCCGGTCTGTTTTTGGATAAGAGTGCCGTCGTCGCCGATCAGACGATCCAGGTATGCATTGAGCCGGGTCGCCACCCCGACGCTCTCGTCCGCAAAAAGGGCGCGGACGGCCCCAAGGTTGTTCTGCAGAAGCTGGTCCAGAGCCGATTCGTCCGAGAGTTTCAACTGATTGTCGTTGCCGCTCGAGCTGATGCCCAGGTCGGCCAGGTGGTCCGCGATCGACGACAGGCCGGAAACCGGGGAAAAGGCCAGGTTGCGCAGACGCGAGGCGATCTCGTTGGCATCGCTTTCGCCGGCCAGGACACCGGCGGTCACGACCCCTTTCGCGTCTGTGGTGCTGCTGGTGTAATTGTCGAGCAGCGACTGCACCCGGTTGTATGCCTCCAGGAACTGTTTGATGGCGGACTTGATGGCCTCGGTGTCGGTTGTGACGGTGACCGTGGTCGTACCGGTTTGGAGGGCGTTCAGGGTGAGCCCGGAGAGGCCGGAACTGGCTTCGGTGATGGTGTTGGACGTGCTGACCAGCGGGTCACCTCCATTGACGCGATACAACAGGTTTTGTCCGCGCTGCAGGTTGCCCGAGCTGAGACCGGCGGCGGCCAGAAAACTGCCGGTGACGTCTTCGAGGGCGATGCCGAGGTCGCCCGTGGTTTTGTTGGTCAATACGATCCGGTCATTGAGGGCATCGTAGGATGCATACACGCCGGCGGCCGAGTTGTTGATGCGTTCGAGGACCGTGGCCAGGGTGTCTGCAGTGGCGCTGTAGGTGATGGAGACGCCATTGATTTTGAATTCGCCGGTGCCGCTTCCCCCGTCGGTGACCGGGGTGGCAAAGTTGGCGCTGGCAAGGGTCGCATTGAGGCGCAGGGCGCCCAGGGCTCCGGCGCTGATGACGGTGCCGGTCCCGTTGTTGTAAAGGCGCGCGACCTGGAGGAAGTTGCTGGTGTCATTGGCGCTCCCGAGCACGATTTCCGAGGCGCTTGAAAGCTGGATGCGATCGGTCGTCGGGTCGTAACTGGCGGTCACCGCACCGCCGGTGGCCGCGGAGATTTTGTCGAAGACAGCCTGCAGGGTATCGCTCGTTTCGATGGCGATCTGGTGGCCGTTGATGGTGATGGTGCCCGCGGTTACCGCCGTGGCAAAAGGGGCGTTGGCCAGCACGAGTCCGGAAACATCGGCGGTGGCGCTGAGGGGCGCGCCTGCGTTGGCGGTGCCTTGAAGACGAGAGGCGGTGGCCAGTTGGAGAATTTCGACCGAATAGCTTCCGGGAGCGGCGCCGGCACCGGCCCGGGCGGTCAGGACGGTGGAGTCGGCAACCTGCGCGGTTCGGGACGCGTAGAGGCCGGCGTCGAGCAGGGTTTTGAGGCGGTTTTGCAGCACCTCCAGTTCGGTTTGGAGGCTGCGGTAGGCGTTGGCGCGTTCGAGGATGCGGTTCTGTTCGGACCGGAGGGCCTTCTGGGGTGCGCGCTCCACCTCCATCAACTGATCGATGAAGGTGCGCCAGTCGAAGCCGCTGGCCAGTCCTGACAATCCCAGTTCCATATACCTGCAGGCGGTTGCCTTGTCGTCGTCTGTTGCTCCGCCCTACTGCTGCCGTCCGGCAAGCGCGCCGCGCGGGGCTTGCGAGCCCCGCGCGGCCCGCAGGGTGAGCGAGCCCGGGCCGGGCTCGCTCACCGGGTCCACTCCGGCTCCCGCTGGAATCAGGCCAGCAGACGAAGCGCGGTCTGCGGATTGGCGTTTGCCTGGGCCAACATCGCCGTGCCTGCCTGGACGAGGATGTTGTACCGGGCAAAGCGTGTGCTTTCTTCGGCCACGTCAACGTCCTTGATGCGACTGTTGGCCGCCGTGAGGTTGTCGCGCAGCACGCCGAGCTGCTCGCTGTACTTGGTCAGCCGCGCAATGTTCGAACCGATCGTGGCGCGGTCGGTCGCGAGTTGTTCGATCGCCGCCTTCACTCGCGTCAATGCGGTGACGGCGGCGGTGGTGGTCGCGACGCTGGCGCCGGTCGCGTTGGTGTAGACCGCGGCACCGAGATTCACACCCGCCATGTTGAAGGTGTTGCCATCACTGTCCGTGGTGACCGCCAGGGCCGTTCCACTAAACAGGCTGACACCGTTGAAGTCCTTGGTGGCCAGATCGTTGATGTAGGAGCCCAAGGCCGCGAACTCTTTCTGGTAGAGCGCGCGGTCGGTGTCCGTCTTGGTGACGTCCTGCGCGAGGATGGCCAGCTCGCTCATGCGGTCGAGGGCCTTCGAGACCTTCTGCAGGAACCCGTCCTGCGTCTGGCTGAACGAGATGGCGTTGGCCACGTTGGTGGCGGCAGCGTTGATGCGGTTGATCTGCGCGTCGAAACGCATGGACACGGCCAATCCGGCCACGTCGTCTTCCGGCGACACGATCTTGGAGCCGGAGGAGAGACGGGCGAGGGACTTGCTGAGCAATGCGCTCGACTCGGCGAGCAACCGGGCACTGCTTTGCGCGGATACGTTTGTGTTGATGACCATACTGCTGACTCCTTCCCTGAGTCACCCCTTTGCGGGGATTTGGTTGCGCGGCATCCCTGCCGCGGGGCGAGCCTTTTCGGGGCGCCCGCCCGTTCGTTCCCTGCTGGCTGTCAGGGGCCGCCAGCCGCCCGTTGGTTCTCACAGCCCGGATATCGGCAGTTCGGCCGAACACTTGAGCTGTGAAATCGTCGCCGGGGCAGGAAGGGCGGACCGGCCGGGCCGGTCCGCCCCTGTCGGTTTACTCCTTCCCCCGGGACGGCATCGCGGTCTGAGCGGTCTGCACCGCGGCGTGGGGCGTTCGGGCCCCGGGCACGTGGTCGCCGAACGTGCTCCGGGTCGAGGACCGCCTCCGGGCTGCGGGGCCGACCGTGCGATGCGTCAAATTCGGGTTCATAATCCTGGATGGGTGCTTGCGTTGCGTGGTGATCTGCGGCGGGACCGACCGGTGCCGACCCGGTCGGCCCGCGGCGCAGCCCGTTTACGACAGCAACCGCAGTACCATCTGCGGCACGGCATTCGCCTGCGCCAGCATGGCGGTGCCGGCCTGGACCAGGATGTTGTAGCGCGCGAACTGCGTGCTTTCCTCGGCCACATCCACGTCCTTGATGCGGCTGTTGGCCGAGGTGAGGTTGTCTTTGAGCACGCCCAGCTGGTCGCTGGTGTACATCAACCGGGCCACGTTGGCGCCGACGGTGGCACGATCCGTGGACAGCTGCACAATGGCGGCCTTGACGTTGGTCAGGGCTGCCGCTGCCGTGGTGGTGGTACTGACGTCACTGCTGTTCAGCACGGTGGTGTAGGCTGCGGCGCCCAGGTTGACGCCACTCATGTTGAACGTGTTGCCATCGCTGTCGATGGTCACGCTCAGGGTTGCTCCGTCAAAGAGGCTGACCCCGTTGTAGTCCTTGGTGGCGACGTCCTTGATATAGTCCACCAGGGTTTGGAATTCCAGGTCGTAGAGGGCGCGGTCTGCGTCCGTCTTGGTGACGTCCTGGGCGAGGATGGCCAGCTCGCTCATGCGATCCAGGGCCTTGGCCACCTTCTTGAGGAAGCCGTCCTGCGTCTGGCTGAACGAGATGGCGTTGGCGATGTTTCCCTTGGCGGCGTTGATGCGGCTGATTTGCGCATCGAACCGCAGCGCGACCGCCTGGCCGGCGACGTCATCCTCCGGCGAGACGATCTTGGAGCCGGAAGACAAGCGCATGAGGGATTTGTTGAGGAGTGCGGAGGATTCCATGAGCAGCCGGGCGCTGCTCTGGGCCGACATGTTCGTGTTGATGACCATAACTCAGTCCGTGAGTCGCCCCGGGGGCGGGGCCTTGTATTTGTCGCGGCGTCCGTGCCGCGGGCGCATCGGTCTTGGGGCGACGCGCCCTCTGCCCCACCGGCTGTTGCAGGCCGCCGGTCGCCTGATTTCCGACGCCCCATACATCGGCAGGACCTTTGCGGGCTTAAATGGTTTTTGGACCCACTGATGCCGTGTTGCGTCAACCAAGGTCCTCCATGGCGCGACCGGGCACGCGGGGCCGGCGATCCCGCACGTCCGCGGCGAGGGGCATGGTCCCCGCGGGGGCAAAATGCCCCAGAGTGCCACGCGTCTCGCAGACCCGGCGGGTTGGAAGGCAACCGAGGGGCCCTGCAGCACCCCGTTCGAACGGGTCAAACGCGCGCAGCCGCGGCAGAGGCCGCCAGATCGGTTGCGCTGCGCCGGATGCGGCGATCAGGGATTGAAAGCCGGTCCGGCCCCGAGGCAGGTGTTTGCTCAACTCCGAAGTCCTGAAGAGAAGCCGCGGCATTGACGCAAGGCGCTGTTCATTTCCAAAGTGGGGTGTGGCGCACATTCACGAGCGAATCGATTTCACCGTGGCGGTCTTTGTAGTGCGGGATCGCCGAGTGTTGCTGGTGCTGCATCGACAGTTGAATCGTTGGCTGCCCCTGGGCGGGCATATCGAACTGGACGAAGACCCGGAGCAGGCGGCGTTGCGAGAAGCGCGCGAAGAAAGCGGGTTGGAGGTGGAGCTCTGGGGGGAACGGCCACCGACGACCGGAAATGGGACACGCGCCCTGATCGCGCCCCGGTTCATGGACATTCATCGAATCACGGACACCCACGAACACATCGGGTTGATCTACTGGGCGCGGCCGCGCGGCGGCGAGGTGCGACTGGCTCCGGCAGAACATGAGCAAATCCGGTGGTGCACGGCGGAAGAGTTGGACGCCCTGGAGCCCCCGGTTTCGGAGGCCGTCAAATGGTATGCCCGCAAGGCCATCGAGGAGCTGTCCGGGCTCCCGGCTGATCACGGGTCGGGCGCCTGACCCGCCGCCGAAGGCCATCCCCGCCCTCGTGCCGAACATGTCCCTGGTGTCGCCCAAGACCCTCTATTTCGGCGTCGCAGGACTGAACTCGGTCGCGACCACGCTCTTCTTCTACTACTTCTACTTTTTCGCCCAGCAGCAGTTCGGTTTCGGCAACCGCCAGAATCTCTGGCTCGCTGCGCTCCAGGGTGCGACGTATGCGGTCGGGTCATGGATTGGGGGCCGTTGCGCCCAGCGGTGGGGTTATTCACGGGCCCTCCGGCGGGGGCTGATGGCCATGGCCCTGGCCCTGGCCGCGGGGACGGCGATGTCGGGCGTCGCGGCTCACGTAGCAGTGATGATCGCGGTCACTTTGGGTACGTGTTTCACCTGGCCCTCGTTGGAGGCGTTGGTCAGTCACGGTGAAGACCGCGCCGGCACGCAATGGCATGTGGGACTCTACAACCTGGTATGGGCAGGCACGGGTGCGCTGGCCTACTTTCTGGGTGGTGCTCTTCTGGATGCGTGGGGCATGGTCGCCCTGCATTGGGTTCCTCTGGGGATTGTGCTGGTGGAATGGCTGTTGGCGAAGCAAGCGCAGCAATTGGCTGTCCAAACAGCTCATCCCGCTCGAACGGTCCCACAGGACCCGGCGATGACACCGGGGGATCGGGCGGATCAACGCCGCTTTTTGAGAATGGCCTGGATGGCCAATCCGTTTGCCTACATGGCCATTCAGACGCTGGTGGCGGTCATGCCGGGCATCGCCGCCCGGCTGGGGCTTTCCACGACATGGGCGGGCATCTGCGGTTCGCTCTGGTGTTTTGCCCGGTTGGCGGCGTTTGCCTGGCTATGGCGATGGGAGGGCTGGCATTACCGGTTCGGTTGGCTGGCGGGTTCCTTCACGGCGTTACTGGTTTCTTTTGCCGTTCTGCTGACGGTGCCTCACCTGGTCGCGATGCTGGTGGCTCAGATTGTTTTCGGTTTGGCGCTGGGGCTCATCTACTCCAGCTCGCTCTTTTATTCGATGGACGCCGGAGAGACCAAGGGCGAGCACGGGGGCATTCACGAAGCGGCCATCGGCCTGGGCAACATGAGCGGTCCGCTGGTGGGCGCGGTGGCGCTGCAATGGTGGCCCGCTCGTCCGGACAGCGGCGCCGTGGCAGTGTGCGCGTTGCTTGCGGTGGGGTGGCTGGCCCTGCTGCGCGCCGGCTGGCGGCGGAACTGCCCCCTTCCCGGGACAGAGCCGCCTCGCTCAACCTCCGATCAACCCTCCGGACCAACTGCGTGAGGTTTGCAGGTTAGCAACGACCTGGGCGCTTCGGGTCGGCATCACCGCCTCCGGGCGGCGGCGCCACGCTTCCCCGTGCCTCGAAGGAGGTGCCTCGATGCTGTCGGCTAGGCCCCCTCCTCTTCGGCTCCATTGCCCTCGCACGGTGGTGTTTCGAGGCTTTCCGCGGCGCGCGCCAGTTCCTGAATCACGCGGGCCAGATCGCGCAGGCCGGGCGCCGGGATGATGATGGCGTCGCGGCGTCCGCCGACATCCTCGGTGATGCGCAGGAAGCGGCCACGAGGATTCTCTTTCAACGACAGAATGAACGTCTTCCGTTCCACTTGAAGCCGTTCGGTGCGCAAGGTCACATCGGAAGAGGCCACCGGCCGGTTCAAGCCATCGTACGGCGGGCGCGGTCGGAACGAAGCGTGCCTGTCATTCGAGATCATACCCACTTCCCAAAGAAACCCTACAGTTCACCATTAGACGGAGCCAACTTGAACCGGGGGAGCGGGACTGTCAACTCCGCAGTTTGAACGAGGGAAGGAACCGTGGGGCGTCGGCGGGACGGGCGACGCGGTTGAGGTAGAGCAACAACCCCGCGATCACCAGCAGGTTGGCGGCCTGGGCCGTGCCGTGCCACCAGCGAAGGCGATGAGCGGCCACTTCGCGCACGGCGGCGGGCAAATTTACGGCGTGCTTGATGCGGTGCAGCCGATGAATCTCCGGCTGCCACCAGAAGGCGCCCATCAGCACTAGGGCGGTCAGAACGGCGACGCAGTACGTTTCCACGCGCCGCAGCGGGCGGCGCAACCACGCCCATTCGGCCAGCAAATGAGCCACCGCCAGGCTTGCGCACACGATCTGGAGCCGAAACAGCCGAGACACAAGCAGGCCGGCGATCGCACCGCTGAAATAGGGAAAATTGCGATCCCCCAACAGGGACCGCATTTCCTCGGAAAACACCGCCGGCCCCACCGCCACAGTAAAAAACACGCCGGCCCCCAACCACACGGCGGCATTGACGAGCCCCAGGAAGCGAAGCAGACCGCTCACGTGGCCACCCTAGAAAGGGAAGCGGGTCTTGCCAAGCATGGAGTGGTTTCTGAAGGCCGGCCGCAGCCCATACGCATTCGACGACGCGGACGGGCAGGTCGCGAGGTCAAGTGGGACAACTCATGTTCCTTTCAAAGACCCGATCAAGAGCCCCCGTGGCCACATCGTGCAGGGGCCGAGCAGGGAAGTGCCCGAGCTCCGCTTCCTTGCCCGACCTGCGGACCGTGGAGAGCGCGAAAGTGGCTGCTTGCGGTTCGCCAGCTGTGGATGATTGCCAAGGGGGCGGCGCCGGTTCCGCCCGTTACGGCATTCTGGGTGCGCCCCTCGAGAAGCCGCGCTCGGCCCAAACCCATGCTTCCCTTCTCCTTTCCGCAGGTGGATCGACGTCTCGGCAAGCGAAAGTCTGGGAGCCGAGGCATGGAGAGCGCGTCCGGCACTGCAGCCCGGCGGCCCAACAGCAATGCGGACGTTCAGTCACCCGCGGATGACCGGCGGCCTTTGTTCGGACGTCTTGAGCGGCACTCTCACCGAGCTCTGGCCGGATTGCCCCCCGAGTTCTTCCGGCCACCGAAAACGATTACAGGGCCCGGGCGGCTGGGACCGACCGGCTCCTCGAAGGTCTCCCCCGGCCGATCGGTCGCCGCAGGAGGAGGCGTGGAAGATCGGTCCCGGAGAGTCCAGGGCTTCGATCCCGGATTATCCCAACGATTCCCGGGGCGCGAGCCGGTATTGCCGTGCTTCTTGGCGCGGTGACACGCAGGAGAGTTGCCAACGCACCAGCGGGGTTGCTTAATGAGATCCGCAATGGCCAGCGTGGGTGAACAATTGCGGGCGCGTCGGGAAGCCATGGGCCTGAGCCTGCAGGATCTGGCGACCATCACCAAGATTCGTGCGGATCATCTGCGGGCATTGGAAGAGGGCCGGTATGCGGTCTTCAGCGCCCCGGTGTACATCAAGGGATCGGTACGAAGCTGCGCGCAGGCTCTCAAACTCGATCCTGCTCCCCTGCTCCGCCAACTTGACCAGGAATTGTCTCAAGACGCGAAGCTGGGACATCCTCCGGCCTTGTCTCCGGCGGAGCCGGGTTTTTGGGACCGGCTTTTATTCCATCTGGTGCGGCTGAGCTGGCGTCAAACTGCCATCATGGCGTTGTTGGTGGTGCTGGCCGCGGTGTGGTTGGGGCGGTATCTACTGTGGGAACGGCGCCCGGCCGGGGCCGGTCCACAAAGCGTTCAGCCGACGCTGTACGAGGAACCGGTCCCGCCCCATCTGGAAACGCTCAGCCTGCCTGCCCCGCAGCCCGCCCGACCGGCCGGCTGACTTGGAGAGTATTCGCGCCGCAGCGGCCGCTCTGCGGCTGCCCGTGTGAGCCGGCATCGGGCGTGGATCGGCGAGGTCGGCGACCTCTTCGAGCGAGGTTCCTTCAGCCCGGTCGCCTCATGCGGGCGGGTTGGGCGGGAACGAGGCCCATGCCGAGAGTCTGGATTGTGCCTGGGGAGAGAGACCGGTGAACACCATGGAGACGTGGTAGCCGGTGTGCCGGTTGCCGGTGCAACTCACGACCACTCCTGTGCAGGTCATGCGTCCCTTGTCCACCGGGGAACGGACGGTCAAAGTCATTTCCGTCCAGCAAGGCAGGGCCGTGGGGCTCAGGAACTCGATGCCATTGCGCCGGAACACCACGGCATCCCGAGGCAACGTCAGCTGCGTCTCCCGTGATTCCACCGTAACCTGTGAACCACCGTTGGTACGCTCCGCTTTACGCGCACTCATACAGCACCCACAACCTACCACAGCCGCGGCTGCGGTCAAAGCCTGAGTTTGACCCATGCAAGTTGCGCCGGTTTTGGCCGGCCGTCAGTTGAGGAGGATCAAGGTGCGTTGGGCTTGAGAAGGACGTGCGGCCACAGTTCCAAGCGTCCGACCCGCTGTGGAGCCGGGCCGGGAGTTGTTCGAGCTGCGAGAGCCCGTTGGTGCGGATCGGGTTCCCACCGCGCCCGCGGTGTTCGAAGCCGTGCCGGATCTCCACCTCGATGGATTTCTCGACTGCACCCGAAGAACTCTTGATGGCGGGGGTTCGGCGTGCTCGGCCCGTGTGCAGGCGGGCCGGGGGTTGACCCGGGCCTCCAAGCCGGGGCGATTGCGCCGCAGGTGGCCCCACAGCGCCTGAAACTCCAGGGGCCGCCCTATGGAGGTAGGAGGCTGGTGCGCAGCGTCACCAAGGCGGCCTGACGGCCGGCATCCTGGTTGGGACAACCTCCATGTTCAGGCCAACCACGGGGCAGTGCCCCGTGGCAATCCACCTCAATCTCAAAAGTCCCGATGTGAGCCACAAAGGTGTGGAGAAGGGCTGGTTGCTTTACAGTGCACCAGCAGCTCGGTCGATCTGTCAGTGTCATTCTCGGACCAAGATCCCGTGCAGGAAATGGCGCCATCGAGCGTTTGTGCTCCAAGCCAGGAACTCTCGCGGAGTCCAAGCCGTTCCGGCCTGCGCCACCTTGAAGCTATTTCGGGGCCCAGAGTCTTCCCGAACTTCCCGCTGCAGGTTCGATGGCAGATCTTGCCCCGGAAAGTCGTCCTCGCTGGACTCCGAGAGATCCGCTCTGGAGACAGACCTCCAAGGCTCGACGGCCGGTTACTCCCGAATCCGGACGGTGGGCCGCGACTCTTACCTTCAAGAACTCGGAGCGGTGGTGGACGTGGGGCAGGCCTTTTCAATGGCCTCCCGCAGTGTGTTCAGCATGAAGGGCTTGCTCAACACCATCGCGACTCCGGGCAACGGGACCTTGTTGGCCGCCAACACCTCGGCATGGGCCGTGATCATGAGGATGGGCATTTGGGGGTGTCGGAGGAGGATCTGTTGGGCCAGTTCGTCCCCGCGCATCTCCGGCATGGCGTAGTCTGTGATCACGAGGTCAAAGGGCTCCCGCTCCAAACAAGCCAGTGCTTCCGGACCGCTGTGGGCCGTTTGCACCTGGTGCCCGTCAAAGGAAAGCATCATCGCTACGGCGTCGCACACCAAAGGCTCGTCGTCCACCACCAGGATCCGGCGCTTGGCGATGTTAGTCTTTTTCACATGGCGCTCGGCTGGGTTTTGATTTCATACTAATCGAAACGGGCTGTCGGGCAAGCCGGCGGCTTTGCGGCAGAACGCCAGGGGCAGCCCTCCCCCTTTCGATCCGGCGGCCTTTCGTCGTGCGCACTTCCGAAGCCCCGCCTCATCCCCTGACGCATTTTGAACCTCACTATTCAGTGGCTCGGGAGCCTCTAATGGCCAATCCGGCTCCCCGCCATCGTCTGTGTCATAGAACAGCCCGCGGGCGCACGGTTCGAGGCGCTTCGGGGAGGGACCGCTTCCGACCCCGGCGCCGTTCTGCTGCCGGAGGACAATGTCAACCCAGCCGCGCCAGGACAGCCTTGATGGCCTCGAAATTGGGCAGTTCCTTGGGCGAAGGAGTCTGTTCGCTGTACTGGATGATGCCCTGCTTGTCCACCACAAAGGCCGCCCGTGCGCTCACCGAGCCCAGCCCCAGCAAATCGTCCAGCAACACTCCGTAGGCCCTGGCCACCGTCTTGTTCAGGTCGCTGGCCAGGGTGATGCCGATCTTCTCCTTCTGCGCCCAAGCCTCCTGGGCAAATGGGCTGTCCACGCTGATGCCGATAACATCCGCATTCAACTCCCGATACGCGTTCAGGCCCGCGGTCACGTCACACATCTCCTTGGTGCAGACCCCCGTAAACGCCAACGGGAAGAACAGCAGGACGGTGTTCCGTTTGCCGAAGTTGTTGCTCAGGGTGACGTCCTGCAACCCGGACGGTGTCTTGGTTTTCAACGTAAAATCCGGTGCCTTGCTGCCAACAGGTAGTGCCATGGTACGTCGTGTGTTCGGTTCCGTCGTTTGTTCAGGTTGTTCGCGTTTTTGACGGGCCCAAAGTTGTTCAGCCCCAGCGTCGTGTCAACTCGAGTTCGCAAGAGATCAGTCAGCCCCATGCCAGCCACCGCTCCTTCCTGAAGCGGGGGGCTCCGTGAGCTCTCGAGCCGAGGAAGCGCGGCGATGACCGCAGCCCGGGCAGCCGGTCCCCTGTCAGGTGGAGTCCTCCGACCGCAAAGGCCTCAGCAGGCTGTCGGACCTGGCCGGCGTGATGGATGGGAGGTCGATCGAGCCCAGAACATCCAATCCACAGGCCGGGCGGGATTGAACCTCTTCGTGAGTTGAAAACCGACATCGGTGCGGCACACGGTCAGGGCAAAGATCCCGCTGAAGACACTCGGGGCCATGCCCACGCTTTACAGTTCGGTGCGGGGACCGCATGTTGAGCGGCACATGCGATACTGGAGCCTGGTCATGTTGGGTTGGGTGCTGGCTCATTGCACCGGGAACGCCGATCCCCATTCCGACCTGTCAGCTGCCGGCGCTACTGGGCCAGCGGCCCCGCCATGGCAGGAGGTGTACGAACTGGCATTGCGCCACGTGCCCGGCCTCAGCAAAAGTGAACTCGACCGGGCACTCTTGGACGGTCTGCTGGCCCGATTGGGGTACCGCGCAGCCTTGCTGCCTCCGGACGATCCCCTGCCCCTGCCGGAGTCACCGGTCAAACAGGCCGAGGTTTTCGACGGAAACGTCGGTTACATTCGAGTGGCACGCGTCGAAGCCTCCCTGCCTAGGGAGCTGCCCAACGTCTGGCAGGCGCTCCGGGCGACCAACGCGGTTGCGGGCTGGATTCTGGATTTGCGCGAGGCCGACGGGCTGGATTATGCGGCGGCGCAGGCCACGGCAGCGTTGTTCCTGGAGCAACCGATGGCGTTGCTGGACTGGGGCGCGGGGGCAGCCACGGTCTCTCCGGCCGCTCCCCCGTGCCGTGAGTTTCTGGTGGTCCTCGTCAACGGGCAGACGCGCGGCGCGGCGGAGGCCCTGGCGGGCGCGCTGCGGCTGGGACGCGGAGCAGTCCTCGTGGGCAGCCGGACCGCAGGGGCGGCCGCGCTCACGCAGGTCTTCCGCTTGAGCAACGGACAGCGCCTGCGACTGGCCACCACCCCCGTGCGCCTCGCCAACGGCCCGTCTCTCAGCCCGACCGGCTTGGAGCCGGACATCCCCGTCGCGGTGAGCCGCGAGGCTGAACTGACGTGGCTGGCCGATCCTTTCGCTGCCGGCCACGCCCCACCCTCGCGCCCCGGCGAACGCGTCGAGACCGCCGCCCGACGATCCCGTGCCAATGAAGCGGCATTGGTGCGCGCGATGCGTCAAAACGCCGCTGCGGCGGACACGGACACCCCGGACCCTGAGGCCGCCGGGCCCAACGTGGTGCGGGACCCCGCCCTGGCGCGTGCTCTGGACCTGGTCAAAGCCATGGCCATCCTGGAGGCTTCCGGACTGGCACGCCGGCCGCCGCGGTGAGGGTTGCGCACCGATCCGGTTGGGGAAATAGTTCGCCGTTGACGAGTCGTGTTCAGGCGGCACACTGACCGCTCATTCGCGGGTAGAATCAGATGAAGACGATTCTGTTTGTTTGCACCGGCAATGTCTGTCGCAGCCCGATGGCCGAGGGGCTCTTTCGCCATATGGTGCAGGGCCGCGGCGAGTACCGCGTGTTGTCCGCCGGTCTGGGGGCCGTCGAGGGGCAACCCCCCAGCGCCCATGCGATCCAAGCCATGAAAGAGCTGGGCATCGACATCTCCGGCCAGCGAAGTCGCATGTTGACCGCCGAACTGGTGGAAGAAGCGGACTACATCTTCGGCATGACTCACGGCCACGTCGAAAGCATTCTGCTCCTCTATCCCCAGGCAGCGGAAAAGACCTTCCTCTTGCGCGAATTCGACGATTCGGTGGAAGGGTTCGACAAGGATGTCACCGACCCCATTGGCGGATCCTACGAGGTTTACGTGCAATGCCGCGACCAGATCCGCGAGGCCCTTCAGACCATCCTGCCGGTGATCGAGCAGGACGTGGCCGCGGCCGCCCAGGCCAGTTGGCGTACCGGCCCGGTGGCCGTGGGCGCCGACCACGCCGGCTACGCGTTGAAACAGGCCCTGGTGGAGGCGTTGCGTCAACGCGGCATGGAGGTGCTCGACCTGGGCACCCACTCCCCGGAGTCCACAGACTATCCGGATTACGCCCACGCGGTGGCGCGTGCCGTGGCCGATCACCGGGCCCGTTGGGGAATCCTTTGCTGCAGCACCGGCATCGGGATGAGCATTGCGGCCAACAAGGTGCCCGGCGTGCGGGCCGCCCTCGTCCACGACACGGAAGAGGCCGCCCTGGCCCGGCGCCACAATGACGCCAACGTGCTCTGTTTTTCCGGCAAGCGCACCTCGCCCGGGGACGCCCTGGCCATGATCGACGCGTTTCTCGAGGCCCAGTTCGAGGGCGGCCGGCACGAACGCCGCGTCCACAAGCTCGAAGCCTGTTGTGGCTCCGGACGCCAGTTGCGGCACGTGGACCCGGCCGTGGCCAGCCTGATCGAGCAGGAGCGACTGCGCCAGCAGGAGAACATCGAGTTGATTGCCAGCGAGAACTTTGCCAGCCCGGCCGTGCTGGAGGCGCAGGGCTCGGTGCTCACCAACAAGTACGCCGAGGGTTACCCGCGCAAACGCTGGTATGGCGGCTGTGAGTTCGTGGACAGTATCGAGCAACTGGCCATCGACCGGGCCAAGAAGCTCTTCGGCGCCGAACACGCCAACGTGCAGCCCCACTGCGGATCGGCCACCAACATGGCCGTGTACTTCGCCTTCCTCAAACCCGGCGACAAAATTCTGACCATGGACCTGAGCCACGGCGGGCATCTGACCCACGGGCATCGGGCGAATTTTTCGGGGAAGTTCTTCGAAGTGGTCCACTACGGGGTTCGCCGCGAGGACGAGCGCATCGATTATGACGAGCTCCTCCGTCTGGCCAGGGAACACCGCCCGCGGATGATCACCGTGGGGGCCAGCGCCTATCCGCGGATCATCGATTTCGCCCGCATGAGCGAGATCGCCCGAGAGGTCGGCGCCTATCTGTTGGCCGACATTGCCCACATCGCGGGTCTGGTGGCCGCCGGGTTGCATCCCAGTCCCGTGCCATATGCCGATTTTGTCACCACGACCACCCACAAAACCCTGCGAGGTCCCCGCGGAGGATTGATCCTCTGCAAGGAACGCTACGCGAAGGAAATCGACGCCATGGTCTTCCCCGGGATCCAGGGCGGCCCGCTGGAACACGTCATCGCCGCCAAGGCTGTCTGCTTCCACGAGGCGCTCCAGCCTTCGTTCCGGGCTTATCAGGAGCAGATCCTGAAAAACGCCCGTGCGCTGGCCGAAGGGCTGCTGCGCAACGGGTTCCGGCTGGTCAGCGGTGGCACGGACAATCATTTGATGCTGGTGGACGTGGGAGCGCGGGGGTTGACCGGGAAGGACTGTCAGGCCGCGTTGGACCAGGCCGGCATCACGGTCAACAAGAACACCATCCCCTTCGAGACGCGCTCGCCGTTCCTTGCCAGTGGCATTCGCATCGGTACCCCGGCCGTCACCACCCGGGGCATGAAAGAGCCCGAGATGGCCGCCATTGCGGACATGATCAGCGAAGTGCTCCTGGACCTGAACAACCGGGAGACCATCCAAAAGGTGCGCGAGCGCGTCCGCGAGCTGACGGCCCGGTTCCCGCTGCCCTACTGAGTTCGGCCCGACGGCCGGCCGCCCCGAGTGTGCCATCGCAGGGGCGGGGCCGTGGTGGTTCGGCGCAACTCCCCTGCAAGCCGGTCTGCCCTGTCCCTTCTTCGTTGGCCTTTTTGCTTGGGGGCCCGAGAACCCTAGGCCGGACCGCGCCCGCCAGTCGTAGCTTGTCCGGGCGCCCCAAGCTTTGACCGCGCCCGGACCAGTACCGGCCATGCAGTCCGGACTTTCTCGTGGTGCCGGGTTGTCGGCTGGGCTCACCCGGGCTTCGGCCTCCTGATTCGGTCCCGGCCGCGACGCTCGAATTCGTCCACGACCTCGACCTCTCGGGCGTGCGGGCAGGAACATGCGCCCGGTATGGGGCCGACCGTGTCGGTCCCTTCGGCTTGCCGGGCCCCCGCGCCGTTCGGCAGAGTGATTCTTGTGATGCGGCGGGCTCAGTTTCTGCGGCTCCTGGGGTGGGCCGGTTTCAGCCTGGCCTGTCAGGCTCTGCCGGCCAGGAGCTCGTCGGCTGCTGCCCGTTCTTCTTTGCCCTCCCCGGTTCGGGTGCGGGACTGGGCCCGCGCGCACGGGCTGACGGTGCGCTGGCTGGAGACTCATCGCCGTCTGCAACTCACGAAAGGCGGGTTGCAGCTCGTGCTGCAGGCCAACTCCCGCGAAGCCTTTATCAACGGGGTTCGGGTCTATCTGCTCTGTCCCTTCGAATACCTCAATCCCGCCGGGTATCTGGCCGAGGTGGACGTGCAGCGCACGTTCGGGCCGTTCCTGGAGCCGCCGCGCCTCCCACAAAAACAGCGGATGGAACACATTTGTCTCGACCCCGGGCATGGGGGGAAAGACACCGGTTACCGCATCGGGACGACGGAGGAAAAGCGGCTGACGCTGGCCCTGGCCCAGGAGCTGGCAGGGCTGCTGCGGCAGGCGGGGTTCCGCGTCACACTGACCCGCACGCGAGATGTCTATCTGGATTTGGAGGAGCGTCCCCGGCTGGCTCAACGCGCCGGGGCGGACCTTTTCGTGAGTTTGCACTTCAACGCAGCCGCGGCGGGTGCGGGTCAGGTTCGCGGCGTGGAAACGTATTGCCTCACGCCGGCCAATGCCAGTTCCACCGCCAATCCCGGGCGCATCTCCGTGGCGGGTCCGTTTCCGGGCAACCAGCACGACCTTTTCAACATTCGGCTCGCCTACGCGCTGCACCAGGCCATGGTTCGAGGTCTGCCCAGCGAAGATCGCGGCCTGCGGCGAGCTCGTTTTGCGGTCCTACGCGAAGCCAGTATGCCGGCCGCCCTGGTCGAGGCGGGGTTCCTTTCGCACCCGGTGGAGGGACGGCGGATCAACGACCCCGCATACCGACGTCGCATTGCGCAGGAGCTCGCGCGCGGCCTCCAGGCCTACCGAGAACTCGTTCACCGCCCATGAAGCCCTTTCCCGTGAACCCCATTCTTTGGAACCACAATCGATCCACCGTGCCACAAGGATCCCGGTTCGACCGGCGGGCAATCCTGCAATGTGGCGCGTTTCGCCGAGCCCCCGGGGTCGCATTCAGGGGGTGGCGGCGAACCACGTTTCTCGCGTTTCTCCTCGGGAGTGTCGCCGCCCTGGGGGTTGCCCAGATCTCCCTCCTTGCGCAGGAAACAGGGCCGATCCGGATCGCAACCAGCCCGTTGCCTCAGGGCCACGGCCTGGCAGCCGAGCATCCCAACGATCAAGGGCTCAAGACCCACCCGGACGTCATCTTCGCTGATGACTTCGAAACCGGCCCGTTGGAAGGACGCTGGGATGACACGCGCAACCCAGGAGGTGCCGTGTTGCGGTGGGCAGGCACCGACGCCTTCCCGGGCCTGGGCCGCCGCTGTCTGCGCGTCGAGGCTCATTTGGATCGCGATACCGGCGGTGGTTTGACCCAATGGTTCGAGTCGGCTCCCCGGATCTTCATCCGCTTCTACACCCGGTTCGTCCCGCCTTGCGACTACATCCACCACTTCGTGACCCTGAGAGCCAACCGCGGATTGCGCGGAGCCGACAAGTGGAGCGGCTTCGGCGGTGCCGGGTCCAAGCCCGCCGGAGATGAACGGTTTTCGACCGCCATTGAACCGTGGGGGAACTGGGGGCGCTGGCCCGCCCCTGGCAAATGGCACTTCTATAGTTACTGGCACGCCATGCGACCCGCCCCGGACGGCAAGTACTGGGGCAACCATTTCGACGTCCCGGAGGCCCCTCTGATCCCGCCAGGACAATGGATCTGCGTGGAATTCATGCTCCAGCACAACCGTCCGGGCCAACCCGACGGCGAACAGGCCTTTTGGATCGACGGCCGGCTGCAGGGCCACTGGACGGGCATCAACTGGCGGACCAGCGAGAAACTGCAGGCCAACGCGTTAACCCTGGAGGCGTATGTCACCGACCGCTGGGCCCGGCAGCCGACCAACATGGTCGAATTCGACAACGTGGTCATCGCCCGGCGGTACATCGGACCGGCGACAACTTCCCGCACCGCCGCGGTGCCAGCCGCGGAGTAGCACGGCGAATCTCTCACCGCCACCGGCCGCCTGTCCGCCCCTCAGGTCTGCATGGGACCCGACGCATCCGGTTCACTCAGGACGGGTGGCAGGGGGCAATCCAGGGCATCGGCCACGGCCCGTAACAGCTCCGCCTCTTCCACTCGCACCCACCCGTCCGCAGCCACCACTTCCACACACGCAGCCAACAGACGCCGTTTGAGCGCAGGCGACGCCTCCGCCCATCGGTCCAGGGCCCTGTCGATGGCCGCCAGACCGCACTCCGTCCACACCAGCAATTGGGGAGGCGGGGCGTCGATACCCAGTTGGGCCCAACCCGCCGCATACGCGCGGGCCGCTTGGTCCGGGGCGCGCTGCCCCAACCAGGCCAACGCCGAGAGCAACACCTGTGCCTCCGACTCCAGACCGCGCAGGCTGTAGTACTGGACGGGCCTGGGACGAACGCGTCCGAACCTCGCTTCCAGATCCCGCTCGATCATCCGCTCCAACGCGTACTCGAAGAGATCGATCTGGCGATCGCTCGTGATCAACCACCGCAACGCCTGGCGGAACGCGCGAAACGACTCCCCATCCATGGTGCGCAGCGCCGGCAGCGCCAGTTGTGCGACCGCCAGTCGGGCCCCGACCGGCAGCTCCAGCAAGATCGGATCCAGGGCGCTCAAGCGCGCTTCCACAGCCGCGGGCAGGCGGGTCTGTAGCCCAATCCGCTCCTGCCGCCGGCGATCCGGATTGCGACTCAACACCAGGCCGAGCACGGCAGCCTGGGCGCCGGTGTCCGTTTGTAGAGCCTGCAACAACTCGTCTGGCAGCGCCGCCCGGAGTTCGGCGGCGTACCGCACCTGGCGCGGCCCCGGCCGACCCACCTGGTCCAGGACCGCCCGGCCCCGAACGGCCCCCCCCGCCAGGCTCGCCGCCGCCGCGGCACCTGTGGCCACCCGTGCGCGCGGCGCTGCCGCCCGTGCCTCCACTACTTCCACTGTCTCGGGGCTTACCCGCGGAAAGGTGCCGTCCCAACTCGGATCCAGCCGCCGAATCCGCTCCGCCAGCGGTGGGTGCGTGGCAAACCAGTGCGCTCGCGAACCGGTGAACGCCGAGCTGAAGAACAGATGCGCGGCCTCCAGCGCGTGCGGGTTGTCCACCCGTGATCCGTAAACCAGACCCCCGATCTTGCGCAAAGCCCCGGCCAGACCCGCGGGATTCCGCGTAAACTGGACCGCCGCAGCATCTGCCAGGAACTCGCGCTGCCGACTCACCGCCGCCTGAATCAATCGTCCGAAAAAGACGCCAATCCAGCCCAGCAGCAGCAGCACCAACCCCAGCAGCGGCAACGGATTGTTCCGCCCCCGCGTTCGAAGCAGCACGCGCCCCACTTCCGCCAGACAGAGAATCCCGAAGACCCAGCCGATCAGTCGCAGGTTGAGTCGCATGTCCCCGTTGAGGATGTGACTGAACTCGTGCGCGATGACCCCCTGCAATTCGTCCCGGTTCAGCAATTCCAGACAACCCCGCGTCACCCCGATGACGGCATCATGCGGACCGAACCCGGCGGCGAAAGCGTTGATCCCCCGTTCGGCATCCAGCACGTACACCGGCGGCACCGGAAGTCCCGAGGCCAGGGCCATTTCCTCCACCACGTTCAGCAAGCGCCGTTCGTGAAAGTCCCGCGTGTCCGGCCGGACCAATCGCCCCCCTAGTGCCTCCGCCACGACACGTCCTCCGGCGCGCAACGTGGCAATTCGGTAAAGACTCCCCAGGGCCACCACTGCCAGGGTCCCCCCGGCACAGATGGCAAACAACTTCGGGTGCCACAAACGCCAGCCCGCATCCCTCCCCGGGGCGTAGGGAGAGGCGTCTCCCACGCCCAAGGTGATCAGACAGGCCAGGTACACCGCAACGGTGATCCCCGCCACCGCCAGGGCGAAGTACACAATCAGAAGCCGCGTACGTCGGCGTGCCCGGTCCTGTGCCTCGAAGAAATCCATGCTCACCCCGCGCCTCCGTCAGCCCGGTTTCACGTGCCTCGCAGGATCCCTCCGGCTCTTTCGCGAGCAGGTCGCCGGCAGACGTTGGGGCCGCCCCTCACCCTCCAGCAGCCCCTCGGCAGGACTCACGCAAACGAAACCCTGGGCGCTTCGCGTTCTTCCGGCTTTTGCACTTGGAACAGCTCGGCCGGACCAAAGTTGAACATGCCGGCCACCAAATTGCTCGGGAACCGTTCCCGTTCCGTGTTGTAGTTCATCACCGCGTCGTTGTAGGCCTGCCGGGCGAACGCGATCTTGTTCTCGGTGGAGGTGAGCTCCTCCATCAGTTGCGCCATCGTCTGATTGGCTTTCAGGTCCGGATACGCCTCCGCCAGGGCGAACAACCGGCCCAGGGTGCCGGCCAACGTCCCCTCGGCCGCGATCAACGCCTTCATGGCATCGGGATTGGTCGGATCCACTCCTACGCGGCCGCTGGCCTGCACCGCCGCATTGCGCGCGGCGATCACGGCCTCCAGCGTGCCGCGCTCATGCTGCAGGTAACCCTTGGCGGTTTCCACGAGATTGGGGATCAGGTCGTACCGCCGCTTGAGCTGCACGTCAATCTGCGCCCAGGCGTTTTTGAACCGGTTGCGCAGCGTGACCAGGCGATTGTAAACGCCCACCAGCCACAACACGGCCAGCGCGAGAACGGCCAGACCCACCAGCAACACTACGAGCGCGAGTCCCATGGCTCTTCCTTTCTCTCCGAAGTTGCCCCACTCCTAGGCCAATCCCGCCCCGGGCGCAACCGCAAATCTACAAGCGGAACCGCATGCCACGGGACGGTATCAGGCCGGCGAGGCCAAACGCCTGCGGACGCCACGCAAGCGAAGGCCCTCAGCCGCGCAGATCCCGCCCGTGTCACGCGAACGAATTCGAGGGCATCCGCGCGCTCGATCCCGGCGTCTGAGCGCGCCCCGGACCACGAACCCGCGTTGTTGGTCTCGAGTCCACCCTATCGGGGCCCGGCGCAACCACCCGGGCTGCCCTCATGTTGCAGGTGCGTTCGCAGCGTCTTCCGCATCCAGCAAACCCAGCTCCCGCAGTCGCCGCCGTGTATCCTCCGGCGACGTGTGCACCCATCCCTGCCAGCCGCGGGCCCGTCCGGCCTCCACGTTTTCCGGACGGTCATCCAGGTAGAGAATCTCTGAACCGCGTCGGCCCGAGAGACGTTCCAGGCTCTCGTACATGCCCGGGGCAGGTTTCATCGAGCGGACCTCGTAGGAGAGAATGCAGCCGTCGAACTCGTGGACAAACGGGAAATTCCGCCGGATATGTTCCATCGCCAGGTCGTTGGTGTTGGAGAACAACCAGGTGGCAAGCCCGCGCCGGCGGAGTGCTCTCAAGACCGCCACCATCGGCTCGATGGGCCAAAAAATGTCGGCGAAAAACCGGCTGAACTCCTCGAGGCTGCCCTCGAACCCGGTCTCCCTCCGGATGGCTTCGTAGAACTCGCGACGACTGATCAGGCCCGTCTCGTAGCGGATCAACCAGGGCGAGCGTTCCAGCACCGCCTGGACGCCGGCTTCGTCCAGGCGACTGCGCTCGGCAATGCGCCGGGCTGCGATGCGATAGTCGAAGTCCAACAGGACCTTCCCCAGATCGAACACCACGGTCGTGGTCGGATTCATGGTAGCAAACAGCCGGTTTCGCCGCTGCCGGACGCCGGTACGGGATCAGCTCATTTCGCGCCGCCCCTGCAAGGCATGGCCCAGCGTCAATTCGTCCGCATACTCCAACCCGGTGCCGGCCGGCAGGCCGTGAGCAATCCGGGTGATCCGCAGGCCGGGTCGCCGCAGCCGCCGCGCCAGGTAATGACATGTGGCCTCGCCCTCCACGTCCGTGCCCAATGCCAGGATCACTTCTTGGATCGGTTCGTTCTGCAATCGCCGTTCCAGCTCGGCAATGCGCAGATCCTCCGCTTCGACACCCTCCAGGGGCGAGATCCGTCCGCCCAACACGTGGTAACGGCCATGGTAACTGCCGGATTTTTCGATGCTGAGCACGTCCGTGGGTCGTTCCACCACACACAACAGGGCAGAGTCCCGACGCGGGTCCGTGCACAATTCGCAGGGTGACGTTTCCGTCAGGGCCCCGCATTGGGAGCAGGCATGGATCTGTTCCCGGGCCCGCTGAATCGCGCCGGCCAGTTGATGAGCCAGGGCCGGCTCACTTTGCACGAGGAACAACGCGATCCGCTCGGCCGACCGCCGGCCGATCCCCGGCAGCCGTGTCAGGCTGGCGATTAGTGCGCCCAGCGATTCAGGCCAGGCTCCCATGAAGCGCCGCCTCCTCCGTTTCGATCCCGGGCATGCCCAACCCCTCTGCCAGCCTACAACAGCCCGGGCAGTTGAAATCCGGAGGTAACCCTGGCCATCTCCGCATTGGCCACCTCCTGAGCCTGCTTGAGTGCCTGGTTCACCGCGCTCAGGATCATGTCCTCGATCAAGGTAACGTCCGAAGGATCCAGCGCCTGCGGATCGATCTTCAAACTCACCAGGGTGCCGTCGCAGCGGGCCACGACCTTCACCGCACCGCCCCCGCTGCTGGCCTCGACGGTCCGCTGCGCCAGTTGGGCCTGGACCTGTTCGATCTGCTGCTGCAGGCGCGCGGCCTGCTTCATCATTTTGCCGAGACTCGACATGGACTCCGTTCTCCCGGACGCCGGGCCCGTCCGAGGCGCCTGGATGGACAACGCGCCTCGAACCGACCTCAGCGGCCCATTTGTACCAACCGCGCCTTGAACATTTCCAAGGCCTTTTGAATGAGCGGGTCGTTTTTGAAATCCTCCATCCGAAGACCTTCCTGCGCAACAGGCGCCCCGGAGGCGGCGGACCGGGACCGGGCCGTTTTTCCCCGTGGCGCTCTGGCCCCCGGCCCCTCCACCGATTCCGGCTGCACCACGGCGGCGGCAGGGGGCTGTGCTTCTTCCGGGAACACCCCGCCTGGCTCCGGCCGCGGCGAGATGTCGCCGCTCCCCGGTTCCGACACCACGAACTTCACGTGGGCACCGGGCGCTCGCAATTCCTGCAGTTTGGTCTGCAACAGTTCATGGAACCGCGGCGTGTCGGCCAGGTCCCGATACTCCCGCCACTCCGGCGGGAACCCGATCACCAGCGTCTGCTGTTCCCAGCGCAGCGGTCGGGCATGATCCAGATACGTTCGCAGGAATGGGCTCACTTTCCCCACCGCCTCCTGCAGGCGCGCCCAAAACCCGTTCAAGTCCGTCTCGGCAGCCTTGACTTCTTCGACAACAGCCCCGCCCGTTCCCGCAGGCCCGGCACCGAGGGCCGGCGGCGGTTCCGCCCGAGCTTGCTCGGGCCGCGACAAGCCTGCCGCGGACGGCGCACCTCGGGGTGCAGGGTTTTCCGACCCCCCGCCCGCCGCCGTTGCCACCGCTCTCTCCACCGGCGGGGCCCCGACCGAGGTCACCGACTCCGTCGCAGTCGCGCGCAGATCGCGCAACTGCTCCAGCACGCGTTCCAAGCTCATGGCCTGACGGGCCTCCATGGCGCGCAGGAGAGCGACTTCCAACAGGATTTGTTTGGAAGCCGCCTCGCGCAGTCGCGTCTCCGCATCCGCCAACACTTCCACCATCTGGTGCGCCCCTTCCCAAGTGATCTGAGCGGCCTGCTCTTGAAGGGCCGTTCGCTCCGCCTCGGAGACGTCCAGCAACTCCGGGTCTCCACCCGTCAGGTGCCAGACCATCAGGTTGCGAAAATGCAGCAGCAAATCCGCCAGCAACCGGCCGGGATCCTTGCCCTGGGTCAGCAACTGGTCCAGGCGCCGGACCACCTCGCCGCGCCGGCCCGCCACCATGGCGGCGGTCAGTCCCAGAAGCTGATCGCGGGCGGTCAATCCGAACATTGCCAACACGTCCGCCTCTTGAATCCGGGAGCCGCAGAAGCTGATCAACTGGTCCAACGTGGATTCCGCATCCCGCAAGCCCCCGTCGGCGCCCCGGGCAATGGCAAACAGCGCCGCTTCCTCGATGTCCACGCCTTCAGCCCGGGCAATGTGGGCCAGATGCCGCACGATCAACGCGGTGGGAATGCGACGGAGGTCGAATCGCTGGCAACGCGACAGGATGGTCGCCGGCACTTTCTCCGGCTCCGTCGTCGCGAACATGAATTTCACGTGCTCGGGTGGCTCCTCCAGGGTCTTCAACAGGGCGTTGAAGGCCTCCTTGGTGAGCATGTGCACCTCGTCGATGATGTAGATTTTGAAGCGGGAGTGCGCCGGTGCATACTGGACCGTCTCGCGCAACCCGCGGATCTCGTCGATGCCCCGGTTGCTCGCGGCGTCGATCTCCAGGACGTCCAGGGATCGCCCCTCCGTGATTTCGCGGCAACGCGGATCGTCGTCGGAAAAGTCCACCGTCGGGCCGTTGGTGGCGTTCAGGCACTTGGCGAAGATCCGGGCGATGGTGGTTTTGCCGGTGCCGCGGGGCCCGCAGAACAGGTAGGCGTGGGCAATGCGGTTCTGCGCGATGGCGTTGGCCAGGGTTCGCGTCACATGCTCCTGACCCACGACCTCGCTGAACCGTTGTGGTCGATACTTTCGCGCTATGACCTGATAGGACATGGCCCACGTTTGCGGCCGGCCGGCGCGACCCCTGCGGAGGGCTGCCCGACCCACCGGGAAATCCAAAAGGCCAGGGTGACCACGGCAGATGCAGAGCAAACTACCGTTGCTGCCTTCCGGCCCTGGCGGGGTTTGTTTGTCCGCATTCCGTGGGCCCTGGCACCGCTCACTGTGGGCCAGCCCGGCCCGCGCTTCAAGTGGAAGATGCGTTCGTCAGGCTCGGAACCTCCTGGCCGCCCAATCCCAACGGTTCCCAAGGAGTCACCGACATCCCTTTTTCACTCCGACGCCAGCCGCGACTGCAGAACTGACGCATTGCGTTTCCGCGAAACCGACCGCCGGGCTGTTGTGCGGGTTCTTTCTGCAAACCTCGAATCACTCCGATTCTTCGCAGAGACGGGTTCATGGCCCGCACGGGCCACGGGGGCCCGGTGGATTGCCCGGCCGATCCGCGAGGGGCCATGGGCTCCCAGGGCCACGAAGCCGGCTCTGGATCCTCCTGCGTTCTCTCCGCCGCGTGCTGGGGCCGCCGACCGGTCGGGGCGGCCCGGTCGATGCCCTGCTGCCCAAGGGTCCGGGGCCTTCCGGGCGCCGGCTGCGGAATACTGATTGCCGAAGCAAACGCGGACTTCCCGATGTCCGGGGAGCCCGGCGCACCGAGAGGTCTGTTCGCTCACGGGGCCCGGATTGCCCCCACGCATCGGCACCAGCCCTGGCAGGTCCCGGCCCGGGCGCCGCGACTATTCTCCCGACGCAGCGACTGCGCTCGTTACCGGTCCGGGGCTCGCCGCAACAGACGTTGGGCGGAAACTGCGCCACTTCTCCAGCGGCAATAGTCCCAGCGCAATCACCGCCAACTGCGTGGCATAGAAGAGCATCAGCCACTGGAACGCCGCATCCATGAACCCGTAGGAGTGGAGTCCGATCCCCAGCATGTTGGTGCCGAACCAGGAGAAGGCGGTCACCACATTGCCGAAGATTGCCAAGTTGGCGATGCCCCGTTCCCGAATGAGTCCACCCCACCGGGCATGGAGAATGGCCGCACACCAGAGCACGATCATCAAGGCGCCGTTCTCCTTGGGATCCCAACCCCAAAACCGGCCCCAGGACTGGTCGGCCCAGATTCCCCCCAGGACCGTCCCCGCGAAGCTGAACAGGGTGGCGAAACAGATGACGGCGTAAATCATCTTGGCCAGAGCCTGTCCCAGCGTGGCCGCCGCCACGTCATCCGGACCGAACGGATGCGGGTGCGGCCGCGGCGCCGGACCTTTCCCGTGGAGTTTGTGCGCCAGCAGCGGCGTGAATACCCCCAGCACCACATAGAGAATGCCCAGGAACCCGGCAAAGAACGTGGCGGCGTACCCCAGCGTGATGGTGATGACGTGGGTCGCCAACCAGAAATTGCTGTCCAGCACCGCGCGCATCATCTCCATCGTATCGCCGCCCAGGGCCAGGTTGTGTGCGATCAACAGAGTGATGAACCCCACCAGCGACGAAGCCGCCACGCCCAAACCCATGCGATAAGCGCGCTCGACGCCCACCCCCAGCAGCGTCACCGCCCAGCCCACGAACACCGCGGAGGAATAAAGGTTGGTCACCGGTGGTCGGCGCTCCAGCCAGATGCGGAATGCCAGCCCCGCCGTGTGCACGACCACCGCCAACAACGCCAGGAAAAAGGCGGACCGACGCAGGCTCTCGCTCCAGGCCGGCATGGCCTGCACCGTCAGCATGGCGCCCGCCGCCAGCAGAAATGCACAGAGGTAAATGATCATGGCATGGAGAAAGGCCTGCAGTTGGTTGTACCAGAACTCCGCCCGTCCCTTGCGGGATTCGGCCGGCGCATGCACCGCCAACCACGAACGATATTCCTCCACCGCCCGATTGAACCGTGCCGCGTCCTGTTGCCGATACGCCGTGGCGATCTCGGCCAGCCAGCCGACCGCGGGTGGCAATGTTCCACCACTCAAACCCGTCTCGAAAAGCAGTCGGCCCAGGTTTTGCCACGCGTCGCGGGGTGCCTCCGCATCCGGCGGCGGGACCACCCACGGATAGGCCAGTTGGGCCATCAAATCATAGCGCTGCAGAAAGCCGACCAGTCGATCCAGGGCCTCTTTGTCGAAGTCCCGACCCGCCTGCCGGGCCCGCAGAGCGGCCAGGCCGGGTCCGATGCTTTCCTGAAAAGCGCGCAACTCGGCGGCCATGTCCTCGGTCCCCTCCGGTTGCAGCGTGAACTTCAGGCGGCGATACAACGCCACGGCATTGAACAGCTTTACCACCTGGCGCTGATAGGCCGTGCGCGCCTGGGACTCCACGTTCATGGCCTGACGGCCCTCGGCTTCGATCCGCGCCAACACGTTGGTCAGGTCATTGTACGCGAAATAGTGCAGTCCCGATTTCTCCACCCCCTTCCCCTGCAGATTCAACTCGTGGATCAGGTCGGGATGATGAATGAGGAAGATCGGGCGTGTGTCCGCCACCTCCGGTCGGGTCATGACCTCCAGCAACCATTCGGCGCCGCGCAGCCTGGGGGGATGTTTCCAAAACTCGTAGCTTTTCTTCTCCGCCAGGGGCACGGAAGCAGTGCCCCGGATTTGCAGCAGGCTGTTCCGGCCCAACGAGTCGAACGGTTGCACGCGTCCGTTGGCCAGCACCGGCAACCGACCGAACGCCTGCAAATGAAACTCGCCCTCCGGCCGCGGCAGCAGAATCGCCACAATGTCCGCCGCGAACAAGGCGAGCAACGCCCAGGGGAGCGCTTTGAGAATCCAGGATTTCATGACGAGGCAGAACGGGTCGTGAACCGGAACAAGTGAATGCTGAACTGCAGCACCAGGCCGACCGTCACCAGCGCGCAGGCCACGTAGGGCGTCAACCAACTGGGATTCCGCACCACCTGCAAGACTGTCCCCCCTTCGTCCGGGTCATAACTGGCCTGGTAGTAGGTCTCGCCGCCATAGCGCAACGGATTGTTCATGTAGATCAGGACCTCCCGTTCCGTGCCATTGCGCGGATCGGTCAACAGGATCCGACTCGAAAAATTCTTCGGGATGTCGGTCCCCGGGTACCGGTCATGTCGAAAATCCAGCAGCTTGATCGTCCACGGCTTGTAAATGCGCTGCAGGCGCATGGCCAGCGTGAAGGTGCGATTGCCGACCGTGACCGTTTGCGGCTGGCCGATGTATTCGGACACCACCCATGTCCCCAGGGAACCGGAGGGGACGACCAACTCGACGATGGCGGCCGGCACGTCGCGTTTGTTCATCT
Organism: Limisphaera sp. VF-2; assembly: GCF_049537125.1. Classification (NCBI taxonomy): domain Bacteria; kingdom Pseudomonadati; phylum Verrucomicrobiota; class Verrucomicrobiia; order Limisphaerales; family Limisphaeraceae; genus Limisphaera; species Limisphaera sp. VF-2. The sequence goes on from NZ_JBMVQY010000007.1 coordinate 63,742, forward strand.
CGGTCACATGCGGCAGGGGGGTCAACTGGACCTGCGGACCGAACCCCTGCGTGGCCGGCGGCGGTCCCGTGGCCCCGGCGGGCCGGGCCGAAACCATGGCATTCGGATAAAACCGCAGTACCCGCACCGTAAACGGCAGGTCCGTCACGCGGACCTCGCCCTGCCGCTGCAACACCGCCTGTGGAATGGCGACCACCCGATCATGCGCCGGATCGGTAATCTCCGTGATCGCCAGCTCCACGCGCCGATCCACCTCGGAGTAATTCTTCGCCTCCCCCTCGCGCAAATGCAGCGTGCTCTCCACCGAGAGCAGGTCCGTGGCAAACTGGCCCAGCAGCAGCAGCACCAACCCCGCATGGATCAATACAATGCCGCTCTTGCGCCAGTCGGGTCGGAAGTACCGCCAGTGCGCCGCCACCAGATTGATGAGCATCAAGGCTCCCAACAGATATCCCCCGGGAAAGACCGGCACCCGCCAACCCGCACCCGGAGGCCCCCAGTACACGAAGAAGCTGCGGAAAAACTCGTTCTGGGCCCGGTACAAGCCCATGCTCACCTGGCCCAGCGTGCCCAAAAACACCAGCACCATGGCCAGGATCAAGAGGGCCACGGTGAGCCGGAGCGAACTGAAGAACCGAAACAGGCGCTCGAGGGGCATGTCAGTAACGGGCGGAACGGACAAATTCGAGAAATGCAGCTTTTTCGCGCTCGACCGTCTCCGGCGGGCCCATGAGCTTGTAAAACCAGGCCCGCTCCGGCCGCGGCACCATGATGCCCACCACCCTGGCCGGCCTGCCCGTGCGCACATCCGTCCCGGTGAGCTCGATCTGCATGGCCTGACCCGAACCGACCTCCAGGGCCACCGTGGCTTCGCGGATCTGCTCTTGGGACGCCTCCTCCAGGCCCACCTGCCGTCGCCAGCGATTGACGTTGCTCACCCAGCCGCCTCCTTCGCCGGCAGACTGACTGACATTGACGTCGGCCTGGCCTTCGCCCTCGCCCACCAGATATTTGGCCACCAGGAATTGTCCCGCCGGCGCGGAGCGCCAATGCGAGGGCACGTTCCACCGGGGCGTGCCCTCCGACGCGACAGCCGCGGGTTCGGTCGCCGGTGCTTCTTCGGGCAGGAACTCCACGGACTGCAGCCAGGCCACAAACGTCTCCTTTTGCGAACGCACCAGCGCGTCCGGGCCGGTCATTTTGAAGAACCAGCCCACGTCCCCCACATCCACCATCGCCGCCAGAATTCGGACCTTGTCCGCGCCAGCGTGGGGAGGCTCCTCGGCCACCAGGTCGAACAACTTGCCCCGGGCCCCCCCGATGGTCACCGGGATCGCTGCCTGGATCATTTCGGCCTCCGTGCCTTCCGCCAGACCGAGTTGCTGACGCCAGAGATTCCACATTTCCAGGTCCCGACCAGTCAGTCCGCGCAACGGGATGACGCCCACATCCGCATGGGGCCCGGAGCCGTCGCCCACGCGAAAACTGGCGGCGCGCATGGCCGAGAGTGGCTGCTCGGTCCACCCCTCGGGCACGGAGTACTTCAATCGGGGCTTGGGACCACCGAAGTCCCCATGGGGGTGCCCGGCCATCGGCGGCGTCTGGGCCGACGTGGCAGCCGTTGGTCCGGACGTGCCCGTGCCCTCTTTTTCCACACGGTAAACCTGTACCTCCTCTCTCCGGCAGCCCGTAACCACCAGGCACGCCAGCAGGAGAGCCGTCGCCCCTCCGACCTTCCGCCAGGCCGGCCGCGGGTCATTCGCTTGCCCCTTGGTTTGTTTCATCTTTGTCCGCCAATCAGTAGATGCAAAAAGGCCCCTCTGCAAATCCAGTGCTCCTGATTCCTCGCAAGAGCCCCGTGGACGTTGCGGCCCCGGGCGCTGTCCCGCCGGGGTAACGTGGCCCGATCACCGCAGGTCCAGGCTCAACAGAAACTCCACGTTGGTGCGGGTCTGCTTGAGCTTGTTGAGGAGCAGCTCCATCGCCTCCACCGGCGGCACGCCGGTGAGGGCCCGCCGCAAAAGCACGATGCGCGCGTATTCGTCCGGGTGATAGAGCAGCTCTTCCTTGCGGGTGCCGGATCGTTCGATGTTGATCGAAGGGAAGATCCGGCGGTCCACCAGGGCACGGTCCAAATGCACCTCCATGTTGCCGGTGCCTTTGAACTCCTCGAAGATCACCTCGTCCATGCGGCTGCCGGTGTCGATCAGGGCCGTGGCCATGATGGTCAGGGAGCCCCCCTCCTCGATGTTCCGCGCGGCACCGAAGAAACGCTTGGGCTTGTGCAACGCATTGGCGTCCACGCCGCCGGAGAGGATCTTGCCCGAGTGCGGCTGGATGGTGTTGTAGGCCCGGGCCAGTCGCGTGATGGAGTCCAGAAGGATCACCACGTCCTTCTTGCGTTCCACCATGCGCTTGGCCTTTTCCAGGACCATCTCCGCCACCTGCACATGACGCTCGGGCGGCTCGTCGAACGTGGAGCTGATCACCTCGGCACCGCGGCAGGTCCGCTCCATGTCCGTCACTTCCTCCGGCCGTTCGTCGATCAGCAAAATGAAGAGGTACACCTCGGGGTTGTTTTTGAGGATGGCGTTGGCGAGCTTTTGCATCAGGACGGTTTTGCCGGTGCGGGGCGGGGCCACGATCAACCCGCGGGTGCCCTTCCCAATCGGGCAAACCAGATCCAATACGCGCGTGCTGAGCTCGTCCGGCTCGGTCTCCAGAATGAACCGCTGCGTGGGGAACAGCGGCGTCAAGTTGTCAAAGTGCGTCCGTTCCTTGGCCTTCTCGGGGTCCTCCCCGTCCACCGCCTCCACCTTCAGCAGGGCAAAGAACCGCTCCTTCTCCTTCGGAGGCCGGATCTGGCCGGCGACCCGGTTGCCGGTCTGGAGATTGAAACGCCGGATCTGGGAGGGCGAGACATAGACGTCCTCCGGACACGGCAGGTAATTGAAGCTTTGCGAACGCAAAAACCCGAATCCCTCCGGCAGAATCTCCAACACGCCCTCTGAGAACATCACCCCGGCGCGTTCCGCGTTCTTCTGGAGGATGTGGAAGATGACCTCGTGCTTCCGCATCGTGCCGTAGTTCTCCACGCCCAATTCGCGAGCCATCTGGTTGAGCTCGTTCATGGACATGGCCTGCAGCTTGGCAATGTTGATGGACTCGGCGATGCGGTCCCGCTGGCGGCCGGTGGGCTGCGCCACGGTCTCGCTGGCAGCACGGGCTTCTGCCTCCCGCTGCTCGGCCTGTTCCCGGGCTGCTGCCTCTGCCGCAGCCTGTTTGATCGCCTCGGCCGTGGGCGTCTCCATCGAAGGCGACCATTCCACCACCGTCTCTTCCTTGTCTTCCCTGACGGCCGCCTCGGCCGGGGCCGGTTCGGGAGCCCCCTGGGCGCTGCCGCCGCTCTTCCGTCCGCCTCGACGGCCTTTGCGGCCGGAACCGGACTGCGTCGTCCCCTCCGCCGCGGAAGCCTCCGCGGCCGGAGCAGAAGAAATGTCGGAGACCACGGCCCGGGCCTCTTCATTCTGGGAAGCCTGGGCCTGTCCCTGCAGTTCGGAGACCTCCGCTGTCTCAGTCTTGGTTTTCGTAGATCGCTTGGTGCTGACTCGTGGCATATGTCAAAAAGGCTCCATCCGCGCCGCAGCCTTGCCCTTACAACTCCGCGCCCCGGACACCGTCACAACTTGGACCGACCTCAGCCGCAGAGGTTCAAATTCCGGGAGATCGTCGGCCAAGAGGACCGGGCCCGCGCTGCAAGACTGCTCGGTGTTGCTTGCGGCAAGGGAATCTTGCAGTGATTACGCACCCTTAAAATGCTCCGGGGCCGTCAAATGTCAAGCCCCGCGCGCGCTCTCCAACGAGGGCGCGGTCCCGAGCCGGTCCCGGGAACATTGTCCCGGTGCCCACCTCGAGCATCCCCAAGGACCTACCACGGCGGGTGGTTTGCCCGACATCCCGGGCTGGCGCAAACCCGGCGTCGGCGCCGAGTGCTTGCTCCCTCACCGCAGCCGAGAGAGGCCCCTTGGTCTGAACGCACGCGCGCGTCGCGGCTTGGGAAAAGTGACTTTCCGGCACAAGACGTTCTTCCACATTCTGCTCCGCACTATCGCAGACGCTCCGGTCGCGGGGGCGCCAGCTCCTCCAACACCGGGCCCAGGCGTTCTGCCCACAGTCGATAACCGGATTCGTTCATGTGCAGGAGGTCGGCGACAAACAGCTCGGGCCGCGGTCGCCCCGCCGAATCCAGCATCGGAGTAAACACGTCAACAAAACGGACTCCGGACTGGCTTTCGCACCATGCCCGGATCCGCTGATTGGCCTCCCTGGCCACTTCCAACCAGCGCAGACGCGCGGGGCTCGGCTTGATGGCCGAATAAACGACCGGAACGGCAGGTTGCTCGGACCGGACACGCTCCACGAACCGCCGGAAGTCCTGAAGCACGGCCTCGGCGGTCAACCCCTCGGCCACGTCATTGTCGCCCGCGTACAGCACGATCACCCGCGGCCCGTACGGCAGGACCAGTCGGGACAACGCATCCGTTACTTCCCGAATGTGCGCTCCGCCCAGCCCGCGTCGCACCACGACCTGCCCTGGAAAATGCGCCGCCGCATTCGTCCATAATCGAATGCTGGAGCTGCCCACCAACCAGACCGCCCCCGGCGGCGGCGGGTTGGTGCGATCTGAGCGTTCGAAGGCGCGAATCTCCTCTTCCCAACGCCCCACCCCTGCGGGAGAAGCTCCCCCAGCCCCCGTCCACGCGAGCTTCAACAAAGCGCACAGAACGATCCCAGCCGCGAGTCGTGGCAATCCCTTCATCCGCTCCAACCGCGCAAACCCACCCGGTTTCATGGGCCACCAGACTGAATGGAGCCCGCCCGGGGTACAAGTCCACAGCCCGGCGTGCGCCGCGGCAGTCGGGTTCCGGCATTCACAGATCCATTTCAGCCCCGGGGCAACACCTCGGGTCCCGTCGCCGTTCGTTCCCACCGACTCTTCGGGGCGAGGACAATACCTGAAGAACGCGAACATTGGCCCCAAAAGCACTTTCGCGCTTTGAACCCGCGTTCTTTCCCACCAGAATACCAGGCGGCAAGACACTCATGCAGAAAGGATTCATTGCATTATGCCTGACCGCGTGGCTGGCGTGGCTCCCCAGTGCTCTCGGGCAGAATGAGGAGGCCGATTTTCACGCTGCCGCGCGTGCCTTTGAGGATGAACAGTGGGAACGGGCCGAACGAGCCCTGAGCCAGTTTGTTCAACAATACCCCTCGTCCGCACGCCGGCCCCTGGCGATTGTCTTGCGAGCCCAGGCCCTCTGCCAGTTAAACCGGCCCGGTGCGGCTGTGGAATTGCTGCAGCAAGAACTCCCCGGCGCCGGCAACTTGACCGATGCCTTCCTCTACTGGTTGGGAGAGGCGGAGCTGCGAGCCCAGAATCCCGTTGCTGCTGCCGCGGCCTTTCGTCAGTTGCTCGAACGCCATCCGCACTCCGGGCTGCGGCTCGAGGCAAGCGTCAACGAGGCGGCTGCGCACGCCGCGGCCGGGGACTGGACCCGGGCGGCTGAATTGCTGGGGGATCCCGACGGAGCGTTCCAATCGGCTGCCCGGGAAAAGCCGGCAAGCGAGCCTGCTGTGCGCGGGCAGTTGCTTTGGGCCGAGGCGCTCTGGCGGACCGGCAGGCCCGCCCGGGCCATCGAGGTCTTGCAAACACTCTCCGGCACCTCCCTGCCCGCCCCGCTGGCCTGGCGCCGACTCTGGCTGCAGATGCAATGCGAATTGGCCGAAGGCCGTCCTTCCCAGGCCCTCCAAACCGCCACCAACCTCGCCTCCCTGGCCGACACCCTGCCCTCGCCCATCTGGCAGGCCCGTAGCCGAAGTGCCCTGGCTGCGGCTCTGGAAGCCGCCCAGGACCCCACGGCCGCCGCCGCCCTGTATCGCCAGAATCTCGCCACCAATCTCCCCCCGGACCTTCAAGAAGAAGCCGTCCTGAGCATCAGTCGGCTGGCCCTTCGCCAGGGCCAGTACGCGCAGGCAGCAGCCGCGTTGGACGAATTCCTCCAACGCCTTCCCGACGCCCCGCAACAAGCGCTGGTCCTCCTGACGCTGGGCGAACTGGAACTCCAGCAGTGCCTCGCTCAATGGCCGGCCGGATCTACGGCACCTGCAACCCAGGGGTCCGTGACCAATCTCCTCGCCCGCGCCAGGGAACGGTTTGAAACGCTGCTCACTCGATTTCCCCAAAGTCCCCATGCGCCGAAAGCCCAGCTCGATCGGGGCTGGTGCCTCTGGCTTACCGGTCAGTGGGATGCCGCCGCCGAAGCCTTCCAAGCCGCTGCCGACAGCCTCCCCGAGGGCTATGATCGCGCCGTGGCACAGTTCAAACTGGGCGACATCGCGTTCCGACAGCGCCGCTTGAGCGAGGCCATCGCCCATTACCAGGCCCTCCTCACGAACTCTCATCCCACGATCCGCACCCAGCTGGTTCAGCCCGCGCTGTACCAGACCCTCCGTGCCGCCGTGGAACTCGGAGATCTGGCCACCGCCGCTGCCGCCGTGGAGCGCCTGTTGGACGAGTTCCCTGACGGCCATCTCACGGAAGCCTCGCTCACTCTCCAGGCCCAGGGGCTGGCCCGTCACGGCGACCCCGCCGCCGCCCGTCGAATCTTTCAAAGCGTCCTGGAGCGCTTCCCGGACACGCCCCGCCGCCCGGAGCTCCTATTGGCGATCGCACGAACCTGCGAGCTGGAACGCGACTGGGGCCACGCCGCCGAGACCTACCGCGCCTGGCTCCAACAGTTTTCCACCCACGAACTGGCACCGCAGGTCGAGTTCAATCTCGCCTGGACCACCTACCAAACCGGCAACGATGCCCAGGCCCTCCAAATCTTCACCAACTTCGTGGCCCGTTACCCCACGAACGTCCTTGCCCCACAGGCTCAATGGTGGATTGCCGACTACTACCTTCGCCAGGGCCCGGCCGGGTACATGGAGGCCGAGCGCCATTACCAACTGCTGGCGCAGACCTGGAGCGATCATCCCCTGGCCTACGAGGCCCGCATGATGGCCGGCCGCGTCGCCATGGCCCGACAGGCCTGGCTCGATGCCATCGGCTACTTCACCAACCTCACCAGCGATCTCAACTGCCCGGCCAGCATTAAAGTTCAGGCACTCTTTGGTTACGGAGACGCCGTCCGTCGCCTTCCGCCATCCAACACCAACACACCCCTGGCCAACTTCGAGGAAGCCGCGCGCATCTTTGCCAAGATTCTCGAGTTCAACCCCACCAACGCCACGGCCGCACGGGCGTGGGGCGACATCGGCGAATGTTACCTGCAACTGGCCACACGCGATCCCTCACAGTATGCCGCCGCCAGCAACGCCTTCCACCAGGCCTTTACGCTTCCGGCAGCCGATGTGGCCACCCGCAGCCAGGCCCTCGTCGGTCTGGGCCTGGTGGCGGAACGGCTCGCCGGCCTCGTTCCTGCGCCCGAACAACGACCCCTGCTGCGCCAAGCCATGGATCGTTACCTCGATGTGCTCTACGGCCAGCACCTCCGGGCCGGCGAACAACCCGATCTTTTCTGGACGCGGCGCGCCGGCCTGGAAGCCGCCCGACTGGCCGAAGCCCTCCAGGAATGGCCCCGGGCCCTGCGCCTCTACGAACGGCTGCGCGACCTGTTTCCCCCGCTCCAACCCACCCTGGACAAACGCATGGACCGAATCCGGGAACGACTCGCGGCCGAATCCCCGCCTTCCTGACGGCCCTGCCGGTGGGCCGCCCGCCGCGCAAGAAATGCCGACGCATGCGGCGCTTCCAACCCCGCCGTGCGGGATCCCGTCCCGCCGGTCCTTGGAGCCCGGCAAATCGAGGGGCAAACCATTCCCAAACGCGCCCCCAAAGGGCCCTCGACCGACGCACAACTCCGCTTCGCGACCGCCATCGCCGATGCCATCCTGCTCCCGGAGTCAAAGCCTGACTGCCCTACTCAGCCACCGATCAAAAGACGCGGTACTCGGATCCGATCTTTCGTTTTCCTCAATCCACGGAGCCGAGCAGCGGCCCACAGCGTGTCGGGAAAGACACCGGTCGGCCCCGAGCAACACCGCCGCGAGTCCTGCAACCGATGCACGCAGATGCATCCCTCACACACGAGTCGCGGCTTTCGGCTGTCTGCCCATCCAGGGCGAGGCACGCATCGACAGAGCAAATGAACTGTCTGTATCGAAACTGCGCGGGCCTCGAGTCCCATCGCGAACCGAGGTGCCAAGTGCCTGAGTGCGGCCGAACCAGCGGGCACCATTCAGTTCCAGCATGCCTGCAGGGGTCCATGGCCAGGGGTGCGACGGTCCGGCGTCTGTGCCCTCTGGAGCGATGGCGCCGCTTCCTCAGTGGCGTCCCATTCCGGCCTGCCGTCCAGCTCCCGGGGACGCACGTTCCCGGCTCAGCGCCTTGTCCGCTCGCCCACCGGGCGCATGTCCGTTTTTGAGCCCCGGATCGGGGATCCGAAGCGAATGCCGTGTTGCCTCGGCTTCCCCATTGCCGAGGACGCGCGGGATTTCGTCGAGCTTTCGGGAAGGCTCAAAACCCAAAATGCGCCGGACCACGGATCCGCGGCGCCGGAGGCTCTGCCTGCACCAACGCTGGAAACGACAATTCTCCATGCCAGATCATGCAGCTTCATTCCCACCAAACCGCTCAAGGGTTGTGGAGGTTTCGCGTCTTCAGTGCCCTGAGTGTTTGTCCCTCCGGGGTGCAGAGGCACCCAGCCCGGGGCGGGGGCCCTGCACCAAAGAGCATGGCGGGACACCAAAATCCCCCAACGAGGCGAGGATTCATCAGCCCGGGGCAACGCATCGGGTAGAGGGCGAACCAGATTCATGCCACCCCGGAAGAGCGGAAATTGGTGTAAGTGCGCGCGGCCCTCGTGAAAGCGGCCTCGGGTTGCGCCTTTTGAGGGCGCGGCGGGTTTTGGCGGCCGACTCCCGGGGCGTTGTCTCGAACTGACGAACGGATGCCCCTTCAGCGCGGCCCGGGTGCACCCGGTCGGGGTGTGAAGCACACCCGCCCGGGGTCCGCCTTGCGCAACGAAAGTGCATGTAGAACGGACGAACCGCTGGGCCTTCGGCGCATCACGTTTCCGCCCCATCGGGGGGTGAATGCACCAGCCCAGGGCAACGCCCCGGTAGGCAGGCAAACCAAGATTCAACCCGTCCTGAAAGGGCGGAATTCGGTAAGGCAGGCCCTGCCCCTACGGCGGGGCCCTGGGATTACGCCCTTTCAGGCCACCATGGCGTTTGGGTGCCCGGGTCCCGGGACCCTGCCCCGGGCTGAGGGATGAAATGAGTCGTCGGCGCATGGATGGGCCCGCGGGATGCATGGACAGCGGAGTGCGCAATTCCATGGTGAAGCCCCGGATTCAGTGATCCCCAGCGAATGCCGTTTTCCCTCTCGAGTTTCCTCGCCCCTGACATCTGAAACTCTGCCGAGCTTCCGAGCGTGTCCAGAAGCTCCGAAGGCGCTGCTGTCCACCTCGAACTTGACCTGCCGCAGGTTTCTTCCTTCCTTGAGGGCCACGCTGGGGCCGGCGCCTTCAACACGCCAGTGGGGCCGGCCATCTGGGCGAAACAAAACTCGGGGCACCCGGTGGCCTGCGCCGGCGCCGGTCCCCGTCAGAGACACAAACGCGAGGACCATGGCCGCCATGAACGCGAATCATCCGATTTCCGCCTTCATCGAAAGGCACTATCGCCATTTCAATGCAGCCGCCCTTCGCGACGCCGCTCGGGCCTACCGCGCCCACTTGGAGGCCGGGGGCCAGATGTTGATCACCCTGGCCGGAGCCATGAGCACCGCCGAGCTGGGGATTTCCCTGGCCGAGATGATCCGGGCCGACAAGGTGCATGCCATCTGCTGCACGGGCGCCAACTTGGAAGAGGACGTCTTCAACCTGGTGGCTCACAACCACTACGAGCGCGTTCCCCATTACCGCGAGCTGAGCGCCGCCGATGAAGAAGCCCTGCTGCGCCGGCACCTCAATCGCGTCACCGACACCTGCATTCCCGAAATGGAAGCCATGCGCCGCATCGAGCAGGCCATGCTCGAACTGTGGTGCGACTGTGATCGACGCGGCGAACGGCTCTTTCCCCATGAATTCTTCTACCGCCTGCTCCGCAGCGGCCGCCTCAAGGAAAGCTACCAAATCGATCCCCGCGATTCCTGGCTGGTGGCGGCCGCCGAGAAAGATCTCCCCCTCTGGGTCCCCGGCTGGGAGGATTCCACCCTCGGCAACATGTTCGCCGCCGCCGTCATTCGCGGCGATGTCAAGAATCCGGGCACCGTCCGCAGCGGTATTGAATACATGGTCCGCCTGGCCGACTGGTACACGACGCACGCCCGCACCCTTTCGAATGGGCTGGGCAGCCTCGGCTTCTTCCAGATCGGCGGTGGCATCGCGGGCGACTTCCCCATTTGCGTGGTGCCCATGCTGCATCAGGACCTGCGCCGGGAGAATGTGCCCCTCTGGGGCTATTTCTGCCAGATCAGCGACTCCACCACCAGCTACGGCGGCTATTCCGGCGCCGTGCCCAACGAAAAAATCACGTGGGGCAAACTGGCCCGCGAGACGCCGAAGTTCATGATCGAAAGCGACGCCACCATTGTCGCGCCGCTGATCTTCGCCTACGTGCTGGGTTGGTGATCCCACCCCGACCCTGCGCGTCTGGCGTGGCACCACGGCCAATTGGGGCCTGGAAGCGGCAGCACGGCTGCCGCGGGATCAGCCTCGACCACGTCGGGCCTCCAGCCGCGGTTCTGCCGGTTCGTTTACGGTTGGGCCCGCAAGGTGGGCAACCGCGCTTTCAGCACAGGATCAAAGTCATTCGGATCCTGCCAGAAGTAGTACACCCGCGAGGACACGTTCCACGTGGCCAGGAAGTACATCTGTTCGAACTTGATCCATCGCGCCGAGCCATCTGCGAACACTTGATTGCCGCCCACCGGCACCATCGAACGCGACGAGCGATGCTGTGGCATGTTGGCATACACAAACTCCCGACCCGGCTCCTGCCCGCCCCAGCGCCCGTTGATCTTGCCCACCGCATCGGCCGCCAGCGTCCACGTGCCCTTCGCCAGGCTCAATTTCACCGGACTGCGCGAGGGGAAACTGCCGGCCGGGTTGTTCCAGTTCGTGATTCCGCCAAAATACTGGTAGCCGATGACCCACTGCGGATACTGCGGCTCGAAGACCGGCAGGCCCGGTCGATTCGGACAGGTCCAGACCGAGGCCGTGTTGGATTGTACCACCAACCCCACCATGGCCGCGGCGGCCGCCTCCGGCGGGTTCAAGCAGTTCTGCACAAAATAATTGGCACTCCACCGTGCCTGCAACACGCGATCGTTGTTGTCCACCGCGTAAATGTTCACTCCCACCGCCAGTTGCCGGAGATTGTTGATGCAGGCCGCTCGTTTGCCCTTCTCCTTGGCCGCGGACAGGGCAGGAAGCAGCATCGCCGCCAGAATCGCGATGATGGCAATGACCACGAGCAACTCGATCAACGTAAAGCCGCGCTTGAAGGCCTTCATACCCATCCCATCTTTTGCCGCAGTGGCACCGGTTCTCACGATCCAGTCGAAATCTAACCCCTCGGCACGCCGCGGACCAGAAGGATCTTCCTGCCCGGCTGCAGGCGCCTCGCGAGGCCAGCATGCGTCCGGTCCGATTCCAACGGTGGCCCCAAGCGATGGCGATCCCGCCGGTGCAAGGCGGAACCCTCGCGGTGCCGCGGTTGCAGCGTGAGCTCGCGGCGCGGTTGTTCCCACATGCCCGTCTCGAGTCGGTTACCCGGCCCGAGAGCGTTCCCCGCCCACGCGCCCCGCGGTCGGTGCCTGCGCTATCGCGTTTGCGAAAGAAAGGCCGAGACTCCATCCAACACCCTTTGGGGGCCCATGTCCCGGCCGCTTGACCGGCAAGCCATGCCGTGCTTGATTCAGGCGTGCGCGGGATGGGCCGCCCAATGAATATGCGCCGCGCCCTGGCCCTGCTGATGGTGGGCATGTGGGTGTGGGTACTGGCCGCCACCGTCCTCGAGGGGCGTCGTGGGCATCGGCACGATGCTTCCGATTCGCCCTCCCCAAGCTGCGGCGCTTGCACGCTCTCCCTCGGACTGCTCGAAGGTCCCGGCGAATGCACCGAGATCGGCGATCCCACACCGCCCTTTCCCACACCACGCCCGCCCGTCCCGACCGCGGCGTTCACCAGCGTCCCGGACGATCATCCTGGCCGCGGCCCTCCCCGCGACGCTCCGCGGCCTTGAGGCAGTTCGCGTACACCCCGAGCGACTTCGGGGCCTGAACACAAACATCGACCCGGATCCGGCAGCGCGCAGCAGGTAGCCCTGCCCGGCCCGGAATCGCCACCCACATCAAGGATCCCAAACCATCAGACAACTTTGCCTTATGAGACACATTTCTGCATTTTCCCGGATTGCTCTCCTTGTTTCGACCACCCTCGTTGCGACTGCGGCAGCCGGTGCGGAAACCGACCGCGTGCAGGCGCTGGAAGAACGGTTGCGCCAGATGCAGGCGCAGTTCGAACAGACCCTTCGGGAACAACGGCAACAAATCGAAGCCCTTCAAAGAGAACTGGCCGAACTGAAGCAAAGTTCCACCCCCTTGCCGCCGGATTCCGCCAGGGCCCCCTCTGTCGGAGAAGCTTCATTGCCGTCCCCTGATGCGTCAGCGGCCACGCCCCAAACCCGGCAGCCCTGGCGGCTGGGTGGTGGGACCGCCTATGCCGATGTCAGCCTGGTGGGAACCTTCACTGTCGGAACCTCCACGGCGAGAGACATCGAAGGCGCGCTCCAGCCCGGCGGACACGACCCGAACCAACGCGGGTTTACCGTCCAAGGGGCGGAACTCAACCTCAGCGGCGCGGTGGACCCGTATTTTCGGGGCAACGCCAACCTCCTTTACGGCCTGGACGCCGACGGAGAGTCAGAATTCGAACTGGAGGAGGCCTGGTTGGAGACGCTTCATCTGCCGGGCAGGTTGCAGGTCCGCGCCGGTCAGTTTTACACCCCCTTCGGCCGCATCAACGGCCAACATCCGCATCAATGGGGGTTTGTGGACGCGCCCCTGGTGACGGCGCGACTTCTGGGGCCGGACGGTTTGCGAAATCCCGGGGTCCGAGTGTCGTGGCTGCTTCCCACCCCGATCTACTCGGAGCTGTTCATCTCGGTGCAAAACAGCCGCGGGGACGGGGCGGCGCCCTTCCGCGCCGGCGGACACATTCATGGGGACGAAATGGCCGACCTGCTGCCCCTGGGCTTTCGCCCTGCTGAAAACGACCGGGGCGTTTCGGCCTGGAACGACCTTCTCTGGAGTGCGCGGTACGCCTTGAGCGCCGACCTGACTGACCAACAAACCCTGCTGATGGGCATTAGCGGGGCGCTCGGACCGAATGCCAGCGGTCGGTCGGGCGAATCCCTCACCCAACTCTACGGCCTGGACCTGTATTGGAAGTGGAAATCGCCGCGCGCCCACGGGGGCTTCCCGTTCGTGTCCTTCCAGGCGGAGGCGGTGTTGCGTCGATACGAGTTGGGCGCGTTCGACTGGGCCGAGGCCGCGGCTCACGGGGAACCGTTTCTCTCCGACGCAGCCACGGGGCAGCCCGCCTTCCTGAATCGCGAGACGATCACCGACTACGGGTTTTACACCGAGTTTCTGTACGGGTTTCGACGCGGCTGGGTCGCCGGGCTGCGATTCGATTATGTCACCGGTCGTCGCGGGGACTACGAACGCGCCGCGTGGCTCTGGAACGGCGAGCCGGTCGGCCGCGACCTGCTCCGGCGCCAGCGGTGGCGCCTTTCCCCCAACCTCACCTGGTACCCCAGCGAGTACTCCAAGCTGAGGCTCCAGTATAACTTCGACGATCGCCTCGACGTCGGCGAGGACCACTCGGTCTGGTTGCAATTCGAACTGTCCCTGGGTGCCCACGCGGCCCATCAGTTCTAACCCGGGAGTTTCATCCATGGCACGCAACCCACTGTTCACCTGTCTAACTCTGGCGGTGATCTCCCTGGCCTCGTCGGCCCGGGCCCGGCTGGATGTGGTCGCCACCACCGCCGATCTGGCCGCCCTGGCCCGCGCCGTCGGCGGAGCTCATGTCGAGATTCTCACCCTGGCGCGGCCCACGGAGGATCCGCATTTCGTCGATCCGCGCCCCAGTTACCTGGTGCGGTTGTCCCGGGCCGACGTGCTGGTCCATGGCGGCGCAGGACTCGAGTCCGCCTGGCTGACGCCCCTGCTGCAACAGGCGCGCAACGCCCGGATTCTGCCCGCCGCACGGGGCAATGTGGCCTGCTGCGAGGGCGTGACCCTGCTGGAGGTGCCCGAGCGCCTTGACCGCTCCCAGGGCGACGTTCATCCCGCCGGCAATCCGCATTTCCTCACCGATCCGGAAAACGCCCGAATCGTCGTCCATCACCTAGCCGACGTCTTTGCCGAGTTGGACCCGGCACACGCCGCCGATTACAGGGCCAACGAAAAGGCCTTTGTCACCGCCCTGGACCAGCGCCTGCCCCAATGGCAGGCCCGACTTCGCCCCTTTGCCGGCGCCCGTCTGGCGGCCTACCACAACGCCTGGCCCTATTTCGCACGCCGGTTCAATCTGCGAATCGATCTGTTCCTCGAGCCCAAGCCGGGAATCCCACCCTCCGCCGCGCACCTTGCCGCGGTCATCGCGGAGATGAAAGCTCAGGGGGTTCGCGTCATCCTGCTGGATCCTTATCAGAACCGGCGCCCCGCCGAAACGGTGGCACGAGCCACCGGCGCACGCATCGTGCCCGTCGCCCAGTACCCCGGCGGAATCCCCGGAACCGAAGGCGGCTATCTCGAGCTCATGGACCATCTTGTCCGGGCCATCGCGGAAGCGTTGGAAAGCGCTCCGGCCCGGGCCAACCCTTCTGTGTCTTCGCCATGAACGGTTTCAGTCCCTCCTGGCAAGAGGTGGGAGCCCTGCTGGCCGCCCCGCTCACCGCGGCGATCCTGCTTCCGGGGTTGCTCGTCTATTACGGTCTGCACATCCTCCGGCGCGGGATCATCTTCGTGGACCTTGCCCTGGCCCAGGTTGCCACGTTGGGCACTTGCGTCTGCGTGCTGCTGGGTCATGAAGCCACGGACGTCCATGCCTATCTGTGGTCTCTGGGCTTCACCATGGGGGGCGCGCTGCTGTTCACCTTCCTGCGGGAGCCGGCCCACGGACGCGTGCCGCTCGAGGCCCTGATCGGCATCGTCTATGTCGTGGCTGCCGCCACCAGTGTCCTGCTCCTCAGCCACACCCCCCACGGCCGGGAAGAACTCCAGAAAACCCTGGTGGGCGACCTGTTGACGGTGAGCTGGCCGGCCGTGCTGCGGTTGAGCGCGCTGTACGGCGGGATTGGTCTGGTCCATTGGTTGTGGCGTCGCCGGTTCATCGGGCTGACCTTTCATCGTGAAGCGGTGCGGGCCGCGGGTGCAGCCGTGCGTCTGTGGGATTTCTGGTTCTATTTTCTGTTCGGGCTGGTCGTGACGACCTTTGTCCATCTGGGCGGGGTGTTACTGGTGTTCTCGTACCTGATCATTCCGGCCGTGTGCGGTCAATTGTGGACCGGTTCCCTGGGCGCAGCGTTTCTCATGGGCTGGGGCATCGCCGTGCTCGGAGGGGTGGGCGGTCTGGCCGGCTCGTACCAACTGGACGTGCCGGCAGGGGCGGCCGTGGTCTGCACCCTGGGGGTGTTGCTGGCCATCTGTGCCGCCGCCGCGGCGCTGCGTCGTCCAGGTCCAAGCCGCTAGACGCGCGGAACGACAAACGTCTCGCCCACCTGACGCAACGCCAGTCGCCCGGGTTCTTTCGCCAATGCGGCTTCCAGCCGCTGCCGCGGCTCTTCCACAGGTTCGTCGCTCAGGATGAAGGTTTCATGATGCATCGGCACGAAGTACCGTGCCCCTGCGGCATCCGCCATCTGGACCGCTTCTTCGGGCGTGCAATGGTTCCAAATCCACGGCCGGTACGCCGCAATCGGCATGATCGCCGCGGCATACGGACCGCCGGGTCGCAACCGCTGGAAAAGCTGCGTGTGAGCGGTATCTCCGCCGAAGATCAGGGCCGTACCCTCCCGACGCAGCACATAGCCGTTGTAACCCCGGGGCCGGTCGTTCGGCCAGCGTTGCCCCCAATGCTTCACCTCGAACGCTTCGATGCGCACCTCCCCTGCTCGTGTACGCAGCGTCGCGGCCTCGCCCCAGCCCAACTCCGTCACCTGTCGGCCCCCTGCGTCGCGGACCAAATCGCTGGTATCCCGCGCCGTGACCACCGGCAGCTCGGGGCGCAAAACCGCCCGCAAGGTCCGCATGTCCAGATGATCCATGTGCGCGTGGGAGAGCAGGACCACGTCCGGCGTCGGCAGGTCCCCGAGGCCCAACGCAGGTGCAACCAGTCGCTTGGGCCCGAGTGTTCCCAACCTCAAATCCACGCCGATTCTCGGATACAGCGCGGGGTCGGTCAGGATCCAAACGCCGTAGAAATTCAGCAAAAACGTGGCATGCCCCAGCCATGCCAGGGTGACCTGCTCCGCGGACCATTGTTCCGGTCGGGGCCGATGCGGAGGCGGGGCGATCGGTCGTCTGCTCTCCCTGATGAGCCGACGCGTCCAGCGCGCCGCCCGGTGGTGCGACGTCGCCACCCACGTCGTCAACCCGGCGGCGCCCACCCCCAAGCCCGCCAGAGTCCAGCCCAGGAACCTTCGTCTGCTCCACTTCACGCAGCCAACTTGCCCGGGCACAAGCCGATGTCAACCTCCCGGCTTATGCAGTGCATGGGAAAGGCGCATTTCAGGTTGGGAGCCACCGAATTCAAGAATCCGAAAGGAATTGCGTATTCCCTCGCCGCTCCCCCTCCTCAGGAGGCCCAAAAACTGCGCCGAGCTTCCGAATGGTGTCCAAACCCAAAAATGCGCCGCACAGCGGACCCGCGGCGCCGGAGGCCCTGCCTGCGTGAACACTGCGAGCAACAAGTCTCCAAAGCAGCCCCCGCAGATCCATTCCCACCCAACCCATCAAGGGCCGAACCGGTTTCGCACCTTCGGCCTCCTGTCTGTTTGCCCCTCCGGGGTGCGGAAGCACGAGTTCAGGGCACACCGGGCCTGGACAGCAGCGCATGGCGCGATACCGGATCCATGGCTCCACCCGCAGCCTCGTGCATCCGCGCCAAAACGGCGAGGATTTCTCAGCCCGGGGCAACGCCCTGGGCAGGCTGAAAGGGCGAAACTCAGCGAGACACGCCCGCGCTCTTGCGATGGAGGATCGGATTGCGGCCTTTCAGGGCGCGGCGGGTTTGGGACTTCGGAGCACCCCGGGCTCGTGGATCGGACGTGCTTTCGCCATGCCAATGGACCCGTGGCATCCCGTGCACACTGGAAGCCGCATTTCTGGTGCCGAGGACCCTCGAAGTTGCGCCGAGCTTTGCGAGGGTGCCCAAAATTTGAAATATGCAGGCATACGGAGGCGAAAAGCACTTCTCGTCCCGCCTTCGAATACACGATCGGTTCATCCCCCTCCTCGGGGCGTGATTCGCTGAGTACCCCGATCCGCCATGCCGCTGTTGGGCAGGTTGCATCCTACCAGTGCCGGCAAATCCCCGCACAGGTAAGTCCGGTGAGCGGTTGGGCATTGTCCCCGGGCCGACCAGCTTCCGCTTCAACCGTTCACGCGCAGAGTCGTCGAGTCCACGTTCAAGCAATAAAACAGTTCCGGATGGAGCCGGGTCGCACCTCGCATCTCCGGGGACCGCCACGAGCCGTGGAGTGCGAACGCGTCGCTCCGCAGGCTTCGAAATCGCCCCACGAAAAACCGGCTGCACTCCGGGCCGGCTTGGAAGGCCTTTCCCTCAGGGACGAACCAGTCGGAGGAACAGGGGCTGGGAACCCACCGGAAGAATGACTCGATAGCGGTCGCCCACCAATTGAGGTTGTACCGGACTGGTCGACCACACGGCTCCCGGACCGAGCCGGGGACTCTGCTGCAACACGCAGCCCGTGCAAGGCGCAAGCCATTCCAAGACAATCTGTCCGGGCTCAAGACGAATCCCCAGCAGAGGCAGCGGCTCTCCCGTGCGGGCGCGATAGAACTGCGCGGGGGCGACCGCGGGATACCGGCCCAGTTCCGTCCGCAACTCGGTGGGGGTTACGACCCGGATGGGGCGCCAGCCGCCCGGCGTCAAACTGCTGCTTTGCTCGATCGTATAGAGCTGGCCCGGCAGTGCATACAAGGTCAGGACGGCCTGCCCGGCCTGGGGTTGCAAATCCAGAATCGGCTCGGGTCCCACGATAAACGCGCGTCCCACCCCGGCACGGCCCTGGGCGCTCGGGGCGTTGGCTCTGCGCCCTGTGACCTCACCACCCCGCAACCAAACTACGCCAGAATGCGGGTCAGGAACCGCATCGAACGCCAGACGGGCCAGCGGAACGGTACCCGCCAGGCTCTGACCCGATGCCGCTTCGAACTCGAGTCGATACGTCCCGTCGTCGATGGGAACGAGGTTGGCCGAACCCACGCCGCTGCCCAGACCGGTGAGCCGGAGGTTGGCAAGCCGCGGCTGGTTGAGAGCCAACGTGAACTCGACGCGTGTCAGCGGCGTGCCAGACTGCAAGGTCAGCGGCAGGTCTCCGCTGGCGTTCGTACGAAGCACCGCCTCGCCCACATGGACGAGGAAGTCTGCGCGTGTATCGAGCACCGTCACCACAAATGTCTGCGTGGCGCTCAGGGCCGGCCCGCCGCTGTCCGTGACGATCACCTCGATGAGGTAGTTGGTGCCGCCCTGGAACTCGGTGGGCCGCCACTGGAACACGCCGTTCGTGGGATCGATCCGGGCGCCGGCCGGTGCGCCGGGGCCGAGACTGAACCGCAGCACCTGCGGCGGCAGATCCGCATCGGCAGCCTGCACCGCAAAGGTCAGCAGCGATCCTTCTGCAACGGTGGCATTGGTCAGAGGCGCCAACGTGGGAGGCGTGTTGGACTCCAGCACGATCACCGTGAACGCCTGCGTGCTGGTGAGGGAGGGCACGCCACTGTCCCAAGCCAGGACCTGGATCAGATTCGTGCTCGGGCCATGCGCCTCGGCCGTGATCCACCGCAACAACCCACTGCTGGGTTCCAGTACCACACCGGCAGGTGCGCCCGCACCGAGCTGGTAGGTTACCGCATCGCCATCCGGATCCGGAGCCGACAGACCGAGGCTGAGAGTGCTTCCCTCCCAGATCACCACATTGGTCAGCGGAGCGAACACGGGCGCCCGGTTCTCCATCGTGACCAGGGTGCTGGCTTCCGGAGCGGCGGGGGCGGCCTCCCGATTGCCGGCAGCGTCGACCGCCACGGCGTAAAACGCGTACCGGCGACCGGGGCGGCCCTGGAAGACGGCGCCGTTCGCCGTCGTCGCGTGCAGCCAGCGCTGGAACGGACCGCCATCTTCGCTGTAGTAAATGTCGTAACTCGCAATGCCGCTGCCGCCGGGGTTGTCCTGGCCGGTCCAGCGCACCAGGAACGACGCCCGACTTTCGGCGGGCAGGGCATCCACCGTACTGCTGGGCGGTTCGGTGTCGGGCGTCGGCAGCGGCTCGTAAATGAGCGTGTACTGGCCGGGACTGTCGAAATCGAGCAAGTGCAGGATGTTTTCATACCTGGGCCGCTTGCCCATGCCCAGGAAGGTTCGATCCGTAACCCATACATTTGGGAAGCTGTTTGTGGCCGGGATCAGGACCCCGTCCGAGCGGCGGGCCGCGACGAGTTGGTACCGGCCATCCGCCGGATCCGGCACCCGTAGATAACTCCAGCCCGGAGGCAGGTCGGCCCGGAGTGTAACCTGAAGATTCCCGGGACCAGGGGTGCCGCTCACGGTGGCGTTGGTCACGAGCGCGACGGCGTTGGACGACCCGTCGCTGAGCCAGAGCGTGTCCGGCAGGTCGCGCGTGTCGGCGATGTCGTTGACAAGGAAGTCCGGCAATCCATCTTCGAAAGGTCCACCCGCCTGCACCATGCGGATCATTTCGTGGATCCGAACCTCGTCAATGAGGGACAGACGCGGGTTGCCCTGGCCATCCAGGTGCTCGAACGTGGCGTTGTAATCGATAAACAGGCCCTGGAGGGTGGAGGTCATCAGCCACCGGGCGATCTTGCGACCGCCGGGCGGGATATCGCCGAAATTGGCCGTAAGCGTCGGCGTCATGCTCTGCCCCGCCACTTCCGTGGCGATGATCTTGAAGTCGATGAGCAAACCCTTCTCGTTTTCCACGATCTCCGGCTGCGCGGAGGTGATCCGGAAGTTGCGCGCCGCCCCGGCGCCCCAGTTGTGGACCATGACCGCAAGGCTGAACGGAATGCTGGGCTCCACGGGATCCGTGAACGGATCGTCCGCGTACACATCGCGCTGGTGGAAATAATCCAGCGTGAGCCGGGCGGTGGGATTGACCGTGATCGGGACGGGTGTCAGGGGCACGTTCACCTGCGCCCCGTTGAACTCGTAGCGGAATTCGCCGGTGACGTAATACACGGTGGGCTCGGTCGGTGCCGCGTCCACCGTGGGCACGATGACCCATCGCGCCGTGCCTTTGCTGCCGCCGGGCACCCGCCCGGTGCCGTTGACATCGGAAAGCCCGCTCAACTCCGGCGGTCGAATGCCAAATCGGTCCGTGGCATCGTTACCCTGGGCGTCCGTCAGCCGCACCACGACGAGGATTTTGTCCACGGCGAAACCGGTGGAATTGTCGATCTCCAGGGTGGCCCGGAACGCCTCGCGGCTGAGCACCGCCTCCTGATCCAGCTTCAGTTTGACCCGGGCGCAGACGCCGCCTCCTTGTCCCTCCTGCAGTCGCTGCCGCACCGTCTCCACCAGGGCCTGGAGCGGATCCTCGAACCCGCGGTTCATGGCCTCGATCTGGTAGGTGCGGACAACCTGGAGCTTGCCGTACATGATCTCGGCGTCGATGAAGTCCAGATCCGCACCCGGCGGCGCTTCGGCCGGCCGCCAGATCCCCTGGCTCCAATTGTCCATGGTCCGGTTCCACCGGTTCAAGAACCGCTGGATCTCCGTGAGCGGCACCCCCGGCGGCAGTTCGCCGCTCAAAAGTTCATCCCGCTCTGCAGCACTGACCCAGCGCCCTTCTTCCGAGTCTTGGGCCACTGCCGCCATGAATCGTGCCCACCATTCGCCCAGCCGACTGTCTGTTTGCTCGTTGATCCACACATCCGCGGTGGTCCCCAAGATTTCTTCCCACAAGCTCAGCGAATCCTTGATGCCACGCGCGAAGTAGTTCGCCTGGTCCTGCGGCCCACCGGCAGCGGCCAAGTCCGGAGCCAGTCCCAGACTCTGCTGAATGCAGCGGAGAATTGAATAGGCGCAAGGGATCAAGCTGGCAGGGAACGGAAGGAAGCACCCGATCACCCCCACCACACAGTCCGCTGCCGCCCACGCGGTGTCTCCCGGCGTGTATGCGTTGCCGAATCCGACGCTGCAATTGAACCCGGCAAAGAAACAGCCGACCGGACCCGGGATGCAGCCGGCAATCGCCAACACATAGCAAAGCGCATCACAGGGCAGATTGACGTTGATGGCCGGGGCACTATAGCCGGTGCTGCCCCCACCCCCGCCGCCCCCGCCGCCCCCGCCGCCACCCCAACCACTCCAGCCTCCGCCACCGCCGCCGCCGCCGCCACCGCCGCCGCCGCCACAATCTCCCTGGACGCCACTGACTCCCACGGGCGCGCCGGCAGGCACCTTGAACGGTCCGCACTCGAAGGCGTAAGTGATCTGACCATTCATGCCACACGGCACACCTTGCGCGGCGTGGAGCCTCGCCGGCGCCGGGTTCGTAAAGTCTCCGATTCGTCGCAGGGTCACCGGAATCGTCAGGGTGGACTTGGCCGGCAGCCGTCCCAGTTCAGAGATCAAGGGCTCTATCGAATAGAACGGGTGGCTGCTAAAACTGATCGTCACGTCGTCAGCGGCGATCAACCCGTGGTTCCGGAGGGTCAGATTGACCTGCTTGGTCTGGCCGACGATCCGCAGATCGCTCACGTCCAGGACGGCGGGTTCGACCGTGACCACCGGCTTGGGCACCACCGTCTCGAACTCGGTCTCGATGGTGATGCGGTAACGATCCTCGATCTCGATGCGTTCCACCGTCCAGGTGTAACGCACGGCCTGGTAAGAGAGGAACGCCGCCACTTCATTGGTGATGCCCGGTTCGACAAAGATGGTACTCCGATGGGGATTGTGCTGCTCGGCTTCCAGCTCCAGATCGTAGTATCCTTCCATGAGGCCGGGCACGAAGAAGAGCCCCTGTGCATCGGTCACGCCGTTGGTCACCAGACTGCGCGAGACCGCATCATAAATCCGCACGGTGGCATTGGTCAAAGGCGGCGATCCGGCAGCGTAATAGGTGAATTCGTTCACGGACCGGATTCTCAGGTCGCCGCGCGCCTCGGAAAGGGCCCGGAAGGCAAACGGCACGGAAATACCATGCGTGGGCCCGTTGATGGCCAGGGAGCCCTGATGCAGCGTCAGGGCAATGTCTTCCGGCGGTGCCAATTGCAGGATGACAACGTTCGTCCCTCCGGGCGGCAGGGAGGGCATGGGATTGGGCGACAGGACCCGCATCCAGGGTACCGGCGGCAGGGACACCGTCAACGGGCCTGTCTCGAGGCCGCCCTGATTCACCACCTGGAACGTGACCGTGCGCACGGCACCGCGTTTCATCCCGCCCTCCAGTCGTCCCGGTTGGGCCACCAGGCGCGGCACCAGCGGATCGATATCGACGCGCAGCGCCAGATCGAAAGAGACCCCTTCGGCGCTGGTGATGCGGATTTGGACGTACCCCCACGTGTACGTCGCGTCCAAAGCGGACACCCCATACCCGAGGGCCACCGACCCGCCGCCGGCGAGCACATTCGTTTGCAGGGTCAGTTGCACCTGCACGTTGGGCGGCTGTGACATCACCGTGGCCGTCAGGTCAGTCAGCGGCACATCGCTCAGATTCTGGAGGCTGACGGCACCGCCGCCGCTGCTGCCTTCGCTCAGACGAATCGCCGGCTGCGCCGGGCTGGCCCGGATGCCGAGCAGATAGAAACCGTCCTGCGGCGGCGGCATGGGATCACCCGGATGCCCGGCAGAAATCTCGTAATAACCGGCCTCTCCGGGCAGGGGTTGCCATGTGGTGTTGAATCGCCCGAGCGCATCCGTCAACGCGGCGATGGTTCGCACCGTGTCGCGCACCTTGATATGGATCGACACCAGTGCATGAGCCGCCGGCTGGCCATTGGCCCGCACGGCCTGCCCGCTCAAAGGCACGGGAGTCCCGGCCGGCGCCACCTCCAGGTCCGTGGCCACGCTGGCGGTGTACGCAGGCCGAACCTGGATGGGAGCCCCGGATACGGTTACGTTGTTGTCTTCGATAACTTCGACCACCCCGTCCTGCGCATCCGCCACCACGATCACCCAATAAGTCCCGGCGGTTTGGGGAATCCGAATCGGCAGTGTTTGGGAGAACTGACTGCCCGCAGGCAGGGCGCCGTTGAACGTGTACTGTGATACCAGCACATCGTCGCCCACCACCGGATCGCTGGAGAGATACACCCGCTGGGCCACGGCATTCGAGGGCGATCCCACCGCTCCCTGGTTTCTCAGCGTGTACGTAATGTCCGCGTAGGTATCGGTCTCGGCCACCGCGGGCACGGTCACGTTCGCAACGATCAGATCCGGCAGGTTCACATCGGACACCACCAGGGTCGCAGAGCCACTCGTGAAGCCCGCCGCGCTCGCGGTCAAACTCACCGTCTGGTTTCCGTCCGTGACGCCATCCTCCACCGTGTCGACGGGCACGGAGACACTGCCCGCACCGGCAGGGATCACCACCTGTGCCGGCACCCGCGCCTCGTTCGTGCGACTGGAGATCAGCGAAACGACAAGATCCACGTTCGTGCCCGCATTACGCGTCACAGTGAGACTCGCCGCGTTGGTCCGGCCCTCCGGCACCAGGGTCCGATCCAACGCCAATCGCAGTGTCGGGCCATCGTCATCCGTGACGGTGACCTCCGCGCGAATTCCCTCGGCCAGTCGAATCCGACTGCCGGTGGCCACGATCCAGTGACGCAAGCTCACCTGGCGCCTACCCTCCACCAGCTCGTTGTCGCGAGCCGCGATCCAGAAGGTCACGTTCGTTTCGCCTGCGGGGATCGTGACGCGTGCCGGAACCGTGAGTAACTCGGGATGGCTGCTTTCCAGCTCGACGTCCACGGCGCGCGGGGACAGGGGCTGCCGCACCAGTCGGGCCCGCGCCGCCTGCGGGCCGGCCCCCTCACGGATCTGGGCCGGATCGACCTCGAGCAAGACCAAGGGCCAGTCATCGTCGAGGATGGTGACCTCCGCCGTCGCGCCGAAGTAATTCGGAGCCGAGGCGCTCACCGCCACCGTCAGAGGCGGCTCCAGCGCCGTATCATCCAGCCCCGACACCATCACGGAAATGCTGGTCTGGCCCGCGCCCAGAGCGACCGTGGCCGGCACTTGCAACTGGCCCGGGCTCGAGCTGGCCAGACTCACCACGAGTGGTTCCGCGCCGGCATCGCGCGACAGCACCCCCTGCAGTGTTCCCCCCTCCCACACCTGGTTGGTGGCGAAGCTGAGATACAGCCTCGGCCGGTCGATATCCAACACCGTCAGTTGCACCTGAGCCGGCGGGTAACCAGGAGCCGTTACCCCGACGGTGACGGTCTGCGGACCGTCCACCACGCCATCCACCACTCCGGCAATCGGGAAAGTGGCCGAAGCCGCACCGGCAGGGATCGTGACCTGCGCAGGCACGGAGATTTCGGTGGGATCGGCGTTCTGGATGCTCACCACAAGAGGCGCCGCGCGGCTGCCGTTGCGCGTGACCGTGGCCATGACGGGCTGCGACGCCCCCTCGTTCACCTGGTTGGCACTCAGTTGCAGGGTGAGGACCGCCGGCACCTCCGTCGGCCATTGACCTGCGGCGGCGTTGTTGGTTTCCGCCGATTCCAACACCTCCTCCCGACTGTCGATCCACACCACAAACCAGAGGTTCCCTGCAAATCCCGAAGCAGGGACCGTAACCGTCTGCGTGCGGAGCAGCCCCTGGCCGGCCGGGAGGGTGTTGGTGAAGATCCACGTGACCAATTCGACCGCCCCGCCACCCGCGGCGTTGGTGGCCAGGTAAACGGTTTCCGACCACCGAGACCCTGCCGGTGCCGCGCCCGCATTGGTGACGCCGTACACAAGGGCAACCGTCTGGCCGGGCAACGCATTCGTCGGGGCCAGGAGCGGACCCGCCACCAGGTCGGGCAGGGGCGGAAGCGCAACACTCAACGCCGCGGACGCCCGGTTGTTGTTCTCATTGGACTCCGGCACGGCATCGGTATGATCAGCCCACACCACCAGGTGGAACTGGCCCGGCTGCGCCCCCGCGGCCAACGGGAGGGTTACCTGCACCGTGTTCGTGTAACTGGCACCGGCAGCCAGGGGCACCGTGGTCGCCGCCGCCGTGCCAAGCAGGGTTCCCACCCCATTGCTGGCCGTGGATAGATCGATTCGGTCCGACCACGACACCAGGGCGGCCGCGCTGCCCGCATTGGTGATCACGTACGTGACAGATATGGTTTGGCCAAAGGTTGCAGAGGCGGGGCCGGCCACGCGGGCCACCCGAAGATCCGTCGCGATGATGTTCAGCGGGGTATCGGCAAAGGCCGTATTGTTGGTTTCGCTGGTCTCGAACAACACATTGCCACTGTCCAGCTGGATGCCGAACCACCGCGGTCCGGTCCCGACCGCGGGCACGATCACCTGCTGGGTGACCGTGATTGCGGCCCCGGCCGCGAGGCCCGCGGGGCCGGGATCGTAGGCAACCGCACCCAGGGGCGCGGCACCCGAGCCGTCCGGATTCGGTGAAATCAGGACGAGATTGTGCCACGGCCCTCGGGCGCCACCCGGGCCGGCATTGGTAATGGTGAAGACCAATGGAACCATGGTGCCCGGTTGTGCCGACGAGGGCAGCCGCACGGCACCCGGGATCAGGTCGGGCGGGCTCAGCGTGGTGAACGTGGCGTCTGCCGAGCTCGTGCTGTTCCCCGCGGCATCCGTCACCAAGACCCGGAAGTGGTAGGTCGTCGCCGGGCTCAGCCCGGTGAGGACAAAGCTGTGGTTGGTACGGAACTGGCCCACGGCATTGGTCAAGCCATAGGCCGTGGTCGTCCCGTAAAGGACGCGGGCGGTAACGGGCTCGCTGTTGCTCCAGGCGATCGTGGCGGTTACCACCCCGGGGGTGACCTGGATCGGACCGAGAACCGGAGGTGTGGCGTCCACCCGCTCATACACGGCCACGAAGTGCATGTTGGTGGGGTCCGTCGTCGCAAACACCTTTTGGAAGGACGCGTTGGTGGTATAGACCTCCCCATTGAGGAGGAACCGACGGAAGACATAATAATCGGGAGGATCGTTCGTCACGGTCAGCGGGGCACTGAAGCTTCCAGTCTGGCCGTTGGTATAGAGGCCGGCTCCCGTGACCACCGCCAGTCCTTCGGGCGAGGTGGCTGTCGTGACCACATGAATCAGATGCGCCTCCGCGTAGTGGGCCACGAAAAGCCGGTTACTGTAGAGGATCACGGTGAGCAGCGGATTCGTGCTCACGATGGAGCCATTCTCGCTCCAGTGACTGAACCGGTACCCGAACGCGGGCTGCGCCGTAAGTGTGTTCGTGCTGCCCCAGGCAAAGCGACCCGTGCCCAGGACCAGCCCCGCGCCCGGTGGCGCGTTCGAAGCTTCGAGATTGAACTGGGGCAGGCCGAAGACGGCCGTCAACAGGGTGTTCGTGGTGAGATTGAAGCTGTACTCGGCACTGGTGCTGCGAATCACGCCTCCCTCGGCCCAGTGCAGGAAAAGATAGGGGGCCACATTCGTGACCGGCGCGGCGCGGACCGTGACGAGGGTGCCCGCCGGGTATTGCCCCGCGCCCGAGACGGTCCCGGCCCCCGCCGGGACCACCTGCAAGCCCAACGTGTAGATTTGGGTGATGGTGAAGTTCGTCTGAACAAGGTTGTTGGCCTCGGCGGAGGCGTGACTGGTGCCGTCATGTTCGAACAGCCGACCTTCTGCATCCGCGAGCACCTCCACCAGGTAGAAACCCGGCTGCGTCGCCGTGAAACTGATCTCCCGCGTGATCCCCGCGCCGGGCGCCAGATTCGTCGCCACCGAATAAGACGTCTCCAACAAAGTGGTCGCCGTGGTCTGATTCCGCACCCGCACACGGTCGCTGAATCCGCCGGCCGCCGTTCCGCTGCCGCGGTTTACCGTGCTCCAGCCCAGCCTGTAGGTACCGGTTCCGTCAGGCCCTGCCAGCTGCAGGTCCTCGATGCGCAGGTCCGGATAGTCCGCCAGTGCAATTTGAACAGGCTGTTCCGTGGCGGTCTCGTTGTCCCCCTCCAGCAGGAACTCGTTCACTGTGTCCGTATAGTCGGCTTTGACAATGAGGTAGAAAGTGCCTTCGATACCATCCGGGAGATTGACCGTCCGATTCACCAGGTAGCCCTCGCCCGGCTGAAGCACGCCTGTCCGCGCCACCACCGCCAGGGCAACATCGCCGTCGTCCATCTTCGCGTCGGCCGACAACACCACGCGGTCGAACCAACTGCCCACCTGGGTCGCCTGAGAACCCACATTCGTAACAGCATAGGTGAAGGAGAAGGCATCTCCACTGCGCAATCCGCTGGTGACCGGGACCTCGAGGCGAACCACTTGAAGATTCGGGAAGATGACCTCGGCTGTGGGCACGACCAGGACATCCAGCACGTACTCGCTCATGAGCCCGGACGACCCGGCCAGGGCGCGCACCAGCGCGACATAAGCGGCGGTCTGTTCAATCCGCACCTCGGCGACGCCGTCGCCCGGCCGCCCGCCCGCCGCCTCTGCCACATAGGTGCCGTCCTGCCGGTACAAACTTACCACCGGGACCAGCGGACTGGACCCGGGCAGACGGGTCCGGAGGAAGACGGTATGGCCCGCGGGAACGGTCCCGAGGTGGAAATAGTCCAGATCGGCGTCCGTATCCACGTAGCCGGCCGCCATTGCACTCCGACTGGTGCCGTTGGTAACAAAGGCGAGGGCGGTAGCCGTGCCGAGGCTGTTGTTGGGCTCCAATTCCACCGGTAATCCATCCCGATAGAGGGAGATGCGCACGCGATACTCGGCGTAATACCCCCAGTTGACGCCCACCCGCACCGCGTACGTGCCGCTGTTCGTCAGCACGAGAGGCGCCGTCTGAAGCAGGCCGTTGTTCGCCGCGTTCCAGAAACCCCACTGGCCGCCGTTGGGACCGAACAATACGAAGTTCAGCCCACTGTTGGCCGGGTTGCCCGGAATCTCCGCTGCGATCACCACGACATCACCGGCCAGCGCCTCGAAACGCCAGAAGTCCACATCGCTGTTGTTTCTCAGAAAGCCGCGCCCCCCACCGGAGAAGAGGCCCGGCTGGGTATTCGTTACGATCACGGGCGATCCTGTGGCATAACTGTTGTTCGGCTCCTGCTCCGTGCTGAAGCCCTGGATCTGGACGACCGCGAACTGCCGGGTCCACGGTGCCGCCAGGGGCCGCCCGGCCCGGTCGCGAAGTGCCGTTGTGGCCGTGAACTGGTACAAATCCGGAATCAGCGGTGCATCTTGGACGATGTATTGCACCGTGGTCCCGCTGCTGTAGGCAGTCGCCGGAGTGACTGTCCACAACCGGTCATCCGCGGTGTTCATGAGGCCATCAGGTCCGGCACCCCGCAGCTCATAACTGCCGGCATCGTTGACCGTCGCCGGTTCGAGGTCCTCAGAGAATGTGAGGCTGAAGCGATCCAGCAATCCTGTTACCTGCGTTCCCTGCGGCGGCAGGCTATCCGCAACGACCTCCGGCGGATACGCGTCGGCCAACCGGACCTGCAAAAGGTATTGCGCCGCAAGGCCGGCCTCGGCGGCGCCCGAAGGCGCCAGCGCAACCCAGGTCACACCGCCCTGGAGGGTGCCATGGCGGCCCTGGGGGCTGGCATCTGCCGTGGTGGGACCCTGACCCTCGTCGAAGCGCCAATAGCCCACCAAGCCGGGTTCCGTCCCGGTCAACGGCACACCGGGACGTTCCTGAATCTCCTGGCCGGTCAGGGCTCGATCCCATATGGCCACTGCGTCGATGAACCCGGGGAAGTACTCTCCGCAGCAGACATCGCCACCAATGCGCGTGCCCGCAGCGGTGGCCACGTAATTGGAATCTACCGGTGCGGCGGCGACAAACTGGCCGTTGATGTAGAGCCGGGCGCTCAGGCCGTCGCACGTGGCCAACACATGGTACCATGACCCGAGCGTCACGGGCTCCGAGGCGGTCACCGTCTGGGAGCACCCGCCGGGCGGGCGCAAGACCATTCCCAACCTGCCGTCCTGCATCACCAAGCCCCAGTCCCGACATTCGGCCAGTCCACCCGCAATCGCCCGTCGCCCTCCGGGCAGGCTGGTCGGTCGAACCCACGCCTCCACCGTCCACCTCGTCCCGGGCGACCAGCTCCCCAGGTCCACGTAATCGTTCCCGCCGTCGAAGCGGAGGGCCGTTTGAGCCTGTCCTGTGTAACCCGCCTGGCCCGGCTGCATTCTGGCATAGTAAGGGCCTCCTTGTCCCATGGGAACGAGATACACCAGGTTCGTCGCGCCGGGCGCACCTGTGGCGAGCGTGTTTCCCGCACTATCCAGAACGCTCAGCACTCCTGCAAGGCCGCTGCTCAGAGGTTTCGAGTAAGCAAGGTGGATCTCCGTGCCAGCGGCCAGGTTGCCCAATGCAAACACATCGCCGGGGTCGCCCTGGCGGATGTACCCCAGCAGCCGGGCCCACTGGTTGGTCCCCTGCCGCTCAAACCCCAGCGCATTCGC
>NZ_JBMVQY010000008.1:0-9292 GCF_049537125.1 Limisphaera sp. VF-2
CGGCACGTGGTCGAGCTGAACGCCACGAACCATGCGCTCGTGCGCAGCTACGTGTGGGGCCTGGACCTGAGCGAGACGCTGGACGGCGCTGGCGGTGTGGGCGGTCTGCTCTGGATTCGAATGGCCAGCGGTCCGGCCTCGGGCACCCATTTCATTGCTTGCGACGGCAATGGGAACGTGTGGCAGTTGGTCTCTGCCTCCACCGGCACGGAGACGGCGCGCTACGAATACGGTCCCTTCGGCGAACCCCTCCGCACCACCGGCCTCGCTGCTTCCTTCAACCCCTTCCGGTACAGCACCAAACGCACAGACACGGCCACGGCACTGGTGCTTTACGAATACCGCGCTTACAGCGCGAACATGGGGAGATGGTTGAGTAGGGACACTATCAATGAAGAGGGTGCACGGCAGGCGCATTCGCAGTCACGCCGGATGGCGTATGGCGAGGAGGGCAATCTGCAGCGCTTTGTAGAAAACGTGCCCGTGATCAAGTACGATGTATTAGGCTGGAAGTGTTGTTTGTTGACCTGGTATCCGACGGGCGGAAAGGGTGGCAGGTGGGGGCACAGTGCACTCGAGTGTGACAGTGCGTATGTCAGTGCGTGGCCCGCAGATGGAGAGGGAAAGTTGGGTGAAGCACCTGTTCCAGTGCAATGGAACGACAAGCAGAAGGACTACAACGACCCCAATGCGGGAGAGGGGACGCCCCCTGATAGCATTGTGTGTTCAGACTGTTTGGATGGCGCCAAAGTGGCATCTTGGTTGGACGCAACCAGACAGGGTGGCCCGACCTGGAGTGTCACCGGGAGAAACTGTTCCGATTATACGCTCGATGCGATTGTTGCGGGACTTGGACAGCAGAAGAGACCCTGTTGTCCATCCGGGATGTTTCTAATGGATCTGTTGCAGCGACCGCCCATCACGACGCCGCAGCGGGTGCAGGCAATGTTGGAAGACCTCAACGCAAATCAGTGCCGCCGTTATACCTGTAAACCGGACGTCAAAGCCCATCCCTGACTGTGAAAGGTTCTCCGGGATTAACTTACCTCGTTACGTCGCTGGTAACCGCTTGCCTCGCATGGGTGTGTGTCATGCGTGCAGTAATCACGAGTCCCTCGCTCTTTGGCCCAAGGAGACCCACGGTGCAGGTTTCGATATCTTTTCCAGGCGAGTGTAGGGCGAGACTTTATGCGCCGCCCGGGCGGTACTGGGTGGAGCTGGCTTGCGATGCGGATGCCTTGTCTGAAGCGAGCCGAGACGCAGAGACGCGTTGGCGCGGAAGCTCGGCTGTCAGATGGGAGGCCTCAGTCGAGGTCGTCGGCGGGTCAAGGGTTTTGGCGGCGACCAACGCGGTGTGGCTGCGCTTCGCGGGTGAAAGTAGAAGGAGTGTATACTTTACGATTCTGGGGTTTAGGCATCTAGAGTACGACTTTGTGGAGGTGAGGTTGGTACCTCGAGAGCCGTGTCCATTGGGACCACATGCTTTCTTGGCAATTGCGCCGCGCCCAAAACAGCGCAACGAGGACCGATGGCTTTTGTGGAACGCGGTGTCAGCGATGAGCCTGGGCGGTTGGATTCTTTACTCTGCGTGCAAACTGCTGGCGGTTGCCAGGAGAAGCCGTCGACTGAAAGCAGCGGAAGGTGGGCTGGGGGGCTGAGGAATGTATGTTGGTGTAGATGCAGAGCTTGGCTTTGCCAAGCCAGGGTAGGCGGTCAGGTGTTCTACCTGTTTGCGGGCTGCCGACGCCGCAGAAGCTGTGCAGTAGGCAACGATGACTGTAATGGCGGGAGCATCAGCGCATCGTGATCCAAGGAGCGTGGGCAGCGCAGGATGAGTACATGGACGGTGCATGTTAACGCCAGGAGAAGCTGGATGGAGCTTGGTGCGCGGAGAGCTCCTTTGTCGGGCGAAAACGTGGACGGGCAATGCGCGAATCGGGGTCGTTGGTCTGGGCCTAGCAGGCTGTCGGACTTGAGGGTTCGCACGTTCGCAACATGTTGTAGTTCAAAATATTGGGTTTTCGCGCCAAAACGTCCCACCGTTATAGATCAAGCACTTGCATCGAAAGTGGGACAGGCTGCTGGTGGAGCTATTCGGCTGGAGGACTTGAGGTTCCTTTGCACAGTTTTCAGGGACTGGTGCCGCAACTCTGCTGTTTTGATTGCATGTTGGATGCAGCGCCGGCAGGTGAAGTGTTCAGGGAGGAGCCGCGGCCTTGGAGGCTAGGCGGAGCTGTGGTCCTGAGGGTGAGAGCGTTTTGGAGGCTTCTTCGCGAATGGCATTGACATTTGGCGACTTTTGAGCGGGCAACTGGTGTCGGTATAGAGACACTCCACGAGACACGGTTATTGATGCGGTGGTAGTAAGGTCCTCATGTGCCTCGGCAAGTCCTTGGCATCGCCTCCAGTCGGACGGTGCCGCCGTATGTGGCGGTGTCGGGGGAGGCGGCCACGAATGCGACGGTGACGCTGTGGTGGGGCACGAACGAGTGGGTGCCGGTGATACGGCAGGGGAGGTATTGGTACGGGGAGGCGGTGGTGAACAACCGGACCGACGGGGTGTGGGTGGTGGTGACGAACTTAGGGGTGGTGCGGGGCAATCCGGACCGGGTACAGTCGGAGGTGCGGTCGGACTTTGTGGCGCAGAGTCCGGAGATGCTGGTTTATGACCGGGATGGGGCAACCTTGTGCGGGACGGGCGGTGGATGTACAGTTGGGACGCGGAGAACCGGCTGGTGCGGGTGATGAGCTACGGGGTGGCGGATCGCGCCAGTTGGCGTCGGGAGGACGGGGCGTACGATGCGCTGGGCCGGCGCATCCGACAGACGAGCTACATGCTGAGCAACGGGGTCTGGGTGGTGATGGAGGACCTGAAATTCGTGAGCGATCCGGTGTGGTTCGGCCGGCACATTGCAGAACTGAATGCCACGAACCATGCCGTGGTGCGCAGCTACGTGTGGGGCCTGGACCTGAGCGAGACGCTGGATAGTGCGGGTGGCGTGGGCGGTCTGCTCTGGGTGCGGCTGGCCAGCGGTCCGGCCTCGGGGACGCATTTTGTGACCTACGACGGCAACGGGAACGTGTGGCAATTGGTTTCCGCCAGCACCGGCACCGAGACGGCGCGGTACGAATACGGTCCCTTCGGCGAAGCCCTCCGCGCCACCGGTCCGATGGCCAAGAGCAACCCGTTCCGCTTCTCAACCAAGCGGGCCAGCGACCCCGCCGACCTGGTCTTGTACGAATACCGTGCATGCAGCCCGAGTTTGGGGCGGTGGCCGAACAGAGATCCCATCCTCGAGATTGGTTTCAGGAGAGTCTTCTTGAAGAAGCGCCTGAAGGGAGGGCTTCATGAGTATGCATTCGTGCGCAACAACCCAATCAGTATGCACGATGTTGATGGCCTTGGAATTGGCTGCGCAGTGAAATGGGCGTCGCAAGTCGAGCTCGGTCATGCAGCCCCGATGAACTGTGCGGGAAGCGCTATCGCCGATGCTCTAATACTGCTGAAATCCTCTTACCCGAACTACGATCCGAAAAGCAACGGGCATAACGCTCTCCACTGTTTGGCCAATTGCCTCATGGCCAAATACTGTCACTTTCCGGGCAAGTCCGAAGATGAGATCTTTGACCACATGATGGATGCCAATAGCGACTACGAACTTTGCACCGCCAAAGAGGAACTGTGTGGCAAGTGGTGCGGAGATCAGAATGCATACAGGCAGGATGTGATGTCCGACATTAAGGCTGACATGGCGGGGATCAGAGCTGGTCTGGCTGGGCAAGATTGCGTGGCTGCTTGTGAACCTGAAACCAGGACGCCCGGTCCAAAGCAGCCAGATTCCTGCGATTGCAGGAAAGTCAAAGAATGCGAGGCATGGTATGACAAAACGTATGGCACATTTTGAGTGCTAAATTGAATAGTTACTTGCGTGGCGATGCAACCAGGCAACGACGATTCCTCCGTGTTCTTGTCAGCAGTGATCGCACTTGCGGTCGTCGGCAGTCTTGTGCTTTGGTTTTCCTGTGGGCTTTACGAACGGCTTGGTTTTTCTGTCGGCTGGAACATTTTGGCAACCGTGGGCACATGGTTCATGTTTTTGCTTTTGTCCATTTGCTTCATTACGAGAGTCCTCAAACTCGACAAGAGACTGCTGAAAGGCTCTCTGGGGCTCACGTTCTTGTTTAGCGCTCCAGTGCTATTCTTTGTCATTTTGTTCACGGTGATTGGCTACGGGGCGTTTTGAGCAAGGCACGGTTGAATTATGTAACCGACTGTCCCGCACAAACGGTGTAAGGAATCTGGCTCGCCTCAGGCCGGCTCGATAGAAGGTCGGCTACCCGCGCTTGCCGCACAGCCCTGGGCGCAGCGTCTTCGCTTTGGAGTGCAGAAGGAATTGGATTTGAAAACGGAGCGGGACGCATTTCAGTCTCTGGCACCGGGGTGTCGGGGCATAGCAGTAGCGCGAGCTGGTGGCGTGCCGTATCGGGGATTGCCAATCTGCGAAAGCGCCGTTGGGGCAAACGGCCGGCGACTGGCCGTCGGTCTGACGACCGCAGCGCCCCGCGGCGCAGGGAGGCGCGCCGGGAGGTTGGGACACCGGCGCAAGAAGACCAGACTGCCATCAATCGAGATGCGCCCTGGGCGGATTTGGCGGACGAGTAGCGGGTGGACAAATGACGCTTGGCGGGTTATAGAGGACCTGAAGTTGGTGAGCGATCCGGTGTGGTTCGGCCGGCACGTCGCGGAGCTGAATGCGACGAACCATGCGGTGGTGCGCAGCTACGTGTGGGGCCTGGACCTGAGCGAGACGCTGGACGGTGCCGGTGGTGTGGGCGGTCTGCTCGGGGTGCGGCTGGCCAGCGGTCCCGCCGCCGGCACCCACTTCGTCACGTATGACGGCAAGGGCAACGTCTGGCAGTTGGTGTCCACTTCGACCGGCACGGAAACGGCCCGGTATGAATACGGTCCCTTCGGCGAGCCGCTTCGCACGTCCGGCGCCGCTGCTACTTCGAACCCCTTCCGCTTCAGCACGAAACGGCCGGATCCGGCGACGGGAGTGGTCCTCTACGAATACCGCATTTACTCGCCGGGCGCAGGCCGGTGGCCACACTGCGATCCTGTCAATGAACCGGGCTTGCAGCTTCTCATGGGTCGGGTTCAGCCCTTTAACGTGCAGGAGGAGAAGAACCTCTACCGATTTGCACTTAACGATCCCATCTCCAAATACGATCCGGATGGCAGAGTAGTTCCAGCCGCGCCTGTCGTTATCATCGTTGCAGGGTCAATCGCCATTGAGTTTGGCGTCAGGATTTACTGCCCTTGTGCATTTATGAGAGGTCAGGAGGCTTACATTCGGACGCCAACGGCGATCCTCGCGCACTTCAGCGGTGCAATCACTACGGCCATTGAAATCTATTGCGATGGACCGGCCACAGTTAGGTTGCATCTCTGGAAGGGCTCCAACGACGCCTGCCATGACGAGCTCGTTGTCATCTGCACTGGCAAAAGGCGCGGCACATGAAGAAGCAACCACCCGACAGCAGTCGGAAATGGTTCCTTGGTTGGCGACCAGCCATTGCCGTTGAAGTGTTCCTCATTGCGCTGGTGGTCTGTTTGGTTCTGTTCGGAAAGCTGGGTGTGTGGTTGTTGAACGCGGTGAAGAAGTTTGTTGGTCAATAGGCTTGGCCTCGTCTACCCTGGCAGAGGGTGTAACAGGAGCTTGTGGGGCTTGGGCCGCATCGAGCCCGGCGGCCAGCTGCACCTGAGGCACTGCCCTTTCGCTGCTTCACGCCGCTTCGGATCGCGGGAGGCATTTGGTTGCCGACCTCGAACTGAATTTGAACTGGTTGCCGGCGCCACGGGACCTGTCGGCCAGGACGCCAGGCGCAACGTGCTGGGATATGCGAACGCCTTGGGTGAGGCGACGAACGCGCCAGCGGTTTCGGTGAGCACGAAACCGGCGTATCGCAAGGACCGTCATTTCCCAGCTGAACTGGCGGTGGATACTGCGGCCGGCGGCGTCTGGCTGGGTCTCACCAACGATGCTTGTACGCCGGTGGGCTGAGCCCAAGACGCGCTGAGCACTATAACGGGCCAGGTACTCGGGCCCAAAACGCCCAGAACGCTCACCCACACTGCGAATGGCAGCCTTGTGCGGGGCCGGCGGTGGGTGTAGAGTTGGGACGCGGAGAACCGGCTGGTGCGAGTGATGAGCTATGGGGCCACAGACCGGGCCGGTTGGCGTCGGGTGGACTGGGCGTACGATGCGCTGGGCCGGCGCATCCGACAGACGAGCTACACGCTGAGCAACGGGGTCTGGGTGGTGACGGAGGACCTGAAATTCGTGAGTGATCCGGTCTGGTTCGGCCGGCACCTTGCAGAGTTGAACGCTACGAACCACGCGCTGGTGCGCAGCTACGTCTGGGGCCTGGACCTGAGCGAGACGCTGGACGGCGCCGGTGGTGTGGGCGGTTTGCTCTGGATTCGAATGGCCAGCGGTCCGGCCTCGGGGACGCACTTTGTGACCTACGACGGCAACGGCAATGTCTGGCAGTTGGTTTCCGCCAGCACCGGCACGGAGACCGCCCGTTACGAATACGGCCCCTTCGGCGAACCCTTGCGCGCCAGTGGCCCCCAAGCCGCCAACCCGTTCCGGTTCAGCACGAAGTATCAGGACGACGAGACGGGCCTGCTCTACTACGGCCACCGCTACTACGCTCCCAGCACCGGACGGTGGCCAAACAGAGATCCGTTGGGGGAACTCGGCGGTGTGAACCTTTACGGTTTCGTCGCCAATGATCCGATTACAACGATTGATGCCCTCGGCCTGAAGCAATACAAAATATGGGCATCGGCTTTTATCATGCCGGCAACGATCACGTTTCCGCACACCTTTAACACCGCGCCGTTTATTGACTTGTTCGCAACCTGGGCGGGCAACGGCAGGGGCTTTGGCCCAGGCCCTCTGGCACCGTGGTATTCAAAGATGGCTCATGAGGTCGTCATAGAAACCAGCCCGGTGAAACCACCAGTAGTATCGAACGGGTCCGTCGGTGGCTCATCAGCGGTCTGGTATATGACGTGGGCTGGCCCGGCATTCGCGACCGGTGTTTCACCCGCTCCAGCGCTCGCAACTGTGACTCGTCCGTCCAGGTGCATCACAAAAGTTGTCATCAACGGCTCGGTCAGAAATCCATTGGAGCCACTGGCACCGTCAATCGATTACAGCTACACGTTTGTGCTCGATTCATTGAAAGGCAGGGGCCGCTTACAGCGGTCGCCACGACCATTATCCGTGGCACGAACTCTACGTGAACGGCGTTTCCTTGGTGACCGATCCCCCGCTTGGGCCGACCTACACACCAGCGGATTTAATTTTCAGCCACACGATTTCGCCGGGATGGTTTGGCATTCCCAAAGAGTGTTGCAAGACGCCATGATTCGGAATGCCCTTTCCATCCCTGTATTTTGTGCCCTGGCCTTGTTGCAGTCCGGCTGCGGCAGGAAGTCGGAGAAAGACATTCATTCAGAATCAAAGATGATGTTCAACTCGTCGGAATGGAACAAAGCTGCTGCAGAGGACATCTCAGTAAGAATCATCTCTGTCTTTCACCGGCCTGCGGCTAATCTCTCGTGGATAAATGAACACGATCTCCCGCAATTGACTGCCGAAGAACAAGAGGCAATCGCAAAGCACGGTGTGACGGGACAGATGGAAGTGGTTTATTCGACCGCGCGGGGCAGTGGCTCAAAAGAGGTTCGTGTGGTAATCAACCAGACCGGCCCGCTGACAGCGAACGCGCGTCTTGCCGTGCCAAAAAGTGGCAGCGCAATTTTTATCCATGAGACGGGCGAACTGAAGCCGCTTTTTACGAACTCTCCACCGTCGGCACTTATCTTAGAAATCTTCCAAGAGAAAAAGGAAACGACGTTTTTCTTGGACTATCCTCGGGACCGCGTGCGAAGCGGCGGCGCGATGTTTTGGTGGGATGAAGACGGGCACTTTCACGAAATCTAGGAGAGCACGCGATGCACAACGTTGGCGTGGCAATCTGGGCTTTGGTTTTGTTTGTTGTTCCTTTAGCCGTTCTTTTCGCAGTCGCATACTTTCCGGTCTTGCTTGGGGCGGCGATGCTAACGCGCCGCAGGTGGCTGAACACGGCTGATGTATGGACACCTTATGCGAGCGCGGCGGGGACAGTACTCGCATATATCGCGGCGGGTTTTTTGGATATCGACAGGTTCGCGTTTGTTCCTCAGCACACGATAGCGGCTTGGCAATCTGCCGGTTATTTTTATGAGCTTACCCAAGCTTTGTTGAATGGCTTGATCTCCGGTTTGCTGCTCGTAATCCTTGCGCGCTTTCGTCCAAACCTCGTTCGACGTCCTTGGGTTGCAAAGCCGCTCGTTGCAGGTTTGGTTTCGTTCGTCGTGTTTTGGTTTTGGCCCGCGCTGGTGTCGGCGGTTGTCTGAAACGCGGTCGATAAGCGGGGCAGAGTTGACTGCTGAAGCGTTTTGAACACTGCGCTGGGAACGATGAAACGTCGGCTCAGATGACCCCCCAACTGGCTGTCCCGCACAAATGGTGAGAAGGAATTTAGCGCCCCTCTTGGCCGGGGCGGAGTTGGGGCAGGCTTCACTGCGCGATGCTTCGTTGCGCCGGGCCACCCGCGCCCGCGCCATGGCCCTGCGCCTCGCTGCTTGGGTCGCTCGGGCCGCCCTGCTCCCGCCGGTCGCAGGGCTAGGGCCACTAAGCGCTCGCGACCCTCCGTCTCGGTTCTTTGTCGGTGTTGCCTGCGGGTGGGAGCGGTGGTCCATCCACATGTGGCCCGCGTCTCTGCTATGGCCTCGGCACCACGTCCGCCGGCAGGCAAGTCTGTCCTCTTGGCGCTGGCGTTCATCGTGGCTACACCCCTGGGCCGTGAAGGCCGTGCGGCCGCACACTACGCAGCGCGTCTTTTGGCTGTCCGTCCGGGTGCAATTGGAGGTGCGGTCGGACTTTGTGGCGGAGAGCTCTGAAACCTTGGTGTACGACGGAGACGGCAACCTTGTCCGGGATGGGCGGTGGGTGTACAGTTGGGACGCGGAGAACCGGTTGGTGCGGGTGATGAGCTACGGAGCGGGCGATCGGGCCGGTTGGCGTCGGGTGGACTGGGCGTACGATGCACTGGGCCGGCGCATCCGGCAGACGAGCTACGTGCTGAGCAACGGCGTCTGGGTGGTGACGGAGGACCTGAAATTCGTGAGCGATCCGGTGTGGTTCGGCCGGCACATTGTGGAGCTGAACGCGAC
>NZ_JBMVQY010000009.1:0-5468 GCF_049537125.1 Limisphaera sp. VF-2
TTCTGCGTGATCTGCGTGTTCTGTGGGCTCTTGAAAAAAGCGTAGCCGCCGCCGGAAGGCGGCGGACCGATCCAAGATGCTGGGTTGTTCTGCCTGTTCCGTGTGATCTGTGGGCCCAAAGACAGAACTTCTGCGTGTTCTGTGTGTTCTGTGGGCTCTTTTAGATGGAATGTAGCCGCCGCCGTCAGGCGGCGGACCGATCCGGAACAGGGGGTGTTCTGCGTGTTCCGTGGGCTTGGGAATGATTTCCGCGGGCTCCGTGGGCTCTCTCGCGGCTCAAGAGACCAATTCCACCGCCTCCCGCTCAGGGCTGTCGGGGGCCGTCAAATCCAACACGGCCCGGTCCAGGGTGGCCAGCCTGCCACCGTGGCGAATCGCAAGCCCGAGCAAATACGCATCCGTGAGCTGTCGATGCCCGGCAAGTCGCAACCCCGCAAACCCGACCGCCTCCTCCACGGGCAACGCGTCCGGCCAAAACACATGGTCGGCGTCCCGGGTGTTGGCGGCCAATACCTGCACGGCCTCCCATGGTTGAACAGCGTCGCGGGAAAAGGCCGGATTCGACACCACTCGCACAAAACCCATTTGGGTCAGCGGGCAGGTGGCCCATCCTCGGGCGCGGTTTTGTTGGAACCAGCTCACGGCCCGCGCGTGATGCTCATGAGCCGGCCACAGGAGCGCCACCAGGAAGTTCACGTCCAGCAGACAAGCTGTCATACCCCCTCGCTCTCCAGACGGCGCACCAGGTCACTCGACACCCTCGGGGAATCCGGGGGCAACCGGAAGACCACCAGGCCGGCCTCTTCTGAGGTCGGCGTGGGCGTCTCCAGGGCGCGACGGACGAGCTCCGAAATTACCTTGCCCAGGGCGACCCCGCGTTCCTTGGCCCGTTGGGACACGGCTTGGAAAATATCATCATCCAGGTTCAATGTCGTCCTCACGCCACAACCATGCTTCCACGATAGCATGATGTCAAGCTGCAGGCGCGATGCCAAATGCCGTTATTGATGCAGCGCTACTGGGGTTGTGGGCGTGAGCCGAAGGGAAGTGCGCTCACGGCATAGAGGCGCGCAGCACCCAACCGGCCCACAGAACGCGCGGAAGTATAGAGAGGACCAAACCACGGAACATGCAGACCTCACAGAACGTTAGAACAATGGGCCAGTCCGCCGACTCACGTCGGCGGCTACCAGGAAGCCCACAGAACACGCAGAAAAGCCCACACAGTACGCGGAATACGCAGAAAAAGAATCAAGGAGCATCCACAAGCGGGGTTTTCAACAAAGCCGACATGGGTACATCCACCGACTCCCGTCGGTGGCTACCGGGGGCGCTTGGTAGCCGGCGGCGGACCGATCCAGAACAGGTGGGCTGTTCTGCGTGTTCCGTGTGATCTGTGGGCTCTTGGAAAAACAGGTAGCCGCCGCGGTAACGCGGCGGACCACCTCAAGGCCGAGTTTCCGCCGACTCACGTCGGCGGCTACATTGACGCCCCGGTTCCGCGGCTTTCAGGGATAATCCCGGGCTCGGAGCGAGCTTGCTGGCTCGTCTGCGCGTTCGGCAGGTGCTTCAAAAAACGTCCTTCTGCGTACTCTGCGTGCTCTGTGGGCTATTGAAAAAAAGCGTAGCCGCCGCCGGAAGGCGGCGGACCGATCCAAGACAACCGGGTTGTTCTGTGTGTTCCGTGTGATCTGTGGGCTTGAAGGAATTCTGTGTGTTCTGCGTGTTCGGCGTGTTCTGGGGGCTTTGAGAAAAGGACTCTGGCTATTCCCCCTGCTCTGTAGTTTTTGAGTTCTGTGTATTCTGTGTGCTCTGTGGGCCTTAAAAACACATTCCGTGGGTTCCGCGTGATCCGTGGGCTCAAAAGCCCATTCTGCGGGCTCGGCGGGCTCGAAGAGGAAGCGCTGGTGCCGCAGGGCACGCGCACAACAACATGAATCGGGCACTCGATTGGTTCCGGCAGGCCGAGCGTGATCTCGAACAGGCCGCGGACAGCCGCGCGGCCAGCCGACACGAATGGGCCTGCTTCGCCGCCCATCAGGCCGCCGAAAAGGCCCTCAAAGCCCTGCACCTCCATTATGGTCAGGAAGCCTGGGGCCATGTGCTCAGTCGGCTCCTCCAGGAGCTGCCTGCGCAGTGCCCCACGCCGCCGGACCTCGTGGAAAAGGCCCGGGTTCTGGACGGTCATTATGTGCCCGCCCGCTATCCGAATGGGTTTGTCGCGGGTGCCCCGTTCGAACACTACGGCCCGCTCCAGAGCGAACAGGCTCTCACCTATGCCCGTGAGATCCTTGCATTCGTGCGTGCTCAAATGGCCTGAGCCCGGCGAGGTCCTGTCCGCGCTCCAGGACTGGATTCGCCGGCGCGCCGTCGAGCATCCCGAACTGCTGGGCGCCGCCTGCATCGGATCGCACGCCCGCGGCGACGCCGGCCCCGGCAGCGACCTCGACCTGGTCCTGGTGGTATCGGATGCGCCGTCGGACCGGGCCCAGCGGCATGCCCCCTGGCCCATCGAACAGCTGCCGGTGCCCACGGACCTCTGGGTCCTGACCGCCCTTGAATGGCGCGTGCTGCCCCGAAACAGCCGTTTCGGCCGCGTGCTGCGTCAGGAGGCGCGCTGGCTCTACTGTGCCCCCGGCTGGAACCCTGGCCCGCACCCTGACCGGGAAACCTGAACCACCGAACACGCAGAAGAGACAGCCCACAGAGCACCCAGAACACACTGAAGATTCTCATAAGAAGCCCACAGGACACGCAGAATACGCAGAAACCACAGATCATGCAGAGCCCTCCGGAGGCTGTCTCCGCAGCCGCCGCGGGAACGCGGCGGACCATTTCAGGGTAGAGCCTCCGCCGACTCACGTCGGCGGCTACGAGGAAGCCCACAGAACACACAGAAAGAATAGCCCACAGACCACGCAGAACACGCAGAAAGAAAAAGCCCACAGAGCACACAGAAGATTTTCAGAAAAAGCCCACCGAGTACGCAGAATACGCAGAAGAAGAATCAAGGAGCATCCACAAGTGGGGTTTTCAAAAACGACGAAATGGGTAAGTCCACCGACTCCCGTCGGTGGCTACGGATTCAGAACTGGTAGCCGCCGCCGTCAGGCGGCGGACCGATCCGGAACAGGGGGTGTTCTGCCTGTTCCGTGTGATCTGTGGGCTCTTGGAAAAACAGGTAGCCGCCGCGGGAACGCGGCGGACAATTCCAGGCCCGAGTTTCCGCCGACTCACGTCGGCGGCTACGGAGTTCCCCCCGTCTGCGTGTTCTGCGTGCTCTGTGGGCTATTGAAAAAAAGGCGTAGCCGCCGCCGGAAGGCGGCGGACCGATCCAGAACAGGGGGGTGTTCTGCGTGTTCCGTGTGTTCTGCGGGCTTTCAAAGGGTTCTCTGCTTGCTCTGTGGGCTTTTGTGAACCGTCTGCTCCACGCGCTCCCATGAACATCTGCGTGCTCCGGGGGGCTATCCGACCATGAACGCGACTGCACCTGACCTGGCCCTGATCGGTGCCGGCTATTGGGGCCGCAACCTGGCCCGGAACTTCCACGCCCTCGGCGTCCTGCACACGTTGTGCGACACCTCCGCCGAGGCCCTGGCCGGGTACGGACCCGAGTTCGACACCGTCCGCAAGGTCGGGGACCCGGCGATTCTGTGGGACGACCCCGCCGTCACCAGGGTCGCCATCGCCACGCCGGCCGCCACGCATTACGCCCTGGCCCGAGCGGCCCTGTTGGCCGGCAAGGACGTGTTCGTCGAAAAACCCCTTTGCCTGGACGTCGCCCAGGGGGCCGAGCTGGTGGCGCTGGCCCGCGCACACAACCGCATCCTGATGGTGGGGCATCTGCTGCAGTATCATCCGTGCATCCTGCGCCTGCGCGCGATGGTTGCGGCCGGCGAACTGGGCAAACTCTACTACATCACCTCGAACCG
Organism: Limisphaera sp. VF-2; assembly: GCF_049537125.1. NCBI lineage: Bacteria > Pseudomonadati > Verrucomicrobiota > Verrucomicrobiia > Limisphaerales > Limisphaeraceae > Limisphaera > Limisphaera sp. VF-2. The sequence continues at coordinate 3,933 of NZ_JBMVQY010000009.1, forward strand.
GTTGAACCTCGGCAAGATCCGTCGCGAAGAAAACGCCCTCTGGAGCTTCGCCCCGCACGATCTCTCCGTGATCCTGGCGCTGGCCGGAGACCAGATGCCGCTGCGCATCCGGTGCACCGGCGAGTCGTATCTGAACCATCACATCGCCGACACCACGCTGACCACGCTCCGTTTTTCAGGCGGCCTGTGCGCCCACGTGTACGTCAGCTGGCTCAACCCCTTCAAGGAACAGAAACTCACCGTCGTCGGCTCCGAGGGCATGGCGGTCTTCGACGACACCCTTCCCTGGCCCCAGAAACTCCGGCTTCATCGACACTACCTGCGGTGGTCGGGCGGACAGGTTCCCGTCCCCAATCGCTCGGAGGGCGAGCCCGTGCCCGTCGAACCGGTCGAGCCCCTGTTGCAGGAATGCCGTCACTTTCTGGAGTGCTGTCGCGACCGCACCGCGCCGCGCACGGACGGCGACGAGGGCCTGCGCGTGTTGCGCGTTCTCGATGCGGCCCAACGCAGTTTGGAACGCGACGGCGAGGCCGTGGACCCCGCAGCGCTGTCCGTGTTGCCGGTTACGTCCCCCGGGAGAACAGTCGTGCCCGGGGCCGGGGCGATCCCTCCCGCCTGCTCGGGCACTTCCGACGTCTTCATTCACCCCACCGCGGTGGTGGACGCGGGCGCCGAGATCGGTCCGGGCACGCGCATCTGGCACTTCGCCCACATCTGCCGGGGCGCCCGGATCGGACGCAACTGCGTGTTCGGCCAGAACACCTTCGTCGCCGACGGCGTCCGGATCGGCGACAACGTCAAGGTGCAAAACAACGTGTCCATCTACACCGGCACCGAGATCGAAGACGACGTGTTCCTGGGGCCCTCGTGCGTGCTGACCAACGTGACCAATCCGCGTTCGCAGGTGAACCGACATGCGCTGTACGAGCGCACGTGGATTCGCCGTGGCGCCACCGTGGGGGCCAACGCCACCGTCGTCTGTGGGGTGACCATCGGCCGCTACGCCTTCATCGCCGCCGGGGCGGTCGTCACCCGGGACGTTCCCGACTACGCCCTGATGGTCGGGGTGCCGGCCCGACAGAAGGGCTGGATGAGCCGGCACGGGCATCCCCTGCCCCCGCCCGGTCCGGATGGCGTCATGGTGTGTCCCGAGAGCGGGTTCCGATATCGCGAGGTCGAGCCGGGCGTGCTGCGCTGTCTGGATCTGGCCGAGGACGACCCCCTGCCGGAGCCGTTACGGACCGGTCGGCGACCCTACCGCGATTTTCATCCCCGCTGACGAGAGTCCGCGGACCACGCAGAAGAGACAGCCCACAGAGCACGCAGAATACACTGAAGAGTCTCATAAAAAGCCCACAGAGCACGCAGAATACGCAGAAACCACAGATCATGCAGAGCCCTCCGGAGGCTGTCTCCGCAGCCGCCGCGGGAACGCGGCGGACCATTTCAGGGTAGAGCCTCCGCCGACTCACGTCGGCGGCTACGAGGAAGCCCACAGAACACACAGAAAGAATAGCCCACAGACCACGCAGAACA
>NZ_JBMVQY010000010.1:0-3340 GCF_049537125.1 Limisphaera sp. VF-2
GGCCGGCGCATCCGGCAGACGAGCTACGTGTTGAGCAACGGGGTTTGGGTGGTGACGGAGGACCTGAAATCCGTGAGCGATCCGGTGTGGTTCGGCCGGCATGTGGCAGAGTTGAACGCGACGAACCACGCGCTGGTGCGCAGCTACGTCTGGGGCTTGGACCCGAGCGAGACATTGGACGGCGCCGGTGAGGTGGGTGGTCTGCTCTGGGTGCGGCTGGCCAGCGGTCCGGCGTCCGGGACGCATTTCGTCACCTACGACGGCAACGGGAATGTCTGGCAGTTGGTCTCTGCTACCACCGGCATGGAGACGGCGCGCTACGAATACGGCCCCTTCGGCGAACCCCTCCGCGCCACCGGCCCCGCGGCTCCCTCTAACCTCTTCTGCTTTAGCACGAAACGGACGGACTCGGCCACAGGTTTGGTCCTCTACGAGTATCGTGCCTACAGCCCGCGTTCGGGGGGTGGTCAAACAGAGATCCCATTGGGGAACGCGGCGGGTTGAACTTGTATGCCTTCGTCGCCAATGACCCCATACGACGAATTGACCTCTGGGGCTTGGGCTACAGCGGAGGCGGTGCTGATTTGCGTGAAAAGCTCGATTGCCTTTGTAAGTGCGGGAAATCGGACTGCGAGAAGGGAGCGGCTTTGGGGGACCGAGCTCTGAACGAGACACAGAGGCGATTCCCGGGCTCGACCCTCCACAACGACAAGGCCGACGCATGGCGGCACTGCTACTGGAGTTGCGAAATGGCCCGAGCGCTCGGCACGTTGAATGCCAAGTGCATAGGCGACGTCCACGAGAATGCAAACGAACGCCGCGGACAGCCCCCTGAGCAGCGGAAAATGGACGAGCACAACAACTCCGTTGGCCGTGATTTGGCCGCCCAAAGCGGAGACTGTGGCGATCTTTGCCAGAAGGCGCTCGATGAGGGAAAACTGAAGGTGCTCAAGTGAAGACCGCATTTGGCGTTTTGTCGGTAGTCGCAGCGATGCTCTCGTTCAGTGGATGTGGCGAGGCAGAAAACAGCTTTGTGGAGGCGCTCCATCGATCTGGCGAGGCTGCGCTGAAGACCAGCAACGCGGTTGTCAGCGTTTCGTCAGTGACGCGGTTTCAGTGGGAAAAGTTGTTCATCTTCGGCCCTTACACATCGGTTGACCAAATCCACGCGCAGCTTGGCTACAGATGGGCGGAAGCACAAGGAACTCACATCGATTCGTCAGAGACGTTTTACCTCCTTGTTTTCACCAAGGCTGGGAAAGTCGTTCAGCACTACAAGTTCCCTAGAAGTCTCGGGGACTTTGAGAACTTGGAAGCGGGCAACGAGTTCTCCAGGGAAACAGCAGCTTTCGAAATTGGACGCACCGCCGATGCGTCCTCAGAGCGACTGAGATTCATCCCAAAGTGGGGACGTTGAACGCCGTCCGGCTGTCCGGCGCAAATGGTGCGAGAGAGATTAGGCGGCTCGAGGCTGCGGTGAGGGAAGTCGGCCACCCGCCCCTGCCGCACGGTCCTGGGCGCAGCGTCTTCGCCGGGGAGTGCAGAAGGAGTTGCATGGGAGAACGGAGCGGGGCGCATTTCAGTCTCTGGCACTAGGGGATCGGGGTATCGCCGCAGCGCAGGCTGGTCGCCTGCTGTATCGCGGATGGCCAATCCGCGAAACTCCCGCTGGGGCAAACGGCCGCCGACTGCCCGTCGGCCTGCCGACCGCAGCGGCCCGCCCCGCAGGGAGGCGCTCCGGGGGGTGGGAAACCGGCGCAAAAAGACCAAGCTGCCATCCATCGAGATGCGCCCTCGGCGGATTTGGCGGACGAGTAGCGGGTGGACAAGTGAGGCTTGGCGGGTTATAGAGGACCTGAAGCTGGTGAGCGATCCGATGCGGTTTAGCCGGCACATCGCAGAGCTGAACGCCACGAACCATGCGCTGGTGCGCAGCTACGCGTGGGGCCTGGACCTCAGCGAAACCTTGGACGGCGCCGGCGGTGTGGGTGGTTTGCTGTGGGTCAACCAACACTCTGCGTCATCTGCCGGCGCGCATTTCTGCACCTACGATGGCAACGGGAACGTGTGGCAGTTGGTTGCTGCTTCCACCGGCACGGAGACCGGGCGCTACGAATACGGTCCCTTCGACGACGCCCTCCGCACCACCGGTCCTGCCGCCGCTTCTAGTTCCTTCCGCTTCAGCACCAAACGCACCGACCCAGCCAGTGGACTGGTGCTTTACGCGTATCGCATTTATCGCCCTATAGTTGGGCGATGGCTAACTCGAGATCCATTAGCGGAACAGGACGGATGGAACCTTTATCAAATGGTTCAGAACACTCCTACCGAGCAGTGTGACCAATATGGCTTGCGACGGGTTGAGTACGAGGTCCAAGATTGGTGGGTCACATGGTACACAGACATACTTAACCAAACACTGGGCACACAATATCTGTCGTATTCTCATTACCTTCTCGTATGGGGTGAGACGCGAAACGGCGTCCGCTTCCACGCCTATGGGAAAGATTCGGCTGAAGGACGATTAACATTTGCGCAGTTTCCTGCGGGCTATAAGCTAAAAGTCCATGGCCCTAATGTGGGCGAGAAGGACGGCCCCTGTCCGGTCCAGTGCATCAGCTATACGTCGGAATACATGGCCTTTTTGGGCATCAAGAGTCCTTACATCGACGTATCCATGACTTTAGCGGCGAGCACGATCTCGATTACAATCTGCGCCGACGGTGAGATTATAGTGCGATAGGAGGAAAACCGATGGTTAAGAAGGTTCTTGTCTTGGCTGGTGTGGCGGGGGGAGTTGTCATAGCGTGGTGGGCTGTATTTCTGCGGCCTGTGTCGCATGGTCGTGCGAGCGGGCACGAAGCGGTGTCTGGTGCGGAATATGAGCCGGCTTGGGGCCTCCTGAGTTTTTGTGTGCTGCTGGGCCTGTTGGTCATAGCGATGTCATTTGCGTGGCGCTGGCTGACACGCAGGCCGCGCCGGGAAGACGTCGCTCGAAGAGCTGACGTGGATGGACGTAGTCATTGAATGATTCAGAAGGGGCAATGCTCGAAGAAGAAGACTGTGGCGGGGCGATGAGGCGTGAAAGCGTGGCATCCTGGTCGTTGTCGGTGGGGTAGTACGCGCGGGGCGAAAGAGGTTGTCGCCGGGCGGGCGCTGGCAACGGACGCTTTATACGCCGCAGGGGCAGATCTGGCGCAGTTGGGGCACCAGCGCTTGGCCGGTGGAGTACGGCTACGACCATGGCGGGCGGCTGACCAACCTGGTGACCTGGCAACAGTTCGACCTGGGCAGCGGGCAGGGCACGGGCGGTCAGGCCCGGACGGCCTGGCGGTACGAC
>NZ_JBMVQY010000011.1:0-2008 GCF_049537125.1 Limisphaera sp. VF-2
CCACCGGCCCCGCGGCTCCCTCCAACCCCTTCCGTTTCAGCACGAAGCGGAAGGACTCGGCCACAGGTTTGGTCCTCTACGAATATCGCGCTTACTCCGCGGGGTCGGGGAGATGGTTGACCATAGATCCACTGGAAGAAGTCAGCACCCTGACCTTTTATGGTATTGTCCGGAACGACCCACTCTCGGACATCGATGCCCTTGGTAAGCTTTCCCGGCAGGAGTGCCTGCAGAAGCTGCGTGGGCTTAAAACCCACCTCGAGCAAGTCAAGGACCATTTTAGTGCAAACCCCTGTAACGCCATAGCGGCAGTACTTGAGCTCTTTGAGAATTCGCCCTGCAAGAAATGGGCACATTCCCTCGACAGCGAATTGCAATATGTCATCGATGTGTTTAACCAGTACTGCAAACAGGGTATGAGGGAGCGGCAACTCCCGATCCCGAAGATCTGTGAACGATGTGCTACACCCACACGAGACAATGTGGTCAAATGGATTGCCATCGGCGCGCTTTGCGCTGCCGGTGGAGCGATCATCGTTTTCGATATTGTGACGATGCCGTCAGGTGAGGGAGCATGCGGGGTCGTCTTGATTCGCTATGCCTGCACGCTGTAAGCACCCGCCGAAGCCCAACGGCCAATCGAAGCGCCGTTCTGTTCACGTGGTAGTGACAGACGCTAAATACTGTGCGGGGGGACCGTTTTTCTGGACAGAAGTTGTATTTAGGTCCGCTGCTGAGATTGATGCTTTAATAGTGGCGCTCAAGAATCTTAAAAAATCTCGCTCCACGGAGAGTCATTTTCACATTTCTGACCTGCACTTGGCCAAAGACGGGCCCTCGTCCAGTGCGGAAATCGTTTTCTACAGGCTTCCGCGCAGGCGGTCTCAGGAACGCAGAAAAGCTGTTCGAGTCGCCGAGCAGATGCTGAGAAAGGCCAAGGGTGAGGCTCTTGGATACAACGCTGAGATGTCGCCCACCCAGGAGAGGATTGGAAAAAGCACCGCATCGGTCGTCAGTTAGGTCTGTCGGAAGAATGTGGTTAGTTCCTGCTCATGAGGGCGTCGGCTCCGCGAGATTCCGCCCTTGCGCTTAAGCATTTCGACTTTTGGTCGCGGGGCTTTTTCAGCCTCTTTAGGCGTGCATGGTGGCCTCAGGACATTCCGCGATGAGCTCTCGGAGCCCAGCCGCGCCATTCGCGGCAGATTGTGCGCAGCCACCAAGATCTTCTGCCGTTCCTGCTTCCGCCTTCGGTGCCGATTGGCAACTCTAGCGGAAGCGGCCTATAGTGTGGATACGCCCACAGGTCTCTCCCACGGGCTTGAAGATGCGCTAACTGAGCCGAGAACGCGGCCCCTTCCTCGTGGGCTCATCTTGTTATGTGCCGGCTCCGTCGGTGTTCTCAGCCCTCCATGGAGCTGCGCTTGAAGCAGCAGTAGGCGCAGCATCCGGACCGACGTGCGGGCCCAATGGCCGAGCCGGGCCGGCTCAAGCGCCGTCGGACCGCCTCCTTAGCTGGCCTGCCGCCTCATGCGCGCCAAAGCTGTCCACGGGACGGCCGTTGCGGGATAGGTGCGGGATGGGCTTGGTGGGATGCGCCTTTAGATACCAGGCTGGGTGGCGGCGGAGGCCGCAGGGTGCTTTCTGTGAGGATTTCAGGACCTAGCGGCTTCTGATGGATACCGCGATGATTCGTTTCTGCGTGCTCTGCGTGATCTGTGGGCTGAAAGAGGAGCGCTCAATGGACTTGAGTCGGAATCTCGGGTGGTCTGTGGGCTGTCGGATCGTCGGCTTTGAATGTAGGGGCGGCCCTGCGGTGCTTGTGGCAGGTCATGGTCGTGGAGTGGTGAGGCAGTACGGCACGGGCGGGGTGTGGGTGGTGGTGACGAACCTGGGGGTGGTGCGGGGTAATCCGGACCGGGTGCAGTCGGAGGTGCGGGGGGACTTTGTGGCGCAGAGCGCTGAAAGCTTGGTGTACGATGGGGATGGCAACCTTGTACGGGACGGGCGG
>NZ_JBMVQY010000012.1:0-1559 GCF_049537125.1 Limisphaera sp. VF-2
GAGAACCGTTCGAACGACACGTTTTGGGGTGGGACGTCGTTGGGGGTGGGTGGGGTGGTGGGTGCGGATGGGTCGTTTGGGCCGGGGCCCAGTTATGGGGTGGGGGCCAATCCGTATGCGGTGGTGGCGGGGCGGTGGGATGGGGATGGGCTGTGGGATTTGGCGGTGGCCAATTTTGGCAGTGACACGGTCAGTGTGTTGTTGGGGCAGGGGGCGGGGGGTTTTGGGCTGCGGACCAACGTGGCGGTGGGGGACGGGCCGGTGGGGTTGGCGGCGGGGGATGTGAACGGGGACGGGGTGATGGACCTGGTGGTGGCCAATTACTACAGCCACAATGTGAGCGTGTTGTTGGGGGACGGCAGCGGTGGGTTTGTGGGCTGGACGAATTACGGGGTGGGGAACAATCCGCGCAGTGTGGTGTTGGGGGATTTGAACGGGGATGGGCGGCTGGACCTGGTCAGTGCCAACGAGGGCGGGGGCAGTGTGACGGTGCGGCTGGGCAGTGGGGATGGGAGTTTTGGGGCCGGGGTGAATGTGGCTACGGGCAATGGGGCCTGGGGGTTGGCGGTGGGGCATTTGAACGGGGACGGGCGGTTGGATGTGGTGGTGGCCAACTCCAGTGGGCAGACGCTGAGTGTGTTGTTGGGTCGTGGGGACGGGAGTTTTGAGGTGCCGGTGGGCTATGGGGGTTTGAGCTGGCCGCGGGCGGTGGCGGTGGGGGATGTGAGTGGGGACGGGTTGGCGGACGTGGTGGTGGTGAATACGGGGGACAACACGGTGGGGCTGTTGCGGGGTCGTGGGGACGGGACGTTGGAGGGGGTGGTGAAGTACGGGCTGGGGGGTGTGGATCCGTATTCGGTGGTGGTGGGGGATTGGGACGGGGACGGGCGGTTGGATGTGGCGGTGGGGGGTTGGAATCATCGGGTGGGGGTGTTGTTGAACGATGGGCGTGGGGGTTTGGAGGGGGCCAGTTTGTACGGGGTGGCGGGCAGTCCGATGGGGTTGGCGGCGGGGGATTGGGATGGGGATGGGCGGCAGGATTTGGTCAGTGCCAACTACAATGGGAACAGTGTGACGGTGTTGTGGGGGCAGGGGCGGGAGGAGTTGGCGGAGGATCCGCCTGGCAGTGGGGTGCGGCACGGGTGGGGGCGGGGCAATTTGAGCGGGTCGCAGGATGTGGACTACTGGGTGTTTAGCGGGCGGGCGGGGGAGCGGGTGCTGGTGGCCTGTGAGGTGCCGGGGCATCCGGGCGGCAGCGGGTTGTATTATCAGCTGGAGCGGGCGGATGGGACGGTGGTGGGGAGTTTTGGTGCGGGCAACAACGGGACGGGGCAGATGGCGCCGGTGGTGTTGCCGGCCAGTGGGCGGTATGGGGTGCGGGTGAGTTACAACTGGTCGTACTGGGGGGAGTATCGGCTGCGGGTGAGCGTGGTGCCGGGGCACTGGCAGGTGGAGGGGGAGGACAACAACGGGGTGGGGCAGGCGAATGCGCTGGGGTTTGAGCGGCAGGGGACCAACCAGTGGGCCCGGCTGCTGGGGTACATCCGCCAGGGCGACCC
>NZ_JBMVQY010000013.1:0-825 GCF_049537125.1 Limisphaera sp. VF-2
GCGAATGCGCTGGGGTTTGAGCGGCAGGGGACCAACCAGTGGGCCCGGCTGCTGGGGTACATCCGCCAGGGCGACCCGGGAGACGTGTTCTGGATTCGAAACCTGCCTCCAGATTCTCAGACTTACCTGCCGGAACTGCCGGCGGGGACCGAAATTCGCCTGGGCTGCCAGTTGCCGTCCACCAGTCCGCTCGTCCCGGTGTTGGAGGTACTTGGTTCTTCCGGGAATCTTCTGGCTGCGGGCGCCGACGGCCAGACGAATCTGGTGTTCAGCGTTCCCGCGGATGGGCGGTACTATGCCCGGATTCGCGCTGCCAGCGGCACCGGCCTGTCGGCTCAATATCTGCTGCAAATCCAAGTGATAACTCCAGTGGATGTGGTGCCTCCGCAAATCCTGGCAGATACGCTGCCGAACGAGGGGACCACGGTGACGAGCATTTTGGACCGCTTCAGTCTAGTCTTTTCGGAGGATATGTTGGCTGCAACGGTCAACGATCCGGCGAGTTACGAGCTGCGTCATGCAGGGGCGGACGCTGTCTTTGGCACCTCGGACGACAGTGTGTACGCGCTTTTGGTTTCGCCTGCCTACTCGCTGGGTACGAACGTGACTTTGTTGGTGACAGATGGGCCCGTACAAGCCGGCCGCGTCCGGTTCACGGCGAAAGTCAGTCTCCAGGACGCGAATCGGAATCCTCTCCCTGCTCCCTATGTGCGCACTTTTGAGATTGCGGGTGTGCCGGGTTTCGTCATGGAGAACCGTTCGAACGACACGTTTTGGGGTGGGACGTCGTTGGGGGTGGGTGGGGTGGTGGGTGCGGATGGGTCG
>NZ_JBMVQY010000014.1:0-821 GCF_049537125.1 Limisphaera sp. VF-2
AACGACCCATCCGCACCCACCACCCCACCCACCCCCAACGACGTCCCACCCCAAAACGTGTCGTTCGAACGGTTCTCGAGCACGAAGCCCGGTACGTTGGCGACTTCGAAGGTCCGCACGTAGGCGGACGCCATGGGATTCAATTCGAGGTCTTTCAGCGTGGTGCGGACGATCAGACGGTAACGCCCGGGCTGCAATGGACCGTCCACGATCAAACAGGTGGCATTGCTTCCAGATGCGTAAGTCGGAGAAATAGCAACGCTGTAAAACAAATCGTCCGCCGTATCGAAGAGCCCGTCCGCGCCGGCCGCTCTGAGCTCATAGGCCGCCGCATCGTTCACGGTGGCCGGCGCCAGTTCCTCGGAGAACATGAGCGTGAACCGGTCGAGGATATTCGTGGAGGTTGTGCCCTCTGACGGCAACGAATCGCCCACGATCTGCGGCGAGACCACATCCGGCGGAATGCTTTCCTGAATCTGCAGCAGGTACTGGGACGCCAGCCCCGTGGTCGCACCGTTGGCGCGCACGCGTGCAAAGTATCTTCCCGACGCACCGACGGCCACCGTGTGGACCAGGTTCGTAGTGCCCGCGGGCGCAGAGGCCACCACGGCGCCGGCGCTGTCGAGAATCTCCAGAACTGGATCCAACGGGCTACTGGCCGGGCGCCCCAGCGAAAGGCGGATCACCGTGCCCTGCGGCAGATATGACACCAACGCAGACCGTCCTTGCGGCAGATATGCGAGGGCAAACACATCGCCGGGGTCGCCCTGGCGGATGTACCCCAGCAGCCGGGCCCACTGGTTGGTCCCCTGCCGCTCAAA